>MFIM01000029.1 GCA_001780725.1 Candidatus Giovannonibacteria bacterium RIFCSPLOWO2_02_FULL_45_28 | reverse complement strand
GTATCTGTGGCCAACTCTATCCCAGCGCAAAATGTCGCTATCAATTTGGCGAATCAGACATTGGGCGGATTTACCGTTGAGGTAAAAGGAGAACAAATTTCTGTCGGCAGAATTGACTTCTTCTTTATGGCTGCTACTTCCTCCACCTACACAAGCAATGCCGGCGTAGCGGGAACCAATGTAACCAACATTACTTTGGTTGATCCGAATGGGGCAATCATTGCTGGCCCTGCGGACGGAGCAGTCGTCAAAAACGGACACGGTAAAGTAAGATTTACCGACACCGTTACTTTCCCGGTTGGTACAGGCATTTACACTCTGAAAGGTAAATTCTCCACAACATTTACCACCAACAACGTCTTCCAAGCTTCCACTACGCCCAGTGCTGATTGGGCTACAGTTAGAGGTTTGACTACGGGCAATTCTATTACTCCTTCCCCGACATCCGTGATTACCGCAAATCAGATGACGATAAAAGCCGGAGCGCTTGCAGTTAGCGTTTCGTCCGTGCCTATCGCGCAGACGGTTATTGCAGGATCTTCTCAATTCCTCTTTGCCAACTATGTTTTGGATGGCACAGGTTCAGGTGAAGATTTGAGGCTAACCAGCATTCCAGTGGTTTACCATGCGGCAAGCGGCGGATCAGCGACCGATAATACCAACTGTAAGCTTTACGACGGCTCAACGGTTGTGTCTGTCGCGGTTAATCCATCCGCATCCGGTTCTTCAACGAACTTTACTTTCCTAAGCAACGGACTCACTTTACCAAAAGGGACTTCCAAGACTTTGGGATTGAAATGTGATGTGATCGGCGGATCTACCGGTAGTTATGGATGGGGCATTGAAGGAGATGACAATGAAAACGGCGCTAATTCCGCGGACTGGACTGGCGTTTCCGGACTTACTTCCGGCCAGACAATTGCGCAAACCATAACTGAATCATCTGGTCAGCTCATGAGCGCTGCTTCCGGAGGAACCATTAATGTTGTGCTTGACTCCGGCAGTCCTTCCTACAAAATTGTAGCGGCTGGCCAGACCGGAGTTGAACTTGCCAAAATCAGGTTCAGCGCGACCAACGAAGACATTGATCTTAAGCAGGTTGCTTTGATTATCTCCGGCGCTGCTTCCAACACGCCCGTTGACTTAGTCGGCAGGCAAGTAACTCTGTGGGAGGGCTCTACTCAAGTTGGGACGGCTGTCTTTCCGACAAGCTATGGCGCCACTTCTTCCGCTATTGCGATTGGATCTTTCAGAATTCCGCGCAACGGAGCGAAAGTTCTTACTATCAAAGGCGATATCGCTGGAGTCAGTGTGGATGGTCCTATGGTAAGATCTGGTGATTTGCTCAAAGTTAACTACGATGGCGCGAATGCCGGATTGAACGGCAACTATGGCACAGGAGCATCTTCCGGAAACACCATAAATGGAGCTACCACAGTTACCGCTTCGCAGGGTGTCCGGATTATGAAGGCTTATCCTTCGTTTGCTTACTACACTGTTCCGACTACCTCTCTGAATAACGCGGCTAACCAGAAAATTTATCGTTTCAGCGTAACGGCAAATAACGGTGATGTGGCTTTGTTCAAGTTCTCGTTCACCGTTGGATCGTCAACGTTGTCGGATTCTGCAGCTAAGCTTCACTCCTACAAGTTGTATGTCTACACCGATTTACTTTTTACCACAATTGATTCAAACTTTACTTCCAGTGGAGCTATAAACAATGGAGCTGCTTATGTTGCAAATCTTCCGCCCGGTAAGACGGCTGTAAGTATTTATCCTGATAAGACCGGCTGGGAAGTAGCTACAACGACCTATACCGTGTCAAGCGGCGTGACAAGATACTTTGAGTTGCGCGCGACTGCGGCAGGCCTTTCTACGGTTACCACCAGCAAAGACACAATCACTGTGCAACTGGACGGCGACGCGGCTTTCCCGACCGACCACCAGGCTGCTACCGTCTTGACTCCCCTTGGCGACATGGGCGCAGCAGGAGTTAGTGCGGCAGTTGGCGTAGATAGCGCCGCAGACAATAACTTTATCTGGTCTCCGATATCTACCACGACCCAGGTAACTGTTAGAGACTTTGACTACACCAACGGCTATCAGGTTTCAGGTCTGCCGGCATCAGGAATGTCGCAGAACACCTTCCAGTCTCAATAATCGCTAAGCTTGTGAATTAGCAGGTTATTCCAAAAACCCCCTTGCGGGGGTTTTTGGTTTACCCCGCACCTTTTGTTGCAAAAGGTGCGGGGTTTGGTATTATGTCGTTATGCCAAAAACTTACTTAATTGCTTTGGTAATTTTGATTTTAATTTTAATCGCGGCAGGCGCAGCTGGGTTTTTCATTTGGCGGAACCTGCCTGTCCGGCAGGCAAGCAACTTGGCGGTGCCACCGCCAAGTGCGGAGGTCGGTGTTGATGGGCCACAAACACCGAGTGTTGAAGAGGGCGGAGGTGAGCTCGAAATATTAGCCAATCAAGCTTTAGACCGAAAAATACCCGCAGGAGATGCCGCGAAAACAAAAGAATTAAAAGATTTGTCTCTCCAGTTGAAAAGCGAGCCGAATTATCTGCAGGGATGGCTGCAGTTGGGAATTTTGAGAAAGTTTTTGGAGGATTACGAAGGCGCGTCTTTGGCTTGGCAGTATGCGTCCGCTATCCGTCCTGCGGATTACGTCGCTTTTAACAATCTCGGCGACCTTTACCATTTTTACTTAAAAGATTTTGCCAAAGCCGAAAAATATATTAAGCAGGCAATTTCAGTAAAACCTGATTTTATTCCCGGATACAAAAACCTTTTTGATCTTTACGCGCTTTCTTACACGGAGAAATCAAGCCAAGCCGTGCCTATTTTGCTGGAAGGAATCCAAAAAAATCAGAGCGATTATTATCTGAAAGTCGTTTTGGCTTCCTATTATAAAGATCAGGGAGACAAGCCCAACGCCCGCAAATACTACGAAGAGGCCTTGAAGTTAAATCCGCCGAATAAAGCGGCAATAGAAGAAGAATTAAACAACATTTAAAGTTGCGTTTTTATGTTATTATGCTAAAATGGCAACATGAAAAAGATTATACAGTTTCATATTTATAAAGGCGATAAATATTACGTAGCGCAGGGTGTTGATTTGCCAGTTGTCACGCAAGGGAAAACTTTAGATGAGCTAGCTAAAAATATAGAAGAGGCGGTTGGACTTCATTTGGAAGGCGAAGATTTATCAGCATATGATTTAGCTCCCAAGCCTTCCATTTTAGCCAATTTAGAATTGGCCGAAGTTCATGCCTAAATTAAAAGTCCTTTCTGGAGAGGACGTTATTAAAATTTTGCAACATTTTGGTTTTTCTGTCGTTAAGCAAACCGGCAGTCATGTAAAACTCCAAAGGATTTTGGATGGCTTTAAACAAACGCTCACTATTGCAAATCACAAGGAATTGGATAGGGGCACTTTAAGAGCAATTTATGGCCAAGTCTTGCGCTACGTTTCCGAAGCGGAATTAAAAGAACATTTTTATTCAAACTCATCATGACCATAATCGGAGCGAGGAAAATTAGTTATTGGGTGTCGGGGGCGCTGGTGACGGCCAGTTTTTTGGCGCTGGCGCTTTGGGGATTGAGATTGGGGATTGATTTTACCGGAGGATCTTTGCTGGAGGTTGAGTATGCTCCGTCAGCTGGCGGAGAGCGGCCTTCATCTGATGCTATTGCTAAAACGCTGGCGTCCATTGGTTTGCCGGACGCTGTTGTTCAGCCGGTTGGAGAGCGTGGGGCGATTTTGAGGCTTCCTTCCATAGACGAGGCGCGGCACCAGGCTTTGCTTGGCGAGCTTAGTAAATTTGGCAAACTTGAAGAAAAGCAATTTACATCCATCGGGCCGACCATAGGCGCGGAGCTTAAGCGCAATTCTATTTACGCAATAGGATTGGTTATGGTTATGATTGTTTTTTACATCGCTTTTGCGTTCAGACAGGTGTCCAAGCCGGTCCAGTCTTGGAAGTATGGCGCAGCTGCTCTTGTGGCTTTGATTCACGACGTTTCAATTCCGGCAGGAGTTTTTGCGGCGCTCGGGCATTTTTATGGGGTAACGGTGGATACGCTTTTTGTAACGGCGCTGCTTACAATTTTAGGTTTCTCGGTGCACGATACGATCGTGGTTTTTGACCGCATTAGGGAAAATAATAAGAAGTTTTCCGCCAAAGGCGCTGGCTCTAGCCAGGCCTTGGGCTGGGAAAATGTTGTTGAGACAAGCCTTCGGCAAACCATTGGCCGCTCTATCAACACATCTTTAACCGTTATGCTTGTTATGCTCGCGCTTTATTTTTTCGGCGGCGCCTCCACCAAACTTTTTGCTCTCGCCATTTTAATCGGCGTTTTCTTCGGCACATATTCTTCAATATTCATCGCTAGCGCCCTTTTGGTGAGCTGGAATAAATGGAGTTTGCGGCGGACTTGACACCCTTTTGTTTATTTGCTAACATACAAAAACGTGTCAATAGGAGCCTGCCCCGCTAGCGGCGGGGTTATCCACAGGGGATCTATTGACGGTATTTTAATAGGCAGGTAAAATTAGCCCTATTGCTTTGCATAATAAAGTCGGCACCTAGATATTTTTAAAAAGGCCCTTATTTTAGGCTAGAAAAAGGGCTATTTTGCGTTCGGTTTACGAAATTATGATAAACAAAAAATATTTCTCCCGATATAGAGAAGCTTTCACAGACTTGCCTGATCTGGCAGAAATGCAACTCAAATCTTATGATTGGCTTTTAAAACGCGGCCTTAAGGAGATTTTGGACGAATTTTCGCCCGTTTTGGATTACACAGGTGAAGAGCTTGCTTTAGAGTTTCTGGATTATTCTTTGGACGAGCCGAAATTTGATGAGACGCGCGCAAGAATTAATAATCTTTCCTACGATGCCTCGTTGCGGATTCGCTTAAGGCTTTTAAACAAGCGCACTGGCGAGAAAAAAGAACAGGAGGTGTTTCTTGCAGATATTCCGCTTATGACTCCGCGCGGGACGTTTCTTATAAACGGCGTTGAGCGGGTAATTGTGTCGCAGCTCGCGCGCTCCATGGGGGCTTATTTCAACGCCAATATGTTTCGCGGCAGGAAACTCTTCGGCGCAAAAGTTATTCCTTCGCGCGGCGCGTGGCTGGAATTTGAAACGGAAGCCGATGGGGCGATCTACGTAAAAGTTGACCGCAAGAGAAAAATCGCGGCAACCGCGCTTCTTAAGGTTTTCGGCTTGGAAAACGCCGAAGATATAAAATCCGCATTTGAAAAAATTGATAACGGAGAAATTTCTTTTATCAAAAAAACCATGGAGAAAGATTCCACAAAAACAGCCGATGACGCTTACGTAGAAATATTTAAGCGCATCCGGCAAGGAGAACTGGCTACTCCCGAAAACGCCAGAGAGCTGGTGCGGCTTATGTTCGGACCCGAAAGATACGACATATCAGAGGTTGGAAGATATAAATTGGCCCAGCGCCTTCCAGCACTCGCGAATATAAAACAAAAAGCCCCTCGTATTTTAAGCAAGGAAGATTTGATCGCCATCATTTCGGAAATAATTTCTCTAAACAACAATCCGCAGGCGCAGCCGGACGATATTGATAACCTCGGCAACAGAAGGGTGCGCTCAATAGGCGAGATGTTGCAGCAGCGCTTGCGCATCGGACTCGCGCGCATGGAGCGCACGATTAAAGACAGAATGTCCACTTCCGATTTGGCTACCGTGACCCCGGCGCAGCTTTTGAACGCGCGCCCGTTTTCCGCAGTAATTTCCGAATTTTTCATGACCAACCAGCTTTCCCAATTTATGGATCAAACGAACATTTTGGGCGAGCTTGAACACAAACGGCGTGTTTCCGCTTTGGGGCCTGGGGGCCTTACAAGAGAGAGGTCCGGCTTTGAGGTCAGAGACGTCCACCCTTCTTATTACGGCAGGCTTTGCCCGATTATGACGCCGGAAGGTCCGAACATCGGCCTGATAAATTATTTGGCAGGATACGCGCGCGTAAACGAATACGGCATTTTGGAAACTCCTTACAGAAAAGTGGAAAAAGGCAGGGCTACAAAGGAGGTTCATTATATGACCGCGTTTGAAGAGGTCCGCCACAAAATCGCGCAAGCGGGAGTGGCTCTTGACAGTGCGGGCAATATTTTGGTGGAGGAGGTTGAGGGCCGCGCGGAGGGCCAGCCAACACTGATTCCACGTTCCGAAATAGACTATATTGATGTTTCTCCGCAGCAAGCTTTTTCTATTGCTACGTCTCTTATTCCGTTTTTGGAACATGATGATTCCAGTCGCGCAATGATGGGGTCAAATATGCAGAGGCAGGCCGTGCCTTGCATAAAACCGCAGGCCCCGCTTGTTGCTACCGGCGTGGAAGAAAAAGCGGCTCACGATTCCGGCAGGCTTGTGTTGTCCGACATTGATGGCGCGGTCTCTAAGGTAGACGCGGGATCTATTACTGTAAAATCCGGCAAAGGCGAGAAAAAATACGAACTTGTGAATTTTGTCCGCTCTAACCAATCCACCCTGATTCATCAGCGTCCGTCGGTGAATGTCGGCGACCGCGTGAAAAAAGGAGATTTATTGGCGGATACATCGCTTACCCAAAAAGGACATCTAGCTTTGGGGCAAAATTTGTTGTGCGCGTTTCTTTCGTGGGGCGGAGCCAATTTTGAAGACGCCATTATTCTTTCCAAGCGTTTGGTTCAAAACGACGCTTTTACATCCATACTTATGGAAGATTATTCTGTTGACGTGCGGGATACCAAATTGGGGCCGGAGATTACTACTCATGACATCCCAAATGTAGGAGAGGAGAAGCTGAAAGATTTAGATGAAGACGGCATTGTGCGCGTAGGCGCGGAGGTAAGGGCGGGCGATATTTTAGTTGGTAAAATATCGCCAAAAGGCGAATCAGACTTGACTCCGGAGGAAAGATTGCTCCGCGCGATTTTTGGAGAGAAGGCTAGAGATGTGAAAGACACATCTTTTAGAATGCCGCACGGGCGGCATGGGCGCGTTGTTGGCATAAAGATTTTTTCTCGCGAGAAAGGGGACAAATTGGAAACCGGGGTTATAAAGCAAATTCGCGTTGAGGTTGCCGAGATGCGGAAAATTTCTTCCGGCGACAAATTGGCAGGCAGGCACGGCAACAAGGGAGTTGTTTCGCGCATTTTGCCGGAAGAAGATATGCCATACCTTGACGACGGAACTCCGGTGGATATCATTTTAAATCCTCTCGGCGTCGCTTCAAGAATGAACATCGGCCAGATTTTGGAAACGCATCTCGGCTGGGCCGCGTCTAAACTTGGATACATGGCTGTAACACCGGCGCTTTTAGGGGCTACAGAAACAGAAATTAAAGAAGAATTAAGAAGGGCCGGGCTTCCCGAAGACGGCAAGGTTCAGCTTTTTGATGGACGCACAGGAAAGGGGTTTGACCAGAAAGTTACCGTCGGAATGGTTTATATGATGAAGCTTTCGCACATGGTTGAAGATAAAATTCACATGCGCTCAATCGGCCCCTATTCTTTGATTACTCAACAGCCTCTCGGAGGAAAAGCGCAGGGCGGCGGACAGCGTTTCGGAGAAATGGAAGTTTGGGCTTTGGAAGGATACGGCGCCGCGCACACTTTGCAGGAGATGCTTACAATCAAATCAGACGACGTTTTGGGCCGCGCGGCTGCGTACGATGCGATTGTGCGCGGCGAGCCTTTTAAGACCCCGAATATTCCAGCATCGTTCCATGTTTTGGTTAATGAACTGAAGGGTTTGGCCCTTGACGTTGATCTCCGAGGCGTTGTGAGCGCAGAAGAGGATCTTGAAGAAGAAAAAGAGAAAGAAAGAGGCAAGATTAAAAAAGAACGCTTTGAAGAATTTATTGAGGCAGAATAATATTTAACATTTATGGAAACAACGCAAAAAATAACAGATTTTAAATCGTTGGCTATACGCCTCGCTTCGCCGGAGAAGATTTTGAGCTGGTCAAGGGGAGAAGTCACCAAGCCGGAAACTATCAATTATCGCACGCAGCGCCCTGAAAAAGACGGCCTTTTTGATGAGCGCATTTTCGGACCGGAAAAAGATTTTGAATGTTATTGCGGAAAATACAAGCGCGTCAGATACAAAGGCATCATTTGCGACAAATGTGGAGTGGAGGTTACGCGTTCCATTGTCCGGAGAGAGCGCATGGGGCATATTGAGCTTGCCTCTCCGGTTTCGCATATTTGGTTTTTAAGAGGCGTACCTTCGCGCGTAGGCCTTATTTTGGACATGTCGGTGCCGGATTTGGAACGGGTGATTTATTTCGGCGGCTACGTAATTACTCGCGTTGATGAAAAAGCGAGGCGCGAACTTTTGGATGCCGTAGGTAAAGAGTTTAAATCAAAAACCAAGACCGCGAGTACGGCGGATAAGGAAGCGTTGAAGGCGGCGTACGATACCGCAGTCTCTGAAATTAAAGGTATAGAGGAGCACAAAGTATTGGCGGAAGTGGAATATCACCGTTTCAGCCTTAAGTACGCGCATATGTTTGAAGCCGGAATAGGCGCCGAGGCTTTGCGTAAAATTTGTTCGGAAATAAATTTGAATACAACGGTCTCGCGCCTGAAAAACGATTTGGAAGCCGCAACGCCTTTGCAGAAAAAAAGAATTTTGAGAAGGCTTCGCTTGATTGAGTCTATGGTCAGATCCGGAGTGCGGCCGGAATGGATGTTCCTTTCATCAATCCCTGTAATACCTCCGGCTTTGCGCCCGATGGTGCAGCTGGAAGGCGGGCGACATGCAACCTCTGACATCAACGACTTGTACAGGCGCGTAATCAACAGAAATAACCGCTTAAAAAAACTTCTGGAGATTAAGGCTCCGGAGGTTATTGTGCGCAACGAAAAAAGAATGCTGCAGGAATCCATAGACGCCCTACTAGACAATTCAATTAAGAGGACTCAAGGCCCAGCAGCGACTTCGCAGGCGCAAAAGCGCCCCTTAAGATCGTTGGCCGATATGCTTAAAGGCAAGCAGGGCCGTTTTAGGCAAAATCTTTTGGGTAAGCGCGTGGATTATTCCGGGCGTTCCGTGATTGTTGTCGGTCCGGAATTAAAGCTTCACCAATGCGGGTTGCCGAAGCATATGGCGTTGGAACTTTTCCGTCCGTTTGTCATACGCGATTTAATGGCGCGCGACCTCGCGCATACTATTAAGGGCGCCGGGCGCCTTATTGACGATCTGAAGCAGGAAGTTTGGGAAAGTTTGGAAGAAGTGATTAAAGATAAATATGTTCTTTTAAACCGCGCACCGACATTGCACCGCCTCGGCATTCAGGCTTTCCAGCCGATTCTTATAGAGGGCAATGCCATCCAGCTTCATCCTCTGGTTTGCGTCGCTTTTAACGCGGATTTTGACGGAGACCAGATGGCTGTGCACGTGCCGTTGACCGATGAGGCTCAAAAGGAAGCGAGGGATATTATGGCTTCGGTCAAAAATCTTTTAAAGCCGGGAAACGCCGAGCCTGTTGTCACTCCCACTCAAGATATTGTTATGGGCATTGCGTACCTTACGCGCATCCGCCCCGGCGCCAAAGGCGAAGGTAAGCATTTTTCCAGCCCAAACGAAGCCATTTTAGCTTACGATTACGGTTTTGTTGACATACACGCAAAAATTTTTGTTAAAACAACCAAAACCCCCAAATACCAACCTGCCTCGCCGAGTCGGGGCGTGGGTACGGGTGATATTCTGGAAACTTCCGTTGGCAGGCTTATTTTTAACAGCGTTTTGCCGAGGGATTACGCATTTTTAAATCAGGAAATACAAAAGAAAGATTTAGTAAAGGCCGTTTCAAATATGATTCAGCGGTACGGCACTGATGAAACGCCAATAATTCTTGACCGCATTAAAAGCCTCGGTTTTAAACATTCCACCGAATCAGGAATTTCGTGGGGGATGGATGATATTCAGGTGCCGTTACAAAAACAAGCTTTTATAAAAGAAGCCAAAGAGGGCGCCCGCACTATTGAAAGCCAATATGAACAGGGCCTACTTACCGACAAGGAACGTTATGAAAAAATTATAGAAGTTTGGACTAATGTTAAAACAAAAGTTGATGAATTGGCTCCCGCAACTCTTAATCCTTTCGGACCGATTCATTATATGGTTTCATCCGGCGCGCGCGGCAATTGGGCGCAGATTAACCAGTTGGCTTCCATGAAAGGCTTGGTGGTAAATCCCGCCGGGCGTATTATTGAATTGCCGATTCTCGCAAGCTACAAAGAAGGCCTTGGAGTTTTGGAATACTTTATATCAACCCACGCTGCAAGGAAAGGAACTGCCGACACGGCGCTTAAGACCGCCGCTGCAGGATATTTGACCCGCCGCTTAGTTGATGTTTCGCAGGATATTATCATTTCTGAGCCGGATTGCAAAGATGAGCTGGGGTTTGAGGTCAGGAGAATAGATTTTGAAAGATTGGGGAAAAATTTTGCAGGCCGCGTATTCGGGCGGGTTTTGGCGGTTGATTTGCAATTTGCCGGAAAAATTTTGTTTAAAAAGGGCCACTTGGTATCCCTTGCTGATGCGGAAAAAATCGCCTCCTCTGGCGCGGAGAGCGTGATTATTCGTTCGCCGATTACCTGCCGCTCCAGAAGGGGAATTTGCCAGCTTTGCTACGGCTACGATCTCGGATCTAACACTCCGGTAAAGCTCGGCGAAGCCGTTGGCATTGTGGCTGCGCAGGCAATTGGAGAGCCGGGTACACAGCTAACCATGCGCACTTTCCACGTCGGCGGGATCGCCGGAGCGGCGGACATTACAATGGGGCTCCCGCGGGTTGAAGAAATTTTTGAGTTGCGCATGCCGAAAAATTCGGCGATTCTTTCAAACGTTTCGGGCGCTGTTTCGGTGATTGCCGACGCACCGGATGCTGCGGGCACAGCTGGCGGACGAGACAAAATTGTCAAAATTATCTCTCCGGCAGGAGAGAACGAATTTAAAGTTCCTTTCGGCAGAACGATTTTGGTTTCGGCCGGCGAAACAGTCCGGCCTGGCACAAGAATAACGGAAGGCGCCGCAGACATCAAAGAGCTTTTATCTGTCGCCGGAATACAGGTGGCTCAAAATTATATTATTTCGGAAGTCCAGCAGCTTTATACTTTCCAGGGCGCGTCGATCAACGATAAGCACATAGAAACCATAGTCAGGCAGATGTTCTCCAGAGTGCGGGTAAAAGATTCCGGATCAACAAAACTTTCTTTGGGCGAAATAATTGAAAAATCCAAATTACGCGAAGAAAATTTGCGTGCAAGAAAAGAAGGCGGCCAACCGGCGAAAGCGGCACAGCTTATGATGGGCATTACCAATGTTGCGCTGACTACGGAGAGTTTCCTTTCAGCGGCTTCCTTTATGCAAACGATGCGCGTTCTTACAAACGCGTCAATTGAAGGCAAAGAAGACCGGTTGCGTGGCCTCAAAGAAAATGTTATCATCGGCCGTCTTATCCCCGCTGGCACTGGCTATCGAAAGGAATATCTCAAAAAACTGGAAGCGGCAAAGGAGGAGGAATAATACTCAATACTCACTTGGCGGTGCCACCGCCAAGTGTTATATTAAATGTATGAAAAATCCACCATTCGTTAATGGCGAATTTTACCACATCTATAATAGAGGCACGGATCGTAGAAAAATATTTTCAGATCTTTATGATTTGCAAAGGTTTTTTCAAAGCATGGATGAATTTAATACAGTAAATCCAATCGGGAGTATTTATGAAAACTCATTCTTAGATCCGCATATTAGATCAAAACGAAAGTCAAGGCGTTTAGTGAAATTTATTGCATATTGCTTAAATCCCAATCATTATCATTTTATTTTACAACAAATTGCAAATGAAGGAATAAGCGAATTCATGAAACGTTTGGGCGGTGGTTATACTTGGTATTTCAATAATCGTTATCAGAGAAGTGGATATTTGTTTCAAAGTGTTTTTAAAGCCAAGCATATTAATTCAAATAACTACCTCTTAAGTCTAAGCGCTTATGTAAATCTAAATTATCGTGTTCACAAACTTGGCGGTGCCACCGCCAAGTTAAGTAAATCGAGCCTAGATGAATATGTGTATAAACATTTAGACAATTTTTGTGAAAAGAAAATCATATCGGAGCAGTTTAAAAACAAGCTGGAGTATAAAGAATTTGCAGAGAATTCATTAGCGGATACTTTGGAGAGAAAACAACGCGATAAAGAACTGGGTAGCTTGCTTTTTGAATAACTTGGCGGTGGCACCGCCAAGTGGTGGGCTCAAAGAATAAGAATATCTCAAAAACTGGAGGCGGCGAAGGAAGAATAAGGCTGTTGCTTGGCGTTTGACAGCTTTTTGCTTGGCATGGTAGCCTATAGATAGATGTAAACAATCTGGCTTATCTGGCAAAATCCCAGAAAGGAAAGGGCAGCCTTCTCGAAATATCAAAATTTTGATATATCGAGCCGGGTCATTCTATCCCTAAGGATAGAATTTCGCGCACTTTACTTTTCTGGGCTTTTTGTTAGATTGAGCATGGGTTTTGACAAAGGAGAATAGCCATGAAGCGTATTTTACTGCTTGGCTTGATTGCGGTTTTTATCATTTTTACGGACAACGTTTATGCGGAACTTGATCTCGCGAAAGCCGAAAAAGTATTGGACAAGTTTTCCAAAAAAGAAATTGAGATGATGGCGAGCATTCCAGAAAAGCCATATTTTCTTTTGAGCTTAGAGCCGCAGAAGACGCAGTGGGATCAATATCAGGAATTGAGGAGAATGTGGCGCACCAAAGTTTTGCGCTATGAGCCTGTAGGCGGGACGCTTATAGACAGATCCGCTCCAGGTTACCGCGCAGATTCCACGCTCCAAGGCGACGTTTCAATGTTTGGCCGCGATGTGCACATAGTATATTTGGGCCACCATTTTACCCGAGACGGAATGTACGCGCTTTGGGTGAAAGAGGGAGAAAAAAATCTGGCAGAATTTTCCTCGCTTTACGAACAATATAAAGTTCGCTGGGTAAATGGTGCGATTTCGGATGCCGAGTGGAGTGCCGTGCGGCAAATTTTGGGGTGGGCGCAATTTGAAAAAGTTAAGGAATATATTCAAAATACGGTGGCGCGCCGATCTGTTGAGGCCAATGTTAAGTATTACGAGGACTTCGGGTTTCTAAAAAAGGTACTGGATAACCGCGCAAAAATTTTAGATGATCCTGCTTACCCGACCCGTCTTGACGAAGTTGTTGATTTTCAAAACAACCTGAAATTAAGCGATATACTTCCTGTTCCATATGTCCGCCCGCAGGATTTTGTTCCAGATCTCTTCATTATTGGGCCCGGGCAGTTTCAAGGCGGGCTTGCGTATTTTAGGTTGCCTGAGACGGAAGGGGTGGTTTATGTCAGCTTGGATTCGTTGATGTACGAATATGTTGTTGGCAGAAGTCGTATTACAATGCATGAATTTACCCATGCCAATCCGTATTTGCAAAACAGCATACTCGGTGCTTATTTTGATCTTGAAGTGTGGGATGACATGGCAACAGGGCTTTATCCAGCTACCATAAGCGAGTTTTTACTCCAACCCTATTTTGTACACTGGAGGGACTTGGTAAAAATTTATTTCGGCTATGATACAGATGAGGTGTTGCGCCGACTTTACCCAATGACATTGGACAGCGTCGGATTAACTGATGTCAATAGGGAAGGATTTGAGAAAAATGCGGAGCGCGTTGAGAAGATCACAAAGGAACTCAAGGGTTTCGTGGAAAAATTTCTTGTGGAGTTTTACACGGAGCAATTTTTCTGGTCAGCGGTAAACGTAAAATTTTGCGACAACGCCGCCGCGTTGCGGATTAATTTTGCGCTCAACTACGAGCCAGCCGGGCTTTTTGATCCTGATAAAAAAGACAAAGACGGCAAAGTTATACCGCCGGAAGTTCAAACGCGAGAGTGGCTGATGAGAGAAGAAGAAGCTGGACGTATTGATCGTTTGGCGGAAGAAGCAATGAAGCAGACTGGCAGCAAGGTAAAACTTGAAAACGATATGCCCAAACTTTTTTCCGCGCAAGACGCTAAATGCCCCGCTGACAGCAAGTTGCTTTTACTTCCAAAAAAAGAACAGGCAGAAGCCAAAAAGATGCTGGAAAAGCTTTGGGAAGACGCAAAACAGGGTGATTTCGTGGCGCGTTTGTTTTTAAGGCGCGCTACCGGAAACGGAGGATTACCGCGATGAAGCGCGTTAAATGGTTTGTTGTTGGCGCCGGATTGATGTTTGTGCAGGCTTGCGTAGCTCCAACTTGGTATGCATGCAGGCAAATTGCCAAAGATTCCACCAAGGAATATAAATACACCGACAAGCAGGCCGCGATAGGATGCGAACGAGCTGTTCTCAAAAAGGTAGCAAATTACAACGAAAAAATCGGCAAGTGGGAACTTAATCGCAAGGTGATTAGTGTGAGCGACCAGATGGCTGTGCTTAAAGACCGCGCGGACGCGCTTAACAAGTTTTTGAGTTACGACGACCCGGAGCTCGCTAGATTTATTGATTGGTTCCCTGGTTTGCGGAAAGGCATAACCAAAGAAGAAAAAATCACGCTATGGCTCATCAACCGAATGCTCTACATGGATTCGTACAACAAGTTTACGGATTTGGTGGGCGAACTTCCAAAAGAGTTTTTGGGCAAAGAGGCGGAATATTTTTTTGAATACGGCCGCCAAGCGTACTCCATGAGGATGCTTTATCCATTAAGAGATGTGTTCAAAATTCCTTTCTCTGCTTCTTATCTTGAGGCGGCAAAGGAACGAGAAATTCTTGTTTTGGTGGATACCTTTACCGTCTTTGATAAGCAAAGTTACGGCAAAAAAATTACTGATTTGCGCGATCCCAACGAATTCAGTTGGGAGCAGATTCAAAGAGGCTGGCGGATTGATTCTTATAAGATCACTCCCGATTTGGACAAACCCGCTGATAATATTGCGCAATACATAGAAGTATATAGAATTGACGGCAATGCGCGCAAAGAATCCAAGCCGGCGATACGCGGTTTTGTGGCTACCGGAGGAAATAGCGTAAGCGTATTGGTTATGGACTACGACAAAGAAGGTGAGAGCGGCTTTGGGAGCCCGGACACGGTAGAAAGAATTTTTTTGCCGCTGGTGACTGGCAGGGAGCTTTATGCCGACGAGTCATACAGGCGGAGAGTTCTTGAGCCTTTGTACGAAAAACCGCAAAACAATGAACAAAACCCAAAACGCCACCGCCCACTCGATGTGCCCGTCTATATCGCCATTGCTCCGATGGGCAAAAAAATAGACGTTGAGATATGGGAGCGCGGCGATTGGAAATTGCCTTTTGGATACAGTTACCGCACTCTTGCGCAGAATTTAAAGATAGTTTACGATAAACCGAAAACTCCGCAGGATCAAGAACTGGAGAACAAGGAAAAGCTTAAGAAACTGCTTGTGCTGATAAGAGAATTTAAAGAGAACAACCAAACTGCCGTTATTGAGTACTGGGTTCCTAAGGCAGAATATATGAATAGAGATATTGTTGATTCGTTCGCGTTGTCCAATACTTTAAGAATTAGGAGAAGAGGTCTTGTTGCCGAAGAGGCGGATGTAATGCGCTTCGGCAGATATATAAAGAATATTGATTATCGTTACGGAGGAAAATGGTTTAGGCTAGAGGACGAGGATGGCGATGGTGTGTTTGAGAAGCGCAGAATGATTGCCGATCCCACCTCCGGCGAATCTAGTGTGAACTGGGGGAATTATGCTCTGGGCGAATAACTAAAGAGGCAACTAACTAGTTGCCTTTTTTCTTTTGTCGGATTAAGTTATGTATAGAGAGACTTTTGAAAGGTTGGGCTATGAAAAGACTAGCTATCAAAGTTCTTTTATTATTATTTGGCGCGGCGATTCTTGGCGGCACAGCCAACGCCACTCCTCAAGGAGACGCCATAAGACTTGTCAAAAAAGCTATGCTTGTTGTGAGCACAAACTGCCGGGGGTTATTTTATTGGGGTAATGGATTTTTTGTTGAGAGCGATCCGAATCGGCGTCTAGTTTTGACGGCTGGACATGATGTTTTATGTGAACCCGGAGATCCGTCCGGTGGTGAGCCGAAGGTATCTGTTTTATATGAAGGCCGGTTTTATGACGCAAAAATTTTAAAACTGGATGAAACGCTTGATTACGCAGTTCTTGCTGTTGACTTGCCAAAAGAAATAAGACCATACGGCATTCCGGTTTTGGAAAATAGCGGTATCTATGATGATTTAAGCCCGGTTGTAATTTATACGATATTGCTAAATGAGTTTGACTCTAATGAAGAAGGATCTTATTTCGGCGCACAATTTATGCTGGACACTGCTGTAATTGCAGCCAAAGGAAAAAATGAACTTAAATTAAATTTTGCCGCATGCGCAGGTATGTCCGGCGGCTCTGTGCTTTTTTGGCACGAGAACAACTATTACGCCATCGGCTTGATCAAGGATAGATATGCGGATACTGCTGACTGCAGTAAGACCAGAATTTCTTGGGCCACGCGCATTTACAAAGAATTTTTGAATATGGATCCCGCAACCGCGCCCGTGAAATAGGCGCGGTTTTATTGTTTGCTATTTTCCTTCTGTCGTGTTTTACTTTTGGTAGATTCCCGAGAGGTCAAATATGCTTGTTTTGGTAGTTTGGGCTGGCACAGGACTTTTAATTGGTGGTTGGATGCTATATCTTTTAATAAACAGCGTTAAAAATCCGCAAACCTGCGTGTGGTGCCATAAGCCTATACGTTTTTGGCACAAAAAACAAAAAACCTTTGATAAATTGTTTTATCATTGTGAAAGCTGTGTTACAAAGAAGAGCACAAGAGGAGCTTAAAACTCCTCTTTATTTTTGCTATAATTAAGTCCAATGGCGAAGAAGAAAAATAAGGAGAAGGGCGCGCAAAAAAGGGCGGGGTGGCATGAGAGTTTGCGGCCGGAGACGAAAAACTCCATTTGGGCGATTTTGGCTTTCGCGGTGTCTTTGGTTTTGGCGCTGGCTTATTTTGACGAGGCCGGACTGATAGGAAGCGTTACCCAGCGGTCTCTCATTTTCCTTTTCGGCAAGGGTTTTTGGCTTGCCTCTCTGGCATTTTTTTTGGCGGGACTTTCGTTTCTTTTCTCACTGGGAAGCCGGATTTTTAAAACAACTTTAGTAGGCGGCGTTTTGTTTTTAATAAGTTCTCTTGGAATTTCGGACGTTTTGTTCGGAGAATATACCGGCGGATACGCTGGTTTTTTGGTTTCTTACCCGCTTTTGAAATTATTTGATTTTTGGGCGGCACTCGTGATTTTTTCCGCTTTGGTTGCCGCATCGCTTCTTGTTATGCTCAACATCCCGTTGAGATTTCGGAGAGCTGGTGGAGAATTAGCAAAACGCGAGGAAAAACTGCCTATGGTTGAGCCGCTTTCCTCCCCAACACTCGGTGTTGAGGCCCAAAAAACACCGAGTGTTTTCCCTGCCTCGCTGGCAGGCGGGCCGGAAAGCGGCGAAGAGAAAGCAGAAGAACCGCCGCAATCTTTTTTGCAAAGAACCTTTTTTACCCCCCCAAAAAAACCTTCCAAAACCGAGCGCGCCTCCGAATTTAAATACGAACCACCACCGCCGGATCTTTTGGAGGACGACAAAGGAACGCCTTCGTCCGGCGACATAAAAGCCAACGCCAACATTATAAAAAGAACACTTCAGAATTTTGGGATTGATGTGGAAATGTCCGAGGTAAACGTTGGGCCTTCTGTTACGCAATATACCCTAAAACCCGCCGAAGGAGTGAAGCTGGCGCGCATTACGGCGCTTCAAAACGATTTGGCTTTGGCTTTGGCGGCGCACCCCTTGAGGATTGAAGCGCCGATTCCTGGAAGGTCTTTGGTGGGGATTGAGGTTCCCAATCGGTCAATTGCTTTAGTCGGCCTGCGCAGCCTTTTGGGCACGGAGGAGTTTAAAAGCGCGCAGCCGCTTAGTTTTGTTTTGGGGCGCGATGTTTCCGGGCGCGCGATTTTTGCGGATGTCGCAAAAATGCCGCACCTTTTGATTGCTGGCGCAACTGGTTCAGGGAAATCCATTGCCATTCACACTTTGGTAGTGAGTTTGCTTTATAAAAACTCACCGGAGTTTCTGCGGTTTTTGATGATTGATCCAAAAAGGGTTGAGCTAACGATTTATAATTCACTTCCGCATTTACTCACACCCGTGATTACCGATGCTAAAAAGTCCATTATTGCTTTAAGGTGGGCTGTGCGCGAAATGGAGCGGCGGTATGAAAAGCTGGAAGAAGCGGGCGTGCGGGACATCGTTTCATACAACACGGAGATGATAAAAGAAAAATCTTACGACGAAATTTTGCCGAACATATTGATAATTATAGACGAGTTGGCAGATCTTATGGCGGCGTATCCGCGGGAGATGGAAGCGTCAATTGTGCGCTTGGCGCAGATGTCGCGTGCGGTGGGAATTCATTTGATTATATCAACACAGCGCCCTTCGGTTGAGGTTATAACGGGTCTTATTAAGGCGAATATTACGGCGAGAGTCGCGCTACAGGTGGCTTCCGGCGTGGATTCGCGCACTATTTTGGATATGTCTGGCGCGGAAAAACTTTTGGGAAATGGAGACATGCTTTATTTGGCGGGGGACACTTCAAAGCCCAAGCGCATTCAGGGGGCTTTTATTTCCGAGAAGGAGGTAAAGAAGGTGGCGGGATATGTTGCGGAGTCTGCATCGGAGTTTGAGGCAGAACCGATTGATTTGGATTTGAAATTTCCCACCGTTGAGGGCGTTTCCGGCAGAAACATAGAGGATGATGAAGAAATTGATGACGAGCTTTATGAGGAAGCAAAAAAGCTGGTAGCGGAAGCGCAAAAGGCATCCGCGTCGTATCTTCAGCGCCGTTTGAGGATCGGCTATGCGCGCGCGGCGAGCATTCTTGATATGTTGGAAGACCGCGGCATCATCGGCCCAGGGGAGGGCGCCAAGCCGCGCGAGGTTTTGATTAAGCGTCCCGCCGGACAACTTGGCGGTGCCACCGCCAAGCCGGAAGAAAGTGCTGTTTATGAAGAGGAGGAAGAAGACAAAAATAAGAAAGAAAAAAAGCCCGCCGAGCGGGCCGATGACGATACTCCTTACACCAATTTTGATTTTTAACTACTAACTAACCGCTATGATATATCATAGCGGTTCACTAAAGTTATAAAACCGATCGCTCGGATAACTTTAGTAAACAAAAAACCGCCGGCTAGATTAGCCAAGCGGCGATTGTGATGCCACCTTATTATTCGATCAGCGAGTGCGCCATAATAAATACGACACACCGAACCCGGCGCATAGCCCTCCAAGGATTGCTAGAAAGCCGTGCCCGTAGAAAAATGGGCTGAATAATACACCAAAAACCACCAGTATCAAACCAATTAACATATGCACCTCCGTCAGTTTTTTACTCTACTCGTATGTTAACATAATAGCTCTTTTATTGTCAAGTATCATTGAGGTTTGGTTGGTTATAGAATAAATCAATGCACATTCGGCGTTGGATATTTTTGGGGATGGTGGCGGTGGCGGTTGGATATTTTTTTTATGGGGCGAGGGGGGTGATTTTTAATCCCGGATTGGAGATTTTTGAGCCGCGCGACGGCGCCGTGATAAATTCATCGCGGTTGCACATTGCTGGGCGCACGGAGCCTCTGTTTAAAGTTTGGATATCCGGCCGCGAAGCGCAGGCCGACGAGAGCGGGATTTTTGAGGATAACATTCCCGTCTGGCCCGGCTACAATCAAATCGGCATTTCCGTCCGCGACAAATTCGGCAACGAAACTCGCAAAATTTTGAGGGTGGTGGTAGAATAATCTTATGACTAAAAAAGACGAAAAAACAAAAAAAGATGACAAATGGCATGATGTTGAGGTGGCGGTGAAGGATTTGCAGAGCCGCTACGGGGAGGGGATTTTGATGAGGATGGGGGAGATGGCCAAGGTAGACGTGGATGTGATACCGACTGGCTCTTTGAGTCTTGATATGGCTTTGGGGGTCGGGGGGGTGCCAAGAGGCAGGATTATTGAGATTTTTGGACCGGAATCTTCTGGAAAAACCACCCTTGCGCTCCATGTTGTCTCCGAAGCCCAAAAAAAAGACGGCATTTGCGCGTTTGTGGATGCAGAGCATGCGCTGGATCCTGATTATGCTAAAAAAATCGGTGTTAATGTTGATGACCTTTTAATTTCACAGCCGGATACCGGAGAACAGGCGCTTGAAATTATTGAATCACTTGTGCGCTCCGGCAAGGTGGATGTGGTGGTTGTGGATTCGGTTGCCGCGCTTACGCCGAAAGCGGAAATAGAAGGTGATATGGGCCAACAACACATGGGGCTTCAGGCACGGCTTATGTCTCAAGCCTTGAGGAAGCTCACAGCGATAGTTGCTAAATCCAACACTATTGTAATTTTCTTAAACCAAATCAGAATGAAAATCGGGATTATGTTCGGCAATCCGGAGACAACGCCGGGAGGCAACGCGCTCAAATTTTACTGTTCGGTGCGGATTGACCTGCGAAGACTCGCACAAATTAAAAAAGGCGAAGATATAATCGGAAACCGCGTAAAGGCAAAAATTGTAAAAAATAAAGTCGCGCCGCCGTTTCGCATTGCGGAATTTGATATTTTATACAACGAAGGCATTTCTTATGAAGGAGATCTTTTGGGCCTGGGTGAAAAATACGGCGTTGTGACAAAATCTGGCGCGTCCTACAGTTTCGGCGACACCTCTTTGGGCCGCGGCTACGACGCCGCCCGCCAGTTTTTGAAAGAAAACAAAAAAATCGCCAGCGATTTAGTAAAAGCGATCAAAGAGAAAGCAAAAGGGGGGATCTAATTCTTTTCCCACGGGAAGATTACATGTTTTTTGGTTTCTCTCAGCCAAATATCCGGTTTTACTTTGCTCCAAGGTTTATAAAAAATTGTGACAATTGTTGCTTTGCGGTTTGTATAAGGAAGCAAGGTGCTTCCGGAGTCGGCCACATCGTCAACCAGCAAGGTTTTTGCCGTCACGCCGCCAACGAGAATCGGCAGATTTAATTCGTGCGACAATTTAACGGCGATGGACAACCCTCCGCGAGGGATGCCGTAGATGCCGTCAAAACGCTTTCGCAGTTTTTTTATTTTCCGGATAAGCTTCGGAACATCTTTTTCAAAATCATCCCAAGAATAGCGCTGTTTTTTGCTATCTGCTGACATAAGGCGCCAATCCCAAAAATCTTGCCCTTTTTATTGCCTCGCCAAGTTTCCTTTGATGTAGCGCGCATGTGCCGGTTTTGCGCCTGCGGGTGATTTGCGCTTGCGGGGTCATAAATTTGCGAAGCATTTGCGAATCTTTAAAATCCACAACTTTAATATTTGCGGCGCAAAAGTAGCATTGCTTAGAAGGGGATTTCATCTGGTTTGATTTCATCTTCCGGATACTCAACTGTTGCTAATTGTTCGGGTGGCTCTTCCTGTTTTGGGTTTGCAGTGCCGGGCGTGCGGTTTCCGCCACCGCTGGTTCTAGGTCCCAATTGCATTCCTTCCGCAACGATTTCCGTGCGGTTTCTTTTTTGTCCGTCCTGCCCTTCCCAAGATCTTGTTTGCAATCTGCCTTCCACCATTACCATGGATCCTTTTTGCAAGTATTGTTTTGCGATTTCAGCGAGCCTTCCAAACATTACAATATTATGAAATTCAGCTTGTTTTTGTTGAGCTCCGGTTTTGTCTTTCCAAGCCCTATTAGTGGCGAGCCCAAAGTTGGCAACAACGTTGCCGTTCGGCATTGTCCGCAGTTCCGGATCGCGCGTTAAGTTTCCTATTAAAAATACTTTGTTTAGATTCATATTTATTTTCCCAATATTTCTTCTAATTTTTTATCTATTTCCTCTATATGCGCAGCCTTTTCCTCAACTCTCGGCGCCGCAGTTTCTGTTTGTTTAATTTTTCTTTCCACTGGAGCGGCGATTTTTTCTAATCCGGCAATTTTTTCTTGCCCGTCCATGGGGCGCGCTATCCGCTGCCGATAAGTTCTTGCAGGCTGCCGCTTAGTTAGGACGAACAAAAACCTTAAAACCTCTTTTGCATTTAATTTCATTTTTAGTTCGCTAATTTTTTCCGGCGAAAGCAAAAAACGAAAACTGGCGAGATGCGCCTCCGTCATTTTGCCGATGGGATAAAAAAGCCGGCGTTTTATTACTTCGCCATCGTTATCAATCACCCCGCCCAAGCTCTGAACGTGACTTTTTAAGGATTGCTGAAAATTCTGCGCTTCTTCCTCCGAATAAGCCGGGCTTATTAAATACGCCACCTCGTATAATTTATTATCCTTATCCATTGGGCTTATGGTAGCATGGCTAGATTTTAAATTCAATAACGTCTCCGTCTCGGACAATGTATTCTTTGCCCTCGCTTCGGAGCCAGCCGAGTTCGCGAGCCTTGCTCCAAGAGTTAGCCTCAATTAGCTTTTCCCAAAAAATAACGTCGGCGCGGATGAATTTTTCTTCAAAATCCGAATGGATCGCGCGCCCGGCGTGCTTTGCGGTTGAACCAGCCGGAATTGTCCACGCGCGCGACTCGTCTTCTCCGGTGGTGAAAAATGTAATGAGTCCCAAAAGTTCGTACGCCGCTTTTATGAGTTTCGGAAGTTGCGATTGAATGCCCAATTCTTTTCTTTCTTCTTCGGGCATAGCAGAAATATCATTTTCTTGGCCGATATCTAAAGGTAAGAAGTGAGAAGTCGGAAGTTTGAGATTAGAAAGATCCAAATTGTTTTTAGATGATACGTTAAAGACATAGAGTGTTGGTTTGAAAGACAAAAGCTGATACTGATCTGCTGTGTTTTGCGGTATTTTTTCAAAATTCTCCAGCGCGCTGACAAGTTCTGCGGCCTCCTTTTTGCCGCTTTTTGCCTCTTTTTGCGCGTTGGCTTTTATTTTTGCAACGGTCTCCAAATCTTTCAAAGCCAACTCGGTTTTAATTGTCTCAATGTCTGAAAGAGGATTGGGTTTGCCGGAAATATGGACAATATTTTCGTTTTCAAACGCACGTACAATGTGGCAGATGGCATTCACCTCGCGGATGTGCGATAAAAATTTGTTTCCCAGTCCCTCGCCTTCGGCCGCGCCTTTTACAAGTCCCGCAATATCAACGAACTCCACAATCGCCGGAATGATTTTTTTTGAATGCGAAATCGCCGCAAGTTTTTCCAGCCGCTCGTCCGGCACTTGCACTACCCCAACATTCGGATCAATTGTGGCAAAAGGGTAGTTTGATGTGTCCACCTGTTTTTTTGTCAGCGCCTGAAAAAGTGTTGATTTCCCGACATTCGGCAAGCCGACAATCCCTATTTTCATAAATTTCGCAATTTATGAATAATATCGGCGACGTCATGAGCTTGGTCTGCATAACTCTTATACGTACCAACCATATTCACATTAGCATTTATGTAATTTTCGTGAGTAATACCACTCTGAAATGAAAGTTGAAAATAGTAACGAGATTCGTCTACCATTTCATTCATAAATCCAATGCGCATTTTTATTTCGAGAAGGTAACCAAGGAGGTCTTTGTCGAACATAGCCAACGCCGCTATATTCGCCTCTAGAAAAGCCAAAGAAAACTTTTTTAGCGATAAACCTGATTCTGGACGTGAATTTTGTTGTGCGTAATATTGCAATAATTCAGATAGTTCTTTTTTGTCTATTTTTAGCAACGGTTCCATTGTTCTTAATAAAGATTCACCTGAATTAATTCCATCGTATTTCTCAAGGATAGATTTTGCCCAATCGAAAAATTCTCGGTCTAATATACTATATTTACTCCTGATACGGAAAACCATCATGAGAAGCTTTAATTGCATCTCCCGCAGTTCGGTTAATATAGCTACTCTTAGAGATTTTATTTCTCGCTTTTTATGAAAATAATCGGTTATACCCGGAGAAAGCAAGGCGAGTAACCATCCGAGTATAAGAAATAATACATTTGGCCACACTACATCTATATTCATTTTGCGATAATACCACAAATTTTGGGTTTGGGGTAGAATAAGAGAATGCATAAGATTGCGCAAAAGAGTTGGAGCGAGGGGATTTTTAAGGCATATGACATAAGGGGGAGATATCCGGAGGAAATTAATGAAGACGCGGCGTATAAAATCGCGCGGGCATTTGCCAGATATTTGAAGTTAGAAGTTAGAAGTTGGAAGTTGGAAGTTGAAAAAGGAAAGCTAAAGATTGTTGTAAGTTCTGATGCAAGAACATCTTCGCCCGCGCTTAAAGAGGCGTTTTTGGACGGGCTTTTGGACGAGGGCGTGGAAATTATTGACGCGGGTTTAACCACAACGCCGATGCATTACTTTATTGTAAACAAAACCGAAGCCGACGGCGGGGCAATGATAACGGCCTCTCATAATCCCGCGGAATTTAACGGAATTAAGCTGACAAAAAAAGGCGCCGTGCCGATAGGCGATGGAAGCGGATTGGGGGAGATAAAAGGAGAGGCGACAAGGGGAATTTTTGCGGCAGCTTCGCAAAGCGAAGCGGTTCGCAAGGCGAGCGTCCGCCGCAAGGATTTTATTGAAGACTACATTAATTTTCTAACCTCTCACTTCCAACTTCTAACCTCTCACGCCATAAATATTGTGGCATGTTCCGGTAACGGAATGACTTCAATTTTGCTCGGGAAGCTTTTTTTAAAATTCCCTAAAATGAAGATTGAATTTTTGCACGATGATCTAGATATGACTTTTCCAAATCACGAAGCCGATCCGCTAAAAACCCAAAATTTACAAGATGTCCAAAGCTCGGTTTTAGACAAAAAAGCGGATTTGGGGATTTCGTTTGATGGAGACGGGGACAGGGTGGGGTTTGTGGATGAGAATGGGAATGTGGTTAGTGGGGACATTATTACGGCGCTTTTGGCAAAAAAATACGCAAAGAGTGGCGAAAAAATTGTTTATGATTTGAGATCCAGCCGCACGGTTAAAGAGGAGATTGAAGCCGGGGGCGCGAAAGCGCTGGAAAGCCGTGTGGGGCACGCGTTTATTAAGGCTTTGATGAGGAAAGAAAATGCTGTCTTCGGCGGAGAACTTTCCGGCCACTATTATTTTAGAGATTTTTTCTACGCGGATTCGGCGGTTTTTGCAGCGCTGGATTTATTGGATTTGCTACGTTTGGAAAATAAGAAATTAAGCGAATTAGTCAAACCGCTGCTTCGTTATGCAAAGTCAGAAGAGATCAATTTTCGGCCAAAGGCCGACCAGCCTAGGGCTGGTGAATTTTTGGATAAAATTGCGGCGTATTTTTCGGATGGCAAGATTTCCTATTTGGACGGCATAAAAGTTGAGTATTCTGATTGGTGGTTTAGTTTGCGCCTCTCCAACACAGAAGATTTTGTGCGCCTCAATTTGGAGGCTTCTGCTCCGAAACTTTTAGCCGAAAAAAAGAAGCTCTTGGAAGAGCTTCTTGCAGAATAATTTTTAGAGAAGGCGGCCTTTATAAGATTTTAGGGGCATGCCTTGTGCGGTTTCGGCAAGATGTATGAGGCTGTTTAGGAGCAGAATTTGGTAAGTTTTTCCTGACCGCGCAATTATATTGAGGCAAGTTTGGCCTTGTGCAAAACTTCTAATATATTTCGTTCCGATTATCTCGGACAATATTTGCAGATTGGTGCCGCCATGAGCCACAATCAATATCGCTTTTCGCCGACGGCTTTGCTTGAGAATATAATGAAAAGCATTCAATATTCTTATTTGGGCTTCTTCCATTACCTCGCCGCCCTCTCCCGGAAAAGCAATCCGCATTGGATCTTTCAGCCACAATTCTAAAAGTTCCGGATATTCGTTTTTTATTTCTTGGTCTGTTCTTCCCTCCCAGTCACCGTGATTTATTTCATGCAAATCGTGAATTTGATGAATTTCCGGATATTTCCTCGTGCCAACAAGTTCGTTTTTGATTATGCATGCTGTTTCAAGAGCTCTTAAAGCCGGAGATGAATAAATTATGGATGGCATTGGAAAATATTTTTTAAGGGATTTGCCCAAAAGTCCCGCTTGCTCTATGCCTGTTTCATTCAGTGATTCGTTAATCTTGTATCCTTGGTACACACCTCTTTTGTTGGAGGGGGTTTCTCCGTGCCGCGCTAAATAAATAAGCTGTGTTTCCAACTAAACCTCCTGAACGTCAAACGTTACGCGAAACGTTGGGCGTTCTCCAATAGTCCGATTTTTGCGCGCACGTCTTTCATTGTTGCTTCAGCAACTTCACGGGCGCGAACGGAGCACTCTTTTAGAATTCTTAGCACATTTTCATGATTTTGCGCAAGCTCTTTGTATTTTTTCTGAATAGGGGAGAGGGCTGCAACCAGCGCGTCCGCTAAATCAGATTTAAACTCCGCGTAATTTTTGTCCGCGTATTTTTTTTCAAGCTCTTGAACGGATATGTCCGCCATCCGGCTATAAATAGTAAGCAAATTGGAAATTGCCGGTTTTGTCTTTGGATCAAATTTAATTTCCTTGCCGGAATCCGTCACGGCGATTTTTATTTTTCTCCGAATTTCTTCTTCGCTGTCAATAATTCCGATATAATTATTTGCGCTCGCTGCAGATTTGGACATCTTTTTGGACGGGTCGTCTAGACCCATAATTCTCGCCCCTTCTTTTTGAAGTAATGTCTTCGGTTCTTTGAAAGTTTCTCCAAAACGCGAATTGAATTTTCGTACCAGAGTTCTGGCAAGTTCAACGTGCTGAAGCTGGTCTTCGCCGACAGGCACGGCGTCAGCCCGGTATATTAAAATATCAGCCGCCATAAGCACCGGATAGGCAAAAAGCCCGAAATTAGACGGCTTGCCTTCCTCAACCTTTTCTTTGTATTGCGTCATACGCGAAAGCTCTCCCATCGGCGTCAGTGTTCCTAAAATGTGCGCAAGCTCTAAATGTTCCGGCATATGCGATTGCACGAAAAGCGTGGTTTTTTGCGGGTCCAGTCCGCATGCCAAATAAAGCGCTGCGATGTCCAGCGTTTGGTTTGCTAATTTTTCAGGATCTTGCGGCTCTGTGATTGCGTGTAAATCGGCGATGAAAAAATAAGTTTTATATTTTTCCTGCAGTTCAACAAACTGCTTAATCGCCCCAAGATAATTTCCGATATGCAGATCCCCGGTCGGCCGCACCCCGCTTACCGCCACCTGTTTATTTTTAGTTGACATCCCCATTTACTTATGCTAGCACGGTTTGAGAAAACAAAAAAGGAGGTGCGTGGTGAGCAAATACGAGATTATTAGCATGAATGGGACGGTTATGAGGTTCGCGGAGAATGTTGACGGAATCATGAGGTGCATAGAGGAGGTAAAAGATTTCAGTGAACGATTTTTCATTTCCTGGCAATTGCCATTCGCGATTTCAGCAGAAGTGACCCGGTGTTCGGGTCAACTAGAATCTATTATTGTGCGAACAAGCAATGATGAGGTTGAGGTTGCGCGAAAAACTGTGGATCAAGGCGGTCCATTTGGTGCCCAATGTCAGCCAATAGGCGACAGAGTTCCGGTTAAAGTTTTAATAATTGATTTTAGGCCGATTGATGACGAATTAACTGACCGCGGAACTTTGTGGGTTTCGCCAAGGGAAAACCGCGCATTTTTTATAATAGACATTAAAGCGGTGCAACAAGAAGGGGCTGTAGCCGAGATTGTTGCCGAAGCGGAAACCGTCTTGCAGCAAAAACTTTTGTCTCTTTTTGAAACTGATATCTAAAGCCGAGCCGTCTCGGCTTTTTTTATACCTCAATTATCACCGGAAGCACCATTGGGCGGCGGTTGGTTTTTTGGAAGAGGAAGGAACCGAGGCGTTCGCGGACGTTGTCGCGGACATGGGTATAATTTATGGGATGCATTTTATTTGTGGATTCTTCCACTACGCGCTTTACGAGATGCCGCGTGTGCGCAAGCAACTCGTGGGATTCTTTGAGATAAATAAATCCGCGCGAAATTATGTCTGGTGAACCTTTCACCTGCCCGGTTTTTGAATCAACCGCCGCTATTACCACGAAAATTCCGTCTTGCGAGAGCATCCGCCGGTCGCGCAGAACAACTTCCTGCACATCCCCGATGCCGAGGCCGTCTACCATAACGTAAAAAGCGTCAACGGTTTTGTCGGTTATGGCCACACTGTTTTTGCCGAGTTCTGCGACTTGGCCGTTATCCATCAAAACAATGCGTTCTTTGCCGATGCCTATTTGCTTCATATTTTGAATATTGGCGGCGCGCTTGAAATAGAAGCCATGGATGGGAATAATAAATTTCGGCTTGCAAATTTTTGCGACCATCGCCAAATCGTCTCCGGGAGCGTGGCCGGATGAATGAATGTCCAGATCGTTATTCGTAATGACAATCGCGCCTTGGCGCGTGAAATTGTCTTTGAGAGTTTGCACGCCGCGCTCGTTACCCGGAATTACCGAAGAAGAAAACATAACTGTGTCGCCGAGCTTTATATGAATGTGCTTGTGTTCGCTGTTCGCTATGCGCATCAACCCGGAGTTTTCCTGCCCTTGGGCGCCGGTTGATAAGATGAGTATTTTATCGTCTTTGTATTTATTTATTTCTTCAACCTGAATCAGCGTTCCCGGTTTGTATTTGATGTAGCCGAGGTTCCTGGCGATTTCAAGATTATCTTTCATGCTTCTGCCGTTGATTACGACTTTGCGACCCAGTTTTTCGGCAATTTTCACGATTTCGGCCATGCGGGTAATCATTGATGAGAATGTTGAAAGAATAATCCGCCCTTTGGCTTCGCGGAAGCTTGCTTCAAGATTGGCTTCAACTATTCTCTCTGAAACCGAATGGCCGCTAAAATCCGCGTTGGTGCTGTCTAAAAACAATGTGTGCACGCCAAGATTGGAGAGCCGTTCAAACTCCTGAAGGTTTTGAACAGTGTCTTCCTGGTCGTAGTCAAGCCGAAAATCGGCAAAGTGTACCATAATGCCCGCGGGGGTGTGAAGCGCTACTCCAGTTGTGTCCGGCACGGTATGGCTTACGCCAAAAAACTCGGCTGTAAAATTCTCGGAGAGCTTAACTTTGTCGCGGCTTTTTATTTCTATAAAGCGCATTTTCGGGACATTCGGCATCTCACTCAAGCGTTTTTTAATTATTTCTCTGATCAGCCGCGTGCCGTAGATCGGCGGATTTCCGAGCCGCTCTAGCACATAGGGGATGGCGCCGAAGTGGTCATAATGTCCGTGGGTTATGAGAAGCGCCCTGATATTTTTCTTTTTTTTCTCAAGATAGCTTGTATTGGGGATAATCCAATCCACGCCCGGGGTTTCTTCTTCCGGGAATTGTATGCCCATATCAATGATTACAATTTCATCATTGTATTCAAAAAACGAGCAGTTGCGGCCGACTTCCTCCAGTCCGCCAAGAGGGACGTAGTAAAGCGTGTCGCGTTTAAGGGCTTTTGCGTGGCCGCGCGGTTCGTGGCCTGTTAGCGATCCTTCTTTGCGAAATTTGCGGTCGGAGGCCGCGCTGTGGCGCGGGGCTTGGTGCGTGTTTTGGCGAAATGCGCCAGTTTCGCCGAAGCTCCGGCGAGGCGGGTGGCGGTCCGAATGGCCCCGGCTCGGCGGGCCAGCCTCGCCGAGTCTAGGCGGGCCAGCCTCGCCGAGTCTAGGCGGGTCATTTAATGTCCTGATTCTCGGTCTTTGATGATGTTCTTGTCTCGGTGGCATAGTTTGATTTATTTTTTTATAATGTTAGCTGATAAAGATTATTTTTTATTTTTTCGACTTGTTTAAATAATCTAAAATAATTTTTATTTAGCTCTTGAAGCCATTTGTATATTTTTTTGGGTTTATTGACATATCTTTTAATGCTTCTTTGGGGTTTTGCCAAAAGATCATTTTTACTTCTTCGTGATTTATATTTATTGGTTTTGCTGTTGTTGCATAGATTTGCATCATGTGGTTGCTTTTCAAATCACCGTCAATATCGGTGGCCGCAGCAGACCCCCCCAATATCTAATAATTCAGTGCCAGATACTCCTAGCTCTTCATTTAGTTCTCGTTTGGCGGCTTCTAGATATGTCTCGCCAACATCGACATGCCCAGCGGAAGAATGATCAAGATGCCCATCTTTAGCTCGCAAATTTACTAAAATCTCGCCTTTTTCATTGATAAGATATATAACAGAAATTCTATGCAACAATCCTTCTCGATGAGCTTTTTCTCGCGGAATCTCGCCAAGTATATTATCTTTTTCATCTACCCAAATAACGTTACTCATATTTTTAGATTGTGGATAAGGCTATTGACAATAATAATTGGGTTGCTATACTGGTAAGGTGATAACACTCTGGAGTGCCTTTTGGTAGCTCCAGATTTTTTATTGACTGATTGCATCTTTCAGCTTGCGCAAATCTATAAATTTAGCTCGCTCCAATAGCTCTTTGGATATATGACCTCTTGTAGACATTACGATAATACGTTGTCTCCAGACATTAACACTGCGGTATCATATTTGTCTTTGACATCATCCATTTCAAACGCCAATTCCATGTCAAGATTATTTTTCCATTTGTAACCGCCTTTGTGGTCTTTTATTTTCTTGACTACTCTTGTTCTCACAATATAACCATTAATTTCAAGCATATCCAAAAATTTAGTTTGACCGGAATTGCTTTCGTCTCTACCGGTATATACAAAACATTTGGTTTCTTTCCCACATTCGTGCTTGAAATAATGGATAAGCTTTTCATACGAAATACGCCAACCTAAAGTGCGCTGTGAGTAAAATAAGTTTTCCGCATCAATAAATACATAAACTCTGCCTTTTACAAATTGCTTAATCATTTTTTGATTTATTTTCCATGTTTATTTTTGCCCCAGAGAGGATTTGAACCTCTAACCCTTGCGGGATACGGTTCTGAGCCGTACGCGTATTCCAGTTCCGCCACTGGGGCCTGTTTAAATTTCTTTATAAAGTTTTTTTATTGTTAATAAATCCATATATTTTTCCGAATTTACGAGCCAGTCCAGTTTTTCCGGAGAATTTTTTAAATCCAAAATCGGATGCGCGGCGCCATTTTTAATTCCCAGCTCCGGCAGGTCTCGCAGTTTTAATTTTTTCAGCTCCGGAACTGATTTGTAATTAGAATTTTTTTCAAATTCAATACTATCTCTCTTATCCTCGCCTTCGTTAAAGTTGCCTCCTTCGCCGAAGCTTCGAAGGCCGAGTCGGCGGGCAAGTAAAACATAATAACATCCGCCGTGGAATTTTTTGATAGTTTCGTAATCGTATTCTACCAGCCCAATCCAATTTCCCAACACCAACTTCTCGCTTCCGATGTTTATTGATAGATGCCCGAATCCGGGCGGTATTATTGCTTTTTCTCCTGCGCCGGCTTCTACGATGTAAGCCTCTTCGATTTCCGCAGGATCTCCGGCATATTTTTGCAGGAGAAAATACGCGCGCCCGTCCAAAACTTCGTAAAGCTCGGGATTGCGCGCTTTGTGATAATGCCCGAATGTTTTGGGAAACTCTCTCCCAGCCGGCGGAACCATTTTTTGCGGCGGGATTTCTGTAATATCATACCGCAATTTTCCGCCGATTACTTCAAGGTTTCTATAAACCGTGTAAAAAATATCGTCCGTTTTTACTTCGTTTGGTTGGTAAAGTACCGGTTTCATGTCAAGAACCGTTCTCTGCGAAATATCCGGTTTGTTAGTAAAATATTTTCCAAACATAGTTTTTTTCTAAGTACCACTCATGGACTGTCGCGAACCTTTCCGAGCCGGTGTTGATATTGGCAATGTCGGCTCCGCCGAGATCTTTTGGCAATGCGTACAAATAATATGGTGTGAACAAAAAGATCGCCGGCAGATCTTTTTTGATTTCGTTTTGGATATTATCGTAAAGCTCTCCGCGCTTTTCTCTATCCTGCTCCGCCCTGGCTTGTTCTAGCAATTTGTCAACTTTGGAGTTTGTGTAAAGCGCAATGTTGTATCCTGGATAGTTTCTTTGGCTGGAATGCCAGAAGGCAAACGGATCCGGCACGCTGCCGATTAATTCTTCTCCGTAAAGAAAAGCATCGTATCTGCGTGGGCCGATGACGCTTTGCTCCAAGTCGCTTACGGGAAACGTTTTTACATCCACCTTAAAACCTGCATCGTTCCACATGTTTTTTAAAATTTCTGCAGCCTCCGCCAGTTCTGGAGTTTGAGCCGTAGTCAGCGTAAATTTAACTTCCGTTTTGGATTTGGAAAGTGTGGTTTTCGCCGAATCCGGGTCGTATGGCACGCTTTCCGCCAGTCTTGGAAACGGCCCGTCAATAATTTTCCCGTACTTGCCCAATATTTTTTCTACAAGCCGTTTTTTATCTGTGGCCAAATTAAGCGCGCGGCGTATTTCATAAGATGCGAACATTTTTTGCGCGTTTTGATTTAAAAATACGGCGATGATGCGTCCCAAGGATATTTTTTGAATTGCTGCGTCGCTGATTTTATTTATATTTTGTGAGGAAATGGCGCCGTAAGCATCCAGAATATTTCCTTGCAGATCTTTTAAGACGTCTTCCTCGCCTGAATAGAAACGCAATGACAGTGTTTTTAGGTGCGGTTTGCCCAAAACGAAATATTTGTTTGCTGTTAAATTTATGGCTGTTATGGATCCAAAAGAGTCGTGTTCTGTGGATTTTAATTTATAAGGTCCGGCGCCTACCGGATTTATGTTTAGTTCTGCCAAGGCTATCTGAGACGGAGGAATTTTTTCCCAGAGATGTTGCGGCAGGATGCCGAGCGTTAAGTTTTCCAAAAATGGCGCGTATGCTTTTTTGAGGCGAAAGCGGACTGTTTTGTCGTCAACCTTTTCCGCGTCCACTCCCTCCCAATTAGCCCTGCGCGGGCTTTGGGCCAAGGGGTTTTTGGCCAGCGATACGGTAAATATAACATCATTGGCTGTCAGTTTTTCGCCGTCCGGCCAATAAAGCTTATTTTTTAATGTAACGGTATATATTAGGCCGTCAGGAGACACTTCGTAGTTTTCGGCCAAAGCCGGTTTCGGCTCGCCTGCTTTGTCGTAGCGCATAAGGCCGGTATAAATCAAAGATACCACGTCGCGATCGGCGTCAGTTTGGGCCAAGAGCGGATTCATGAACCGCGGATTGCCGATTATACCTTCGCGCAAAGTTCCACCAAACGTCGGCATTTCTACGCCGTATTTTTTGTTGAGTTCCGACAAGATGCCCAAAAACGACACCAATGCGATAAGCACCAATATTATAAGCGCTAGAATTTTGGCTCGCATGAAATTTTATTTAATAATGAGTATAAGGATTGCAACCAATGTAAATAAGACAGCAAGAACAATGGTGGAAATAAATAAGGTTTTTTCAAGGCCGCGCTTGGATCTGTAGATTTGGCCGCTTCCTCCGAAAGCCGAGCCTAAACCGACGCCTTTTTGCTGAAGCAAAATAGCCGCAACCAAAAGTACGGAAACCGCAATTTGTACCCACAGGAGTAAATTACGCATTATTACTTAAGGTTAGCATGTAGCAAAAGTTATGTCAACAGGCGTTTTCTGTGCAGTTTTCGGTAGTGAGAAATCGCGAAGCGGTGGGCTTCGGAATCAAGCATTAAAATCAGATTTTTTAGCGGTTCCGGGATGTTGCCTAAAGGGATCGGTTCGCGGCGATTTTGGATAAAAATATGATCGCCGACATGCTTGCGATTTTTGGTTAAGGCGATAATTTTACTTGGCGGTTTAACCGCCAAGGCGGCGCCGAGCTGGGCTCGTCCGCCATCAACAATAATCACTTGCGGATAAGGCCATTCACGGCGCCTTAAGCGCCGGAAAATAACTTCGCGGAGCATTGCCGGGTCGTTTGAGCTGCGTATGCTTTTGATTTTAAAAAGCCGATATTCACTTTTTTGAATTTTTCCGTCAGCGAAAACGGCCATAGACCCGTATGCGAATCGGCCATGTATATTTGCGATGTCGTAGGATTCTATTCTGTTGATGCCGGATACACCCAAAATTGATTCCAATGCGCGCACGGCCTTGCCGAATTCAGTGGGCAGGTCCTGCTTAATGACTCCGCGGTGCGCGAAAATTTTCTCAAGCGCCATGATTTGGTCGCGAATTTTGCCGGCCTCTTCGTATTTTCTGGAATCAGATAATTTATGCATTTCTTTTTTGAGTTCGCGAAGAAGCGACTGATTTTTTCCGGAGAGAATTTGTTTAATTGCGGAGATGTTTTTGCGATAGTTCGCCGCGCCATCCTCGAAGTCGCTCGGGAAGAAGTCCGACTTCTTTGGAGATTTGAAGTCGGACTTCGAGGAGGGCGACTTCTTCCTGGGTACGGCAATGCAGCAAAACCCCAAACATCTCCCAATGCGCGCGTTGAAGCACAATCTTTTGTGCGGTTTCTTGCATGTGCAATACGGAAACGCGTGCCGCAATGTTTTAAGCACAGACCGCAGTGCGCCGCCTTCGGTGAACGGACCGACGTAGTTTGTGGTTGATAGTTTATAGTTTTTAGTTTGTTGTGGTTGATGCGTTACGAATATTTTTGGGAATTTCTCTTTGGAAAACCCGACATAAAAATATTGCTTGTCGTCGCGCATCAGCACGTTATATTTTGGGCGGTATTTTTTTATTAACTCGGCTTCGCGGATTAAGGCTTCGGCTTCTGATCCCAAAATTTCCCAATTGATCTCACTTGCTTCTTTAAGCAGGGCGGTTAATTTGGGAGGCGCTTCTTTTTGCAAGCGCAAATAAAAATTAAGCCTTGCGCGCAAATTTGCCGCTTTTCCTATGTACAAAATTTTGCCCGCGCTCCGCTGGCTGGCGGATCTGAAAAAATATACCCCGGGATTTTGCGGGATTCTAATCCTTGCTCCCGCGATTCGGGCATTATGCAATTTAATATCCATAGCGCTTTTCTAAAGTGTGCAGTATTCTTGAATTAGTCCGAACCGCTTTCGCCCCTCGACAAGCTCGGGGCGAGGAAGTCCCCCCGCGAAAATTCGGAAAGGCGGCGGAGCCGCACCGCTGACAATTTCAAGTTTTTCTTTGGCGGCATACAGATTCGAAGTTCTTTAAACTACACACCATCAATCTGAATAAATATTCAGAAAGAGAGATACATTATTGGCTATTCCTTAGCTTTTCTTGGTAATCCAATTCATGCTGTAGTTGTTGTTGTTGAAATTCATCGTCCCGT
>MFIM01000028.1 GCA_001780725.1 Candidatus Giovannonibacteria bacterium RIFCSPLOWO2_02_FULL_45_28 | reverse complement strand
TGTTATGTGATGAAAAAACTCCATAAAGCTCACTTGTCCGCCTTAGGCGGGAGGCTTTACGGAGTGCAATATGTATCTGGCCTTATGCACAAAAAAAAGCCGCTTGAGAGCGGTTTTTGGCAGATTAAACCCTACGTCTGCGCTTATGTATACTCATTGATGATGGCCAAATAAGCGTTAGTGCCCCCTCTACTTCCGTCGTCTTTTTTCTATTAAGTAATCTGAAATGGGCGGACACGTTATCATCCCCAAAATATTCTTTGAGGAAAATGCTCTGCCCCCACTTGGTCAATCGTTCCTGCAGCACACCCAAAGCCCAATCCACGTTCGGAGCCGTAATGAGAGCGTCTTTCTCCGGAAACACCGGATCTATTCCTCTGCATTTACACATCGCTTCTAAGTCTGTGGACATCGTCACAAGGTTTTCTATTTCAACCGTAAACTCCATGGTGCTTTCCTCCTTTGCCAATCTAAAACCACAGTAGCGCGCCAAGTGTAACACGTCAAGTTAAAATCCTTGTTATTTTTTCAATCATCCGCTCTTTGGAAAATTCGCGGGATTTTTGAGAAGCCGCTTCGCCAAGTTTTCCGGCAATCTCTGGATTTTTCAAAATTTCCAGAATTTTTTTCTTCAAACCATCTTTGTCATTAAATTTCACCAAAAAGCCTTCTTTGCCGTTTTCGATTAATTCGGGATTTCCTCCAGAATCGGTAGTAACAATCGGAACGCCGATCGCCATCGCCTCCAAAATCTGGTGTGAAAATCCTTCATATGCCGTATTTAAAACAAAGACATCGGCTGCGGCCAAATATTCTAAAACTTTTTCGCGGAACAGATTGCCAGTAAGAATAACGGTTTTTTGTAATTTGTAATTTGTAATTTGTAATTCAAGCTTCTCACGCTCCGGTCCGTCGCCGATAATCACCAGTCTTGTCTCCGGAACTTCTTTTAAAATCTCTGGCATTATCTCAATCAGTGTGCCGAATCCTTTCCATGGCACGAGACGGCCGGCTGAAATAATCAACTTAGACGTCGGACGTCTAAGTTGATGTCCAACACTTTTAAAGTCAAACGCATTATAAATAACCCTAATTTTTTCACCTCTCACTCCCCATTTCTCAACAACGCTCTTTAAATACTCACTTGGCACAATAATTTTATCCGCGCGGTTTGCGACAAATTTTTCTACTTTTCTCAAAAGCTCAACTTTAAAACTGTACTTTTTATTCAAAAAATCATCCAAAACTTCTTTCACTCCGAACCTTTGAACTCCCTGCTCCCACGCGTAATCTCCTACGACTTTTATAATAAGCTTTTTGCGCCAGACGAATGCCGAGATTGCACACACGACCCCAGAATTAACAGCATCTTGCGCGTATAAAATGTCGTGATGTATAGCCATCAAAAAAACCCGAAGCCCGAATAACGCATGCCTAACAAACCAAGGCAATTTTTTAGAAACCCCGTAAGTCGCAACTGCAACCCCAAATCCATTTTTCGGCAACTCATCAAGCAAAATTTTGCTGTACGTAGCCGGTCCGCCGATTTCCGGCGGGAAAATGCCGGTTACGATTAAAATCCTTTTGTTGATATTAATCTCGTGATTAAAAACTTCGGCGTAATTTCGCGCTATTTTATCCCAAGAGAATCTTTCTTCTACCATTTTTCTTCCGTTTGCGACAATCTGCGCCGCGAGTTCCTTATTTTTTAGCAGCGTTTTTATTTTTTCAGCCAAATCTTTCGGATCATCAACTTTAGCAAAAAGCCCAGTCGCCCGCCCTGATACCGTCAGGTGGTCTTTTATAATATCCAAAATACCTCCAACCGGTGTGCCGATTATCGGCACACCGGCCGCCAGCGCTTCCACAAAAGCGTTGCCCATACCTTCCGAGCGCGACGGTCGTACAAAAACATCGGCTTCGGAGAGATATTTCGGTAGTTCGTCGTAAGGAATATTGCCGAAAAACTCCACACTAGTTTGTAGTTTGTGGTTAGTAGTTAATAGTTGGAGCGCTCCGCGCTCCGGCCCATCCCCAATTATATGCAGTTTAATATCCGGGATATCTTTTTTTAATTCCGCAAACGCACGAATTAAAACATCAACTCCGTTTTTCGGCACAAGCCGAGAAACTGTAATAATTGTAGGATTTTGCCCCGTCATCCGACGGGGCACCCGGTCGGATGACCGGGTGAATTTCTCCAAATCAACTCCGTTGTGAATCAACGCCTCCGACCCGATATATCCGTAGCGCCTTGCCAAATCTAAAAGATAAGAAGAAATTGCCGTTACGCGATCTGCTTCCTGAAGCATGAAGCGGAACATTAAATTGATTATCCCAAATCTTCCGCGCGCCACGCGTTCATCCCCGTAACCGTACTGCAAAGTAACAACGAAAGGAATTTTGGTATTTAAAAACTTAAAAAGCGCTCCCGCCAGCGCGCCGAATGATAAATCCATACCCCAAAGAATGATTTTTGTTTTATTTTTTTTAAATTTATATGCAGCGCGGATTCCTAAAATCGGCAGTAAAAATTTATCAAATCTGTTTCCAAATCCAACTCTCACCACTACCCCTTCATCTCTGACTTCTCTCTTGAGTAAATCCTTCCGCATGCGCGAAGTCAAAATTAAAAAATCAAACTCGTTTTTGAGTCTTTTAGCAACCTGTTCTATCGCCACCTCCGCGCCTCCGATAAAAGGATGGTAAGCGGTAGAAAAAACAAAAATAACTGGCTTTTTGCCCGGTTCTTGCATTTAGTTAATTATACAACGCTTCAAGCCCAAAATCGTTTGGCAAAAAATATAGCGAGCCCGCCCAAGATTCCCGCGCCTAAGCCCGAAAACAGCCAGATGCCTCCATCCGTTAGAAATTCGGGCAACGCGGTGTTATTGGCGGAAGCTGTCAAATTGATGGTTTCCACATCATCCTTTTTTTCTGCGCCCGACGAAGCCGGCTCACCCGCGCCGAGGCGGGGTTGAGCGCCGCCCTTGGCGGCTGGCACAGAAAAGGTTTTGAGAATCTCATTTTTCGCCCCCGGAGTAATCTTTGATTTCGTCCACGCGTCATCAACCAAGCTTAGGCTTTCTTTCTCTCCAAGAATAAAATTGGGATACATTGAAGAAAGTAAAACCTTGCCGTTCGGATATAAAATTTTAATTTCGCCGCTTTGCGGAATTTCAAAACCCAAAAGCTCGCCGTCAAGCGCGAGATAAGCCCACGGAGACAAAAACGTGCCTTCCGGAAAATAAAACGGTTTGGCGCCGCCTAACGCCAAGCCGAATCCGGAAAAATCAATTTTGCGCGCAGATGCATTATAAATCTCAATAAATTTCCCATATTTTATCTCCGATAAAACCACCGGGTTTTCTACTACTGTAATTTTGGCTGAATCAGAAACAGAAATGCCGGCAAAAGAAACTGTGAGCAAAACTTCATAAATGCCCGGGAAAGAAAATTTGTGCGCGACCTTATTGCCATCGCCGGTTTTGCCGTCGCCAAAATTCCAATGAAACCTGATTTTATCGGCAGTTGCGTCAACAAACCCTTCGGCGGAACCCTCAAAAACCACTTCCGCTCCAGCAAGCACAGTCCTGTCCGCTCCAGCGCTTGCTTTGATTTTGGAAGAAGATTCAGCCATCTCAACCGGTCCGCCGCCTTCCGAAGAAGTCTGCGGGCTTTCTTCTTCAGAAACAGCTTGTGATTGAGTAGAAGTATTGGCGTTTGGCGCACCCGGAGTTGGCAAAGCGGCAATCCATTCGTTGCCCGCCTTCTGCAAAGAATTACCGTCTCCAGCCGCTCCCCAACCGGAACTGTATGCAACAGAATCTATGTCAGCGGCTTCCGAATTTCGAATGCCGATTGTTTCGCCTGTGTTGCTAAGCGAAAAAGAGCTATCAAACAAAATGCCAGTAAAATTCGGGTGGTCAATCAAAAATTTTTCTACGCGATCTGCGATAATCGCGTATGCGCTGGCAGGAAGCATAAGTGTTTGCGGATCAGCCGCAGTAATTCCGTGATTTGTATTCGCCTCAAATAATTTCCAATCCGTGAGATCTACCTGCGAGCTTCCGGTGTTTTTGATCTCAACCCACTCCCGTCCGGTATCCGCGCCGTCCAGATCGTACATAATTTCTGTAATAACCACGCCAGCAAAAGCAGGCGCAGCCGCCGCCAATAAAATTATTGAAACAAAAAAACTCCGAATCATTATTCGGAGCCTAGCGTTTCTTGATTATAAAATCAAGTTATTATTGGCTATCTTAAAAGGTCAACAATCCTCATTGCGTTTTCTCTCGCACAATAGCGCTGAGAGATCAAACGATTTAGCTGTCCGACAATTTGAGCTCTCTGTTCTACTCTGAACAAACACTTGTTATCGAAATCAGAGCTTAAACAAAGTTTGCTCTGCTCAGTTCCAACAAGACGAATGTCGACCTGCCTCAAAACATTATCACCATCTTTGATTTCATCAATAGCAGTGACCAATGCATATTTCGTATCGCTAAAAGTAGGTCCACTAAACATAAGTATGTCCTCAACCGCTATAAATGTGCCATTATAGAATACAACCTTTGGCAAATCGTTGGTATCACGCTTTACTATTTCGAGTCTAAACATAAAAACCTCCTCTTTAGAATTTGCACTTCTAGATATTACTTAGCACACCTTATTTTGAAAGTCCAGCGCCGAAAATAAGACGCGTAAAGCGGCCTGAACCTGTGTGTGGTAAAGCGCGCAAAAAATAACGCGAGGCAGTGATTGCCGTAAACATGCTGACCAAAATGCCGAGACCCAAAGTCAGCGCGAACCCGCGGACGATGCTTGTGCCGAACCAGTAAAGAATCACCGAAGTAATGAGGCTGGAAACATTTGAATCGCGGATTGAGGTCCATGCGCGCCTAAAACCCTCCGACATCGCCATATCCAAAAACCTGCCTCCGCGCAACTCCTCTTTCATTCTCTCAAAAATTAAAATGTTGGCATCAACCGCCATTCCAACCGACAAAATAAAACCTGCGATACCGGCGGATGAAAGCGTTACCGGAATCAGTTTAAATAAAAGCAAGGTGAGCGCGGCGTAAACTCCCAAAGCCGATATTGAAATTATTCCAGGAAGCCTGTACCAAAACATCATAAAGAGCGCGACTGCCAGCGCGCCATAAATCGCGGCGCGGAGGCTTTTGAGCAGCTCTTCCATGCCCAACGAAGCGCCAACGCTCTGCTGCGAAAGCAAAGTAATCGGAACCGGCAAAGCTCCTGCATTAAAACGCCTGACCAATTGTTTAGCCTCCGTTTGCGTAAACTGTCCGGTTATCTGTGCCTTGCCGCCGCTGATTTTTTCGCGCACCGTCGGGATGCTTATTGGAGCCCCGTCCAAAAAAATAGCCACGGGGCTTTCCACGTTTCTTTCCGTAATTTCTTCAAAAAGTTTTGCGCCCTCATCGTTAAATTCCAAAGATATTTCCGGCGAGCCGATTGTCTGTTCAAAACTCAAAGCGGCGCGTTTTAGGTATCTGCCGGTCAGCTTTGTGGCAACAAAATCTGAAGCGGCTGCGGTTGAGGTCGCAAGAATCTTGCCGTCCGGTCCGCGCGCAAGCTCGCGAAACTCCAAATAAGGCGTCTCGCCTATCGCTTTTATCGCCTCTTTAATGTCAAAAACGCCGGCAAGCTCAACAATGAGGCGCCGCTCACCGCCCACATTTTCCGTCTGTACAACCGGTTCAGCCACGCCGAAAAGATTGACTCTGCGCTCAATAACGTCCCTGACTCCGGCCATTGCTTCATTAATGTCCGTTTGCCCTCCCAATTGCGAAGTATCGGCCTTGTAAACCAAATGCGTCCCACCTTGCAAATCCAGCCCCAATCTAAACGGCAGCCACCCAGACCAATCAAAATAACCGGCAACCGCGCCGAAAAGCAAAATCACCAAAGCTAAAAGCCTGATTTTCATAATATTGATATATTATTCCTTAAATCAACCTCGCAAGCAAATCTTCGGGGGTGGAGACGATTTCGTGGTTTTAAAACTTTAAAACAGAATCTATTAGTTTTCTCTCTTTGTGCGAATCAAAAAATCCGGTTTGGCGTTTTGCTTCGTCAAATAAAACTGCGAATTTTGGGAACACGCCTTCACGACCTAAAATTCGCGGAACATCTGCGGCTACAAAAATAGCCGGTATGCGAATCCGGGTGTCGTTCAAAGATATGCTTATCACGCGTTTGTATCCCACAACTTCTTCTCCAGAAAATCCGCGCACTGTTATCGTTTTGCCGCGATCCAGCACAATCTCTAAAACAGATGCGTCGCTTAATGGCAGAATGCTTGTAGTTGCGCCGGAATCCAAATGAAACATGGCCCTTATTCCTTGTCCACGCTTGCCTAAAACCGAAAACTCCGCAGCGGGAAAAATATCAAGCTTGCCGTCTTCTTGAAAGCGTATGCCGTAAGGAAATATAAAACGCGTCATATTCGGTAAACCACCGAGAGTCCTTTGGGCACGCTGACCAAAAGAACGTCGCGCCAAGTAGATTTTGGTGAGTTGCGCTTTGCAGACCTCAAAACTTCTTGCGTATCTGTGCCGAAAGCAACAATTTTGCCATTAACAACTGCGACTTGCTTGCCGCCGTATTTTTTAACATCAATTATTGGAACTTTAAGCGTTTTTTTCATTAAGACTAATATAGCTCAAATCAGTCTTGAAAGCAAATCTTCGGGGGTAGAGACGATTTCGTGGACAAGTTTTTTGACGGAAGGCTCTTCGTAAAGATCCTCGGGGTAATGGCCCATTAGAGTTTTATCCTCCAGAGCGTAAATCATTTTTCCTAAAATTGCGGCGGCGAAAAGCTCACCAGCGACGTTCACTCCGATATATCCGTTTTTATTGTAAACAAAACAAACGTCAGCGACTTTCACTTTGCGGAAAAGATGGTCGTAAACCCGCGCCGCCACCTCCGCCCTGTAAATCGGGTGCGCCAGCCTTTCTTTTTCCGGCAAATGATGAAGTTGATGCTGATCCATCGCAAATTCCGGGTGCAAAATTGTAAGCCTTATCCCTTTTTCTTTCGCCAGCCGGCCAAGCTCCTCCATAAACTGATGGAGCTCTTTGGCAAACCGCTGGGAAGAACAAAAGACGATGGATTTCATGCATCAATTCTAGCGCGATAAAAAAAACAGGCAATCTGTGAATTGCCTGTTTTTGCTAAATTATTCCCAAAATCTTAAAAATCTCGTACCACACGACTCCCAAGCCGGGGTTGTTCTCCCATTTCTCTTCGGAAATTTTGCCGCGCATATACGCCTCCGCACGATCAACAAGGCCAATCAGCTCTTCGTGCGAAACCCACCATGGTTTTTTGTTTTTTATCTCTCTTTCGGCCAATTTAATTTCGCCTTGCCATTCTACCGCTTCGTAAACCTGCCAATGATGCCAAGACCCGCCATCTCTACTGCAATGGTTATCAAATTTTTGATCAAGCACCAATTTATATTTCAAAACATCCAAGCCGACTTCTTCTTTTGTCTCACGCACCACACTGCCATCAAAGCTATCGCCGTCCAAGTGCCCAGCAGGCGGTGCCCAGCCTGGAGGAAATTTTAACCGTTCATTAAGTAAAATTTTTCCTTTGTTTTTGATAATCAGCCCAACGCTTGTGTTATCGCATTTTTTGGCCATTTAAATTTCCTTTCTACACCAATCTTCTCACTAATTCCTCCGGCTTGTCAACGATTTCGGTAAATAAAATATCGCGGCAGATTTCGCCCCCGTGATCTGTCGGCATTTCGGGCTCCAAGGCGTAGATAATCATATTAAGCCCATGGGCGAAGCCCAACTCCAGAGTCGTATTCACCCCTAAATATCCTTTTTTATTGTAAACAAAACAAACATCCGCTTTTCGGATGCGGTTAAAATGTTCGTGGACCATTGCCGGAACGCGGTCGCGGTAAGATTTGGATTTAAGCCGTTCATTCTCCGCCTTGGTCAGCATCTTGGCTCGCTGGCGTTCAAAATTCGGCTCAAAGACAACCGTAACGCCGAGCTTGCGAAGCTTTTGCGCGAAACCCTTGATCTCCTCTTTATATCTCTGCGATCCGCAGATTACCACCGACTTCATAATACAAATATAACGCCGTAAATAAAAAAGGCAACCTATGTCGGTTGCTCTTTAACAATCTGTGCGTTTTCTCCGCTCCCAATAAATGCCCGTTGCGTTTATCAAGTGCTCGCAGCCAAGCTCTTCCTCGGCTATCTCGTGAATAGCATATTGAATTTCAGAACAATAAAGCAAATTTTCAGATGTGTAAATCTGTTCCTCCAACGCCGCAATTGCTTTCTTCGCTTGGCGTGAAAGTTCGCGGTTTGCTCTCATTGCGCTTTCCAAATGAGCCGCCAAATTTCTTACAGAGCTTTTAAGCATCTCTATCTCATCTTTTTCTGTCAGTTCGGCGATGTGCGCAAGGACTGTTGCATCGCTTTTGCTTATTGAGAAGCCGTCAATTTTCAAGCCGTTTTCAGCGGCATAATCCGCAACCCTTTTCGCAAGCGAAAAGCTGTCTCCTGTCGGATCGTCAAGGGTGGCAATTAAATTTTTAGAAATCTTTTCTTCGTCTTCCGCGTCTTGAAATTTCGTCCACCTCCTGTAACAAACCTTGAGCTTCCCGTAATCATTAAAAATATGCCCGTAGATCATGATGACTAACCCCTCAACAACTCGCTGAAAGCGTCTTTGGGAATTTTCAGAAAATCAAGAATAGATTCAATATCCCACGGCATACCGTCAATTGTTATACAGCATTCTCCCGGCTCGCGAGTAAAAATCTTTAAGCTGCTGCCTTCTGCCCCGCCAAAAACAGGAAAAGGGTTCTGGTGTTTGAAAACTTGGCCGCTATTCAAATTAATATCCAAAGTACTTTCGTACTCCTCTAGTTCCCGAAAGCGCGGATCGGCCTTTAAGGCCTCCTCTGCTCTTGAAATATCCTCTGAAACGCGCGCCATTACAACCACTTTCATATACGCACCTCCAATCTAAACGAAAGGTAGCACAAAACAAAAGCCCCGTCAAATTTTTGACAGAGCGTTGTAAACTCCTTCTACATGCGGAACGCCTACTCCTAAAATATCAGCGCCGTGTTTAAAAAATTCAGCGGCATTATCGGCGCGCACGCCTCCGGCGATTTTCACTAAAAGCGGCAATTTTTTCTTATCAATGAGATTCCGCACGTAATCAAGATAGGCCAAGCGCGCTGGCAAAGAAACGTCAACCGGTTTTGAAAAATTCATAACGGTTGTCCAGTCTTTGACCACCGCAACTTCGGCATCAACCAAAACATCAAGTAGCGGCTCAATCGCGTCTTTGGCATACACCCACAAAAAAGGCAGTTGAATGATGGCTTTGATTTCAGACTCACAGCATCTGCCAACAGCGTTAAACTCGTCTTCCACAATTCCAAACCCACCATCAAGAACGGCCCATAAACTTACGCAGACGTCCATGCCCACGCAACCCAAGCCGTACGCCTTTTCGGCCTCCAAATCCTTGACATCTACTCCGCCGCGCCCGTACGGAAAATCTATAACCGGTTTTATCCGGTCAATAGACAACTCATGTTCAAATTCCAACCCCTCAACATCCCCCAAGTGCACAATCGCGTTTCTGCAGTTATACTTTTTGACGGTCGCCGAGAGTTCGGCCAAGTTTTCAATTGACGACCCGTCGGCGTAAAGATACGCCGGTTCCAAATATTGACCTGCGTCTTTCATATTTTGTCCTCCTTTCTGCGTCCACTCTAGCGCAATGCAAAAAAGTGTGCAAGTATATATTTTAGATTTCCAAAAAAGGAGGAGATGTGGCAAAAAATCCGTATATTGTAAAAAGTGACGGGAAACTCGCAATCACTAAACGGGGTTATAAATTTCTCCAAAAAATCGTAACCGACCCGTACGGAGATGTTTACGCTTTCACGGACGAGGCGCCGCGCCTTTTGGCTGCTGCATCCATGGCGCGGCTTTCAAGAAGCGCGCAGAATTTGAGAAAAACATATCTTCTTGAGTTTGCCGCAACAGAGTCGGCGGCTCCGGAGTTTATTGAAAAAGTTGTGGCTGGATTCGGGGACGATTCCGTAAAACAATTAATCTATGTGCTTTTGGTTGTTGAAGGCGCCTCCAATCTGCTGACAAAAAAATTGGAATGGGGGCGCTTCGCCGGGTACCTTGAGCAGTCAACGCGCTATATTTATTTTGACCAAAAAGACGAATCTGGGCGGTATAAGTATTATATCCCGCAGAATCTTCCGCCGGAAATTAAGCTGACTTACACAGAGCACATGAACACGATCTTTGATAATTACTCTTACATTGTCCGGGAACTCACGGATTTCGTAAGGCTTCAAACAAAAGAACCGAAGGACAAACTGGAACGCGCGGCTTGGCTGGGAGCAACAAGAGCGCAGGCGTGCGACGCCGCGAGGGTGTTACTGCCCTCCGCAACCCAATCAACCGTAGGCATAGTGGCTCCCGCGCAATCCGTTGAGAATCTTATTTATTTTCTTGCTTCGCAAACTCTGGCGGAGGCGCAGGAAACGGCAAAGGTAATTTTACGGGAATCCAAAAAAGTGGTAGGCCCGTTCCTAAAACAAGTTGAGCGACCGGAACGCGGTGGCGCAGCGATAGTTTACAGGCAAGACACATCCTCCGCGGTGGCAAATCTTGCAAAATCGTATTTTGGCGGCTTTTCGCATTCTGTATCAAACAGCGCGGAAGTTACTCTTGTTGATTGGTGGCCGAAGGGAGACGAGCTGGACATTTTGGTGCCGGAGATGCTTTTTAGCGAAATGAAAATGCCCGTAAAAATGCTACAAAATCGCGTCCAAACATGGCCACGCGAGCAAAAGCTTGAAGTGTTCAATTCTTATGTCGGGGAGCGTCTTAACTATCGGCATAAACCCGGAAGAGCTTTTGAAAAAATCCATCACGAGTGGGAGCTCTTGATTGATTACGGAAAATTCCGCGATCTTCAAAGGCATCGCGTGCTGGATATGCCGGAATGGCAGCGGCTCTCGCCGGCTTACGGATATGATGTCCCAAAACTCGTTAAAGAATCCGGAATGGAAAATATGTTTCAAAACTGCTTTGAGCTTTCCGAAGATTTGTACAATTATATGAACGGAGTCGGGTTAGCGGAGGAAGCACAGTACGCGACGCTTTTGGGGCACAAAATGCGCTTTAGATTTATGATGAACGCCCGCGAAGCCTTCCATCTTTTGGAGCTGCGCACCCAGCCGCAAGGACATCCGGGCTACAGGCAGGTTTGCATTGAAATGCACAAGCTCCTTTCCGAAATCCATCCGCTTTCGGGAGCCGCGATGAAATTTGTAGACAAAGGTGAAGATCCGGAGCTTACGCGGATGGCCGCGGAGCTTGCAACACAGAGAAAATTATCTCTTTTAAAACAAGAAAACCCCGTCGAATGACGGGGTTTATTTTTTGCTTAAAGCCCCAATTTTTCTTTTACTGCGCGCTGAACTTCCAGCGCCAATTCCTCTTTGCTTTTTGTGCCGTCCAAAACTATCCAGTGCTCCGGATCCTCTTTTGCTTGTGCCAGAAACCCTTGACGCACGCGCTCGTGAAATCCCTGCGGCTCTTTTTCAAAACGGGTTACTTTAGTTTCGTTGTCTTTTTTGATGCGCCGCAGAGTCTCCTCCGGCGAAATATCAAAAAGAATAATGAGATCCGCCGCTACTCCTTGAGTAGCCTCTGCGTTCGCAATACCAATCATTTTCAAATCCATTCCCCGGCCGTAGCCCTGGTAAGCTTTGGTAGAAAGCCAATTCCTGTCGCAAAGAACAATTTTTCCTTCTTTTCGGGCCGGAATAATAACTTTGCGGTAATGCTCGGTGCGGTCTTCTTTAAAAAGCGCGAGTTCCTTTTGAGCCAATTTCGGATCTTCCGGATCAAGCGCGAAAATTTTCTGTCGACAATCCGGAAAGCCTCCGCCGGGTTCTTTGGTTGTTAAAACTTTGTATCCTTCGCCAATCAAAGCGCCAGCAAGGCGCTCAACCTGCGTTGATTTCCCGCATTTTTCCGACCCTTCAAAAATAATAAATTCGCCTACGCTCATTGCTTCTATTGTATCATCGCAACTCTTCAAACGCATACCGGCGTTGAGCGCCACTAAAAGTTCGCCCAATGGGCCGTGATATTCGTCAACCGCCATGCCAGCGTACTTAAATTTCTCAAGAGTAGGTATGGCTTCGGGGTCGCTGTGATATTCTTTTTTTGACAAAACCATGACGCGCTTAATGCCAGCCCCAATCGCAGCGGGCGCGCAAATAAGCGTACACGGCATGGTCGGCGTATATAGCACAGCGCCGTAAGTTGAAACGCCATTCTTCGCGGCCTGCGAAATCGCGTTGCTGACATCGTGTGCGCACGGACAAAGTTCCAAACGCGCCCCGGACGAAATACCAAGTTCGCGCCTTTTACAAACCAAAGGGTGAGGAAAGCCGGTGGTCGGGCCATTATAGCCCGTTGTTACTATGTGTTTGCCTTGCGTTATCACACAGCCGACCTGCCGCGAAGGGCACTTGCTACGCTGCGAGATTACATGCGCTTGCCACATCGCGTAGCTGTCAAAATCTTCCATCACGCCATTTCGCACAAGCTCCAAAAGCGGCCTCGCTCGTTCCAAAATTTTCTTGAGTTCGGCTTCGGTATAAACTTTCACTCCCACAAAACCTCCTACCTCTTTACGCAATTTAACATTTCGCACAAACTCCGCGCAAACACAGGCTGTGGAAAAAGAAAAAAGCGGCCGCCCTACTCCGCGATGTCAATGCCCATATTCTTTGCGGTGCCAGCGATGATTTTCATCGCCGCGTCCACATCGTTTGCGTTTAGGTCTTCCATTTTTCTCTCGGCGATTTGGCGGAGCTGTCCGCGCGTAATTTTGCCGGCTTTTGTGGTTTTTGGGTTGCCTGCGCCCTTTTCAATACCCGCAGCCTTTTTTAAAAGGTCGGAAGCCGGCGGGGTTTTTAGCTTGAAATCAAAAGTCCGGTCCTGATAGATCGTAATTTCCGCAGGGATTATATCGTCCCCCATCTGCGCCGTTGCGGCGTTGAATTTGCTCACAAATTCGCCGATGTTGATGCCGTGTTGTCCAAGCGCCGGCCCTATAGGAGGCGCGGGAGTCGCCTTGCCAGCGGGGGCCTGTATTTTGATTATTGTTTTTATTGCTTTTGCCATATTTTAAAGTTTTTTGACCTGTAAGAAATCCAGCTCCACTGGTGTTTCGCGGCCGAACATAGACACAAACACCTTAACTTTCCCGCGCGCCTCATCTATTTCGTGCACCTTGCCTTCAAAATCCTTAAACGGCCCGTCGGTAATCCTGACAGGATCTCCGACCGAAACATCAATTTTATGCGTCGGCTCCTCTTTGCCCATTCTGGAAAAAAGAGAGTCAATTTCTTCTTTTGCCAGCGGTACGGGGGTTGTGCCAGATCCCACAAATCCTGTCACCCGCGGCGTGTTCCGAACAATATACCACGAAGCGTCTGTCACAATCATCTCAACCAAAACATATCCTGGGTAAATTTCTTCTTCCACCACCCGCCGCTTGCCGCCTTTTATTTTAATCTTTTTTTCTTTCGGCACAATGACTTGGAAAATTTGGTCTTCCATTCCCAGAGATTCAATGCGCTGGCGCAAATTCCGCGCAACGGCGTCTTCGTAACCGGAATAAGTATGCACGGCGTACCAATTTTTACCGAATTCCGAAGTTTGTTTTGCCATGATTAGTTAAATGGTTAAGTTGTTAAGTGGTTAAACAAATAGCTGAAGCAGGCTTGTAAAAACAAAGTCAAACGCGCCCAGAATTGCCGCCACACCCAAAGAAACCGCGATTACCGTAATGGTGTAGCGCAAAGTTTCCGGCCGCGTCGGCCAGTTCACCTTTTTCATCTCAAGCCTCGTTTCTTTAAAATAAGTTGTTAACTTCGTAAACATATAAATTTATTTGTTGCATTCGCACATCATTCGTTGATTTGCATTATTTAAAGCTTTTTTAAAAGCCCCCGAGGGCTTTATATTGCCATCATACTCCCTTGTTAAAAAAAGTCAAGCGCGCTATACACAAGAAAGAAAGGATGCACAAATGTTCGCTTTATTGCTTGCGGCAACATTGAACATCGGAGTTTACTACACTTATCCACCCGAATCAATCGTTTTGCACAATGCCAACGGTAAAGAGATTGCAGTAAAAACTAAGATTGACATACGCGAGGCAATTAACGCCATTCTCAACCAAGCCGAAGCGATAATCAATAAAGAAATTTTTGACAATAAGAGCGCGATAAAATTTAAACTGGCTTTTACAAAACAATGGAACATCAAAAATCCGCCGATTTATAAAGATATAAACATTCCGCACGCCGTTGACGTAGCTAAAATATGGCCGTTGGTAGATGAACTGGAACGTCCGGCAGAAGCTGATGTGTATATAACGCTTTTTAGGCCGGCTTTGGCTTATTTTGATAGCAAAGAGGGACGAATGAAAGGAGCGGCCGGCGTAGCTTACGGGAACTTATATTTCGGCCAGCAAATGGCTTTGCAAATCGGATTAGGAACGCCCGCATCGGATGGAGACGTGTCTCTTTTGCTCCACGAACTCGGACATCTTCTGGATCAAGGCCATCCGTCAGAAAAGTTGTGCGCAGAAACAAAAATTATTATGTGCCCGCGAGGGCGCGTTAGTATCGTACTGGATGAACTTTACAAAAAAGCCTGGCACGATTTTTACTATCAAAAAACTGGACAAGGATTTAAACCGAGCCAATAAGCTCGTTTTTTTTATGGCGTGGGTTTGAATTAAAAACAAAAAAGCGGCCTAGATGGCCGCTCAAAAAAAACGAGAATCAAAACACAAGAAAAGAAAAGTTCCGAGTTCACAAAGATCAAAGTTCCAGATACCTACCGCAAGAGGCCGAGCCCCACTCCGCATCCGAGAAGCTCGCCCAGCTCCAGTAGAGCTTCGGCTCGCCCCCGCTGAGCCACAAAAGCGCGACTCCGTCGTCGCCGAGGCGAGAGCCGGTGGCAACAACATTGTGCCGGGACAAAACTCCGCCTCTGCCAAGATTGAGTATTCCAGTGACGGTGAGAGGCAGTCGATTGGATTGAAGTATTTCATTTCCAGCAAGGTCAAAATGTTTTCCCAGAGTTTTCGTTCCGTCCTCAACATCAAGAGCCCAGGATAAGTCAAGTGGCATTTTGGATTCTCTGGTATCAGTGATTGTTTCCGGAGCTAAACGAACTTGGCACACATTGCCATTGTGCTTCACCATCTGAGCAAGACCATATATGCCGAGATATGGCATAGTAATCATTGGCACGGCCGGGACATTGCCCAAAAGCTCCGTTTTCATCAGTTCTGAAATAACTCGGTCAAAGCTTTTCTCAAAAACGCTCCTGATCTGCTCCGGGCAGGCTGGTTTAAGAAGCTCCAACTCCGCAAGAATCGATTTCTCAAGGCTATCAACCCTTGCTTTCAACGCACTTGTCATTATGGCCTCCCTTTTGTAAGATTTTTCTATTTTTAAGGTAGCAAATTACTCAATTTTTGTCAATTTAAATATCCAAATTCTTTACCGCTTTGGCGTGGGTTTGGATGAAAAGTTTGCGGGGTGCAACTTCGTCGCCCATCAGTATGTCAAAAATTTTATCGGCTTCTTTGGCGTCGTCTATGGTAACTTGCCTAAACATCCGCCTGGCCGGATCCATGGTTGTTTCCCAAAGCTGCTCCGGATTCATCTCGCCCAAACCCTTATATCGCTGTATATTTTGGCCTTCAACGCCCCTGGTAAATTTGTTTTTTTCTTCTTCGGAGTAAGCGTATTTTATTTCTTTGCCTTTTTGAATTTTGTAAAGCGGCGGTTGGGCAATATAAATGTAGCCCGCCTGAATTAGAGACAAATAGTATCTGTAAAAAAGCGTTAAAAGGAGCGTCCTGATATGCGCGCCGTCAACATCGGCATCCGTCATAATTACGACGCGGTGATAACGTAGCTTCGTTATGTCAAAACTTTCAGCGATTGCCGCGCCCAAGGCGATAACCAAAACTTTTATCTCTTGCGAGGCCAGCATTTTGTCCAGCCTGGCTTTTTCAACATTTAAAATTTTCCCGCGGAGCGGAAGTATGGCCTGAAAACGCCTGTCTCTGGCCTGCTTGGCCGAACCTCCGGCAGAATCTCCCTCAACAATGAAAATTTCCGCCTCCGCCGCGTTTCGTGATTGGCAATCCGCCAGCTTCCCGGGAAGTGCAAGGCCATCCAGCGCGCCTTTTCGCAAAATTGTGTCTTTCGCGGCTTTGGCGGCCTTGCGGGCTTTGAGAGCCAAAATGACCTTTTCCAAAACCGCGCGCGCGTCTTGGGGACGCTCTTCCAAAAATGCGTCAAAAGATTTTCCAAAAACGTCTTCAACGGCCGTTCGCGCTTCCGGGTTGCCGAGTTTCGCTTTCGTTTGCCCCTCAAACTGCGGATTTTTTAATTTCACTGAAATTATCGCGGTAAGCCCCTCGCGCACGTCTTCTCCGGTAAGATTTTCTTCGGATTCTTTAAGATAACTGTTTTTCCTCGCGTAAGAATTGAGCGAACGGGTTAGCGCGGTTCTAAAACCCGTTGAATGCATCCCGCCGTCGGGATTTAAAATATTATTTGCAAAAGCCAGTTCTCTTGCCTGCAGATCATCAACATATTGAAGCGCGGTCTCCACCATAATCCCTTCGGATTCTTTTTGTGTATAAAAAATTGTTTCGTGTTTTGGCTGAAGCCCCTCATTTAAATATTTAACATAAGAAGCCACTCCGCCCTCAAAATAAAAGGCGTACGATTTGTGCTCGGCTTTTTCTTTGCGCCTCTCGTCGGCAACGGAAATTTTTATGCCCTTCGTAAGATAGGCCTGCTGGCGCAGCCTTTCTAAGATTTTTTTCCAGTCAAATTCCGGAATTTTACCTCCGCCAGCCGGCGGATTTACAGGCATAAAAATTTCCGGATCCGGCTCAAAAGTCACGGCCGTTCCGGAGCTTCTACATTTTCCAACTTTCTGCACCTTGGTTTTTGGTTTTCCTTTTTGATATTCCTGCGCCCATTGCTCGCCATCTCGGCAAACTTCCACACGCAGCCAGCAAGACAAAGCATTGACTACGGACACGCCAACTCCGTGAAGCCCTCCGGAAACTTTATATCCGGTTCCTCCGAACTTTCCGCCGGCATGGAGCATTGTCATCACTGTTTCAAGCGCGGATTTTTTCGTCTGTTTGTGTGTTTCAACCGGAATACCGCGGCCGTCGTCAACCACGTGCACGCGGTGATCCGGAAGCAGCGTTACCGCAATATTTTTTGCGTAACCAGCCATGGCTTCGTCAATTGAGTTATCAACCACCTCCCAAATTAAATGGTGCAGCCCGTCCACGCCGGTTGACCCAATATACATCCCCGGGCGCTTCCGCACCGGCTCCAAACCTTCCAATACAAAAATGTCCTTGGCGGTATATCCGCCCCCCTCACCCCCCGCTTTTTGAGGCTTATTTTTAACGACTTTTTTAGGCATTAATTTGTTTAATGGTTAAATTGTTGAATAGTTAAATAGTAGCACAAAAATCAACGCGGCACAAACCAAAAGCATGCCGTTTGCCGGCAATAAAACAAAAAGGGGCGCGTTGTCGCACCCCCTTTTGGCCTCCGCCGATTGGCAGATTTGCCTATTTTTCTTGAAAAAGCCCAAGCACTCTTTTTTAAATTCCCAACTTAACGCGGCCTCATCTGCGCGCGCTGGCTGGCCTTGAACTTGCCGGTCGGTTTTTCCTTAGGTTGCCTAATCTTCTTAACTATGCTGGCCGGCATCTCGTCCGGCTTTGGGCTCCACTGTTCAGAAACAACCGCCCCGGACCACCCACGCTCCATTTTATTGATCAATCTGGAAAGCTTGCCGACCACCCCGCTCTTTTCTCCGCGCTCACGCAAATAATCTCGCCGCTTTTTCAGCCTCGCCACCGAGGTACTCTCCGGATCAAACGCCCGCTTCTGATTTTCCATTGTCCCTCCTCCTTTTTGGTTTTTTTGTCCGTTATTTTTTACCGGCCGTTCCTTACATTGCCCGGGATTGATTTTTCCTGATAGCCTCGTCTACTTCGCACGCCGTCTTTTTCGTCCTCGTCACCGTCAACCAGCGGACTCGGCTTGCTCCTAGGCGTAGCCACTACTTCTTTCACAACTTCTTTCACTGTCGGAAGCCTGCCGTCCTTTTTGGGTGTGTATGCCAACACCTCAACAAGGTGCCCGTTATATGGCGCCTTGATGCCGGAAAATGCCAGAGGAATCCACGTGATAGTCGCAAGCAAATGCTTGCGATAATTGCAATCCCTCGGGAAATCACAGCCCTCGTCGTGGATATGGCCTTTTCCTCCGATTTCCACATCGCCGTCCCCAGTAGTCTGGGCATAAAAATACCGAACCCCCTGAATGGTACCGCGCAAAGCAAGCATTTTCTCACTACGCTCCTCGCGCTCTTTTCCATGCAAAGAACCGCCTATGCCGTTCATAAATCCTCCCATTTCTTCTCGCTAACATCCGCTAGAATAGATTTAACGGACTCTAGCTATATTATACTCCTTTATAAAAACTTGTCAAGTCTGGGGTTTTGTGCTTATATAAATCCCATGACCCAGAATATCCGCGAAATAAAACTCAAAGACAAAGACTTTCCGGAGATCTTGCGGGAAATCCCGTTTCCACCAAAAAAGCTGTCTGTGTGGGGGGATTGGCCGAAAGCTAAGTATTATCTATCAATAGTAGGAACGCGCAGAAATTCCGCTTACGGAGAGGAGATTTTAAGAAAAATTATAGCGGGTCTCGCGCCTTACGGCTTTGCGACTGTTAGCGGCATGGCAACAGGAATTGACACTGTTGTCGCTAAGGCTAGTTTGGAAAACAAAATGCCGACAATCGCGGTTTTGGGATCAGGCCTTGCGCGTGAAGCGTTTTATCCGCCGAAAAACTGGGCGCTTGCCGAGCGCGTTACGGAAGCCGGCGGCGCCATAATTTCCGAGTACGATCACAACATGAAAGCGACGCTTTGGAGTTTTCCGCAAAGAAACCGCATCATCTCCGGCCTTTCCCAAGCCACACTTGTCGTGGAAGCGCCGGAGAAAAGTGGCGCCTTGATTACTGCGAAATTCGCGCTTGATCAAAACCGCGACGTCCTTGCCATTCCTGGCTCGGCGTTTTCTCAAAACTCTGCAGGCACAAACAGACTCATTAAACAAGGCGCGGCGCTTGTGGAATCTGCGGAGGATGTTTTGCGTGCTTACGGAATCCACTTGGGTGTCGGACACCCAAGTGGGGTATCCGACACCCTTGATTTATCTCCGGAAGAAAAACAAATTTTAGAAGCGCTTGTTGAACCGATGGACGTTGATTCGCTCATTAGAAAAAGCAAAATACCAACCCAAACCGCTCAATCAGTTATCGGCCTTCTAGAAATCCGTGGTATTATTAAAAAGATCGGAAATGAATACGTAAAAAATATTTGAATGTACGCATTACGCACAAGATTTAAAAATGGAATCGTCGCAGAATTTCTTCCGCCAAAAAAGAAATCAGATAAAGTTATAATTTTATGCTCTGGCATGCCTTCCGTACCGGCAAAAACTGATTTGATGGAGTTTTTCGCAAAAAAGAATTATTGGGTATTTTATCCAAGATACCGCGGCACGTGGGAGAGCGGCGGGCGTTTTTTAAAAGTTTCGCCGCACAAAGACATACTGGAGATTATTTCTCAATTACCGAGAGGATTTAAAGATTTATGGAGTGGCAAAACCTACAAAATTCAGCCAAGTAAAATATACTTATTAGGTAGTAGTTTCGGCGGCGCCGCAGCACTTTTGACATCTGTAAACAATCGCGTCACCAAAGTTGTGGCAGTTTCGCCGGTGGTTGATTGGAGAGTGAAAAGCAAATCTGAACCCGTTGATTGGTTGTGCAAATTTGTAAAACAAGCATTTGGCGGGGCCTTTCGGTTTTCAATGGCAGATTGGAATAAATTAAAAAATGGGAAATTTTATAATCCGGTTTCTGTTGTAAAAAAAGTTAACGGGAAGAAAATCTTTATTATTCATGCAAAGGACGACTGGGTGGTGAACTATAAACCTGTTAAAAAATTTACAAGAGAAACAAATTCGCAGTTATTATTGTTAAAGCGAGGCGGCCATCTGTCCCTATCTTTGCTTCAAAAACCGCAATTTTACAAAAAATTTAAAAACTTTATTGATTCAAAATGAAGCTTGTAATAGTAGAATCTCCGACAAAAGCGAAAACGATTTCCCGATTTCTCGGGAAAGATTTTGTTATTGAATCCAGTTTCGGCCATGTGCGCGACCTGCCAAAGTCCCAGCTTGGAGTAGACGTAGAAAATAATTTTACGCCAAAATACATCATCCCCTTAAAAGCCCGGAAAAACGTAAGCGCCTTAAAGCGAAAAGCCGCCGAAGCCGAAAAAATAATTCTGGCGACGGATGAAGACCGTGAAGGTGAAGCCATCGCCTGGCATCTGCTTTCCGCCTTAGGATTGGAAGACAGACCCGAAGACAATATTGAAAGAATTGTTTTTCACGAAATTACAGAGCGCGCCATAAAAGAAGCCCTAAAAAATCCGAGGGACTTGGATATGCACTTGGTGGACGCCCAGCAGGCGCGTAGAATTTTGGACCGCCTCGTGGGCTACAAGCTTTCCCCGTTTTTATGGAAAAAAATACGCTCCGGCCTTTCTGCGGGGCGCGTGCAATCCGTTGCCGTGCGCCTGGTTGTTGAGCGCGAGAGAGAAATCCAAAAATTCGTCGCCCAAGAATATTGGTCAGTTGAAGCGGAGCTGGCGAAAAAAAGTGAGGATAAAAAATTCAAAGCCAGGTTAGTTAAAATCGGCGGTGAGGCGATTGACCGATTGGCTATAAAAAACGCGGAGGAAGCGAAACAAATAACCGATGGGCTGGCTGGAGCTGAATACAAAGTCGTTGAAGTCTCCAAAAAAGAAGTCCGCCGCGCGCCGGCTCCACCGTTTACCACCTCTACACTCCAGCAAGAATCCGCGAAAAAGCTGGGATTTTCGGCCAAGCAGACAATGATTCTCGCCCAGCGGCTCTACGAAACAGGCATCATCACCTACATGCGCACGGATAGTTTAAATATCGCGCAAGTTGCTTTGGCGCAAGCACAGGAAGTTATCAAAAATAATTTTGGAAAAGAATACTGTTTGGATCAGCCGCGATTTTACCAAAATAAATCAAAGGGAGCGCAGGAAGCACATGAGGCCGTCCGTCCAACCGATTTATCGCGCCTGCCTGAAAGCTTAGGTGCGTTAGACGCCGGCCAGCTGAAACTTTACGACTTAATTTGGAAACGCACGCTCGCATGCCAAATGCAAGCCGCGATTTTAGACCAAACCGCCATAGAAATATCTGCCGGAAATAAATATGCGTTCCGCGCCAACGGCCAAGTCATTAAGTTTGACGGGTTCATTAAGGTTTACACCGAAACAAAAGAGGAGGGCGAAAAAGACGACGACAGCGATTACGAGGAGGGTCGGCTCCCGGAACTATCCGCCGAAGAAGCGCTGGACTTCGTTAATTTAATCAAGGGCCAGCACTTCACGGAGCCGCCTCCGCGCTACACCGACGCGTCGCTAATTAAAACGCTAGAAAGCTACGGAATCGGCCGACCGTCCACGTACGCTCCGACATTAGCTACCATTCAAGACCGCGGCTATGTGGAAAAGGAGAACAAAAAATACAAGCCTACCGAAATCGGCTTTTCCGTCAACGACATGCTGGTTGAAAATTTTCCGGAAGTTATTGATATTAATTTTACTTCCCACATTGAAGAAGAGTTTGACCAAATCGCCGAAGGCAAAATAGGCTGGGTGCCGGTAATTCAGGAATTTTACGCGCCGTTCAGCAAAAATCTTAAAGAAAAAATGGCGAGCGTGGAGCAACTGACGGAAACATCCGACACGCCATGCCCCCATTGCGGAAAAATGATGCTTATCAAATTCGGCCGGCTGGGCAAGTTTCTGGCCTGTCCGGATCCAGAGAGCAAAGTCACGCTTCCCTTGCCGGAGGAAGCCGCCAAAATTAAGCAGCTCCAGGAAAAAACCGCGGGAGAATTATGCCCCATTTGCGGAAAACCTTTAGAGGTAAAACGCGGCCGGTTTGGATATTTCCTCGGTTGCGTTGATTATCCAAAATGCAAAGGAGTTATGAAAATTCACAATAAAACCGGCTTTAAATGCCCCAACTGCGGCACTGGCGACGTCGTTGAAAAAAAATCCCGCGGACGGGGCAAGGTTTTTTACGCATGCTCCCGCTTTCCCGATTGCACTTTTCTGATGGGCAAAAAACCGGAAAGCCAAGCTGAATTGGACGAAGCGCTCGCGCAATGGAAATTAAAACCTCCGAAAAATAAAAGGGTGGTGGCGAAAGAAAAAACCCCCAAAGAGGTTTAAAATCATTTTATTATTTTCCGTCTCCTTCGCGCTGGCCAAGCTTGTGAAAAAGAATTTTGATGCGCACCACATTGTCTAAAATGGCGCGGCCGTACGCTTTATTCAAACCAAATTTATTCAAACCAAACACATCTTTTACAACCACATCATCATCAACATCCAAATCAAAAAAATCACAGCCGATTTCGGGACAATAAAACACGGCCCCAATAAAGAAAGTTGCCTTCAGCTCATGGTCATGAAGTTCTCGTAGCCCAGTGTAGTGTACTGCGCAGCACCCAGTCAAATCAGGAACATGCTTCCCGCACCATTTTTCCATCTCAATTCTCCTCTCTTCCTCAAAGCTAGCGGACAAAAAACCGGCTGTCAATCCAGCACCTTTGATAAAAGGTGCGGGATCAATAAGCCGGTGTTGGGGTGCGATGATGCGGTTTTGCGGATGCCTTACCGGAAGACCATTGGGCGAAATCCAACGCAACAATGTCCCAGTTTTCAAGGCGCTTCAGAATTTCGTAGTTAGCTACGGTGTTGGCGGCCCTGATTGCCAGTTCATCCAAGCTGTGCCTATGGATAACTTTTTCAGTATCAACTTTTTGTGCCAATTCTTCTCCGTAAACCAAAACGCCGGCATGCCGCAGGGCTTTCGGAACCTCATAATCACATATTGCAACGATGGTTTCGGTGTTGACGAGTTTGCTCAAAGAACTGCCGGGTCTTAGCGCCCTACCTTGATACAAAACCGGCAAAAGTTTCGCTAATTTATAAAACGGGAAGCTAAGAATTTTGTGTCCGGAAGCTTTAGGGGAAGTATTGTATAAATTAAGAGTAGTAACATCCCCGCCGAAAGCCAAAGGAAACCGCAAAACAAGCAAGGCAACAAGTTTTTTCACATCCCACCGTGCCTCCTCGTAAATATTAATCGGATCTTTGTTAAAATGTTTTTTTAAAACATCCAGAGCCTCGCGCATATTCCAATATCTCCACTCCAGAAACGGAATGTCGCAAAGGCCTTTGAAAAAAATGCGGGCTTTTTCCATGGACTCAAAATGCGGCTCAATCATATCCGAGGTTATTGCGCGCTCTCCGAAAGCCCGATAAAAGCATTTATCCAGTGCGAATGCGCCACTAAAAGGTTTCCCATTTGGATTTTCAAATTCAAACTTTTTTCTTCCTTCCGGATTGCCGTCAAGCCAATACGCGAAGTTGACTAGTCCCGTCCAAAATATAAACCTGGCAAAAGCCATGTCATCTAACGGATACATTCCTGGTATTGTCCAATGCTCAACAACTTTCTTTCTAAGTCCGAGCGAAAATGCATAATTCCCCAAAGCTCTCTCGTCAATTCTAACTCGCTCTCCCAAAAGCTTGGGTAGATACTTTTCGAGATATTCGTAATTCTTAATGATCTCGGCTTCATGTGGCAATGGGTCGGTGAATTTCATAATCCTTCCAAAATCTTCCATTACTCTAGCTAATACAGTAAAGTTGTCAATCTCAAAACCGCGCGCTAGAGTGTAAATACATGTCTTGGGAGGAATATGAAAAAAAATTGCGTGAGCTTGGATATAAAAATGGCGCAATCGCTACTATAAAATCGGCGTTTGAATTCGCGTCCGAAGCGCACGCCGGAGAAAAAAGGGAGTCAGGCGAACCTTATATAACTCACCCGATTGCAGTTTCTTTAAACGCCGCTCTTTTGCGGCTTGACGCAAATGCTGTTGCCGCCGCGCTTTTGCATGACGTGATGGAAAATCAAGGAATAAAAATAGAAGAAATAAAAAACAAATTCGGCGAAGAAATTGCTTTTTTGGTTGAGGCTTTAACTAAAGTTGAGCGCGTTCAATACAAAGGCGTTGAACGCGCCGTGGAATCTTTGCGGAAAATGTTTTTGGCTCTCGCCGAAGACATCAGGGTTGTCATCATAAAACTAATGGACAGGATGCACAACATGGAAACCCTGTCTTATCTTCCGCAAGAAAAACAAAAAAGGATCGCCTTAGAAACGCTGGAGCTGTACGCCCCGCTTGCGGACAGGCTCGGAATGTGGGAAACAAAAGCCAAATTGGAAGATTTGGCATTTCCGTATATTTATCCCGAAGAATACAAATGGGTAGCCAGCCAAACTAAGCATCGCCGCGAAGAAGGAGAAAAATATCTGGAAAGATTAAAACCAATCGTTGAGATGGAGCTTAAAAAAGAAAGTGTTGAACCGATCAAAATAATATATCGCGCAAAACATCTTTACAGCATCTGGAAAAAACTGGTTAAGTACGAAATGAATTTTGACAGGATTCTTGATCTGGTGGCTATGAGAATTATTTTAAAAAATAATGAAGATTGCTACCGCGCGCTCGGAGTTATCCACAAACTTTGGCGGCCAATGCCAGGCAGGATAAAAGATTATATAGCACTGCCGAAACCCAATGGATACAGATCGCTGCACACTACAGTCTTCGGTCCGGAAAAAAAGAAAATAGACTTTCAAATGCGAACGGAGGCGATGGATCAGGAAGCAGAAAGCGGTATTGCCGCCCATTGGTTTTACGATTCCTCTGGCAAACAAGCAAAAAAAATAGATGATAAAAGATTTACTTGGGTGCGCCAGCTCCAGGAATGGCAGCGCGAGCATGCCGGCGAATCATCTTCTGAAACACTCTCCGCGCTCAAAATTGATTTTTTTAAGGATAGAATTTTTGTTTTGACTCCGAAAGGCGAGGTGGTAGATCTGCCGGAGAGCGCCACGCCGGTTGATTTTGCTTACCACGTGCACTCCGAGATCGGGGACCATATGTCCGGAGCGAAAGTGGATGGCAAAATGGTACCATTTTCGCATCAGTTGAAATCCGGCAATACAGTAGAAATTCTTACGCAAAAAAACAAAAGGCCGACAGCTGATTGGCTAGATTTTGCCAAAACATCTCTGGCCAAAAACCGCATAAGATCGTTTTTGCGCAAGCTTGGGCTGAAAGAAGGCACACCGCCGAAGAAAAAGGAGATTTTTGAAGCAATAATCACAGTGAAAGACCGTGTCGGGCTTTTGCGGGATATCTCCTCGGCGTTTTCCAATTTAAAAATTAATATCACCGAGACAAAATCTGGGGCGCTTTCCCGTGACCACCATCGCATCGTTATCGGTTTTCATCCGAAAAAGACCATGCCGGACTCTAAAATCCTCATGGCTTTACTCCAAATTAAAAACGTGGAAAGCGTTGCTATAAAAGAAAAGCTTAAGCCATCATAGCCGCTGGCGGGACGATGCGTTCGGAAATGGATTTGAGTTCTTCTTCAGAAAAAAATTCTATTGAGATTTTGCCTTTTGGGCCGTTGCGCGAGATGTTGACCCGTGTGCCAAGCGCGTTTTCCAACTTCTCCTGAAGCATGCGCGTTTCCGGATCAAGCGCAGCTCTGGCGCGATCTTTTGCGATATTTCTAGCTGCCAACTCGGCATCTCTGACAGAAAGTTTGTCTGCCACGATTTTCGTATAAAGATTTTTCTGGTCTTCCGGATGCCCAGCAAGCATAAGAAGTGGCCGCGTATGCCCCTCGGTTATTGCTCCAACTGCAACCCCTTGCCGCATATCCTCCGGCAGCGTCAAGAGCCTTAATGTATTTGCAACGACTTCCCTGCTTTTTCCAACCCTCCCGGCAACTTCTCTTTGCAGCATTCCGAACTCATCAACCAATTTTTTGAACGCCAAAGCTCTATCAATTGGATTTAAATCTTCGCGCTGAAGGTTTTCAATAAGCGCAATTTCCAATTTGGCTTTGTCGGTCGTCTCTTCCCTAATTACCGACGGGATATGATGAATGCCAGCCATTTTGGCGGCTCTTAACCTCCGCTCTCCGGCGAGCAGTTCGTACTCAACAGCAAGCACGGATCCTGATACCACATCGGGACTGACCACCTCTTTTCTTGTCACAACAATCGGCTGCAAAACGCCGTATTCGCGGATAGACTCTGCAAGCTCTTTTAAAGTCGCTTCGTCAAATTCGCGGCGCGGCTGAAAAGGATTAGGCTTTATTTTCTCAAGCTCTATCCAAAAAACGGATTCCTTAACTTTATTGATTTTTTCGTCCATTATGTTTAAAATAACAAAACAAAGAAATTTGTAAATACATAAGCCCGAGTGGCGGAATTGGTTTACGCGCACGACTCAAAATCGTGTGACCGCAAGGTCGTGTGGGTTCGACTCCCACCTCGGGCACATTTTACCTGCCTGCGGGATGGTTAACCTTTGTCACCCCAATCGCGCAAGATTGTCACCTCATAAGGTTAACTGTACGCGCTGTTGACAATGCTATAGATTATATGTTATCTTTTTATAGAGAGGGGCTTTGGTAATATGAAACAAAGCAAATGGCGAGCTTTTCAAAAATCGGATGATTATGAAATTATTGATTTGGGAAGGCCAGCGGTGTTTCTTGTGCCAATAGGCAAGCTACAGGTTAAAGTTGGAAAAGCGACCGTTGAGAAATATCTCGAAAAGTTTCTTAAAAAAAATTTCGAGGCCTTCACTGTGAGGCATTCCGGAATCCGCGGCCATTGGAAGGGTCAGATAGATGATTTGACGGAATACGAAGTATCTTTTCTAGGAAAAGAAAAAATTCCCAAGCTCTTAAAAATGCTTGCTGATCTTTCTGAAAAAATCGGCGAAAAATGCTTTTACATCAAAGCTGGCCAATACACAGCACTGGTTAGCGAGAAGTGGGTGGAAGGAGCTTGGTGGTTAAAAATCAAGCTGGAAGATTGATCTTCCGGCTTTTTAATTTCTACCTCGCGTATTCAATTGCGCGGAGTTCTCTTATCACATTCACTTTGATTTCTCCGGGGTATTTTAATTCGGATTCAATACGGTCGGCAATGTCCCTCGCCATTTTTTTGGCTTCCAAATCGGTAATTTTTTCCGGAGTTATGAAAACTCTTATCTCGCGCCCCGCCTGAATCGCATAAGACTTTTCAACTCCGGCAAACGAATTCGCAATACCCTCCAAGTCTTCCAGTCTCTTTAAATAATTCTCAACAGAATCACGCCGTGCTCCGGGGCGCGAAGCCGAAATCGCGTCCGCCGTCTGCACAATAATTGATTCCAATGTTTCATAAGGATATTCTTCGTGGTGCGATTGCATCGCTTGGATAATGCGCTGGTCAACGTTGAATTTCTGCAAGATTCTCCGGCCAATCTCAACGTGCGTTCCCTGAATTTCATGGTCAACAGCCTTGCCGATGTCGTGCAAAAGCGCTCCCTTTTTTGCGATAGCTACGTCCGCTTTAAGCTCCGAAGCCAGCATCCCGGCAATGTGCGCCATTTCAATTGAATGCTGAAGAACATTCTGCCCGTAGGAAGTCCTGAATTTAAGCCGCCCCAAAAGCATGAGGAGCCTCGGGTCAACATCCAGCGCCCCCACTTCGTAAGCTGATTTTTCTCCAGCTTCTTTTATTATTTTTTCAATTTCAACTCTGGCTTTTTCCACCATCTCCTCAATCCTCGCCGGCTGGACTCTCCCATCCAAAATCAAATTTTCCAACGCTACTCGCGCGATTTGCCTGCGCACCGGGTCAAAACTTGAAATTAAAATTACCCCCGGCGTATCGTCAACAATGAGTTCTACTCCGGCGGCGCGTTCAAACGCGCGGATATTGCGGCCTTCTTTGCCGATAATTTTACCTTTCAGATCATCAGACGGTATTGCGACGGAAGTCACGGTGACTTCCGAGGCCGTGGAAGAGGCAACACGCTGGATAATGGAAGCTAAAATATCACGAGCCTTTTTTTCTAATGTTTCCAGACCGAATTGTTCTATTTTTTGGACTTTGGCTAAAATGTCTTTTTCGTATTTCTTCTCCACATCTTCAATCAGTTTAGTCCTGGCTTCTTCTTCCGTAAGTTTTGCCACTCTGGCGAGCTCTTCTTTTTTCTCAACCTCTATTTTTTCCAGCTGCTCTTTCATCGCTCTCACCTTTTCAAATTTTTCTTGCAGGTTTTCGGATTCTTTGTCCAGTTCTGCGGATTTTTTTTCCAAAATTTCGTCTTTGTGCGCAAGGCGCTCTTCAGTACGCCGAAGTTCTCTTTCGCGGTTTTTTTCTTCCTCTTTGGCCTCCGCCAAGATTTTATCGGCGCGCGCTTTGGCCTCGTCCAAAGCTTTTTGGGCGTTTTCCTTGGCATCCAGTAATATTTGCTTAGCTTTAAGCTCTAAAGTATCCTTTCGCTGCTGGGCGATTAGTTTGCGCAGAAAGTAACCTGCGGCCGTGCCTGCTACAAGCACAATAGCCGCTTTTACAAGCGTAAGTATAGTCATAAATTTTGTTTATTTCTATCTTTTTTAAGATTAATAACATGTTTGACATCTTTATAACCAGATTCTAGCAAATCCTGTTTCTGGAGTCAACCGCGTACGGCGTGCTACAATGAAGCCAATCTATGGCGAAAAAATATAAACCGGTCGTTCTTGCGGTTTTGGACGGATTCGGGGTGAATATTTCAAATCCGGAATCAACTTGGAAATATGCCAAAATGCCGACTTTTCGCGAATTAGAAAAACTGTATCCTTTTACGACCTTGCAGGCCTCCGGAATTTCGGTAGGTCTGCCGTGGGGAGAAGAGGGAAACTCCGAAGTCGGACACCTTACTATTGGTGCCGGTAAACCCCTCTATCACCATCTCCCGCGAATCATTACATCAATTCACAACGGATCTTTTTTCCAAAATCAGGCATTTTTAGATGCTGTTAATTTTGTGAAAAGGGGCAACGACGAGACAGGCAAGCTTCATCTTATGGGTTTGTTTTCTTCGGGCTCGGTGCATGCATACCCGGATCACCTTTATGCTCTTTTGGATTTTTGCAGCCGCCAAAAACTGGAGCGCGTTTATTTGCATTTATTCACCGACGGCAAAGACGCGCCGACCAAAGAAGCTGCGGCATTTGTGCGGCAACTGGAAGAAAGAATCGGCGTGCGATATCCTTTTGCCAAAATTGCGACCCTGTCCGGCCGCAATTTTGCCATGGACAGAGATGAAAATTGGGATCGGATTGAAAAAGTTTACAAGTGCCTAACGGCTGGCGATTGCCTGAAATTTAAAGACGCGGCCGAGTACGCCGAATCATCTTATGCTGAAGAAATAACTGACGAACTAATCCCGCCGGCCGCTTCGGACAAAAAAGACGGGCGAATAGAAGCTGGAGACGCGGTGATTTTCTATAACTACAGGGAAGATTCGGTGCGCGAGCTTACCTCCGCGTTTGTTTCGGATGATTTTTCCGGATTTCCGCGGGAAAAAATAAATAATCTTTTTTTTGTGACGATGACGGAGTATGACAAGCGCTTCCCGGTCACCGTTGCTTTTCCGCCGCTTGATGTTTCGTGGCCTGTTACCAGAGTTATCTCTGAGGCTGGGCTTTTGCAGCTTCACATCGCCGAGACGGAAAAATATGCCCACATTACTTATTTTTTTAACGGCGGCAAAGAAACTCCTTATTCCGGCGAAGAAAGAATTTTGGTGCCGTCTCCAAGGTCTGCGCATTTTGACCAGACTCCGGAGATGTCTGCGGCAAAAATTACCGACACAATTCTGGAAAATATTCTTAAATATGATTTTGTTTTGGTAAATTTTGCCAACGGCGATATGGTTGGGCATACGGGAAATTTTGAGGCGACCGTCAAAGCAATTGAAACAGTGGATTTTTCAATTGGCAGATTGGCAAGCAAAATATTGGAAGTCGGCGGAGCGTTGATAATTACCGCTGACCACGGAAATGCGGAAGAAAAGGCTTATTCGGCATCCGGCGAGAAGCGCACAAAACACACCGCCAACCCTGTGCCGCTTTTTGTGATTGCAGAGGATTTAAAAAATAAAAAGCCGCGCCCCGATGTTGAAATTTTTTCGCGCTACACAGAAACAAAAGGCGTGCTTACCGACGTCGCACCCACGCTTTTAGGCATAATGGGGCTCAAAAAACCCGCCGACATGACCGGCGTTGATTTATTGCCGAAGATCAGATAATGGGCGCACTAGGATTTGAACCTAGAACCTACCGCGTGTAAGGCGGTCGCTCTGCCGTTGAGCTATGCGCCCTTAATATTTAATTAAAGACTTTATATTATAATTTTTCAACTTCTCTCTGCCGCCCAACGGGATTTCCAGAAGAAATCCGAGGCCGATGATTTTGCCGCCGAGTTCTTCGGTCAGTTTTACTGCTGCTTCAACTGTTCCTCCGGTCGCAAGCACATCGTCAACTATTAAAATTCTTTCTCCCTTTTTAATTGAGTCTGTATGCATTTCCAGTGACCCGCGGCCATATTCCAAATCGTGTTCACGCAGGATTTTTTCGTACGGCAGTTTGCCTTTTTTTCTGACAATCACCATGCCAGCGCCAAGAAGATAAGCAACGGCGGAAGCCAAAAGAAATCCGCGCGCATCAATGCCGACAACCTTATCAACTTTTTCGTCACGAAAAAACCCAACCAAGCCGTCAATGGCTTCCTGAAAAGCGTTTTTGTCCTCCAAAAGCGGCGTGATGTCCTTAAAATTCACTCCGGGCATCGGGAAATCCTGTATTTCCCGAATTTTAGCTTTGAGATGCGGCCAGTCCATATTTACTTAATAAAACCAAGACAGGGCCATCAAGGATACTTCACGAATCCAGGAAAGAAATCTTGAACGAACGGATTTTGTAATTTGATAATCTTTTTTTGTTGTGGTCTCTGCTGTTGTCGGAGGAACATAAGAACCGGGCGCGTAGATTTTTGGCCCAAGCGCAGGCGCGGTCTGCGGCTGCGCTGATTGGTTCTGCGAAGGTGGGGGCGGTGCCACTACTGGCCTTATGGCGCTTGGGAAGATCGGTGCCGTTGGCGCAGGCACTGGTTTTGTAGGAGATGGGACAATCGGCGCAGTTATCACACCAGTTGAGCTTTTCGGCCGGATTTCCACGCTCAAAGTTTTGCTTTTTGTGGCATCGTATCCGACTTTTGCTTTAAACGCCGGAATCAGATTTATATTAATGGAGCTTAGCGAACTTCCGTTGTTTTGAAAAGAAAGGTTGAGGCTTCCGACCGAAGGCAAAAGATCATTGTCCGCAAAAGCGTAAGCATCGCAAGACAAAATTGACGACGGATTTTTAGAAGAAGTTGCCGTTATGTCTTTTGCGCAGAGAATTTTCAAATTCACGCCTTTTGCGTTTGCTGTTGACCAGGAAATCGGCATGATTTGGCCGGAGTAAACTGTAGAAGGCGCAGAAGTTGTAAAATAATTAACAACAGGATCCGGCACTACATCAGACGCGACAGTTATGGTAATAGTTGCCGAATAAACAGCGTTATAAACGCCCGGCGCCATTGACGGAAGAAGTGTGAGAGTATGTGGCAGAGCGTCCACCGAAGAATTGCTGAAACTTAGCGTAAGCGAGCCGGATTTTGCCAAATCGGGTTGAAAAACCGGTTTGCCGCAAGGCAGATAAAGCCCAGCGGTATATGTCGGTGAAGATACTTTTATTTCCGGTTTGCATTCAACGGATAAATTTACGTTATCCAAATCAGTTGAGCTCCACGAAATCGTAATCGGGCTACCGGAGACTGTAGTAGTGGTTGAAGTTGTGAATTTTTCTATTGGTTGCTGGTTTGGGCTTACCGAAACATAAAGAGTTTGCCCGCCCGCATCGTAGTCTTTGCTTGAAGAATCTTTTGGAACCACGCGCGCCGAAATACTGACTTGGTTGCCGCTTATGTTAATTATTTTGACGCCCAAGCCGTCATTTTCCGCGGCTTGCGAGGCAATTCGCGAGCCGCAAGTGATAGCGCTGCCGCTTAAATTTTTTAATTTAATACCCTGAATGCACGGAATTAAAAAAGAGGAGCCGAACGCGTTTTCAAGCGACCACAAAAATGCGAAAAAATAACCGGACGGGCCGTAGGCGGGGGAGACGGTAAATGACGTAACTGCCGGATTTACAGCCAGAGAAATCAGCGGAGAAAAAACCGCCGCCGCCAAAACAACCGCCAAGAATAATTTCTTCATAAGTGCATTATATCACGATGTTTTTGCGCGGGAGAGGATTTGAACCTCCATGGGGTTGCCCCCGCTACCACCTCAAGGTAGTGCGTCTGCCAATTTCGCCACCCGCGCGCTGTTAAGCCGCTGTTTCTGTGTTCGGCGCTTCTATTTTTGGTTGAGCTTTTGCTTCTGCTCTGATGCTTTTCATCTTTCTTCTTATCTCTTTTGCTACGCGGTCGCGGATATAATAGAGCTTCGCGCGCCTGAATTTTGACGCCCGCGACCTTACTTCTATTTTATCAATTTCCGGAGAATAAAGCGGAAAAATTCTTTCTACGCCAACGCCGCTTATGACCTTCCGAACCATAAAAGTCGCCCCTGGCTCTCCGCCGTGTTTTCGCGCCAGCACCAAGCCCTCAAAAGCCTGGAGGCGGGTTTTGTCGCCCTCTTTCACTTTTTGGGTTACGCGCACCGTGTCCCCTGCGCGAAAATCCAGCTTTTTTCTCGCCTCAATGTCAACCGGCGAAATAATTAAATTTAATGACGGCATAGGAGGACTTTAGCATTTTCTAAATCCTCCGGCAAGTCGGCTTCTATCCTTAATCGGCCGCCTGACGGAAGCGTAAAATCAACTACCGAGGCATGTAAAAATTGGCGCGTGAGCTCTGCTGGGCACTTGGGATTTTTTCCACCATAGAGCTTATCGCATGCCACCGGATGGCCAATCGCTGCAAAATGAGAGCGGATTTGATGAGTGCGGCCAGTTTCAGGATAAACTTCTATTAAAGTAAATCCTCCGGCCGGGAAGAAGTCTGACTTTTTTGCAGATTCAAAGTCGGACTTTGAGGGGGCTGGCGGAAATCTTTTTAAAACTTTAAATTCCGTAACCGCCTCCCGCATTTTCCCGCGCCGCTCGCCGACGGCGACTCTTTTTAACGGAGTTTTTTTGCTGCGGCCTATCGGCAAATCAATAACTCCGCGATTATTTTTCACATTGCCGACAACCAGCGCTAGATACGTTTTTCGGATTTTGTGATTTTGGAAAAGCGATTTTAAGTAATCGGCGGCGCTTTGATTTTTGGCGAATAAAATAATGCCGGAGGTGTCTTTGTCCAAACGGTGGACAGAAATAAGATCTTTTCTTGTTTCCAAAACCCAATCAAAATTTACGCCCGGCGGTTTATTGAGCGCGATCAGGTTTTCGTCTTCGTAAACAATATTTTGTGTTTCCACAGCTTTCATGTTAGGCTTTTTGGAGACGAGGGGCAATGAATGAAAAAGACAACGCTCTGCGTTGATCTTGGGAACGTTCTTATCAGATTTGACGCAACCTCGACCAAATCGCTTCTTAAAGATGGGGTGCTTGAAGATTTTTTGTCGTGTTGCTTGCAATTTGATCGCGGTAATATAAATTTGACAGAGATGCTACGGGAGGCAAACGAACAATACTTTTCTCATCACGTCCCGAGGACGGATTTTATTGCTGTGCTTGCGCAAAGTATTCGCGAAATCAACCAGCCAATGTTTTATGAGATTTTGCGATTTAAAGAGCGCGGGCGCGGGGAACTTAAAATGATCACCGACAACAATCCGTTTTGTTTTGAAATGACCGTATTAAAATTTCCACAAGTGTTTGAGCTTTTCAGAGACAACGAGAAAGAAAATTGGATAGTTTCTTGGGAGAAAAAATCCCTCAAGCGCGACGTCACCTTATTTCACCGGGCTTTTAGCGACCTCGGATTTTCTCCGAAGGAAGCTGTTTTTGTTGACGATTTGCCGATCAATATCGAATCTGCCAAGAAAGCCGGGTTTTGCGCGAGTGCGTGTTTTTTGTACAAATTGGACGATCAAAAAAACCAGAGACAATTTGAAAAATTTTTAAACAAACATTTTCCCCCGAAATAACTCGGGGGATTTTTTTGCTGATTTAGTTCAAAGCGCGCCGCCGGACCATAAGTAATATGCCCCAGCTACGATTAAAACTGCCAAAATAAGCCACAAACAAGCTTGGCTGAATTTATTTTGTTCATATACGTTAATTATAACCCAAGCGCCACCGTGCGCAATTCACAGCCCCCGGAAATAATTCAGGATTTTCTTTCTTCGCCAAATTTTTGGACCGTGCGAGAATCGAACTCGCGACTCGGCAATGCGAATGCCGCGTAATGCCACTTTACTAACGGCCCATCTGTCCGAAACCGAGTTTAGGACACGTATCTTCTCAACGCAGCCGCTTTATTAATGCGCTCCCAAGGCAAATCTAGGTCGGTGCGGCCAAAATGCCCGTAGGCGGCGGTTTGTTTGTAGATTGGGCGTCGCAGCCGCAATTCTTTTATAATCATCCCCGGGCGGAAGTCAAAAATTTTTTTAACTATTCTTACTAATTTCTCACGCCCCACGTCAGATGTGCCAAAGTCATCAACATCAACCATCAGCGGCTCCGGAACGCCGATTGCATAAGCGACTTTCACCTCAACCTTTTTAGCCAAACCGGCCGCAACGATGTTTTTTGCTACATATCTTGCGTAGTAGGAAGCTGAACGGTCAACTTTTGTCGGGTCTTTCCCTGAAAATGCTCCTCCGCCGTGCGCGCCAGCGCCGCCATAGGTATCCACTATAATTTTTCTCCCCGTAAGCCCCGTGTCTCCGGCGGGTCCGCCGATGACGAACCTTCCGGTTGGATTTACCAAAAATTTGGTCTTGCTGTCAATCAATTTTTTCGGCAAAACTTTTTTTATTATTTTTTTTACAATATCGCGCTTCATTTTGGCTATTGAAACTCCCGGCGCATGCTGGGCTGACACAAGCACGGTGTGAATTCTTTTTACTGAACCATTTTCATATTCAACCGTCACTTGAGATTTGCCGTCCGGCCGCAAATATTTAATCTCTCCAGATTTTCTTGCTTGCGCGAGCCTGCGCGTAACGCGATGCGCAAAAGCAATCGGCGCGGGCATAAGTTCCGGCGTCTCGTCAGACGCGTACCCAAACATCATTCCCTGATCTCCCGCGCCAACCGCCTCCGGTCTTTCTTTTCGGTATCCGCTGACCCCAAGCGCGATATCCGGAGACTGTTCATGGAGCGACACCAAAACTCCGCAGCTGTCTCCGTCAATCCCATATTCGCTTTTTACGTACCCCGCCTCTTTCAAAACTCCGCGCACAATATTTTGCACATCAATATATGCTTTGGTGGTAACTTCTCCGGCCACAACAACCTGGCCGGTTGTAAGCAAGGATTCTACCGCGACCCGCGCATAAGGGTCTTGGCGCAAAATTTCGTCTAAAACACCGTCAGAAATCTGATCGGCCAATTTGTCCGGATGTCCCTCGGTTACTGATTCGGATGTTAAAAAATATCGCATGGTTGACATTATAACACAAAGGGCGCTATGTTAAAGCCAGATTTTTGGGGAAGGAGGTTCTATGAAAGATCTGATTAAAAAGGTTATTGAGAGAGAAATGGAGCGGAGATTGGATATAGACAGCTACTTGAGAAATACCCAAGAGATTTTGCGCGCCCTGCCGGAAGCATTGGCCGAAGCTATTGTCACGGAGTGCTTTGAAAACTCCGGGAATCACGGAAAACTCTGCGCTTGCGGCAAATGCTTGTTGAAAGCTGTCGATGAAGGTCAGATAGTCGATCTTCATAGCTGATTTCGAAGGGAGATGACGACATGAAAAGAGTTGCTGTTTTTGGCGCTGGAGTTATGGGGTCCGGCGTTGCAGCAGAGCTGGCTAAAGCGAAGGTGGGTGTTATGCTTTTTGACAGTTTTCCGGGAGCACTAGCGAAAGCCAAAGAAACCCTTCCGGCTGCAATTTTTCAAACGGTTAAAAACTACAAATTTGTTTATCGCTCCAGAGAGGCTGTCACGGAAGTTTTTGAAAGAATAAAGTTTTACAAGACAACTCCGGAAAATGTTAAAAACGTGGCTTCCGCGGACGCAGTTATTGAAGCGATTAAAGAAAACGCGAACCTTAAAATTGCGCTCTATCAGGAATTGGAAAGATTTCTTCCGCCAGAGGCGCCGATGTTTACCAATACCTCTACGTTTCAGATTGCCCGGTTGGCAGCTGGCCTAAAACACCCAGAAAGATTTATGGGTTTGCATTTTTTTAATCCGGTGTCCGCCATGCCTCCGGTTGAGGCAATTTTGCATAAGGGTAATTTGCGGGACAATTCTTTGGATATTGAAAAGGCTGCGATCGACGTTGCGCGTCTTTTGGGTAAAAAGCTTTTTTGGGCTCCGGATCTGCCCGGCTTCATTGTGAACCGTTTGCTGGTTAGAATGGTTCAGGCGTCTGCAAAACTGGGAGCCACTGCTGATTTCCGAAAAATTGATAAAGCGTTCGGAACCGGTGCTTGGTTTTCGGACCCAGTCGCCCGGCTGATAGTTGATGAGTTTTTAGCGGCCGCGCGGGATTTAATTGTGAAAGACAAAGGCCACGAACTTCTCGGTATGTCCGAAGAAAAGTTTAAAGAAAACGTTGATGCGCTTATGAAACTGGGGACGGCAATGCCGAAAGGCCCTTATGAAATGATTGAACTTGTTGACAGCGGCAAAGATCCGGAGGTTAGGTTTGAAATGGGCCCTTACAAATTGATTGACCATGTTGGCGTTGACGTTGCGGCGGATTGCTGCAGAATGCTCAAGCTTCAGGAATCTGACCGCTGGGAAGTTCCAGAAATACTGGAAAAAATGACCACCGAAGGGAAACTCGGCAAAAAATCTCCACTTGGAGGATTTTACCAAGACAGGAAAAGTGTAAAATTTGAATTTGCGCCGGATAAATCTTGCGCGCGCATAGGATGGAGCGGAAAAACCTTGCCGCTTCACCTTGTAAAAGAATTAAAGGAAAAATTCTGCCTTGCAAAGCAAGTGGGCGCAATGTGCGTCATTTTGGAAATCAACAGAGCAAGGGGCGCTGACATAGACGAATTTTTGGCGGCCATGTTGAGCGAAGAAGCGGCAAGGTACGCGATAAAGACATGGCACTCGGCAATCCATGAGGCTATGGACTATCCGGGAACAGTAATCGCTGCGATAAAAGGTTCGGCGTTTGGGGGCGCTTACGAATGGGCGCTTGCATGCGATTATATTATTGCGGAAAAAAGCGCCAAAATAGGTCTTGTTGAACTTAAGCGCGGAATTAAGCCCGGAGGCGGAGGGACGCAGACTCTTCCGCGAAGGGCCGGTTTGCAAAAAGCGCTACGGATGATTTTGCGAGGCGCCACTTTATATGAACTTGGCGAAGAAGTCGGAATGCCTTGGGTTGATGAAGCGGTTGATAAAATAACAGAAGAGCGCTTGATGGAACTCGTGGCAAATGCCGACAAAATTGGCAAAAAAAAGCGGGAGCCGATTCACTACACTCTTTGGGATTGGATAAGCGAGTTCACGGAATCGTGGGGCGCGTGGAAGTTTTGGAAAGGAAAACCGCCGGAATCTTTCCGGCTGGCGAGGCAAGCAATTTGGAAAGGAAACGAAAATAGTATTCTTTTAGGAATTGGTAATTATGAATTCAACGCCGTCGTTGCTGCTTTCCAAACAGACGATGCGCTTAGAATGATTATTGAGTTTTTAGAAGAAAGATTCAAAAAGTTAAAAAGGGGCGGAGAAGATGAGTAAAAAAGGCCGACTAGTCGGCCTTTTTATGTTCTGTGAATCTCCGCGGCGGTTGCTTCGTCTTTTGCGTTGCAAACGGAAACAATCGCGATGTTTTTATTTTCTTGGTTTAAAATGTGCACCGCCTCGCTCATAATCCGCATTCCCGACATGCCCAATGGATGTCCTAGAGCAATCGCCCCGCCTCTCGGGTTTACTTTTTCGTGCGGCATTCCAGTTGTTCGCATAAAATCAAGCGGGGACGTGGCAAATGCTTCGTTGACAAGAGCGACATCTACTTTTTCTATTTCTGTTTTCGTTTTTTTAAGCAGTTTTCTCACCGCCTTAGCGGGTTCGGTAACAAAATTTTTTGGCTCATTGCCGCTTGCCCTAGTAAAAGCAACGAAGCGAGCCAGTGGGCGCAGTTTATGAGTTCTTACAAATCGCGGCGAGGCAAACGCTGCAACCGCGACTCCGTCGCCCCACTTGGAAGAGCTTGCCGGAGTAAGAATTTGGCATTCTTCAAAAACGCGCACTCTCTGGATTTTTTCCAAAGTCATATCGCGCATGGTCGGAATTTCATCAAAAGTCAGAAGAAATTGCTCCTGGCCGGGGATAACAATCGCAGTAACGTATGAGCCGGTGTTGTAGAGGAACTTTTTGGCGCGTTCGTAGCTTTCAGAAGCGTATTTGTCGTGTTCCTCGCGCGAGATACCCAACTCAACGGCTTTTTCATCCGCCAACTGGTACATAAACTTTCCGGCGAGAGAATCCCAAAGCGCGGCGTTGGTCCTTGCGGCATCTTGGCTCATCATATCTATCCCACCGCCGATCGCGAAATCCGCACCTTCGTGCCAAATACTTTGCGCGGCGCGATACGCTGCAACAAGTCCGGAAGAGCACGCTTTTTCAACAAGCTCGCAGTCGGCATGCTCCATTTCTGAAAGCAAGGCGATTTCTTTAACGGGCGCTTGATCGGCGGTTTTCAAAGAAACGGCGGACCCCATCGCAAAAAAGTCAACACAGTTTGGTGCAAGGCCGTTCAAGATAAAAAGCCCGCGCAAAACCTGCCGCGTAAGCTCTTGTGGTGTTAGCGAAGAAATCGCGCTTTTGTACGTTTCTGTTCCTTTAATTTTTTCAACTTTCGCGATGGGCGACCGCATCATCGCTACAATGTAAGCTTCTCTGCGTTTGGCCATTTTTAAACCTGATCTAGTTTGGGTATAGCACAACAAAGAAAAAAATCCATACTAAACGTACGGATTTACTAAAAACATCGCGGGGGCTTCGTCTACCGCGTTGCATGCAGTGACAACGGTATATTTTTCTTTGTCGCGCTCCATAATGTCTATGTCTTTAACAAGAAGCCTTCCGGTTGTCCCACCAATGGCGTGTCCGTGGGAAATTGCGCCGCCACCGCGGTTCATTCTCTCCCTTTCAATATGGTGCAACAGCATTAAAAGTACCGGACCAACCGAAAAAGCCTCATTATCTTCAATATGTCCAATGTCGTTCCAATGGAGGCCGGTCGCATCCAAACATTTTTGAATCGCTTCTTCTGGTTTCAAAATAAAATTTTTTGGCTCTCCGCCGCTTGCTACAGAAAACGCCAAGATTCTAGCGAGTTTGGAAAGATTGTGTTTTTTTACCATTTTGCCGGAGGCTAAAAATACAAATCCGCCACCACCTGCGTATTGTGCGGAATTTAGCCATGTTACAACGTCGCATTTTGGCGAATCTTCCTTGTCGGCATATTGCGGATAACGTTGCGCTTTGGCAAACACCTTTCGGTCCACAGCCCGTCTTTCTACTCTTTCATCAAATTGAATAATAGTTCCGTTCAGCGTTTGGACTGGCGCTATAAATCTATGTTTTCCTTGCCATTCTTTCGCGCGCCGGCATGATCCGTACGCGTAGTCGTCAAGCTCTTCTCTGGTAAGATTAAATTCTCCAGCAACCTCGTTTGCAAGCGCAGCCATCAATCGTCCATCAAAAGGATTTGTAAGACCAAGACGCACAAGCCGGTCGGACACATCGCACATTTTTTCAATGCCGCCAGCAACAGCAAAATCCGCATCGCCGTTTTTTATCATGCGATATGCTTCCCCAGCTGCGGCCAAAGCGGAGGAGCACGCTTTGTCTTTTGTTTCGCTGTCCGCGCGTTTCATTCCTGCACGAAGCGCGACAACTTTTGCAAATGCGTGCATATTTATCTCTTCTGTTTTATGACAAATCACAGAGCCGATCCTGAATACATCAACGCGTTCTGGAGCTATTGCCGGCACGTTTTTAAAAAGCGCTTCCAGCGCAACCAGCGCCAAATCTCGCGCAGCGATACCGGAATAAGAGCTTTTATTAAACGGGTATTCAGCTTTTATTTTAAGTCCCGATTCGGCTTCCAGCCGCGGAATGTCTACCTCTATTACCCTTTTTGCAGTTTCCTTAAGTTTGCTTGGCAAAACACCGACATCAATCGCTACAAAAGGAATTCCAGCGACCCCCACTACATAAACTTCATTTTCGCGCGCAAACCACATAAAACCTCTCAACCCCTTTTGACGGGGTAAATCTGTTTTCTGTATAGCACCAGCCGAAGAAAATTAAAAGAGGCGTCAAAAATTGACGCCCTATTTTTCTATAAGTTGGTTTACTGCTTTTACTACGGCGACCGTTTCGCCTTTGCGGTTTTTGATTATGGCAGAGCTGAAAAATCGAGTTTTGCCGTTTTTAGTTTCCTGCCGCCTATAGCGCGCGTGAACAACGAGTCCTTCGTTCGCGCGCGCCGGTTTAAACCAATGCGTTTCAATTTTAGAAGTGCGAATTACCTTATTTCGCAAAGATTTATCAAACATTAGAACAATCCACATCGGAGAATCGGTAAACACGGCCGCATAGCCGCCCTGCAGCTGATTAACTTTTTGATAAGGAACCCCACGACTTTTATCGGCGCCGACCTTGATTGTCAAAGACCTTTCTTTGAGATTTATCACGGCAAGTTCCATTTTTTCGCGCTTGTGCGCGGTGGCACTCTCTAACAATTTTCTGATATAAGTTTCAGTTTGGCTTACATTCACGTTAATTTGCGCTTTCTTTTATCAAAATCCTGGCGATTTCGTTTTTCTGGATTTCGTCGGTGCCCTCGTAGATACGCAGAATTCTGGAGTCACGCCAACGTTTTGCTGCTCCAAATTCCTCCATAAAACCCATGCCGCCGCAAATCTGAATATTATCATCAGCGTTATTGCAAGCCGCTTGAGCCGCAAAATATTTTGCCATCGCGCCGAATTTAGCCAAAACGCTTTTTCCGGTATCTTTCTGGCCTGCAAGCCAAGCGGCTTTATAAACCAAAAGCTTCGCTGTCTCAACGCGTACGGCCATCTCTGCAAGTTTGTGTTGGATTATCTGAAAGCTCGCAATGCTCTGGCCAAATTGTTTTCTCTCTTTTGCGTAAGAAATGGCTTGTTTCAGCGCGCCTTCTGCGCATCCGACTCCCAATGCGCCAACCACGATCCGCGAGCGATTAAGGGTATTTAAAATATGAATTGCGCCTAAATTTTCTCTCCCGCCGATTAAATTTTCTGCCGGGACTTTGCAATCGGTTAAAATAAGGCTTCTGGTTTCTGATGCACGGATGCCCAGCTTTTTTTCTTTTTCGCCAAATTCCAGTCCCGGAGTTTCTTTTTCCACGATAAATCCGGAAACCCCCCTCTCGCCTTTTTCTGGATTAGTTTTGGCAAAAACAGAATAAATGTCTGACGGTCCAGCGCTAGTAATAAATTGTTTCATTCCGTTTAAAACGTAAAAATCTCCATCGCGCGCCGCGCGCATTTTCATTGCCATAACATCTGATCCGGCATCAGCTTCCGTAATGGCAAAAGCGACCAGCATCTCTCCAGAAGCGATTTTGGTCAGGTATTTTTTCTTTTGTTCTTCCGTGCCAGAAAGCAAAATCGGCAAGGTTCCCAGAGCAATTACACCGTAAGCAGTTGCCGCACTCAAACAAACTCTGGCGATCTCCTCTGCCACCAGCGCGAATTCAAAAAGACTCTTCCCCAATCCTCCGTATTCTTCCGGAATGAAAATGCCCATAAAGCCGAGGTTCCCCATTTTTTTTATGAAGTCCAACGGATAAGCACTCTCTTCCGGCAGGGCGCGCGCCAAAAGTTTTAACTTTTCTTCCAAAGCCGCTATAAATTTTGCGGCATAGACACCTTCTTCAGCCAGCTTAACCGCCAAAAGCCCAATCTCTTTTTCCAAAATCTCTTTTATAAACCCTGCATGGTAAACGCTTTTTTCATCCAACCTCAATACCAAAGGTTTAAGCTCTTTTTCCAAAATTCCACGCGCTAGCGCCTTAAACTCTTTTTGCTCTTCAGTAAGCTCAAAATCCATAGAATTTTATCAAATCTGCCACAATCATAGCGCTGAAAAAAAAGGCGTCAAGCGGACGCCTTTAGCTCTTTTAATTTTTCATACAAGATTTTTCCAACTGCGTTTTTTTCAATTTCTTTCACACAGATTATTTCCTGCGGGATTTTGAAGTTTGCAAGATGGTTTCTACAATGCTCAAAAATTTTTTTCTTAAATACGCCGGCGCAAGAAGTTTTCGGATCTCGCAGTACCACGCAAGCGCGCACTCGCTCCCCATGTTTTTCATCCGAGACACCAACAACCGCAGCTTCGATTATATCGGAATGCGCCATTAAAACCTTCTCTATTTCCAACGGATCAATATTTTCTCCGGTACGCGTTTTAATAAGATATTTTTTCCTGCCTTTCAAGAGAATTCTTAGAACGCCGGCTTTTTCTGAATACTGGGCAAAATCTCCAGTACAAAGCCAACCGTCGGGATTAATGGTTTCAGAAGTTGTTTCTGGCTGTTTCCAATATCCCTTCATCGCGCCGGGGCTTCTTACCCAAAGCTCTCCGGTGCCATTTTTATCCGGATTAAAAATGACTGTTTCAACTTTCTCAAACGGCTCGCCGATGCTGTCTTCTTCTTCGTCGTCCAAAAGCTGGCAACTTACAATGCCAAGTTCCGACATCCCGTAACCATTTCTGATTTTTTTGCCGACAAGCCTTTCAAATTTTTCCCGATGAATCCTGTGAAGTTTCGCTCCGCCGTTTATCCAAAGCTTGACCGAGGAAAGGTCGTATTTCTCGGTACTCACGGCTAAAATTTTAGCTGTTGCTTCGTAATGTCCCGGTGTGCCAGCAAAAGCCGTGGCCTTGGTAAATCTAATGGCTTTCATGATTTGTGGGATTTTTCTTGGATCAGGAACAAGCACAATTCTTGCGCGAACCAGAAACGCCGTATGAAGTAGTGCCGAAAGTCCTAAAATATGGAAGTATGGAACAGTAGCTAAAAAAATCTCCTCATTGTCCCGCAGCCCCATTCTCAAGAGATATTCGCGGCAAGCTTTGGCGTTTTCAAGAAGAGCCTTGTGGGTCATTATAACGCCTTTTGGCGCTCCGGTTGTGCCGGAAGTGTAAAGAATTAAAGCAACATCGGTCGGTCGGATATTAGGCAAGCGCACCGCTTTAAACCTCCGCGCAGAAACGAGCCACGCGTAGCGTAAATACTTGTTTTTGTTTCGCCGCGTTTTAACGCAATAAACAATTTTTTTTAAAAGCGGGAGAGAATCGGCCTGCGTCGTTACAACGATATGCCGAAGTTTTATTTCGTTTTTTATAGCCTCAAGCGCGGGCAAAAATCTGTCCAGAATCACGACCGTTTTCGCTCCAGAGTCTTTTAGAATTTTTAAAATTTCGTTCGGCGTTTCTGTGTACCTCGGATTTATTGGAACAACCACTACCCCAGCCATCATGGCTCCGAAATAAACAGTTGGGAATTGTAGCGTGTTGGGGAGCATAATCGCCAAACGCTCGCCGGGGACGAGATCCAATTCGTTCAACAGCGCTGTGGCAAAACATTTTGCCTTTTTGCGCAGCTGTCGATACGAAAGTTTGCCTAGATACCATGGCCACTTTTCCCCATCCCAAAAAACAAACGCGGTTTTCCGGTCTTTCCAAAACCCTCTCGGCTCAAGTAATTCAAGCAGGGTTCCTTTCATCCGCCACCTCCGAAATGATTTTTCAATCTGCATGCTTTATAGCGCATTTCCGAAAAAAATAAAAGCCCCGCGAGACTAATCGTCCGCGGGGTCAATATTAAGGTTGTCTTTTATCCATTTATTGATTGCTTCCGTTTCAACCCGGAATGTGTATTTTGTAGCTTCCGGTGTGGTTTTTAGGATTTGCGTATCCGGAGGCGGCAGCTTTGAAGTTATCACATAGACCTTTTTTCCTTCACGCTCCGCGCGTTCCGTAACCCGCTCGTAGCGATCCATAAAAATCGTGCTTATGGACATCTCCGCAGTTTCTAACTGTCGTTGCGTAAAATCATCCGTTTCCGGATTATAAGCAGAGCAGGCATTCCAGTAATCTTTTACAAAACAAAAAATTGTATCGCACCCGGCGTCCATAAGATATTCCGCCGGAAACGGATTTTTATCTCCGACATCCCAATATATACCGCCGTTTATTTTAACCGGAGGGAAGGCTGGGGGCAAAGAAACGCAGGCTTTGCCTGCTAAAAAAAACTCCGACGCCGTTTGTACCCAATGAATCTGGCAACGCTTTTCAAGTTTTGCCAAAGTTTCAACCGGCAAAGTTGCGCCATATGCAAAAACGTGCTCGTGCTTGCCTGACCTCGTCAGCATAAGTGTCGTGGAGGTCTGGTTTTTTAAAATGGCATCCGCATCTATTATTTTTTCGAGAGAAGACATCAATGGCGCAAGATCAAACGGCCCTTGTATTTTACTTATATCAAGCCCGTAACTTTTCAGTTCGGAAATTAACAATTCCACCGCCGATGCAAGTTCTCCCGGCGAAGGAGAACGATCCAACGGCAAGGGCAATGAAATTCCTGCAACGATATGCCACAGATAACTTGCAAGTTTCCTCATGTCGGCAAAAAACTCTTTCCGGTTTTTGTACCTTGTTTTGCGGTAATTAGACCAATCGCGCCACCATTCGCGCGCAGATTCGTGGTGCCTAAAAAGCGGCGATGGAATTGACTTCAAAATTCGCTCAATCGGTTCTTCAACAACCGATGACCATTTGTAAACAGAAGTAGTGTTGTCAAAATATTTCGTAAATATATCAGCGGAGTTTTCGTCCCAAGAATTAAAAATACCAACAGAAACACCTATGGAACAAAATGGCTGTTCTATACCAAAGCGCTTTCGCAAAACTTTTCTTATGGCACGGTGATGGATTGCGCCGGGTAAACCTTGCGCAAAGCCGCCCCCGCCATGCAAAATGCCTACACGGCCAAAGTCGGGATGCGGCACAAAGCCACTCCTTTATATCAAATCTACCACCATCGTAGCCCTTCGGAATCAAATGTCAAAATAGGCCAGATTGACAAAAGCAGGAAAAGCGGCCACTATAAAATATATGAAAAACCCCGAGGAACGCCAAAGAATCGTTGAAACAAAAACCATATTTGAAGCAGATTATCTGGTAGAAATTTTGGAGGACGGCTCAAGCAGAGAGACATTAATTCCGGGCGCCGAGCACCTAAAAGATTTAGGTCCGGTTGCTAAAGAAAAAGAAAAAGTAGAATAATAATCTAATGAGAAGACTTTTAAAATATGTGTTCGCGCTAATTATTATAGTAGGGACGGTTTTTATTTGGTTTAAGTATTTAAGCAATTTGCCTGGCGAGCCTGACGTAAGTAATATACCTAGTAATACACCTATAGTTGAGACAAATCTCCCGGTCTTCCCCGGTGCTGAAGGATTTGGCAGTAAGACACGTGCCGGAAGAGGCGGCAAAGTTATTGAAGTAACTACACTCGCCGATAGCGGCCCGGGAACTTTGCGCGAAGCCCTGGAAGATCCAGATCCGCGCATCATTGTCTTTCGGGTGGGAGGGCTGATTGAGATTGACGAGCCTCTTTATATCAGATATCCGTTTGTAACCGTAGCCGGGCAAACTGCCCCTGGGGACGGCATTACCATAAAAAACGGAGGCATTACAATTTTGACGCACGATGTCTTGCTACAGAATTTGCGGGTAAGGCCCGGAGCAGAAGGAAAAAGTGTGGGTGCGAACAATGACTCAATTGGTATTCTTGGACCTAAGTTCGCGGGAGATTCTTACAATGTAGTGCTTGACCATATATCAGCAAGCTGGGCCGAGGATGAAAATATAAGCATTTACGAAGGCCCGCTAAATATAACCGTATCCTGGTCAATCATAAGCGAGGGTTTGAATAAAAGCCGCCATCAAGAGGGTGGGCACAGCACCGGCCTTTTGATAGGAGATAGAACCGACAAAGTCTCTGTCCACCATAATATATTTGCTCACAATGAGCAGAGAAACCCATTGATTAAAAACGGAGGCACACACGATATTCGCAATAATGTTATTTATGACTGGGGCCTTGACGCGCTATTTTTCTATGATGTTTTCTCTAATACTTTCGCCAATATAGTTGGAAATATGTTTATCGCCGGTCTTTCCACAAATCCTGATTCAAAGGCGGTATTTGTGCAAGTCCGGGACGCAAACGATAAACCTTCGCAAGGACTTCCCAAGTTTTTTATTGATGGAAATTCCGGCCGCGGCGATATGGACACGGATGAAGGAATCGTCAAGTTTATTGCAATAGATCCCGACCCATCATTTATTCAGGGGAGCACTCTCCACGAAAAAATAGAATGGGCCAAGCGAACATATTTGGTTAGTAAGCCGTTTGAAACTCCAAAGGTTACTACCCAAAGTTCCCAAGAGGCTTACGAAAAAGTGCTTGCCGACGCAGGGGCCTCGAAGCCTAAGCGGGACGCGGTTGACAGCCGCATTATAAACGACGTTAGGACCCGCACCGGCAAAATAATTGATTCGCCGTCGCAGGTGGGAGGATATCCAAAATTCTCTGGAGGAACCGCGCCTGCAGATTCAGACCACGACGGCATGCCGGATATCTGGGAGAACTCAATAGGATTAAATCCAAGCGACGCCTCCGACGGCAACAAAGATAAAGATGGTGACGGGTATACAAATATAGAAGAATATCTGCATTCGCTTTTATAAAAAACTTTTAAAATACGTAATTATCCCGTTATTAGTTGTTATAGCGGCCCTATTTGTCTGGTTTAAATACATAAACAATTCTGCGTTTGATACAATTCGTCCGAGGTCAAACGCGACCACCATCACCGAACTGCCGGATTTTCCGGGCCTGCCCTGGACGACCGTTTTTAGTAATAAAGAAAAGCAGGACGACCTTGTCCGCGGAATAGTTGACCATAAACTTACTACTTATCCTACTAAATCATCCAGTTCCTACCGCACGGCCAAATTTGACGCGACGGGAATTTTCGGCTCTTTTGAGCCGACCGAGGAGCAAGTCGCCAGGGTCGCGATAAATTATGATAATACTCTTCTCGTCGCCAACAAAAAACATCTGCTTCCGATCTTCAGAAAATATAACCCCGCGATAAAATCACTACTTTACATTGACGCCGGGCTAAATCTGAAATTCGCGGAATGGAAAAGCCAAGCAGACATCGGAAGCATTGATGAAGAAGGCACTTTTTGGATCGCAAAGAACCATCCGGAGTGGCTCTTGAAAGACGCGGAGGGTAACCCCATAGTGACAGGAAGCGGAGGCGAACTCTCTAACGCCGGCACCTATTGGCCGGACCCCGGAAACGTCCAATGGCAGGAGTTTTTTGCGAAGAAACTTAATAAACTCCTTTTAGAGCTGGGCGGCAGATGGGACGCGATACTCATTGATGATTTTTTCGGAACCCAGGAAGCGCAAACGGGGTTTACTAACACTGCGCCGTGGGCGAATTACCAAACGGATGCAGCCTACCAGAACGCATGGATAGAATTTTTCACCAATGTCAGGAAAAAGATTCCTTTTCCTTTTGTGGCAAACCTTGATGGGGTTTCGGTCACACTTACGCCAGATTTCTTTTCAAGGCTCGCCATTGCAGCCGGGGGGATTGAGATGGAAACGTATCCCGAGGAATACCCAATCGAGGATTTTCGGCGGATTCTTGAGGAAATTAAGAAGATTCCAAAAAATGTGCGTATTCACGTAAATTCAAAACCATCCCCGGGTTGGGCGGGCAACGTGGATAAAACTCTTTTTGCTTACTATTCTTTCCTGCTTTTTGCCGACCGCGACCGCGAGGCGTATTGGACTTATAAAGAGGGGGTGTCCGACATACCGCACTATTGGTTTAAGGAATTTGATTTAAATCTCGGCGATTCTTTGGGCGATGCGAAAGAAATAAATAACCTTTTTGTAAGAATGTTTGAAAATGCGATTGTGGTGGTAAACACCGACAACGAAAATGCGCATGATTTCGAACGTCTGGACGGAGGGCCGTTTTATGACGTTGCCGGCAATCCAATGACTTTGCCAATCACGCTTGAGCCAAGGTCCGCGGTTTTGGTCGTCAAGAACCCTACGGAACTTATTAGGACCGGCCTATAGTTTTGATTTGTTTCAACTGGTCGGGGTGCGGAGAATTGAACTCCGTCTTTGCGCACCCGAAGCGCACGTACTACCGGTATACTACACCCCGTTATTTATTTTTCTTCTTCAGCAACCTCTTTTTCAATTTGCGATATCGGCAAACCTTCTTCGCCGATTTTTTTAAAACTTCCTTTTCCGAAGGTTTTTTCAATAAGCCGCGCAACTTGAAGTAATTCTCCGGAAAACATTGATTTGTAAAATAATCTTAGCACTTCACCAGCATTCTTGAATCGGTCACGATTTTTGCCGTAAATTTTTTCCGCTATATCAATGAGGCGCAACTGTTCTGGAACGTACACTGCCCCAAAAATTTTTTCTTCTCTTTGCTCGTTTGGCACTTTTTCAATTTGTTTTTTTAATGCGTCAGGCAAATCATTTGACTTCGTAAGATTCTCCAAAATAACCCCAGTCAGCTGTTCTATTATAGCTTCATTTAAGTCAACGAAAGCTGCTTCTTTTTGTTTGTCTCGCTTGATCTCTATAGCCAAACCGCCCCTTCTGTTTTTTCCAACCCACATTTTTCTATCAGGATCCAATCTTACCTCAAGAGACTGGAAGGCTTTGAAATGACACATTTCGTGCACCAGTTCTCTAGTAAAAGCAAGTAAGTCGCCCTTTTTATCGCTCATTACTATTGCCTGCAAAGAAGCTATAAATATTGAAGATGGATGGGTTGTTTCTTTTTGTGAAAATATCTTGTCCAATTGTTCAATTTCTGATTGATCTAACACATGAACATTTTTTTGTTGCACATCCAGCGACTGGCCCCCGAAATTTGTTGCTACGGTGTTTGTAAACTCATTCACAAAAGCGATTATTTCAAGCTCTTCTTTTGTTTTTTGGCGCTCCGTTTCATATTTATATTCTTGTTCTTTGAATTCCTTAGCCAAAAGATGGCGGGCCGATTCTTTACCGGCTTCGAATTTCCCAAATATTCTATCTGCGCTTGACTCTTTCATATTATTTTACCCAGTGTTTTTTCTTAATTTTTGAAATCTCTTCTTCTTCAAGGCCTAATTTTTTGCTGCGGCCGGCGTCGGCGAGTTTTTTGAGCTCTGCATCCGGCAAAGCGTTCAGTTCCGTGGCGCGTTTTTCTAAATATTCCGGTGTATTTTTTTCCGGATCGTCCAAAACTTCGTCCATCAAAGCATGAATAATCAACCCGATTTTTATGCTTTGCGGAAGCCCGGTGAGCTCCTTTATTTTATCGCCGTTTATTTTAAGCATTTTAACCGAAACCGGATCTCTTTGCAATTTTTCAACCAAAAATCTAAAATGGCGGAGTTTGTACGGCTCCGCTTTTGGAACTCCGGAACCGATGCGATCGCAGATGCGGACGCGGATTAAATCTTCCATATCTTCCGGCCCGACGCGCGAGATAAGACGGCGCACGGAAGATTCCGACACTTCATCTACATTGTAATAAAAAAGGTGGTAGCGGACCAGTTTGGCTGCTTTCTCCGTAAACTCTGCGGAGAAGCGAAGGCGTGAAAGAGCTTGCGCGGACATCTTTGCGCCGATTATTTCATGCCCGTAAAAAGTGGAGTCTGGCCCGTCGCCGCGTTTGCTTCGGGGTTTCCCAATATCGTGAAAAAGCGCGGCGAGGCGAACTACGAGCGGCCATTTTTCTTTTGCGGCGCAATCCAAAGATCTGACATTGTGCTCCCAGACGGTATAGACATGGTGTTTATTTTGTCCGACACCCCACCCCTCTTCCAGTTCCGGCAAAAATAGTTTTAAAACACCCAGCTTCCGCATGGTTTCAAGTCCTAGTGAAGGTGTGGCGGCCATCAGTGTTTTGGAAAATTCGTCGCGGATTCTCTCTTTTGCAATAACACGGAGCAGATGAGCACGGTCTTTTAACGCTTTTTGGGTTTTTTCCTCAATTGTAAATCCTAGTTCTGCCGACAGCCGTACTGCGCGCATAATCCGGAGCGCGTCTTCTTCAAAACGCTCGTTGGGATCGCCGACGGCGCGAATGAGTTTTTGCTCTAAGTCTTTTTGGCCGTTGAAAGGATCGATCAAGCTCGAGCCCGGGAAGAAGTCGCTCTCCCCGAAGTCCGACTTCGAGATCCCAAAGAAGTCGGACTTCTTCCCGAGCGACTTCGAGGAGAGCGCGAGCTTCATCGCCATTGCGTTTATCGTAAAATCCCTTCTTGCCAAGTCGTCTTCTAGTTTATCAGCGAATTTCACTTCATCCGGATGGCGCTTGTCGGAATATTTTCCTTCAAGCCGGTAAGGAGTGATTTCTATAGTGCGGAGCCTCGGATTTTCCGAATCTGTAACCACGCTTACCGTTCCAAATTTGTTTTCATAAAAACTTTTTGGAAAAAGCTCTTGGATTTTCTCCGGCCTAGCATTGGTGGTTATGTCCCAATCTTGAGGCGTCCTCTCAATTAAAAGGTCCCGGACGCACCCGCCGATAAGATACGCCTCAAAACCGGCGCTTTCCAAAATCGCCACCGCCGCGCGAACTTCTTTGGGGATAGTAAATTTTTTCTCGTTATTTTCTTTGGCCATAATATTTTCCATTTGTATTTGCGCCCTCGCCCCGATTTGAACGGGGAACACATGGTCCGAAGCCATGCGTGATATCCGTTTCACCACGAGGGCTTACATTTAGGCCTATTATAGCATTGTCAACGGCACTTGACAAGTGTCTAAAAAAGGAGTATAATTGAGGCAGAATAAGCTAAATACTGCCTCTTCAAGGACTGCGAGTGCCGAGGTGCATCAAATGTCATTTTATAAATAATAAAGACATAGCACTCACAAATCGGCCGCTCGCGGCCCTTGAGGGGGCAGTAAAAATTTGAAATAAAAAGGAGAAAGCTATGTTAGCACGAACGAAGGTGATGTTAACCTGCGAGCTTTCGGGCTCACAGAATGTGCGTTTTTTGCAAATTGCGGCCGACACCGAAGGGGAGATCGTCGGGGCAGACGAGACCGGAGACGCAATGGTTCGTTTCGGAAAATTCATTGCACCGATAAATATTGACCTGCTAGAAATAATTGACGACCTCGATGATATACCCATCATCTCCAGTGCAACCCACTAATTCCCGCTTCGGCGGGAGAAGGAGAATACAATGATTCCAGAGATTGATTTTCAGGAAGAAGGATATGAGAGCAGAGAGGATGAGGGACCGCTGACTAATCCGGATCTGAAAAGCTCCGTGCGGCACGGCGCATACAGCCATGTTGATCGCCGCGGCCGTGTGCACACAGATCCGGATGAGCAGTCGGTGTTCGACACTCTCCTCGCCAAAGCCTACTCGTTGGAAAGCGAGAAGGAGGCGCGAGAGTTCATCGACACGGCAACGCTAAGAATGGTGATGTTTCTGAAATTGCCCAGAACCAAAACTTCCGAGATAGTTTGCAAGGCGTTTCTGGTGGACTCATTTGACCTGCGGATAGATCTTAACCCGCCGGACGAAAATGATCATTGGCGGTGGTCTAAAAGATTTCCGCGGCTTAGCAAGTTGGCCAACGCCGATCACGGAGCTTTCGAGATTTTTCTAAAAGTGATTGCGGCGACCAATTTGCCGGATCTCACTAAGCCGCAGAAAACAGCTAAAGAGGTCAAAGAAGAAAAAACCGCCGAAATAGCTTATCTTAGGAAGCAAGTTGCGATACGCAAGAAAGCCGCCTAACCCGCCAAATCTCCCGCCGAGACGGCCTCAAAAATCTGCAAAGGCCCATCGGGTCGCCCTGTTCCGACAACAATGTCGCGAACGGGGTTTTCTTTTTATTTTCTCCTCCTCCCATGAAACGCCCTGTGCACTTCTTTTAACTGTCTATCCGTAAAATGTGTGTAGATTTGCGTAGTGGAAATGTTGGCGTGGCCGAGCATGGCTTGGACGGAGCGCAAATCCGCGCCATTTTGGAGTAAATCGGTGGCAAATGCGTGGCGCAGAACGTGCGGTGTGACCTTTTTGGTGATACCGGCCGCAACGGCGTATTTTTTTATCATTCTTTGAATTGAACGCGGAGTCATGCTGAATAATCGCTCATCATCAACCACGCCCCCCTTTTCTGAATAATTAGCCAATGCGCTCTTAGCGCGATCCGACAAAAAAACCACCCTGATTTTCCCGCCCTTCCCGCGCACCGAAAACTCACCGCGCTTGAGATTGATGTCGTCAACAGCTAATCCGCAAAGCTCCGAAATCCGAAGTCCGGTTGAAAAAAACATCTCAAGAATTGCCTTGTCGCGCAAAGCTTTTGGCGAGTTGCCAGTCGGAGATGCAAGCAATCTTTCCAAATCCTCCGAACTTAACAAGTCCAGCTCTCTCTGGGGCAATTTGGCGAGCTCAATTTTTTCGGCGTCCAGCGACTCAATATTTCTTTTAGACAGATACTTAAGAAACATCCGGAGCGCAATAACATGGTAATTCTGGGTGGGCTTATCCAAATCGGCGCGGTTCAGATAAAGCCTGTATTTGCGCACCAAATCTTCGGTAATACTTTCGGGAGAACCGATTTTCGCGAACTCAAAAAACCTCTTTAGATAATGGTCATAATTTTCAACGGTTTTAACCGATCTTCCCTTTTCTATCTCTAGATACTCCAGAAACTCTTTTTTTAATTTTGCGACATTTTCCACATTTTGATATTATCACATCTTGTGATATTATCCGTATATTAGTATAAATTGGTAATTAGTAGTGTATGCTTAAAACCAAAGACAAAAAGAAAATAGTGGAGGCGCACAGGGTCCACGACAAAGACACCGGCTCCGCGGAGGTGCAGGTGGCTTTGCTGACCAAAAGAATTGATGAGCTAACCGGCCACCTCAAAAAACACCCAAAAGACAACCACTCCAGAAAGGGGCTTTTGATGATGGTTTCCAAAAGAAAAAAATTTTTGGAGTATCTTCAGAAAAAAAATAAAGCGAGTTACGAAAAATTGATTAAAAAACTAGGACTTAGAAAATAAAATGCCAGATATCAAACATAAAAATCAGCGCGTAGCCGTATTCATTGACGCGCAGAATCTTTACCACTCCGCGCGGAGCCTTTTTGGGGGGAGAGTAAATTTTAAAAATCTTTTGGCGACGGCGGTAGGCGGGAGGCAGCTTATCCGCGCTTTCGGATACGTAATCAGCACCAAAACCGGCGAGGAAAAGCCGTTTTTTGAAGCGCTAATCAAGCTCGGAATTGAAACCAGGGAAAAAGAGCTGCAGGAGTTTTTTGGCGGAGCAAAAAAAGCGGACTGGGATGTGGGGCTCGCGGTTGATGCTATCCGCACAGCAGAGATTGTAGACACGATAGTCATCGCTTCCGGCGACGGTGATTTTATTCCTCTTGTTGAATATCTGAAAAATCAGGGCAGGCGCGTGGAAGTCATTGCTTTCGGCAGATCTTCTTCCGGCAAACTCAAAGAAGCCGTGGACGAATTCGTGGATTTGGGCGAAGAGCCGGGGAAATACATTATTAAAAAGTAATAACGCCCCCCTCTTACATTTCATAACCCCCCTAACCCCCTTACCTTAAGGGGGGAATAATATGAAATATATTTATAACAATAAGAAATTCAAAGAGCAAAGAATATATGATTCTTAACGAACTAAATATTTAGAAAAAATCTACAAATTAACACCCCCTTAAAAATAACTGAGAGCATTATTTATAACGTGCCGATCAAACAAGCCATACCATAGCGCGTGTTTGTCATATTATCCTCCCCCTTTTCTATCAAATTTTCTGTTTCAAGTATACACCCAACCGCTAATCTTGTCAATAGTGACAGTTTGGGGCGAGTAAGATAGTATAAAAGGCATATGACTATCCAAACCGCGGAAAAAATTTATCACGAGGTAAAAGAATTGCGCAAAGAAACAGAGTTTTTAAAAAGCGCGGTTCTTTTAGTGCTCCGCGATCCCGAAGGAGAGTATAAACCGTCTTTTGTACGCAGAATTTTAAGGCTGGCCGCAGAAAGGCCCAAAAAACTATATAGATTTACAGCGCCAGAAAATTTTATTAAGCACGTCCGATCAATAAAGTAAATTGTGCCAGCGCTTATTTACGGCTCCGCCTTTCAAAAATCTGCCAACAAACTCGAAAATAGAGAGCTTGAACATTTGGCCAAGCTCTTAAAATTATTGGAAGAAAACTTTTATCATCCACTGCTTCATACTAAATATCTCACTGGCTCATTGGAGGGCTTTTTGGCTTTTAGGATCGGCCGCGATTATAGGTGTATCTTCAGAATCATTGATAACGAAATAATTTTATTGCTGGAAGTCCGGCACAGAAAAGATATTTATCGTAAATAAAAAATAGCCGCCTTGTCAAAAGGCGGCCGTTTTAACGTGTTCTTTCGCTTCAGTCCAAAGACTGCCATTTCGCTCAACGGCGCCATGCAAATCCTTTTTGATTTGTTCGTGAATAAGTGCTACGAGCAAAGACGGGTTTTTGAACCACATAAATTCTTTCGGCCAGCTTTCGCTAAATTCTGTCTGAATCAAGTCTTTGGCAACCAACCACGGCAGAATATCCGCAGTTTCAAAGGGCAAACGCTGGTCTTCCAGCAACAACGCGCTTTTTTCTCCCAACTGTTTTACAACACGCTCTTTCTGGTTGTCAATTTCCTGCTTATAAAACGGCGGGGTGTTAAAAGAAATTTTTCCATCCACCCAAGCACGCACGATATTGCTTCTCTGGACATTTGACGCGCCTTCGTAAATATCCAACGGCAAAGAATCAAGAACGAATCTTGCAACTTCCATCTCCGCAAGATATCCTGATCCGCCGAAAATTCGCTGGGCTTCGTGCGCCATCCCCCACGCCTTTTCCGATGAAAACAGCTTTGCAAGCGAAGCGTAATGAGAAAATTCGGCGCCTTGGTCTTCCAGCCAAGCGGAATAAAAAAGCAAAATTCTGGAAATGTCTGCTGCCATGGCCATTTTGACAATTGGGTCGCCGACTCCGGAACGAACAATGATCGGCCCGCCGAAGGCCGTGCGGTTCTGCGCGTGTTTTAAAGAAAGCTGTGCAACAGCGTCCAAAATTCCAGTTCCTTGCGCGGCAATCCAGTTACGGCCATGGTTAAGAGTTGCCATAGCCCCTTTGCCAAAACCATTCCCGAGTTGGCCCAAAAGGCAGCTTTCCGGCACAAACAAGTTGGTAAACACGACCGAACCCATATGAGCAGCGTGAAGCCCCAATTTCTGTTCTGGTTTTCCGATTTTAAGCGCTCCGCTTTTCTTGTCCACGCGCATTACCGGAATCAAAAACGCGGAAACGCCGCGGTGGTCTTTGATAGAGCGATCGGTTCTCGCAAAAACAATCAGAAATTTCGCGACAGGAGCGTTTGTGATAAAACATTTCTCTCCGGATATTAAAAACCCTCCGCTAACCAGCTCGGCGTAAGTTTCAATATGCGCGGCGTCTGATCCATGATTTGGTTCGGTAAGACCAAACGATCCCAAAATTTTTCCAACGGCCAGTTTCGGTAGCCATTTCTTTTTTTGCGCTTCATTCCCGAGCCTGAATAGGGGATCGCCAACCAATGAATTGCCGACTCCCAAAATCAATGCTCCGCCGGGCCAAACTCTGCACATTTCAACCATCGCGATTGCTCCGGAAAGATTGTCCATTCCGGCGCCGCCGTATTCGTCGGGAATATTTATGCCGCAAAGCCCGAGCCCCGCCATTTCTCTGACAAACGGCCACGCAAACGGCGCGTTATGCCGCTCGTATTTTTTGATCATTTCGGAAATATTCTTTGTCTCGTCCTGAATTTTTTTTCCAGCAGGATCTAAATCAGCCATTCTCATTCTTACCAAATCTCTTATCTGAAAATGCTCTTCCAAAAGTCTCATCGTCAATTCGTCCTCCTTAATTTCTGCAAACAATATAGCATTTGTAATTTACAACGCACTATTGACAAAGTATTGACTACTATGTTATCTTTCTTGGCAGAAGGAGAAACAAAGAATGAAGCCAAAAAACAATGGTTTTACGTTAATTGAGCTGATTGTTGTGGTGGTGATTATTGCTGTGTTCGTTTCCGTAATTGTGCGATTAGCATCGCCAATTGGCTTGATGCCAAATTATTCCAACGGAGAACGGGTTGGTTATGTTACAAAGCTGTCTTATAAAGGCTTAACTTTTAAAACGCACGAAGGCCAATTGCAGCCCGGACAGGGGTCGCAAAGCGCTCTGCAAGAGCCATTTAACTTCAGCGTCTCAAAAGACCGGACAGATGTGTTGCAAAAGCTTGAAAATGCAGCACAAAAAGGAACAAGGGTTCGCCTCAAATACAGACAGTGGTTAATAATGTCTTTCTTTCTAGGAGAAAGCGGTTACGAAATTGTGGAAGTTTTGCCTACCAAGTAAAATTAAATTGGATTAGTGCAACAAAAAAGCCGCCCATCAAGGCGACTTTTTCATTGCTTTGGCAATGATCCCGCATACTGCGGGATGAAAGCCTAGGCTTTCATTTTTTCTTCCAAGAATTTACAAAAGTCATCTATGCCGACGCCAGTTGTTGCCGATACCGGAAAATACGGTTTTTGAAAGCGTTCTTTAAGCGCGAGTTCTGCGCGGAAAGCCGGCTCTTGATCAATTTTATTCAGCAAAATCGCATCAGCCATTTCGTGCGCGCCGCCTTTCATAAGCCGCACATCGTCTGTTTCGTTCGGCAAAGCAACCCACAAAAAAAGATCTGCCATTGTTTTTATCGCAAGAGATGCCTCTTGCCCCAACCCAATCGTTTCAAAAAAAATGACCTTTGCTCCCCAATGTTTTGCTAGGTCCGCAAGTTTTTTAAGGAACGCAATACGTTTCTTGCTGTAATTTCCGAACTGCGAAACGCTACGGATGAAAATGTTTTCGTTTAAAGTATGGTCCTGTAACACAATCCGGTCACCCAAAAAAGCGCCTTTTATTTTAGGTCCGCGCGGATCGCACAAAAAAACAGCAATTTTCGTTCCGTGCCTTCCGAAGCGCTCCAAAACAGCATTCAAGATACTGCTTTTTCCGGCGCCAGTCGGACCGCCCAGTACTACGGTTTTTGAATTGTTTTCAATCGGAATTTGTAAAATCAAGGCGCCGCGCTCTTGGTGAGTGATTGCCGAAGCCAAAATATTTCGCGAAATTGCGCTCTGCACCACAAACTCGCTTTGCCGCTTTCTTTCTTTTTCTTTAAACCTTTCCAAAATGTACTTCGCTATTTCTTCGTGCGAAGTTGCGGAAAGAAACACTTTAAATCCCATTGCGCTTAACTTTTCTCTCACGTCGGGAAATGTTATTTCTCCGCTGCCTCCGGCAACCAAAATTTTTTCTCCCAGCCCCGCTTCATCAAACTTTGTTTTAAGATGCCCGAGAAGCGCGACCGGGTCGCCCGTGTGAACAGAAATTCCTATCGCGTCCGGATCTTCTTCAACAGCGGTCTTTACAATCTGCGGCCAAGACTGCTGCAATCCAGGCCAGACAGAGTCAATATTATATTTTCTTAAAAGAACTATCAGATCGTGAATTGGCCTGTCGTGCCCGTCTAGGGGCGGCTTTATCAAAAGAATTTTCGGGTACTTCATTTTTTACCTCCTTGTCTAGAGTTTGCCACGAAGCTAATCTCCCGGACCGCGCCAGCGGCCGAAAACAGGTTCCAGGGTTTTTATCATAGTTTCCTCCACCGTTGCGTAAGATCCCACCGCTTCCGTGACTGGCTCCACCAAATTGCCACCTCCGCGCGCTTCGTCAGCAAGGCGCTTAAGGCATTTTTCAACCACCCTTTCGTCGCGCCCCCTCTTTACTTTAGCCAAGCGCTCTTTTTGCTTTTGATGTGTTTCCAGCGTCGGGACGCGGATCATTTTGTCAAAGATTTCTTTTTCTTCGCGTTCGGCCGATGCCAGATCAAAATGCTTGTTGACGCCGACGATAACAATTTCCGGCGAGCCTTGATTCGTCCGCTCCGCCTCCGCCAAGGAAGTTTTTTTGATTTCAAGCTGCGGATAACCAAGCTCTATTGCGCGTTGCATTCCGCCAAGTTTGTCTATGATGCCAAAATATTCTTTTACGCGCCGCTCTATCTCGCGGGTGTGCCATTCCAAATAATAACTTCCGCCAACCGCATCCACCACGTCGGCGATGTTCATTTCTTCTCCGACAATTTGCTGTGTTCGGATAGCTTCTTTGACTGCTTCCACGCTCGGCAAAGCCATCTCCTCATCCCACGAATTCAGGTGGATTGACTGCGCTCCCCCCAAAAAAGCCGCCAGGTAGTGCAGCGAGCCGCGTATGACATTGTTACGCGGCTCTTGCCGCTTGAAGCTCGCGCCGGAGTTTTGGACGTGAAATTTAAGGGCGAGTGATCTTGGATTTTTGGCTCCGTATTCACTTTTAATAGTTTCGTACCAAATCTTCCGCGCCGCGCGGAATTTGGCAATTTCTTCCCAAAATCCCTTGCAGTTAAAAAAGCAGGACATCCGCCCGGCAACGTCATCAATGTTCATGCCGCGGCTCAAACAATATTCCAACAAAACAAAGGCGTTTTCAAAAGTAAAAGTCAGCTCTTGCGCCGAAGACGCGCCCTGCTCTGACATGTGGTATCCGGAAGAATTGACGGGATAAAATCCGAAATCCAGATTGCGAATCGCGAATTCCATCATATCCCCCTCAAGCCTCATGCCATGCGTCAAAGAAAATCTGTATGCTTTCTGGCCGATAGCCTCCTTGCGCATATCAGACTGGATCGTGCCACGCAGTTTTTTGAGGTTTATTTTCTGCTCTTTGGCAAGCAGGAGATCCATACAGAAAAAAACAATGGCTGGCAAATTTATCGTTTGCGAAACGGCAAATTTTTCTCTTTGAATACCGCGAAATAAATCCTTATAATCGGCGAAGGTGTCCACAGCCACCCCGTCTTTACCGACATACCCGAAAGACCAATCTTCGTTGTCGGAATCGCGCGCATAAAGAGTCGGCGCGTCATAAGCAATTGAAACGCCGGTTTCGCCCAAACTAATAAGATAATGCAGAAGCTCGTTTGTGTCTTCCGCCGTGCCGCGGCCGCAAAATTGTCGTATTGTAGGAAGCTGCGCGCGGTAACCCAATTCATAGATTCCCCTTAAAAAGGGGGGCTTTCCGGGGGCGCCGAAATGTTTTTCATGCGCTTCTAAAATTTCTCTTTTAGCCGCTTCCGAAAGCTCGTTAAAATACGGCAAATCCTCCGGCCCGTATACGGATTTCAGTTCAATGTCCGAAAGCGTCCTAAAACGCGCCTTTCTTTCCTTGGACATATTTTCCAGCCTTTCAATCTGCCAAAACTATAGCGCCGTGATTGCAAAAATTCAATGGCGGGATTAAGCTCAAAAAAGAGACGCGTTTTACATATGTATTTTCAAATTGAAGACTGGGGCGTAAATTTCCCAATTAAAAAAGCTGTGGCAATACAAGATGAATATTGGGCAGAAAAGGTTTTCAAAAACAAGGAAAATGACCAGCTAATTTTTGTTGAACATGAGCCGGTTTACACTGCTGGCGCTTCGCTGGCAAAAAACCTAGCCGGTATTCAGCGCTGTTTTAAAAAAGAAATTTGGGAACTTCCGGCGCCCATTGAAATAATCGGGCGCGGCGGACTTGTAACCTATCAGGGCCCCGGCATTCTTTCGGTTTATTGTATTTTTGAAATAAAAAACATGTCTATATCAAACTTTGAGAACGCGCTTTTAGATTCCGCCGCCGCATGTTTGAAAACTTACGGCGTAGAAACTCGGCGCAGAAAAGATAACCCCGGCCTTTATATCGGCAAAGAAAAAAAGATTGCCTCTGTTGGTCTCCAAATCTCGCGCGGCGTTACAAGATACGGCATGACGGTTTCTTTAGATCCGGAAGAAAAGTATTTAGAGCCGCTGATTCCCTGCGGTCTTAAGGACGTGCGCATAACTTCTATGGCCGAAGAATTAAACGTAAAAAGTTTTTCCGAATCAGAAAAAGACGAGATAAAAATCAAGCTTGCCACAGAACTGATTTCGCGATACCATAAACCCAGAAGCGAAAGGATGCCTTTGTGAAAACTATCAGAGAAGTTTTGCCAAGAAGAGTGCGATTTACTTATGTGTGCAAAAAATGCAAGACGAGATACAGAAACAAAAGAAGCGCGTTGAAATGCGAGGCGAAGCCTGTAGAAGAAAAGGGTTTTCGCCTGGGCGATTTGATAAAATGGCGAGAACAATATCACTGCGACCGCTATAATAAAAATTATTTTCCTAAAGGAAAAGTTGTGCGCATTTTGGGGCCCATGTTGCCTGACGAGGAATATAACATCAAGTGGCTGCAAAGCAGCTTATCCGGAAAGCATGTTTTTCAGTACGAAGTTAAATGGCCGTGCCCTTATTGCGGCAAACCGTCCGGCAGCCTTTTTTACAGCCCGGAACTCAACCAAATTAAAAACCCTCGTTAAAAACGGGGGTTTTCTAGTCTTTGTTTAAATAGTGCGAGAAATTTCGCCGCTTTCGCGCCGTCAAAAAGACGGTGATCGAAAGTTAAAACAACGTTCATCATTGGCAGAACGCCAATGGCCCAAGGCTTATGTGGATCAGCAACCGGCATCCGCTTAACTGTAAACGTTGTCACCATAAGCGCGTTCCACGGAAGCGGTATCGGCACGCCTCCTTCTATGTCCATCATTCCAGCGTTATTAAGAACAATGTTTGGTAACGGGAAAATATCTTTTTCCAGTATTTTGCCAGTAGTCTTCGCTTTTTCCTCTAGTTCCGAGATTGCGCTATTGAGTTGGCTGATGTTTTTGCGATTCGATTCCGCAATCCGTGCCACCACGACATCGTCGTCTTTTGTGTTTAACGAAATGCCGAGATTCAAAGTGTCGTACAAAATAATTTGTGATTCTTTTTCTTCCCAACCGATATTCATCTCCGGCATCCGAAGCAAAGATTCTGCAAGTAAATAAAGAAGCATCGCACTGAACTTGTGGCGCGAAACTGCGCGGATTTCAAGCAGTTTGGATACATCGGCGCTCGTCCAAATCGGAGTAAAAGGAATACTCTGCGATTTCGTCAAATATTTCGCCGTAGCCTGCCTAAGCAAGGATGGCTTTTGCGTTTTCATGGCGAAGCCTCGATTGTGCAAAACAACGTACCGTGGGAATATTCCTGCGCCGGATCTTCTTTTAAAAAGATTTCTTTTATTGAGCCTTCAACCGGCGATTCAAAGTCAAACGTAGCTTTTTCCGTCTCAATCGTAACCAATCCATCTTCTTTTCTGACAAACTGTCCAACGCTAACCAATATATCCAGAACCTTGAATTTGGCTTCAGTTTTCTCCTCTTCAAAGGTCTGAAAGGTGACATGAATTTCAACGAGACTCATCGCGCCATCTCCTTTGCTGCCGCTACTATATCTTCGACTTGCGGCAAGCGCAAGACCTCCAACGCTGGATGCGCCGTAACCGGCCCGTCTTTCGCGCCAAGAACTTTTGTTGCAACAAAGAAATCGGACATTTCTTTTATATCCCGCCTCACTTCGCTGACATAAGCGCCGATCATGCTTGCGATTTCCGCGCCAACTCCGAATTTGGTTTTGGCTTCGTGGACTATAAGCGCTCTTTCGGTTTTGGTCACGGAACACAAAACAGCTTCTCTGTCCATTGGTACGATCGTCTGCAAGTCAATAATTTCCGCAGAAATACCTTCCTTGGCCAGCGCCTCCGCCGCTTTCAATGTCCGCTCAACCATCATCGCTCCGTAAGTAATAATTGAAATGTCTCTGCCTTCCAACAATGTTTTTGCTTCGCCAATCGGTATTTCATACGGCTCCTCTGGCACTTCGCCCTTTTTGCCGTAGTGAGAAATTTGTTCTACAAAAAGCACCGGGTTGCCATCACGAAACGATGCCATGAGTAAACCTTTTGCAGCATAAGGCGTTGATGGGCAAACAATCTTAATGCCTCCGCCGTGCGCCAGCATTGCTTCAATCATTTCTTGGTGGCAGTTGTTTGAAATAAATCCGCCGCCTGCCGGAGCTCGCATAACTACCGACAATCCCTGACCGGTAACTGCGTGATGCGTCGCAAGATAATTCGACACTGGTCCGAAAGCATACTTTAAAAACGGGAGAAACTGAACTTCCGGCGAAGGCTTGAGCCCGGCCAGCGCCATGCCAATCGCATAAGTAAAAATTCCATTCTCATCCAGAGAAGTATGAAAAATCCTTTCTTTGCCGAATTGCTTATTAAGCTTTTTGGTGACACCGTGCACTCCGCCATTTTCAACATCTTCCCCAAAAATCCTTACTGCGAGATCCATTTCCATTGCCTGCCGTAAGGCTTCGTTGATTGCTGCGCTATAAGTTAGTATTCTCTCGGAGGTCTTTGGCGTGGTTAAAATGGCAGTGTTTCTGGGGGCGAAAACAGGATGAAGTTTTGAAGGAGGAGAAAAGGCTTTCATGGCACTGAAAGCTTCTGCGATTTTTTCTTCCGCCTCTATCCTAAAAATTTTTTCGCTCTCATCATCCAAAAATCTCATTAGCTTGAGCTTCAAGCTATAGTGCTCAAGCGGATCTTCGCCTAACCATTCCAGACGAAGATCTCTTGGAACATAACTGGACATCTCAGAAGTTTCGTGGGCATTATGCCCTGATACCCGAAAAGTGCAGCATTCTATTATCCACGGTCCGCCGTCGTTTCTGATATCATCAAGCGCCATTTTAGTTGCGTTCCACACATTCCAAACATTGTTTCCGTCAACAACCAAAAACTTCATACCGTAACCTTCCGCGATTCTGCCCAATCGTGCCAGCGCCCGCTGGTATTCCACCGGCGTTTTTATGGCATAACCGTTGTTATTTATAAAAAATAGTGCGGGAAGCTTTCTAGTTGAAGCAAAAAGAAAAGCGGAATGCGCGTTGCCGTGCGCGGACGCGCCGTCTCCCAAATAAGCGAGCAATACCGGATTTTCGTCGGAAGATTTTTTTTCAATAATATCGCGGGTGTAGTAAACAGCGTCAATAAGTCCCGTGCCCACAGCGACATTCAGCGCCATATCAGACTCAAAGCGAATCAAGTGGTGCTCCGGGCTTCCTATGTGAATGCCGAAATTATATCCGCTATATATTGACTCCGCAAAAGCGCCGTCCTGGCAGATGATCTCTTTGGGCGTAAGTCCCCTGCCCAAAAGCACGCCCATGGCGCGATGGTCCGGCGCGAACCAATCGTATTTCTCCGCGGCTGAAACCGAACCTACATAAATAGCTTCTTGGCCGATGCCAGTGAAAATTTTAATGGGTTCAAATTCATCTTTTCTTCTGTCAAGCTCCCTGCCCAAAACAGAAGTTAGGAGTAAAAGCTTGTACATCCGGATGTGTTCTTCTTTTGTCGGGACAAAGATCTTGCGGGTCGGTGTAAAATCCGAGGATTTAGGCATATGCAATTCTCAAGCGTTCTGACCCCATAATAAAACCCCCTTAGCTTAAATAGCAAGGGGGTCATTTTTTATAAACTTTTGAATGTTTTTTTATAAATTTATTCAGTTCGGTTCTTGAAATCAATTCGTCGTTTTCAACAGCGAAATTCAGGGAGCCAAAAGTTTTTATTTCTTGCAAAGCGTCTCTAAAAGTGCGGAGCATCATCCGAAAAGGCGTCGCCGGGATTAAAACAATCCGGTAGCCAGCGCTGAAAAGCTGATCGGCATTAAATGGAGGAGTTCTGCCGCATTCGGCCGAGTTTGCAACAAGCGGGACTTTCGGGACTTGGCGGCGGAATTCTTTAAATTCTTCCAAAGATTCCAGCGCTTCCGGAAAAATAGCATCCGCTCCGGCGTTTATGTAGCGGTGAGCACGGAAAATTGCGCCGTCCAATCCCTCCACCGCCCGCGCGTCTGTGCGCGCAACTATTACTTGATCTCTGTTTTTTCTCCAATAAGCCAGCATTTTGATTTTCCAAAACATATCGTTCATTGAAACCAGCTCTTTTCCCGAAAGATGCCCGCATCTCTTTTTTGCGGGAGCCTGATCTTCTATCTGAACAGCGTCCGCTCCGGCGTCAGCAAGAAGATGCATCATGGCGTGCGCCATTTCTTTCTGCGCCTCCGGGCTTTCTTTTTTTTGAAAGTCCTCCGAATCGGAAGACCAAAGTCCGGTATCGCAATCAACCAAAAGAGGCAAATCGGACGCTTTTATGATATCGCTCACCACCTGAACCATTTTTTCCAAACTGATCAGCCCCTCGTCCAAAAAACCCAATTTGGTTGAAAGAGCCGCACCGGAAATGTAAGCCGCTTTGAATCCTGCGGCTTTCACTATGAGAGCTTCTATCGGCTCTGTAACGCCCACGAGAACCAGGTGCTTTTTTGCGCCAATTAATTCTTTAAGGTTCATACTTTTAGATCCCGCAAAATCCAATAGAGATCTTTTGCATTTAATTTTTCCAGGCTCCAGACAAAGTCCAACCAGTCCATCGGCTCTCCAAATTTGTTTTTAAGCTTTTTATCGCTCAAGGGGTTGGCGAAGTGGCCCTTGGGATATACATGCTCTCCGGACACGCACAACTCTCCGTTCCTCATTCTGCAAACCAGAGTAACGCCGAATTCGGGCGCCATTTTAAAACAATACGCTCGCGAATAATTCGGCGACTCCTGAATCGTCATCAAATCCATCAGCGAAATGATTTTCGGATCAGAAAACCGGATTGGATCGTATTGTTTTAAAGTCAGCTCGCCGTCCGCCAAAACCACAGCCGTAATGTAAAAAATGGAATGATCGGCGGACTCCTTCGTTTTAACTTCCTTTTTTTGCTCGCCGCCAATAATATTTTTTGCGGCTTCCGATGATATGATTTTAATCTCTTTTATTTTTTCGGTGTCCGCGCCACCTCCCAACATTTCACGGAGTCCCAGCGCAGACCAGACGGCGGATTGCGCGTGGTATTCAACCGGAAAAAATTTGATGTGCGTGGTAAAAAGTTTAAAATCAGACCCCAAATTTTCAAACGCGCCGACTTCAAATTTTTGTTCTCCGGCGCATTGTTTTATAAAACCGCACTCGCCTTCTAAAATTTCTTCCGGTCCTGTCACGCCCCAGCTTGCTTCCAAAACAGAATGAACGCCCAACATAACCGCCTCCGCGGCGGAAAGCCCTTTGGCGTTGGAGAGCGAATTGCCGGCTCTTATCTGCCGCAAAAACGAAAATCGCAATGCGAGCGAGGCGGCATGGCGCATTTTTTTGAAATCAAGCCTCATAATTTTCCCGGTCGCCAAAGCAGAAGAGATCTCAAGATATCCGACATGATCCCAGCCTTCTTTCCGCAAAGAAAACGCATCGCAAAATCTGCATTGAATATCGTATGCCAAAACCGAAGCCGTGATCAATTCTTTCCCGCTACAGACTCCTGCCAAAGCCAAAATAGCGCCGATGTTGTCAGACGGATGCGCGGGCTCCAGCGACAAATAAGTGTCATTCCAGTCTAGGGCGCGGATACTATGAGTGTTTAAATAAGCTGCGTTTTCTAAAGAGTAAGAGCCGTCCATGCTGATGGCAAAGCCGTTCACAAGTTGCGTCTGCCACTCTTTTCCGGCCATCCCATGGCGCACCAATTTCACCGCTTCATCGTGCCGCGCGCCCATAATCAAACACCCCAAAGAATCAAAAATTCTTCTTTTAGCTTCGCGCACAACCTCTTCCGGCAAATCTTCGTATTTCAAATTGCAGGCAAATTCAGCCAGATAATCCAGCAAATTGGCTGTATTTAATTCCATCACATCGTTCCAAATCTAAGTCCGTTTTAACCTAAACCGGAAGGAAAGGCAAATAAATAAAAAAACGCCGCCAGGATTTCCGGACGGCTTTGGTGCAAACTAGTCAGTGATAAGATAGGTTTTCTCTACTTTAATTTGGGTTTTTGTCACCCCGCAATTAAGTTCTCCTAAAAGTGCGTCGGGCGTATTCGAGAAAAACCACAAAACAAAACATTGTTATTTACCCCCTTTTTCTGATTCAAGCTTGTCACACCCTCAAATCCTTGTCAATAGTGACAAATTGACCTTATAAACTTATTATTTAACTATGGTAACCGTGACCATACCCAAAAAAGAATATGAAGAGTTGGTGGATAAAAGACTTCGGTATGATTATCTGCGCCAATTGATGGAGCAGAACATTTTTGCCGCGCCGCCAACAAAAAATATAAAAGAGATAATGTTTTCCCTTGAAGCAACAAAAAAATATAACAAGAAATTTTTAGCAAGCTTAAAAAGAGGGTTTAAGCGATCAAGCTATTTCAGAACTTAGTTCATGAAAATTTTACCGCTTCATTATGACCTTGTTGAATATTTGCGTAAACGACAGCTTGAAAATAAATTTGAAAAACAAAAGCAATTTTTTGAATCCAACCCGTTTCATCCGAGTTTGGAAACAGAACTTCTTGAACCGCGGACGCTTAGAATTTGGAGTTTCCGAATTGACCGCAAATACCGGACGATTTTTATTTTTCGAGAAAAAGACACAATAGAAATCATTGACGTTAACAATCACTATAAATAAAAAACCCCAAACTAAGTTTGTGGTTTTGGGCCTATATACTTCGCTCTTGGGCGGATGAGTTTTTCTTTGAGTTCGTATTTACACTCAATCCAATGGGCAGCCCATCCGGCGATGCGCGATGCCGCAAAAAGCGGGGTGTTCAGATAATGAGGAATGCCCATCAAGTAATAAACCGGCGCCGCCCAAAAATCTATATTCGGAAACCACCACCTAAACGACGGGTACTTTTTGAGCGGATAAAGTCTGTGAGCTTTCAGCATCGCTTGTTCAATCTTACAGCATATATCAAAGTAGATCATATTTTTCTTTTCGCGAGACAGCCTGTATATGTAATCTTTAATAATCGGCACTCTGGCATCGCCGGTTTTATAAACCGCGTGCCCGAATCCGGGCATTTTCCAACCGGCTTTTTGCTCAAGAGTCTCGCCGATTTTTTTTAAAAGATAGTCTTCAACGTCCACAACATCCGCAAAGCTTTGTATTAGTCCCCATGTGGCTTCATTCGCGCCTCCATGGCGCAGACCCTTGAGATTCCCGACCCCATTAATCATTCCGGAATAAATATCCGTATCCAAAGTCGCCGCCATTCTCACGCCACCGAAGGTGCTCCCGTTAAATTCGTGCTCGGCGTACAGTGTAAAAAGCACATCCATCACCTCAACTTCTAACGGCGAAGGCTTTTTCCCAAGCAGATAAAAAATGTTTGCCGCCAGCGATCCTTTGTCGGAAGGTATAATCAGCAACGGGCTTAGGCCTTCTTTATGCCTTTGAACCAAAGCGACAAAATAAATCATAAGGCCTACTAGATCTATTGCAATCTCGCGGTCATGCGCCTCATCTTGCGGCTTACGCCTGTCGTCATACATCGCGAAAGCGTTAATTATATGCCTCAAAAGCTCCATGGAATGCGCTTCGGGCGGCAAAGCCGCGAGTGTTTCCGCAACTTTCTCCCACTTCCCCAAACCGAAACTACAAAAAGAGGTGCACACCCGAATTTTAAATTCATTAAGTTCAAACCAAGACGCATGCCGGGAGCCCAATAGCAAGTAGGCAACCTCTTCAAACGGAACTTTTCCGGCAAGAGTCTCAATATCACGCCCTCTGTAGGTAATCCGTTTTGTCTTCTCGTTTAATTCGCAAATGCTCGTCTGCCCGGCGATATAGCCCCTTAGCCCCTTTTTGTACTGCATCACATCTCCTTTTCTATCCGCATCCTAGCGAAAAAACGCCCCGAAAGTCAATCGGGGCGATGATCGTCGCTTGGGAACTTAGTTCCCAAATTTTCCTTGAAGGATCCAAAGAAAAACTAAACCCGAAGCCACCGCCAATCCGAGAAAAACAATTTCCCACCAGCGGCTAAAATTTCGCGCTACCGAAAAAACATGGAAATACATAAAGGACATTGAGCAAACAACGGTCATCAAAAAACTTGCCAATTTGCTCCAAAACATTACGCACCTCCTTCAAAGGGGTGAAACTCAAAATGTCCCTTTTGGTTTTTGGCCACATAACCTCCTGTAAAATCAGGGTCGTGGTCAAAAAGAATCAGCCACTTCTCGCGGCATGCCTTCGTCAGAAATTTAATTTTTTCGCCAAACACTTTATTCAAATCTGAATCGTAGCTCATTAAATTTCCCGGGACTATATGCTTATGCGTAGGAATCAAATCTCCGGCCAAAAAAGCTTTTTTGTTTTCGGATTCAATTAGGGCCACCCAATGTCCATCGGTGTGTCCGCCTGTTCTTATAAAAGTAAGGCCGGGTTCCAGTTGAAATTTGTTTTTTGTTCGCCCCCATTTGTCTATATCGTGCTTCACCCTCCACAAATATCTAAGTTTGTTGTCCAAATCGGCGGTTTCCAGCGGAACAAAATTTTCTTTCAAATAACTGTCTTTCTGGCGAGGATGGGGGTTCATTCCCGCCCGCCACTCCCAATCCTCCATAAGATAAACAGCGTTTGGGAAAACTGGCACAATTTTTTTCTCTTCGTTTGTGTATGTGTTCCAGCCAGAATGATCAAGATGTAAATGGCTTTGCGTGACAAATCTTAAGTCTTCTTTGGCAAAACCGGCTTTTTCTAGATTAATTATTAGGTTGCCGTCGTTCTGATTAATTCCAAAAAAATCCAAATAGGAAGCGCCCATAAATTTTGGGAACTTTGGATCTGGCGGATTTCCCATGCCCGTATCAAAAAGAGTAAGCGTGCGCCCCTTAATCAAATAGCATCTCGCGGCCAGCCGAATTCTGTTGTTATCATCCGGCACGCAAATCGTCTGCCATTTAAGCTTTGGCAGATCCGCGAACATTCTTCCGCCATCCAGCCAAAAATAGCCGTCCATCAGAGAATAAATCTCAAACCTGCCAATCTTAATTTTCACCGCCGCACCTTTCAGTCTGCCGCCATCTTAGCAACCAAAACCCGATTCGGCAACCATTAAAACGGCTGTCGGGCGCCTCGGACTTCAAAGTGTACATGGCAGCCGGTTGAGTTACCTGTGGAACCTATGGTTCCTATCATCAAGCCTTGGCCAACGCTTTGCCCGACAGAAGCAAAAACGCCTGACAAGTGCGCATAGACAGTCTGTGTGCCGTTGGGATGCGCAATAACAACATATCTGCCGTATCCTCCGTTCCACCCCTGCGTGCGCGCAACCAAAACGGTGCCGCCAGCGGAAGCATAAATCGGCGTTCCGCAACTATCAGCCAAATCAACTCCGTTAAATCCGTGGAGTCCCTGCGATTTCCTCCCGCCGGTAATCGGCCGTATAAAGTATCCGGATATCGCCGGACCGCCAGATCCGCGCAGCCTAGCCGTCTGCTGCGGCGGAGCCGCAAGCTCCGCGTCAGGAATAATAATTGTCGTACCCTCTTCCAATGAACCGTCTGCGGGCAGATCATTATAAGCAATGATTTCCTGAGCGTCGCTTTTGTATTTGGCCGCGACGGTTTTAATTGTATCTCCCTTTTTGACCGTATATTGCAATCCGGTTATGGGCAAAATAACCAAAACATCCCCCGTTTTTATCAAATCGCCGCGTTTAAGATCGTTGGCCCAATAAATTGTAGCTACGCTGATATCAAACATGTCTGCTATTTTGGAAAGCGTGTCGCCGCCCCTGACCGTATAAGTAGTAATCTGATCCAATTTATACATTTCTGCGTCAGCAATACTTCCCATCGGGCCCATAACAGGCAAAATAGAGGAATTTTCCACCAGATTTATAACCGCACCTCCAGTCGCAGCCTTGGGGTCAAGCGCATTGGGAGCTCTTAGAAGGGGAACATTCTGGGAATTATAAGAAGATTGGCTGTCTTCAGTGCCAGCCAAAAGTTTGCTCAAAAATGATAAAAAGCTTGCGTGAGCGGTTAATGTAAAAGATCCCCAAATCACGGCAAGCAAAAAAACGCCCAAAACGGGCAAAAACACCCTTTTAAGATGCGTTCTATTTAAAATGTTATGAAAACTTAAAGTCTAAATAATGGAAAAACCCTTATCCTGCAACAGTTTTTAGCCAATCGCTTCTGGCTCGACCAGTAATTACATACTAGCACCTCCACACCCCCAAATCAACCTTGTACAAAAAGATGTCCACAGCCGCCAAAATTGCTATCATACTCCCATGGCCGACAAAGAAACTCCCGCCTCTTCGGCAGACAAGCTAAATTCCAAACAAAAAGAGGCGGTGGAAGCGACCGAAGGGCCGGTTTTGGTGATTGCAGGAGCCGGCGCCGGAAAAACCAAGGTTATCACCGAACGAATTAAATATCTGATAGCAAAAGGCGCGAGACCGGAAAAAATTTTAGCCGTTACTTTCACCAATAAGGCGGCTGGGGAAATGAGAACGCGAATTGAGCCAATTCGCGCAATTTCCAATTTACAATTTCCAATTTCCAAACCATTCATAGGAACATTTCACGCGCTCGGACTTTTGATAATACGGGAGAATTTGGAAAAAATCGGGGTTAGAAAAAATTTCACCATTTTAGACGAGGATGATTCGCTGAAATTAATAAAAGAATGTTTGCTGGAACTTAAAATTGACCCGAAAGAATTTGATCCTTCAAGAATTAAAAATAAAATTTCGCGACTTAAAAACCAGCTAATATCGGTGGGAGAATTTGTAGAAAACCCGCCCGACGGCGAGGCGGGCAGTTTTTTTGAAAGACAGCTGGGAAAAGTTTGGCTGCTCTATGAAGAAAAAACCAAAAAACAAAACCTGCTGGATTTTGACGATCTACTGCTCCGTCCGACACGGCTGCTTATGCGCGACGCAGATTTATCAAAAAAATACCAAGAGCGCTGGCGCTACATACACATTGACGAGTATCAGGACACGAACGAAGTCCAATATGTTCTCTCCAAGCTTTTGGCTGGCGGGCACCGCAACATTTTGGTTGTGGGCGACGTTGATCAGGCAATATATTCATGGCGCGGGGCGGATTTCAGAAATATCCTTAATTTCCAAAAAGATTATCCCGAAACCAAAATAATTACTTTGGAAGAAAATTACCGTTCAACGGACATAATTTTGGAAGCGGCCAACGCCGTTATTGTCCGTAATAAAATGCGGCTGCCAAAAAATCTTTGGACCAAGCGGCAGGGCTCGCGCCAAATCCGCGTGATTTTCGCGGAAAATGGAAAACGCGAGGCAGAGCTGGTGGCATCGGAAATTTCGTCCATGCAGAAAGACAAAATCCCCTCCGGGGAAATAGCTATTCTTTATCGGACCAACGCGCAATCGCGGGCGCTGGAAGAAGTTTTTCTGGCCAGCAATATTCCTTATAAAATAATCGGCGGCGTGCGTTTTTACGAAAGGCGAGAAATAAAAGATTTAGTCGCTTATCTGCGGCTTATCCAAAATCCGGCCGATGAAATAAGCTATAAAAGAATCGCCAATGTCCCTCCGCGCAAGAAAAAAAAGATAAATTTTGACGAATTAATAGAAAGTTTGCGCGCGGAGAGCGCCGGAACGAAACCGCACGAATTTTTAAAAAAAATAATTCACAAAATCGGCTACCGCGAATATGTTAACGATGGCACAGAAAAAGGAGTGGAAAGGTGGCAAAACATAGAAGAATTGCTGGGCCTCGCGCAACAAATGGAAGATGTTGATAAATTTTTAGAACACGTTTCTCTTTTTGCGATTGATGATAGATACGATTCCCAAACCGGCAGAGTCAACTTAATGACCATGCACGCGGCGAAAGGTTTGGAATTTGAAGCCGTGTTTGTGGTCGGTTTGGAAGAAGGCCTTTTCCCGCACATATTATCATTTGAACCGGCGAATATAGAAGAAGAGAGGAGGCTGTGCTATGTTGCGATGACTCGCGCGAAAAACCGTCTTTACCTTACTTGCGCGTCGCAGCGCATTATTTTCGGTGAGAGAGCATCAAACAAGCCTTCCCGGTTTTTGGCTGAAATTCCGGAGCACTTGCTGGTTTATATAAATAAACCCGAAGAAATAGAAGAAGATATATATGTTGAATAGAAAAAAACACCTTGGCCAGCATTTTTTAAATAATAAAAAAATTTTGGAGGAAATGGCGCGCGCCGCGGAGATTTCCAAAAACGATATTGTTTTGGAAGTGGGGCCGGGTTTGGGATCACTCACGGAAATTTTGGCCGCGCGCGCCAAAAAGGTTATTGCCGTGGAAAAAGACCGCGAATTAATTCCCATTTTGCGAGAGCGGTTCCGAAATTATAAAAATGTTGAGATAATTCAGGGTGATATTTTAAAAATTGAAAATTGGAAAGTGAAAATTGGAAATTTTAAAGTGGTCGCCAACCTTCCCTACTACATCACCTCCCGTTTTTTACGCCTATTTTTGTCCCAAACCGAGTTTGGGTCAAAACTGATGGTTCTGATGGTCCAAAAAGAAGTTGCGGAACGTATTTGCGCAAAACCTCCGAAAATGAATCTTTTGGCTCTTTCCGTCCAACTTTATGCAAAACCTGAAATAATCCGCAAAGTGTCAAAAGGCCAATTTTCACCTCCGCCAAAAGTTGATTCGGCGATAATTAAAATTTCACTTAGACGTCCGACGTCTAAGTCGGAGCAAATCCTCGCGCTGGCCAAAATCGCCTTCCAGCAAAAGCGCAAAATGCTCCGCCACTCCCTAAAACATGTAACATGTAACATTAAACATGAAACGCGTGATTCGAGCTTCATGCTTCATGATTCAAGATTCAATAGACGCCCCGAGGAGCTTTCTTTAGAGGACTGGTCGGGGTTGACCCAGCACCTTTTGATAAAAGGTGAGTCTGGTGAATAATCACATAAAGCCATAAACAGGTTTGGGGAGTTTGGATACAAAGTCAGCAAAAACAACACCAAAACCTGCTTGATTTTGAAATGTGACATCAGGAAATTTTTTGCCAGCATTGACCACATATGGCTCGAAAGGCAAATCAAACCCATCAGAGAGTTTTTGTGCGAAAATTTAAAAGATGATTAAAAACGTGGCCGAAAAAACAAATCCAGCGATGACCAATTCGTATCTTGGGTTGGTGCGGCAAGGAAACACATGTGAGTTGAAAAAAGTATTATTTAGCACATGAAAGCCGTTATTTTAGCCGCGGGAGAGGGAATTAGGATGAGGCCGTTGACGGAGAGTCGGCCGAAACCCATGATTGAAGTTTTAGGTAAGCCTCTGCTGCATCACATTTTAGATTCAATGCCAGAGGAGATAAACGAAATTATTTTAGTTGTCGGATATAAGGGCGATCAGATAAAAAATTATTTCGGCTGTCGTTTCGGGCGTTTTAAAATTAATTATGTCCATCAGGCAGAAAAATTGGGCACTGCCCACGGCCTTTGGCTTTGTAAGGATCTTTTGGGAGAAGAGAGATTTTTAATGCTTTACGCAGACGATTTGCAATCCAAAGAAGATATAAAGAAATGTTTGGCGCATCCGCTTTCAATAATGGTTAAAGAGGTAGAGGATCCACGAAGATTCGGAGTCATCATTGCGGACGAGAAAGGGAGAGTTTTGGATTTGGTGGAAAAACCAGAATTTCCGATTTCTAAACTCGCATCCACCGGAGTTAAGGTTTTAGACGGCCGGATTTTTAATTATCCAGCAAGGAAACACGAAAACGGCGAATATTATATTACCGACTCTTTGGCTAGACTCGCCAAAGATCATGCGGTTATTGCCGTCAGGGCCGATTTTTGGCTCCCCATCGGCTATCCGGAAGATTTAAAAAAGGCCGAAGAAATTCTGCGCCGTAGGGAAGAAATACCAGAGGTGTCATGGGGCGCGGGATTATAAAAATTTAAAAAGCGCTCAAGTTTGAGCGCTTTTTTCCGGCACGCCGTGCATGCATTCTCCGAGGAGACATTTGATTGCCTTCCCGCCTTCTTTTTTCAGGCTTTTCAGCGGCGTTTGCCCGCCCATGTGCATGATTGGGGTTTTGAGCCACTTTTTAAAAATTTCTTCGTCGCCCCCGCACCGCTTCATGATTTTCTCGATGAATTCTGCGCGCTCGTCAGGAAAGACCGCAGATTGCATAGCGAGATAATAACCAGCCAGGTACCATGCGCAATTCGTGTGATACGCGCTGTATTGAGGATCTTTTAAGGCTTTCTCGGAGTTGAAATAGGTTCGCGGAGAAAGAAATCCGGATACGCGCGCTCCGTCGGCGACGAAACACTCTTCTTCTATTTGCGAGCCGCCCATAATTCTCACTTGAACTCCTATCATGCATTTTGAGCCAATGAACGTCCTTTTTTTTTCTACTCCGTCAAAGTCGGCGATGGTTACGAATTCACTTACATTGGTGAAATTATCTATTGTGGCGTGGCTTATGCCGCAAGAATGCTTCATTCTTACCTCTTTGCCGATTCGGGGGTTTTCAATACGGTTGCCGGGACCGATAACGCTTCCTTCTCCGATGTATCCTTCGCCGACAATAATGACATTCGGATATATTTTTGTTCCAGCTCCTATCTTTATCGTGTCCTCAATATAGCAGTTTTCCGCGTTTGCCCCATCAACAGGTAAAACGCCATTTCCCAAAATTTCGCTTTCCCAAGAAATTAAGTCATTGTGTTGTCCGTGGCGCAGCCTCATGTTACTCTCCTTTTTTGATTTTGTTCTAATATAGTTATATGCCTAATAAAAAAATATGCAAGGTGGCGGTAATCGGCGGCGGCACCGGGACATTTATGGTGCTTTCTGCTCTTAAAGAATACCGGCTTGATTTAACCGCGATTGTTTCAATGGCTGATGACGGCGGATCAACCGGAACACTGCGCGATCAGTATGGGGTGCTGCCCCCGGGAGACGTAAGGAGGGCGCTGGTTGCTCTTTCGGAGTCTAGCGAAATCTTAAGAGAACTTTTTAATTACAGATTCGGCGGAGGCGATTTGGATGGTCACAGCTTCGGAAATATTTTTTTAAGCGCCCTGGAAAAGCTGACCGGAAATTTTGCTTCCGCCGTGAGCGAAGCGTCCAAAATTTTAAACATCAAGGGCGGCGTGCTACCGGTTACTTTAGACAATGTGAGGCTTTATGCAAAATTAGCTGACGGAAAAATTTTAAAAGGAGAGGCGAATATAGACATTCCGCGCACGAAAATACGCGCGAAGATCAAAAAAATTTGGCTGGAACCCAAAGCGCGAATCAACCCAGAGGCAAAAAGCGCGATTTTGGCGGCGGATCTTATTGTTATCGGGCCAGGAGATCTTTATACAAGCCTAATTCCTAATTTGATTGTCGGCGGCATACCGGAAGCAGTCAAAAAATCCAAAGCCAAAAAAGTTTTTGTCTGCAACCTTATGACAAAATTCGGCGAAACGCAGGGATTTCTGGCCGAAGACTTTGTGGCGGAGTTGGAAAAATATTTAAGCCGCGGCGTTTTGGATTTCGTGATTTTTAACAACAAAAAACCGCCGCAGGCGGTTTTGGCAAGATACAAAAAAGAAGGAGCGGAGTTTGTTGAGCCGCCAGTTGTCAAACATCCAATGTTTGACAAAATAAACCCCCAATACATTCTAGCCGACCTTTTGGATGACGGCCCCCTCATCCGCCACAATCCGCGCCAAAAACTCGCCAAGGTATTGACGCGGCTTTTGTGAGTGAGGGCTTTCTTTTTTTGTGGGGTGTGATATATTTAATTTATGAATCAAGTTGTAACAATTCCCAACCCTAAGTCTCTTGAGAAAGAAAGGGAGCTGGTTTTAATTCCGAAGAAAGAATACGAAGAATTTAATGTTTTAAAAAAGGCCATTCAGATTAGAAAGGGTGAGGAGTGGTTTTGGACCCCTGAATGGCAAAAGAAAGAATTAGAAGCCGATACGGCTATTCGCGCCGGAAAATTAAGTGGGCCGTTTTCTGATTCTAAAAAACTCCTTTTGTTTCTTAAGAAAAAACGATAATTGATCTAAATTTTGTGAGCTTGCTTTTTACCGAGCCATTTAAAAGGGACTACGGCGAATTGTCTGCCAAAATTCAGCAAGCTCTGGATAAAGCATTGAAACTTTTGGTAAGTAACTGCGGCACCCATCACTCCAAACTAGAAAATTGCCCGGAACGGAAATTTGGTACGCCAGAATTACACACGATTACCGTTTTACTTTTCAGCACGCTGGTAATTTGATAATTTTACGCCGCGCTGGCACGCACGATGTTCTTAAACGAGAAAGAAAAAATTAAATGAAAGACAAAGAAATTGAGCGATTAATAAAGTTGGAAGAAAAACGTCAGAGAGGCGCTATCAATTTAATCGCGTCTGAAAATTATGTTTCAAAAGATGTTCTGCGGGCTTTGGGTTCTGTTTTTACAAATAAATACGCCGAAGGGTATCCCGGCAAGCGCTACTATGGCGGGAATGAGATTGTTGACAAAGTTGAAAATCTGGCCAAAGAACGCGCGTTAAAACTTTTTAAATTACCAAATAAAAAATGGGTAGTTAACGTCCAACCTTATTCCGGCTCCCCCGCAAATCTCGCGGTTTATCTGGCACTTGTACCGCTCGGCGCAAAAATAGTGGGGATGTCGCTTTCAACGGGCGGACACCTGACGCATGGGCATAAGGTGAGCACGACTGGAAAACTTTGGAACTGGATTCACTTCGGAGTAAGCAAAAAAACGGAACTTTTGGATTATGATGAAATTCGCAAAATTGCCCGCCGCGAGAAACCAAAAATGATAGTGGCCGGATTTACCGCTTATTCGCGAGTTATTGATTTTAAAAAATTGCGGAAAATTTGCGATGAAATAAAAGCGATTTTGATGATAGATATGTCGCATTTCGCCGGGCTGGTTGCGGGCGGCGCGTATCCGCCCCCATTTCCATGCGCTGATATTGTTACAACGACAACCCACAAAACCTTGAGAGGGCCGAGAGCTGCGATGATTTTTTTAAGAAAAGAGTTTTCAGAAGCCGTCAATAAATCGGTTTTTCCTGGTCTTCAGGGCGGGCCGCATATAAATCAGATTGCGGCGGTTGCAGTATGTCTCAAAGAAGCCATGAGCCCGAATTTCAAAAAGCATGCGAGACAAGTAGTAAAAAACGCGCGAGTTTTGGCGCGAGAGCTTCAAAAAAGAGGCTGGCGGATTATTTCCGGCGGCACAGATTCGCATTTGTTTTTGGTGGATACTTGGGGTCGCGGACTCTCTGGCAAGACAGCGCAAGAGCTTTTGGAAGCAGAAAAAATTATTGTAAATAAAAATACCATTCCTTATGACACCCGCTCTCCGTTTGATCCCTCCGGCATACGCATTGGCACCGCAGCCGTGACGACAAGTGGAATGAAAGAAAAAGATATTATTAAAATTGCCATAAAAATAGATAAAATTTTAAAAAAGCATGCCAATCATTGATGGGAAAAAATTGGCGGATGAAATTAAGGCCGAATTAAAAGCGGAGGTTTTAAGATTAAATAAAAAAATACGGCTAGCTGTAATAAAAGTTGGCGAGGACAAAGTTGCTGAAAAATTTTTGGAGCAGAAAAAGAAATTTGGCAGCGCGGTGGGGATTGATGTTCGAGTTTACGGGTTGCTCATTGATATTTCAACCAACGAATTACGAAAGAAATTAGCAGAGATTGTGCATATTAAAGAAAACACCGGAATTGTAGTACAATTGCCGTTGCCAAAACAAATCAATACTCAATATATTTTAGACGGCATAGTTTCCGAAAAAGACCCGGATATGCTCTCTTCAAAAAGCGTTGGTTTGTTTTCGTCCGGAAGAAGCAAAATTTTGCCACCAGTCGTCGGAGCGATTGATCATATTTTTAAGGCATATGGTGTAAGTCTTACGGCGAAGAAGGTTACTGTAATCGGAGCTGGACGACTCGTTGGCAAGCCTGTTGCAATTTGGCTTATAAATCAAGGCGCAGCCGTCACGGTTATTGATGAACACATTGCAGATCCAACCTTGCACACCATAAACGCCGACATCGTTATCTCCGGCGTAGGCGAGCCCGGTTTGATTAACACCGACATGGTGCGAAACGGCGTTGTGGCGATTGATTGCGGGACGTCGGTTGGTAGCTCCGACGCAAGGTCGGAGCGAGCGTTGCTTGGTGACATAGATCCGAAAGTGGCCGAAAAAGCATCGCTTTTTTCTCCGGTCCCCGGCGGCGTGGGGCCCCTCACGATCGCGATGTTGTTTAAAAATTTGGTTGAGTTGGCTAAAAAATAAAAACCCCGGACGGATGTCCGAGATTTGTAACTTATCCGCGCGGAGCCACAATGTTTTCTGGCCGTTTTGGCGGCTGCCGCCCTGATTTAACGTTTCCAACCTCAATCCCAAGCTCTTTGGCTAAGCCTTCGAGGTTTTTCTTGTGGTATTGATAGTTTCTTTGGGTAATTTCTGCGATGCTTTCAAAAAGAATTCGCTGAAGCTGAATTTCTAACAATTTGCATAGAGAATCCCCAACCAACTCTTCTACATTTTCAACATCTATGGAAGCACTAGAACCAGTTTTTCTAACTTGTTCCAAAATATAAGTAAAAGCTTTTGAGCGTGCGGCTTCGCGCATTTCGACCGCCAAATATTTTATATCAATTTCCACCTTCTTTTTATCACACAAAAGAAGTGTCACTTTTTCGGGCACACTTTTCCCGGCCGCTTCGCTCCCAATCAATGGGCCATCTACCACCATACTCCCTCCTTGTTTTTCTTGTATTTCTTTTGCCAGCCTAGCACTGTTTGTTTTTGGTGTCAAGCAGAGTTAGAATGGTTTTATGGGTGCGTTAATTGCTTTCACGGCCGAATATTTGCCGTGGGTTACAGGAGCGGGGATTTTATTATTTCTGATTTTTGGGAGCTATAAAAAGCGCGAGTTTTGGATGATTGTCCAAGCTTTCGCCGGAGCGATAATCGCCAGATTTGTTTTTACAGAAATTATCCGCTATTTCTATGACAGGCAGAGGCCGTTTGAGATTGTTGATGGGATGAAGCAACTAATTCAACATTCTCCGGGCGGCTCTTTTCCTTCCGGGCACGCAGCTTTTTTCTTCGCGCTGGCAACCGGAGTATTTTTTTACAGAAAGCGGTGGGGGATTTTGTTTTACGCCCTTGCTTTTTCTATCGGTTTCGGCCGCGTCGCCGCAGGCCTCCATTGGACCTCGGATATTTTGGGCGGGGCTGTTGTGGGGATTTTGTCTGCCTTACTGATGAGAGTTTTGATGAAAAAACTTAGATATCTCTGAGCGGGTTTTGCCAGTAGGCAACCCCGAGGGCTGCTTTGCAGCCGCGAGGAAAGCGAAAAGATATCTAAGCTTTTTTAATTTGTCTCTATTGTACCAAACTCGCACCTATTTCCAAAACAAATGATGTCGCACGCTCCGCGTGCGTGGTGGCTTGAAACTAAATCGTACGCTCGGATTCTGCGCGCCTCGTTCGCTCCCTTCGGTCGCGGGAGCAAAAACCAAAAATTTTCCTTCCTTAATTTCAGATTTTCGGCGGGGGTGTGGGGGGAGCCGACAAAAAATGGAAAGGAAATTTTTGGTTTTGCTTCGCCGCTTCAGACTACGAAAAGAGCAATCTTATTTTAACATTTTTGTTTGCTCTTTTCTCCGTCCTCACGGCGAGACGAGGTGCTTCCTCTCGGCGTTTTGTGGTAGTTCTAAACTATGTGCCTCCGACCGAGTTCAGTGGTAACTCAATAAGTGGAGCCTCGCCATACAAAATTCCTTAAGGAATGGCGAGGCGCAAAATCTGTATGTGCTTGACCCACCCTCCCGTTCGCGCACAAATCCCCGCCGTTTTTAGTAGATATTATAAAACGGCGGGGATTGCTCCCTCTAATTACAGAGAGATTATTGTATGGTTACACCGTCAACAGTTAATTTATCTTTTGCGTCTACACCATACAGATGACTTGCGTCATGGGCTAATGTATAACCTCCCGTGCTATTTTGTACATGTGTGTTTCCGGTGACTACAAAAGTGCTTGGATCAGCGCCAGGAATTAGTCTGCCTTGATACCATGCGTGTGATTTATCTTTTGCAAATTGTGTGTCATAAGCTGTAAACGACTGTCCATAGAGACCCGAACTTTGGGCATACGGAATTTGATATTGCTGTCTGATAGCTACAAATGTTGCTGGGTCGGCACCAGAGAGAAGAGATGTTCCAACAGACCAAGCGGAATAGACATGTACTCCATCGGTGGCGTATGAGGTTCCAGCTGTACCGTCAGAGTATGTGCTGATGAGTCTAAATGTTGACGGATTCGCACCAACAACAACATCACCTCGCCCGTTATAGACATGGTCGCTGGTAACGTACCACTCGCCAACTTTAGTACCAATCGCACCAAGCAGAACTCCTGCGTTAGTGATAGTTTGAATTTGTTCATTGGTGCTTACCGGTGTGGCGACAGATGGATCTGTGGCGGTAATTGTTTTTGCGATATTGATATAGTAAGGACCAACATCACGGCTATTGAATAAGAAAACAACAAAATTTTTAGCACTTAGGGGAATAACCGATCCTGAGCAACCAGCGCCGAGCATATGGAGACCGCCCATAGTATTGTTGGAAACATCCGCAGCTTTTGTTGAAGCAGGAACTTCTACCATCCAAGTATGTGTATTAGCATCGAAATAGTAGCGATGAGCTGGAACAGATGATCCGCTCATAGGCGAACAGAGATCTCTTGCTATAGTAATTTCACGAGTAGGAGAAGAAAATTCGTCAATTGTGATGGCTTCACCGCTACTTCCATTTGGAGCTATCGTAAGTGTCTTCTGAATTGTACCGCCAGCATAATTGTCTTTTGTTGCGGTGCTCTGTACCGTCCAAGTGTTTGGGTACCAAAAAGAAAATCCGAAATTTGAATCAGTGTATTGCTTCATGCCAGGAACTGAAACAGATTGCGAATTGTCAACAGCTTTTGAAATCGTAAACGGTGCGCTATCAAAGTAGGTACTTCGTGCTCCGTTATAATCCTCATAACGGCCTAGACCAATTCTTATTACATATTTTCCTGTGGGAAACGATACCGATTCAGCTGGAACAATATAATTACGGCTACCACCGTAATTAGAAGAAGCTCCTCCATTCAAAGCGACTGATTTATTGATAACATAATAATCCCCACCTTGAGCAGTATTTTTTAGTAAGATATAACCCTGACTATCGACAGCTACCCCTGATGTCGTCTATTTCACTTGATAAGTTCCGCCGGTCGTCCATATTGTACTCGCATTTGGTGACGAGATAGTCACGGAATTTTTTATTGACGGTTCGGGTGAAGTGCTTACATTATTTGTATTTTGTTGAGTTGGCTGAGTTTGAGTATTTGTCTGTTCTTGAGTATCAACAACAGCAGGAGCTTCTGATTTTTTATTTTCATAAACATAAACACCGCCACCTACTACTAACAAGGCAATAATCACTAAAAGCACTGGCACAATAAAACCTTTTTTTGAGTTTTTCATATTCATATTATATTCTTATTTTAATAATTCTTCCATTGGAACGCCTAACGACTTGGCGATTTTTTGAATTGTTTGAGTATGCGAGATAAAAAACGGCGCCTATATAAGGCGCCCTGAATGCCAATAAGTTATTTGTCTTTCTTTTTGAGCTTTTTTTGCGGAGAGAAATCTTTCGGTAGTGTAACAATAATGTAACCGCCGTCAGACGGCGACCTTAGGACATAAAATGGAGTTCCGTCTCGCGGTATAGATTCGCATCCGCCGCGGAAACGATCGCACTGCATTTCATAGAGCGCAATCTCTCCGTCCTGATCAATAACTCGGACGACCTCTGTTTTCGGAGCCGTTACTTCATCGCGTTCTGGCAATACTTCGTAAACATAGCCATTGCCCACTTCAAGATACGCTGGTGTGCCAATATAGTTTTCTATTGTGCCCGCAAACAGCAGCAGAGATGTCAGCAAAACGACTGTACAAACAAAAACTGCGCGATCAACCTTTTTTTCGCAAAACAGCGCAATAGCAGCGGCCGCCAATGCTCCTGTAATTACCACGATCCAACTAAGAGTAGTAGCATCCATAACTCCCTCCTTGTGCTTTTTCTATCTAAATGAGAGCGTAGCAAACGCTTCCACATTTGTCAATGGTGACAATGTGGGATAAGATTGATATATTCAAACCATGAAAACTCTTAGTTATCGTATAATTATTGAGCCCGATGGAAAAAGGGCGTTTCATGGATATGTTCCTGCACTACAAGGTTGTCATACTTGGGGCAAAACTGTTGAAGAAACTCGTGAACACTTGCGAGACGCTATTAATGTTTATTTAAAAAGCTTAGTTGATGACGGTGAGGTAATTCCGGAAGACAAGGGTGTTGAAATGATTGAGACAGTAACTTTTGCGCCGAGGAATAAAGAATTGGTTTATGCCTAAATTAAAACCGCTTAAACCAAGAGAGCTTATCCGAGTACTGCACGAACTCGGATTTTTTGAACATCGCCAAAAAAGCACTTCTCACCTGGTTATGAAACATACTGATGGCCGGAGGACTGTCGTTTCCATGCATGGCGGCAAAGATATTCCAATTGGGACACTTCGTGGAATTTTACATGATATTCAAATAAAGCCGGGTGAATTATTGGGATTACTAAAAAAATAAGCGTGAAACTATTAATCTTTGGTGATGTGTTCGGAAAATTGGGGCGGGAGGGGGTGAAACGGATATTGCCGAAGTGGCGGGAGAAGTTTTCTCCGGACGCGGTGATTGCAAATGTTGAAAACATCGCGCACGGAAAAGGAATCGGGATGAAACAGATTCAGGAATTGAAAGATGCCGGCGTTGATATTTTTACCGGAGGAAATCATTCGCTGGAAGGAAAAGATTTCGCCGAAGTTTTAAACGACGAAACACTTCCGATTTTGCGTCCGGCAAATATGGGGGAGGGGATTCCGGGGCACGGAGTGTTGACTTATGAAACAAAAAACGGAGAAAGGCTTCTTGTAATCAACCTTATCGGCCGAGTATTTATGAAACCTGCCTCGCGGCAAGGCGGGCAAGAATATGGCTCCCCTTTTGACGCCGTTGATAAAATTTTAGAAGAATATGGCCCGCCCGCCGGCGAGGCAGGCAATTCAACTCCGTACAAAATTTTGGATTGGCACGCAGATGCCACCTCCGAAAAATCGGTAATGGGCTGGTATTTGGACGGCCGGGTTTCCGCGGTTTTCGGAACGCATTCGCACGTGCCGACGGCGGACGCCAAAATTTTGCCGAAAGGCACCGCTTACATTTCGGACGTTGGAATGGTGGGCCCTTATCATTCTATAATCGGAGTGGAAATTGAACCGGCATTTGAGCGGTTTAAAAAACAAACGAAAAACACCATACAACCCGTTGAGGCAGGACCAATTGAGGTGAATGGGCTTTATTTGGAATTGGAGTCGGGCCGAGCCGCCTCCGCCAAAGCTTCGGCGGCCAAGGCTGTGGATATTCAGCATTTGCGCGAAATCATTCCGTAGGATAAAATAGGACAATGAACAAGTCACAATTAGCAGAACAGGTTTACGAAATGCACACCAAAAAGGGTGTGGACGTTTCAAAAAAGCACGCCGACGAGGTCGTTGATTTTGTCTTTGACACTATCACCGGCGCTCTTAAAAAGGGCGAGGAAGTCTCAATCTCCGGTTTCGGCGTTTTTTTGGTGAAATCCAGAAAGGCCCGCACCGCGCGCAACCCTCGCACCGGCGAGATGGTCCAAGTTCCAGCCACGACCGTACCGCGCTTTCGCGCAGGAAAAGCTCTGAAAGAAGCAGTGAAATAAGCTTCACAATAGCGGACAAAACCAAACCCTGTTGCCAAATGACAGGGTTTGTGCTAGTCTTGTGCTAGAAAAGGGTTTAAGGTGTTGCAACAAGAAACTCCACCCGATCAGGCGCAAAAACCAAAGAAATGGCTATCACCATTAGGCGGGTTGATATACGGCGGCATAATACTCTTTGCGTTGTTGGTGCTGTATAAATTTTGCTCATGGATTTTGAAAGATTTTCTTGACGCCACCGAGTGGCTTCGTTTTTTGATAAATAGATTTTTGTTGACCGCACTGACATCTGTGCCGCGGCTACAAGAATTCGCAAGTTCTATAGTTTCTTTGATTTTAATTTTGCCTTTTGTCTGGCTGCTCGGGCACGTAGAGGTGTCCGCCATTCTTAAAAAAATCCATTTTTGGTGGATTGAGAAAAAAACCGGACTGAAATTTTTGTGCTGCGTGACCATGAAAAATTCCGATTCTTTTCCGGGAAAATATGCCATCGGGTGCGTTACCAGAATTTATAGACACAAAGAAAAAACTTGTTGTGCCGTCTGCTTCCCGAATCTCGGCGGTTTTATAACTTTAATTGATGTGCCGATAGAAGATGTGGTGTACAACGACCGCAGTCCGGCGGAAGTGATTTTGGCTGGCTTTACTGGTGGGGCACTGATATCCGGAGTGCGGATAGAAATTTATAACTACGAAGAAATAGGCTCTAGGCCGCTACCGCAATAGCGGCTTTTATTTTGTGGAATTATACTCGGAAACTCGGAAGTATTTTAGTCAGAATTTGTGATTTTTGCGGTCAATTTACCCCTTCACGCACCCCTTCACTCGCCCTATGCCTGAATGAAGGGGTAGCGAGGACGATTTGGCCAATCACTATGGGGCTTTCCTGATTTTGACGCTTTCAATTTCTTACCCCGACTTCACTCCGCTACGCCCCCATTCCACGCTTGTGCTGTTTCCCACAATATCCGCCTCCGGCGGATTGGCTCGCCGCCCTGCTGGTCGGCTCGCAGAACATGCCGGAATTCCTCCCCCCAACCCCTCCTTCCGGCTCGTTCTCACGGGGACGGATGGAATTTTTGGCGGCGTTATTATTTAAATATCCCTCAATATGAGCGCAGTTGCAATCCTTCAAAACTGTCAAAACCTCTGTCATTGGTAATCAAAATTGCTCCGTGAGTTTTTGCTGTTGCGCCAATAAGCAAGTCGTCAATTTCAATATTCAATCCTTTTTCATGAATGGCTTTTTCTGTTTGACCTGCCTCTTCAGCTTCTTTTTCTCCAAACGCCAAAACTTCGAGCGTCTTCCTTAATTCCTCAAATTTTTGTATTTTTGCTTGATTCTGTTCTTTCCCTCGCAGAATCTCAAACAGCGCCACTGAAGAGATGGCGGTTATTGTAAGTGGGGCATCTTTAATTTCTTCATAGACTAGCACGGCGTTATCCTTACCGTTCAAGAGCTCAATGATGAAATTAGTATCCAAACAGTATTTTGTTCTTTCTTGCGAAGTCATCATTGAATCGTTTCTTAAAGAGTTTTAGATCCTCTTTCATAGACTCCGCTTCTTCATCGGTTAGAATACCAATAAACCCATTGTCAAAAGTTTTTGCGGTCGAAGGTAGAGAGGGTCTAGGAAATTCAATATAAACTGAAGGCCATACGCTTGTTCTAGAAGAAGTGTCCTCATACTCGGAAATCATTTCCGATGGGAAACGTAAACTGCCTGGCATTATATTCGCGGGTGCAGTTGTTGTATATTCGTTAGCCATATTATTTTTTGACCCACGACTGAGACTCAAAATTGAGATCAATCGAAGGCTGATTATTCTTAATAGTTTTCTGGACTTTACCAGAGAAAGTAAACTGGTAGGAAGTGTCTGAAGTTTCTAGATATGCCCCCGGGCGCTCAAAGTCTGCTGAATCTTTTCCGGCAAGAAGTTCGTTTGGATGAAACGGCTGACCAAGTTTCATCTCATCAGCATAAATGTCGTATAGCTCACGCATAGTTTTATCAACTCCATTGGTCGCCTTTTCAATTTTAAGCCCTAATTCCGTTGCTTCATCTCGGTCAATCGGATAAGCGTGAATAGTAATGTCGCCTGTCATTTCTTTAACAATTTTCTTGATTTTTTCGTCATTTTTATCCATGTGCAACCAAAGCAAGCGCTCAGAAACCATTTTTGCCATTCTATAAGCACGATATGCATTGCCAATTGACAACGGATGGAGCTTTTCCACAAGTAACTTATATGAATCAATCATCTGATCCTCTTTCACTCCTGCCTTTTCTTTTGCAAATAGAAGATACGAATTCAAATCTTCCACGCTCACCGGAAGCCTCTGCTGTGGGTTTGACGGGTTCTGCGGATTGAATGGATGATCTGTGGTCGGATCAACAGGAGTTAATTCACCAAGCTTGCCCATTACAATTGTGTCTGCCCCCATGCATATAAGTGTTCCCGCGCTATGTGCCTTGTAAGAAACAAGTATTTCAAATTCATCACAATGGTTACGAATTAATTTGACAATACGAATCGGCGCAAGCATATCTCCTCCACTGGTGTATAGAAAAAGACTGATTTTTTTTACTTTACCGATGGCATCAAGATGGTTGCCCAAGAGTGGGATTATGTCATTTGCAATTTTGGTAGCAAAAGGAGCCCTATCGCTGGTGGCGTAGGTTATAACACGCGAATTTCGCTCTGTTTCAAGCTTTTTGATTAAATCTGTTTTAGTCATAATTCCTCAATGTTATGATAACAATTATTGCTATCTTGGGCAACACTTTTAGTTTTACTCTTCTACAAAATAATCTGAGTCAATTTTCTTTACTTCATAACTAATTACTCCCGATACACCAACATTATTTTCAATCATTAGTTGAGATAACATCTCGCCATCAATTAAGATTACTTTGTGGGTTATGGTTTTGACATATTCTAAAGCATCCTTTGTAAATCCTGAAGTTGTGATGAATACACCTTTGTTTGCTTTTTGTCCAACCAAACTACCAACAAAATTTCTTATCTCTTTTGAGCCCACAACATTTTCCCAGCGTTTCGCTTGAATATAAATGACATCAAGACCAAGCTTATCCTCTTTGATTATTCCATCAATTCCGCCGTCCCCACTTTGTCCGATTGCTTTTCCGGCATCTTTTAATGAACCGCCATATCCCATTTTCAAGAGAAGCTCGACGACAAGTTGTTCAAAGAAGCGTGGAGAAACTTTTTTCACTGATTCAATCAACTCCTGCGCTAAATCTCGTTTGATTTTTTGATACCCATACTCGAGGAGTTCTTGCGGTGTTTGAGATGAATCCTCTTGTATTACTTGCTCCTGTTCTTCTTCGTCGTCTTTTTTCTTCCTAAACTCATTGAATCCCGAAAATTGCTGTAAGAATTTTATATTGATTTCTGTGGGCGAGTTTGCCAACGTTTTCAGCCCCTCTTCTGTAATTCGAAAGTGTGATCTGCGAGTATCTTCCAGCAATCCCGCTTTCTTTAAATACGTTCTTGCCCAACCAACACGATTATCTATAATGTATGAACGTCCGCTCGGCAAAACTTCTTTTGTCTGCTCTTCGGAAAGTTTAAATAAATCAGAGATGGAATCAATCGCCTCTCTGATTGAATGCTCTTTTTTATCTTCCGTGAGTTTGAGGAGTGGTAACATTATTGTTTGGTAGTCGGGTATGGTCATAGCATTTAATCACTTAGCTCATCCAAGCTAACGCCTAGGGCTTTCGCAATTTTTTTTAGAGTATCAAGTGTTGGATTTTGATTTTTGCCCGCCTCAATCTTAACAATCGTATTATTTGCCACATCGGAGAGGCGGGCTAGCTTTTCTTGCGAAAGCCCCTTGTCTTCTCTCATTTTCCTCAAATTTATGGATATGTTTGACATATAGTACCGTAGTAGTAGAATTGAAGTATCAGCACAGCTTACTTAATATCATGATACTAGAAAATTTGAGAAAAGACAATGCGAAAGGGAGTTCCTTAAACTTTTCCGCGCACGGGTGGTGGGGCAAGGAAAAGAAATTAGCCGCCGCCAAAAATCCCGTCCGTCCCCGCAAGAACACGGCGGAAGGGGGGTGTGGGGGGAATTCCGCCATTCCCTTGCAAAAAATAGAGGCCAGCCCCGCCGCCCTGCTCGTTCAGAGCAGAACCCAGCAAAAAAGTTTTCTTTTCCTTTTAGAAGAAAAAATCCGGCGCGCGCAAAATCAGAAATGCAGAGAAAACTTTTTTGCTGGGTG
>MFIM01000027.1 GCA_001780725.1 Candidatus Giovannonibacteria bacterium RIFCSPLOWO2_02_FULL_45_28 | reverse complement strand
CATACGCGTTTCCCAGTTCGCTGGCAATTGGCTCCGGAATTGAATAAATCTGAATAATATCATCCCAGCTGGTATTCCATAGAGCGGTCTCAACCTCTGCCACCAATTGCGGCGACAACGCGGAGTTACGCAATATTTTTAAAGCAGGATCCAAAGCGCTTTTTGGAACAGTCAAAGTATCGCATATGCACATATCAAGATCAAAAATGATTCCTTTTATCATGCCGTCACTGAATTTTCTCTCGCTATCTTAGCATAAGCGTAGGCGCTTTGTCTAATCTGGCGCTCCATTGTGCGGTAATTCATTTCAACCAATCCAAATCGCGGCGCAAAACCGCTATCCCACTCAAAATTGTCCAAAAGCGACCAATAAAAATATCCACGCACGTCTGTGCCTTCGGAAATAGCCTTGTGAACCCAGCGCAAATGTTCTTTTATGAATTTTTCGCGATAAACATCGCGCGCGTCCGCAACCCCGTTTTCGGTAATATAAATCGGCTTGTTATGTTTTTTTAAATCTTTCAAAACATGATAAATCCCTTCCGGATAAATTTCCCAAAAATTACCGTCCCACACGGGATCGGATACCCACTTGTTTTCATTTTGATTGTATTTAAAACCCTTAATGCGATTATGGAAATAATAGTTTAGCCCGATAAAATCCTGATGATTTTTGATTTTGTTCAAAAACCAATTATTCCAAAGATAATTTAAAATCGGCGCGAGCCAGCCCTCAAAATAAGAGTTGTTTTTGGCAATTCCCACTTGGGTGTCCGACACCCAAGTGGGATGAATTATGATGTAAACTTTTTTATGCGCCTCTGCCAAGTTTCTATAAACTTTCAAGAATTTAAAAAACGATTTTTTCTGCGGGGGCCGTTTCCCGCGCAAATAACTATTCATTGTATAAATTTCCGGTTCATTTAGCGTAATCCAAAACTTTACTTCAGGATAAGATTCAACAATTTTTTCTGCGTAGCGTGCGAAATTACCTATTGTTTTCTTGTTTTCCCAACCGCCTTGTTTGGCGACCCAAACAGGCAATGTCCAATGCCAAAGTGTCACGAACGGCTCAATCCCTCGTTCTCTAAGCGCATTGATCACTTCCTGATAATGAGCGATTTCTTTTTCATCCCATCTCCCCTCCTCCGGTTCAATTCTAGACCATTCAATAGAGAAACGGTGGGAATTGTGGCCAAGAGACTTAGCGATATCAAAGTCCTCGCGGAAGCGATTATAATGGTCACAAGCCCGACCGGAAATGTAATTTTCTGGGCTAAACGGCGATGGGTAAGAATTTTTTATATAATCTGGCAATTTCCAGCGTCTAGTGTAAGATGATATATTGTTTTCGGTATTTTCTGCTAAACGACTAGCATTTTCTTTTTCCCATTCACTCCAATCATTATGATTCCAACCCTCAACTTGATGAGCGGCAGTCGCCGCCCCCCACAAAAAATTTTTTGGAAATTTGTACTGCATTAGAAATTAGATATTAGAAATTAGAAACCTGCCCGTCCGGCAGGCGGGTTATTAATTGCGCTCCGTGCCGCTTCCCACATCTCCGGCCTCCCTTGTTTTTCTTTCATCCAATACCACCATTCCGCGCCCCAAAGATAGGCCTTAGGAAAACCGCTTCGTTCGGCGTAATCAATAATTTCTCTGAATTTTTCCGGACTCATACTTTTAGCTTGGTCATCAAAAGAAGTCTCGGCAAGGGAAACTTGCGACCACGGTTCGGCTTGCAGCTCAGAAATTATTATTTGTTTCCCTAAAATCTTGCCAGCCCACCGCGCTTTAATTCTAAAATAATAAGCCGGAATAAGCGAATAACGGATATCGCCTAAAAATCTGTTGTTTATATATCTATATAATGTAGTGCCGAAGATGTCGGATTTTGCGGCAAGGTACGGCCAAGCGAACCCCAACTCGCCGGAATCGGTTAAAATAACCGGCTTATTGCTCAACGATTTCACCAATTTAATTTCCTGATTTAAAAGCGAAACTGGAATTGTGCCGCACTCGCCGAACGGAAACAGGGGTTCGTTTTCAACCTGCCAAGCAATGATAGCGGGGTTGGAGCGGTAGTGTTCTATGGTTGTTTTAATGTAATTTAGTAATTGGGCGCGCTGGAAAACGCCGCCCTCCTCGAAGTCGGACTTCGAAACCCCAAAGAAGTCGGACTTCTTCCCGGGTGGCGTTGAAAAGCGCGCCCATGATGGAATGTGACATTCCGGCCATCTTGGCACTTTTCTGCCTACTACTAAAATAATTTTTGCTCCGCGTTTTTCAGCTTCGGTAATTTGCCAATCCAAATCTTTAAAATTAAATTGGCTTTCGGCGGGTTCTACCAAATCCCAATATGCTACGAGACGCAAATCTTTAACTTTCAAATCGTCCAGAAGCGCGAGATAATTCCGCTTCCAACCCGCCATACCGTTTGCAGATTCAAACCCAAACTCTTCTGAAAATTTTTGCGAAAAAGTGACTCCGTAAGAAAGTTTCTGTTTTGCCGGAGCAAGTAAAATAAGAATGGCCACAAAAATCAGAAATATAAATATGATTTTTAACGCAAATTTCATATTTGTCTAACGGCCGAGATTATAAAGCCGCTTGATTCTCGCACAATTAAATTCCGAAGAACTTTTTGGCTAAAACCAACTTTTGTTTCAAGAAAAAATTTTTTACCTCCCGCCATTTAATATCAATATACATTTCTGGCATTTCATCGTATTCTGCGTCATTAAAATAAGCAAGACTTTTGACGCCATTTAATTTGCCGATTAAGGTGTTTTCGTCTGTTTTGAGTGTTTCGAATTTACCTGTTTTTTTTAAATTGTTTATCAAAGCCACTCCTTTAAACATTTTTTCCGAAAAAAAGTCTAAATCGTCAGAACGCCTATGATTAAAAAATAGTGCGATAGCAGTTCCGCCCGCCAAATAAAACTTACTAATAAAACTTTTGGCGCTTAATTTTTCCGCCAGAGCCCTGACATTGGGCCTGATATTTTCCAAAGAAAAATTCATTGTTTATTAGACAAAAACGGCAACCAAAAATTTTTGCTTTTCCTTGACACCTCACGTAATTTTAACGCCTTTCCCCATTCTTTTTTAGAAAAAGACCTCCATGCCCAGCGGATCGCGTCGGGCCTGCCGTATTCTAATAGCCGCGAAATAATATATTCCGGACGCTTCTTGGGATTAAGTTTTTCCGTATCTACTTCCCAAAAATACCGCTTAATGTTGGATGGAATCATGCCCTTATTATAGCATGCATTTGAGTAAAAATCTATCTCCCCAAATTATACAATCTCTTAATCTCGTTCCCATTAAGCGCCCTGTTGTAGACGCGGACATCGTCGATGAGGCCATTAAATAATTTTTCTCTTTAGTTTTTTCGCTTCATCAATAAAAAATTTTCTCCAAACAGCTGTTTTGATTTTCTCAATCATTCTTGGAAAATCTTCGGCTTCTCCGGATTTAACAAATTGCGCCCCCAACTGTATAGGATCTACATTCCAATCAAATTTTGCTTTAGCTTTCAAAATCAAGTCGTTAATTTTAAAGTCTTCTCGCTCAATTATAAAATACAAATCTATATAGTCCCGCGCGGCAACCCTCTGATATATGGTAAAAAGCTTATTTACCGCGATATCTATCAAGCTATCTACAGAAATGCCTTTTTTTGAAACCTTGCTGTCTATTCTCAGGAATGGGAAATAAGTAAATTCGGTTTTTAAAATATGTTTTCCGAAACTCAAAAAAAATAAGTTGCGATTATAGCTTTGCTGAAAATCAACCTTATTCGGCTTTAATGTTTTCTGAAGTTTTTTTAACGACGTGTCTAAATTTAAAAGATCTATTTCTTTTTCCGAAAAAAAATCCAAATCTTCCGAATAACGATGTTTGAGATAAAAAGCCGCAAGAGCCGTCCCTCCGGTAAGATAAAAATTATCTTTCAAAAATGGTATTTTTTGAAATTCTTCTAAAAATTTAATTTGCCTTTCGTCTAAAATTTTACTTTCCATTCAAAAGTAGTTTTAAAAATTTACGACGATACGGATCGATTTTGAGTTTGTTAAAATATTTATTAAGCTCAAATTCTTTCAATTTTTTACCATTCAAACCAAAATTTATCATCTGTTCAAGCCTCCAGATTTTATATTTTTCCGGGTGTTTTTTAAGGTTTTTTATATCGGTTGACCAGTTATACATTTGTTCATTATAGCATATTTCCCAACAAAAATCTACCGTCCCAAATTATAGAGCCGCTTGATTTCATCGCCGGAAAGCGCGCGGTTGTAGATGCGGACTTCGTCGATAAGGCCGGGATAGTTTAAGGAACTCGCACCACTATCTCTATCACCGATTTCTACATTAACGTTATTAAGTATCGAACCGGTAAGGCTATCAGAAGCAACATTAAGAGCAAGTGATATACCATCTTCATAGATTTTTATACCACTTGCAAAGCTTGAACCATCATATGTAACAGTATAATGATGCCATCCTCCATCATTGATCTTTGAATCAGCCTCAATACCAATAGCATTTGTGGTACCGGAGATATTGACAAGTGCTACAGCTAATCTGCCGGCTACTTCGGTGTTAGAACTATAATCGTAATTTGTAAGAAGTGCCCATCCAGTGAAATTTCCAGAATCTAAAATTTTTCCAAGCGCTAAGGAAATACTGGTATCCCCAGCCTTAGGTTTTGTCCATAGAGAATATGAAAATGGTTGGGTACGCTCAAAATCAAAGTTACTTTCGTTGGCAATATCCACATAATCATTACTCCCATCAAACTCCAGCCCCTGGCCGATGCGGCCAACTTTGCGCGTGGGGCCGTTTGTGAGCGTGCCGTTGTTGCCCTGACCGGAGCGGTCAAGCGCGGTGTTGTTGTACATATCCGGGCCGTCAAAAGACCAGTAGCCGACGAGGCCGCTATTTAAGCCCACGTAGTTAGGTTTATTTACTTTCAGCGTCGCCCCGATTTTGTAGAGGCGTTTGATTTCGTCCGCCGACAGCGCGCGGTTGTAGGCACGCATTTCATCAAGAGTTCCGTCAAAGGTCCTAGTAAGCTCGGTATTAGGATTATTTCCAATAGTAAGCAAAACATTGTCCGATGGCGTATTCGTGGGCGTAGTAAACTCCGATGTTGATACTAAAGATCCATTGATATAGAAAACAGGATCGTTATTCGTAGAGGTGGAATCAAAAACAACTGCTACATGTTGCCATTTATTCAGTTCTATGCTCCCACTTGGGCTTCTCCATACTCCAGTATTGGTTGTTAATTCTATATATGGTGTAGGCGATCCGCTTACATACAAACCAACCTGTATAGCCCCTGTGATGCCATTATTGAATAGTCTGCCTTTATCTCCCCCACCGGTGGTTATGGGGAAAATCCATCCCGCCCAGGTAAAGTTGCCTCCGCGCGCAAAGGAAGTAATCTCAATATAATCATTGGCATTGTCGAACTTCAGTCCCTGCCCTATTTTTCCAGCCGAGCGAGTAGGCATATTTGACCCGGTAGAAGAGACGTGGTTGTTTTGCCCGCTTCTATCGTACGCGGTGTTCCCCGCCATATCCGGCCCGTCAAAAGACCAATAGCCGACGAGGCCGTTATCCAACCCCACATAGTTGGGTTTATTGACTTTCAGCGTCGCCCCGATTTTATAGAGGCGTTTTATTTCGTCTGGGGAGAGGATGCGATTGTAGAAACGGAATTCGTCAATGGGACCGTCGAAAGTTCTAGTTACGCCACCTACCAAATTTCCTATGGAAAAACTTGTTGAAGCCCCGATTGTTTGACCAGAACTATCAAAAGTTTGATTCACTCCATCAATGTAAAATGTACAAACACCTGTGCTTGAAAGCGTAAACACCACATGAACCCAAACATTAAGAGTAATATTGTTAGAGTCACAATCCCCTCCCGCACCACCATTGGGGGAAAAATTTACTAATGGACCGACACCCATTCTTAAGTCATCAGTAGTGGCATTATTAAACGACATAATGCGTCCCAAACTTCCTTCCCCCAAACTCGCAGGTTTTATCCATACGCTGATTGTAAATGGTTCTGCGCCATTAAAACTGGGGGAGCTGATATCAACTCTGTCATCTGCCCCGTCAAACTCCAGCGCCTGGCCGATTCTGCCTACTGCTCGAGTGGGGCCGTTGGTGAGAGTGCCGTTGTTCGCGTTACCCGAGCGGTCGTAAGCGGTGACGTTCGCCATATCCGGGCCATCAAAAGACCAGTAGCCGACGAGGCCGCTATTTAAGCCGATATATAAGGGGCGATTTATGAGTAAGGCGGCCGCCGCACTATTGGGTGATACGATAAAAAGAAAGGCGGCTACAACGACCGCTGATATCATGCTGATAAAAACGCTGATTTTACGCTGATTTACGGGCAGTATCATATACGACGCGTTTAATTTGTAATCTCGTGGGTGAAAAATTTATAAGAAACCCAAGTTTGTATTGTGAGCCCTTAAGGTACTTCCAAAATTGTTCAATATCTTGTTTAGTAATAAATGGTTTTGCTTTTAACTCGAGCAGAATCTTGCCTTCAACAATTTTATCGGGAACATAAGTGCCCACCTTTTTATCTTTAAAGTAGATATCAATTCTCTTCTGCGATTCAACTTTTAAGCCGCGTGATTCAAGCGCGATGTTTAGAGCGCGGTCTATTACCGATTCTTTAAACATACCTTTAAATTCTTTCCATACCTCAAAACACGCCCCTCGTATAAGGTAGGACTCCCTCTCGTATAAAAAATATTTTACTTTGTTTTTCATAGATCAGCGTTTTATCTGCGTAGTAATCAGCGAAGTATCAGCGGCTAAATCTCCATGTTTTCAAAATCTCTTCTATTAAAGTTGCGTCCTCCAGCTTCGCGGTGACTTGATAAAGATAATTTCCGTTGGGGTAGGGTTCGGGGGGATAAACAAACCAGACCTCGGCGGTTTTAAAGCCGCCTGCCTCGCCGGTAGGCGGGTCCCCTTCTCCGACAAAACTCAAAGCGTCAGCTTGCCCTGAGCCTGTCGAAGGGCCGACTTTTGTCGGAGTTGGATTTTCCACGACAATATTAAGCAAGTCTTTTTTTATGCGTTCGGGAGTTATTGGGCCTTCTTCGTCGAAAGGAGCTATGAAAATTTGGAAGCCGGCGAGCTCCTCAACATCCGATGTTTTTGGGGATTCAACATCGGATGTTTTCCCGCTCGCCTCAAACAAAATCACATGTCCCCTTTCATCATCAAATTCCTGGAGAGTTAGGTTTTTAGGATACTGAAAAGAAAATTTGAAATCTGCGTTGCGATATTCGTTGAAATTGGTTGAAACTGGTTGAGAGCCATTGGAATCATTGAAACTTGTGGAAATAAATTGAAACTTATAGAAACTCGCCGCACCCAAAATCAGCGCCGCAATCAAAATCAATTTCCATAAGTTTCTACTGATTTCCATAAATTTCTACTACTTCTACTGTTCTTGTGGACGAAGCGGTATTCCCTGCCGAATCCGCTGCCGTGTAAATAATTATATGTTCGCCAGCCTTTGAGGTATCAATTTGAAGTCCATCTCCCTGCAAAAGTTCAAGCCCGCCATCTAAAGAAGCCGTGTATCCCAAATTTTGATCAATATTATCAGTTACCGTGACCCCCATGTCAGAATAGGTTCCGCCTACATTAATGGCGGAAGGATTGTTGCCCAAAATTGAGATTGTTGGAGGGTCAGTATCCGAAACTAGCTCCTCTCCGCCAGAGGCGGATCCGCCTTCGGCGGAAACATCGGATGTTTTCCCGCCAGTTTCGGCGGCCCAACACTCCCCATCTTCCGACTTCAAAACTCCGTTTTCGGAATAAACACAAACGGGTTGTCCTGTAACGCGGTCGTAAATAGTAATCCCCTGCTGTCCTGTTACAGTGAGTTTTTTGGTTTCAATTTCCTGAACGATTAGCTTCCCGTTCTCGTCAATTGACCAAAGCCCGGAGGCAGAGAGAATTTTCCGCGCGTTTATAATGTCGTTATTGTCCATATCCAAAGTGTAAGAAGATTTCATTTTGCCGCTTGCCTGATCAACAATTAATCCCCCATTTCCATCCAGCGCTTGAGATAATCCTGAATCCAGTTTTGAATAACCAAGATTTATAAAAACAATTATTTTACCGATTTCTCCGCTGTCGTACGGCTCTAAAGCGATCCCAACGGTCTGGCCGGAGGTGGTAGCTTTCATTCCGACTCCGGGCGCCGAAGAAATTGTTATTCTATCTCCCGGTTTTATTGGGCCGCCTTCTGCCGAAACTTTTACAGGGACCCTTCCGGCTAAAGCAATGGGCGCCATAGAGCCAGTTTTATGCTCTAGTGTTTGATTGTTAATTTGGCTTCCGAAAAACGCCACAGGCCCTTCCAATAATATTGCCGGCTCGCTTGACACAACGCCAATTAGCCCCGCGCGATCCGTGGCTTTTTTTAATTTTCCATCCGGACCTACCATCATAATGTCCCCAGCCGAGGCATCTTCCGATATAGGGTATGTTTCGGCGATGTCTACACAACTTGCGGGCCCGATGGAATAAGTAGAAGTGGCGGAGCGTATGCAGCCAAAAGCGGCGATGTTGCCTTGAACGGAAAGGCGAGCAATGGTTGGGCTGGTCGTCCCGATGCCGACATGACCGTAAGTTATATTTCCTGAAGTTGTGGTTGTGCCGTAAATCGTGAGGATTGCTGTGCTATCCAGCATAGCGGAATAGCTGTTTACAATATTTGCGGTGGTGGTAGAGCTTGGCATGTCAATCCAGGAAACAATTCCGGCGTCGGTGTCAAAACCCATGGGCCCGGTCTGAATTGAATCCGCGGAAATTATGCCGCTTGATGAATCGTAATTAACTGCGCCGTTATTCAAAACAAATCCGCCATTTATGGAAGTAGTCGCGTAGGGCCCGTTCGTATTGAAAGTAAAAAGAGGAGATGCGGTGGTGGAGGTCGCGATAGACCAAGCATAGACGGTATTTATTGGAATCGTCGTCGTCGCCGCTCTTTGGTAGGAAACGGTAAGATTCGCAGCGGTTGAGGAAGAATAAGTAATTAAATTGGAATCTAAATAAGTGTTTCCTGCTACGGAGAGTGTGGTAGCCGGACTCGTCGTCCCGATGCCGACGTTGCCTTTCATGTATATTTGTCCATCGTTTCTTGCTTCAAAAGAACTCGCTAGGCCAGCACCAGCAATAGCAAAGCCTTCGGTCGTACCGGAACCGGGGATAATCGTTGTTTTGAGTGCCGAACCTAACATGGTCGTAGAGTCAGTGGTCCTTCCGTGTATGCTCCAGTTAACCTTATCTTCGGCAAAAGCATAGTAACCATCATTGTTCACAGACATATCGCCCCTAATATCTAACATGAGTCCGGCAGTAGGTGCCGCCGTCCCGATGCCGACGTTGCCGCCGTTGGTTACTATGAAATTAGTTGCTGTTGAAGACCCGACTACGAAAGCGGGGCCGGAGATGCCATCTGGATTTACTGAAAGCAATCCCCACGGACTCGTCGTCCCGATACCCAAAGCTCCTGTAAAGAACGAAGCTGTTGAAGACGTTGCATGCAGCCATCCAAAAGTGGGAGTTGTTGAGCCGTAGAAGTTGTGTACAGTGCCGGCGGCGGGAGAAACAATGCTAATTAAGTCGTTTGAAGCAAATGTCTGTGTTGTTCCAGTAAGTCCGTTAAGAGATGTAATGGCGCTCATGAGAGTGCAAGTTCCATTCACCTGGTAGCACTTGCCTGTAGGAAGATTGATATCTCCCGAGAATGTTGAGGTTGCAGTTCCCAAAGCCGCAAAGACTCCTCCGGAGAGTATGAGTCCCGAAGATTCAATGACTCCTGCGGTTGTGGTGGCTTTGCCGACTCCAAGTCCTCCTGTAAGGTATTCGTTTCCTGCAATTGAGAGGGTGTAAGAAGGAGAAGAGGTGCCTATGCCTATCAGTCCGAAGGGAGAAGAAGTGGAAGAGATGGTAAAGACGGGAGTATTGGAAGTTGAGGTGGCAATGCTCCAGGCGTTGATGGCGAGATTGGGAATCGTCGTCGTCGCCGCGCGCTGGTATGAAATGGTAAGATTCGCGGCGGTTGAGGAAGAATAAGTAATTAAGTTTGAATCTAGATAAGTGTTGCCAGTTACGGAGAGTGTGGCAGCCGGACTCGTCGTCCCGATGCCGACGTTGCCGGAGCTACTTATAACCATCCTAACGTTTGTTCCTATTGTACTTCCATCAACTATCTCAAAATTATCTGTGGTTGAATTATGTCCAAGTGAATAATCTGCATTTTCACCAATAGCAAAAGGCTGATTATCAGCATCAAAAAGCATTTGAGAAGTAGAAACGCTAAACGCCACCCCACCACCACTTTGGAGCGAAAGCAGGGTGCCTGATCCAAGCACGGTAAGAGTAGCGCTTGGCGCCGCCGTCCCGATGCCGACTCTTCCATTTAGACCATCAATTGAAAAAATTGGAGCGGTTAGTCCGGTGGTGGTTCCGATGGCAAAAGCATTTCTACTTTGTGGAATCGTCGTCGTCGCCGCGCGCTGGTATGAAATGGTAAGATTCGCGGCGGTTGAGGAAGAATAAGTAATTAAATTGGAATCAAGATAAGTGTTGCCAGCCACGGAGAGCAAACTTGCGGGACTCGTCGTCCCGATACCGACGGAGCCAGCCTCTGTAACAGTAAACAACGGCGTTTCGCTCCCACCCAACCAATCATCATTGGCAACTATACCAAAGGTGGCGTCCGTGCCGCTATTATCTGAGTCAATGCCTATCCACACATTTTTCTTGCCTACCAATCCAACATTAGTATCACTATCTACTAGGAGCCTATTGAACGATCTCGAAGATCCTAATCCAATTTCGGCATTATCATTATTTATATGGAATATATTGCCATTCAATTGCAACGGCACTAAAGGATTTGCCGTCCCGATGCCGACTCTTCCATTTAGACCATCAATTGAAAGAATTGGCGCGGTTGGTCCGGTGGTGGTTCCGATGGCAAAAGCATTTATACTTTGTGGAATCGTCGTCGTCGCCGCGCGCTGGTATGAAATGGTAAGATTCGCGGCGGTTGAGGAAGAATAAGTAATTAAATTGGAATCAAGATAAGTGTTGCCAGCCACGGAGAGCAAACTTGCGGGACTCGTCGTCCCGATACCGACGGAGCCAGCCTCTGTAACAGTAAACAACGGCGTTTCGCTCCCACCCAACCAATCATCATTGGCAACTATACCAAAGGTGGCGTCCGTGCCGCTATTATCTGAGTCAATGCCTATCCACACATTTTTCTTGCCTACCAATCCAACATTAGTATCACTATCTACTAGGAGCCTATTGAACGATCTCGAAGATCCTAATCCAATTTCGGCATTATCATTATTTATATGGAATATATTGCCATTCAATTGCAACGGCACTAAAGGATTTGCCGTCCCGATGCCGACTCTTCCATTTAGACCATCAATTGAAAGAATTGGCGCGGTTGGTCCGGTGGTGGTTCCGATGGCAAAAGCATTTATACTTTGTGGAATCGTCGTCGTCGCCGCGCGCTGGTATGAAATGGTAAGATTCGCGGCGGTTGAGGAAGAATAAGTAATTAAATTGGAATCAAGATAAGTGTTGCCAGCTACGCTGAGCGTAGCCGAAGGCGAAGTCGTCCCGATGCCGACGTTGCCTGCATTAAAATACGAAGTGACTATACTATTTACCTCAATAAATCTTAGCGCCTCAATGCCGCCGGCAGTGAAAGCAAGTTGGTCAGAACTATCGCGGAAGATACCAGTATCACCGTCTGCACTCCAAGCGATGCTGGGACTCGCCGCAGTACCATTCACGCCCATAGATAGTCCGCTACTCGCGAACGTTACCCTCGCAGCCCCTCCTGTTGATATTCCGATAGTACCTGATGGATTTTGAAAGAACCCCCCATTTGAACCGCCCGCGAATGAGTACGCTGGGGCAGATTCAGAACCAATATTTGCTAAATAGAGAGTGGATGAGGCGGTACCCAAGACATCAAGAATGGTTTGCGGCGCCGCTGTCCCGATGCCGACATTGCCGCTCGTTGAAATGACGATGGTGGAGGTGCCGACCGCACTGTCGGTCCCCGAGAAGTACGCGACTTGCCCAATCGTGCCAGTCAAACCAGAGCCGCTTCCTGTCCCGGCGCAAGTGCCGTCAAGCAAAAGAAAACATCCTCCTGTAAGTTTTATTCCGTTGGCAAATGTTGAAGTTGCTGAACCGGTCACTGATAAATATCCGGTAGAAGTTGCATTTTGAAAAGTTAAATCCCCAATTATTGTTGAAGAGGCTGTTGCAATAAATCCACCGGTTGTTAAAAGCCCCGACAAATTAAATGTGGACGCGGAAAGAGAGTTTGTAGAGAGAGATATAAATCCGGAAGCCGCGCCGGCAGAAGTAATATCCCAAACGCTTGAAGCAATGCTCGCGGTTTTCGCGTCGTCGCCCAAAGTGACATTTCCGGTCGCCGAAAGATTTCCTCCGGTTGAAATCCCCTGCGAGAAATCTCCAAAGCCGGCGGAAACTCCGCTAATCTGCTGCGGCGGATCATTTCTTATAGGAGAGGGTGCAGACGCGGTTAAAAAAACAACCGGATTTTGGACGTTGGGTGGAATGCGTTTTTCAATATTAGAGATGAGAAGTGAGAGGTTGGAAGTGAGACGGTTTTCCAATTCCTGAAAACGCTGCGTGATATTAATGGAAGAAAGGACGCGGGAGATGATGGAAGATTCATCAACACCTCTTGACCTCTCCAAACCCTCCCCTTGTAAAAAGGGGGGGCTTTTTTCTGTAACCCCACCCTCACCCTCCCCAAAAGGGAGGGTGTTGTTTTTTCCCCTTCCTTGGGAAGGGGTAAGGGGTAGGTTTTTACTGACAATGAGGGGCGACGGTTTTTGCTCGCCGTCCTCCTCAACACTCGGTGTTGAATCCCCAAAAACACCGAGTGTTTTCCCTGACGGCGAGGGCGACGATACAAAATCTAGCGCCACCTTTTTAATATCTAAACCCAGAAAGACGATGTAGTCGCGAGCGGCAAAAATATTATTGAAAAACCGCATCTTAATGTCAGAAAGCGAAAGCCGGACATCTTCCAAAGTAAAAGGAAGAGAAAATTTGGGCAGTGAAAGAGCCACAAGAGCCTTTTTTTCCACGAAGATGAGATTATCCGCAACCACATCAGGGATTTTGTTTAATAGAGCAGAGCCATTTTTAATTTCATCGGCGACGGCAGATGCGGTTTCCGAAACCCAATCTTTGCCGTTTTGCGCAAGTTCCAAGCCTGAACTTCCAAAATTATTGAAAATCTCCACTACCCCTTCACCACTCCTCCTTATTAAGGAGGTGAACTCAACCACGTTCCCCATCCTCTCCTTCGCAAGGAGAGGGATTGACGATGTTTTAGTTACGAAGTTTTTCGCGGAGACATTAACACTTTCAACCGCGTCCGCGATAGAATTTTTGATTGCGCCTGCGTTATAAAAAATCAGCGCGGCAATTAGTATTGACGATAGAGAGACTGCTCCCAGCGACCACTGCTTCAGAGAAAATTCCGGGAACCAAAAAGCTTCTTTCTCTTTTTCGCCCAAAATCGCCCTGTCCCACACGTCATCAGGCTTATCTTGCGCGTGAAAGATGTCTTGTAAAGTGGAGGAGCTTTTTTCTGTAACCCAACCCTCACCCTCCCCAAAGGGGAGGGTGTTGTTTTTTCCCCTTCCTTGGGAAGGGGTAAGGGATAGGTTTTTACTGGTGAGTTCTTTTTTGTAATTTAAAATTGACTCTTCAGACACCATCCAATCCGTTCCAAATTTTTTACAATCAATTTTTCCTCCGCGGCAAAGCTGCCCAACATAAATACGATGATAATTACATAAGCGCGCGGCTTCTGATGCTGAAAGATACTTTTCTTTCATATATTTCATAGAAAGCTTTTGCAAGAAAGATGAATAAACTCCATATTTTTAAGTATAGAGTTTATAAAAATTAAACAAAAGAAATTTTTATTAAAAAGCTGTGGATAACACCGCTCCGCTCTTCAACATCCGATGTTGGCGTGCTTCAAACATCGGATGTTTTCCCGCGAAGCGGTTTATAAAACATTATAAAACCTTGATACAGTTTATTTTATTTTCGGCCCCTATGGGAGTCGAACCCATCTTTCAGCCTTGAGAGGGCTGCGTCCTAGCCGATAGACGAAGAGGCCAATAGCTATTCCTTATCTTTCCAAAATTTATCTTGTCTTGCAAGCAATTTGGGGGCATCTTCCGGAGTTGCCATAATTTCTTCCACAATTCGTTCCATTCTCATTGCCTGCGAACCTTTTACTAAAATCAGGTCGCCTTCTTGCATAATATTTTTTATATATCCCGCGGCCTCTTTGGTTGTAGAAAAACTTTTTACGCGCTCTTTCGGCATGCCGCGTGAGACAGCTTCTTCTGCCGAAAATTTCGCGCGCGGACCAACCGTTACAAAATAATCAGCAAATGAAGCAACTCTCTCTCCGACCGCTTTGTGCGCCAATATGGTAAATTTCCCGATTTCCAGCATATCTCCAAATACAACCATTTTTCGTTTTCCTGCAAAGTCTTTTAATGTATCCAATGCGGCGTGCACGGCAAGCGGAGATGCGTTATATGAATCGTCTAAAATAAAACTATTTTTAATTCCTTGTATTAAACGCAGTCTGCCGGGAGGCGGCTGGTATTTTTGTAAAGCCCCTGAAATTTCAATGAGATTCATTGAGTGGACAAGCCCGGCGGCTGCGGCTGCGAGGCTTGCGTATACCGCTTGTTTTCCAAAAACATTTTTGAGGCGGATCGGCACGGTTGAACCATTATGCTCTATCTTAAAAGAAATTCCGTTTTCGGAAATTTGATAATTGGAAGCGACTACATCAGCGCCCGAAGCAAAACCGAAACCCAAAACTTCTGCGTTAGTTTTTTCCTTCATTGCCCAAACCGTTTCGTCGTCGTAATTCAGAATTGCTTTGCCGTTTGCCGGCAAACTTTTCAATATTTTTGCCTTTTCTTTGGCAACCTCTTCCGCACCCGCAAAAAATTCAACATGCACCGGTATCTCGCCCACGGCGGTTACAATTGCAATATCAGGACGCGCGATTTTTAATAATTTATCCAAATCTCCTGGCCGATCCACACCCATTTCCAATATCAAAATTTTTGGGAACTCTTTAAATATTTCTTTAAATCCCAAATATATATTATTAAGCCACCCTATCGGGTTAAGCCATCTGGTTTCAAGGCCTAGCACCGCAAGCGAAAGCCCAAGTTCACTATTATAACTTTTGAGCCCCTTTCTGACATTGAATTTTTGTTCTAAAACAGCGAAAACAGCTTCTTTTGCGGAAGATTTGCCAACCGAACCGGTAATGCCGATGATTTGCGGGCCATGGCGGCGCAGAGCCATTTTAGCTTCCCAAACCAAAACTCGCGTTATTAAATTTTTTATAATTACTCTCATCTGTCAGGTGGTATTGTATAATAATTAACTAAAAATTCAACCAGTGATTTGAAAGTGCCGGTTATTGACTGTGATGCGTATTTGACGCCTTGCGGCCGCTCCAAAAATATAAAAATAAGAAATTTCGGATCATATGCCGGAAAATATCCGAAAAAGGAATGCAAATATTCGTCGCCGTATCCCTTGCCGCCGCCGCTCAAAGCAGCCGGTATTTGCGCCGTACCTGTTTTTGCCGCAATGCTCATGTGCGGAAATTTTGCCTGCCCACCCGCGAGCGACATATCAACAACGTCCACCAGCATTTTTGTAACCGCCTCGGAGGTTTCGGGCTTGATTACATCCCTAATTACTTGCGGCGAGTTCCCGTCTTTTATAAAAGGTTTCATCAGTTTTCCGCCGTTTGCCAAAACCGAAAGAGCCATAGTAAGCTCCAACGGAGTTACGGCAATCCCCTGTCCAAAAGATGCGGTTGCGAATTCTATTTCTCTGCCGGAATCCAGATTGCTTAAGTCCCCCCTAAGTTCCCCCGGCAAGTCTATGCCCAATTTTTCCCCCAAACCGAAGCGGTAAAAATATTCCTTAAGCGCTTCGCCTCCGAGCTTCTGCATTGCAAAAACCGCGCCGGTATTTAGCGACTCTTCCAAAACCTCCGTCATTGTGCGCACGCCATGCGCTTTGCCATCAAAATTTTTTATGATACGATCGCCTATTTTTACCCATCCCGTATCTATGTATGTTGTATCCGGCCCTACTTTTCCCTGGTCAATGGCCGAAGCCATAGTCAAAGGCTTGAACACCGATCCTAACTCAAATATTTTTTCCGTGAACGGATTTAAAAAAACACCAAGATTTTTTTCTTTTTGGTATTCATTCGGATTAAAATTTGGAGAGGCCGCCAATGCCTTAATGCTGCCGGTTTTTGGTTCAACAATAATAATACCCCCGCCTTGCGCGTTCCACTTTGCCATTAGTTTTGCAAGTTCGTCTTCGGCCGTACGCTGCAATACGGGTTCAATTGTCAAAACAACGTCCTCTCCTTCTTCAGGTTCTACTTTCAAATAATTACCAAGAGCAATAAGTATGCCGCGTGCGTCTTTATCGCCCAAAATCTGTCCGCGAATGCCGCGCAATGTTTCGTCATAATATTTTTCAATGCCGTATTGCCCCGCAGACTTGTCTGAAGCCGCAGAAACAAATCCAAGCACATGGCTGGCCCTGAAATCCGACGGATAAAATCTCCATCTTTCTTCTTCTAAACCCACGCCCGGCAAGCCAAGCGAAAGAACGCGCTCAACTTCTTCTTGCGGTAAACGGTGTTTTAAAATTTCATACGGATCATTGTTTTTGTTAATAATTTGATCAAATAAATCACGGTCTATTGATGTAATGGCATTCAATTTATTATATGTATCTCCTGGATTTTGCAGAAGCTTGGTGTTTAAGTATAAAAGCGCGCCTATTTTAGTTTCCGCAGCGCGATAAGGCTCCCCGTCTTTGGTTTTAAAAAATATATCACCTCTTTTAGGAGCCAGCATGCTGCTGAAATTTTGCTGTTTTTGCGCTGCGTCAAAATAAGTTTGGTGTTTTATTACTTGAAGAAAAAAGAGTCGCGATGCTGCTATTGAAATGAGCAAAACGAAGCAAAATATGATGCTAGTAATTCGCGGCGACATTGCTGATCTTTTCTATCATCTCAAGCTTTTTTGGCTTTTCGTATCCGGCAGCTATAAAATATTCCATACCCTTTTCCGTATTTTCTTTAATAAGAGCATTTTCCGTATGGCTTGTTAAAATCAATATTTTTTCCAATGTTTGGTTTAAATTTTCCCGAGTAGAGTTTTGCGCCACCACCAATCCGACTAGATAAATGTACACTGTCATAAACGCAATCACGGCAAAAACAAGGCTTTTCAAAATACCCACCTTCCTTTTTAACGGCAGGTCTTCCAACGCCGCCACAATCGGCAATGTTAAATTATTTTTGTATTGTAAATAAAAAATCATATTTTTTGTAAAACTCTTAATTTTGCGCTTCTTGCGCTGGGGTTTTTTGAAATCTCTTCTAGCGCAGGGGCTAGCGGTTTTTTTAAAATATTTTCTGCGTTTCCCTTCGCAACTTCGCTTTTAAAAAAGTTTTTTACAACTCTGTCTTCCAAAGAGTGATATGATATCACTGCAAGTTTGCCGCCCGGAACAAGTATTCTGAAGCCTCCTTGAATCGCCTCCTCAAGCGCCGCCAGTTCGTCATTTACCGCAATGCGCAGTGCTTGAAATATTTTCGCCAAACTTTTTTTATTTTTAATGCCTAAAATTGCGAGTAAATCCCCTACCGAATAAATGCGTTTTCTTTTTCTTGCAAAAACTATTTTTTCTGCAATTTGATGCGGCGCGCGGACTTCACCGAATTTTTTAAAAATTTCTGCAAGTTCCGTTTCCGGATAAGCATTAAGAATGATAGCGGCGTTTTTTTGAGATCCGGCATCAAATTGCATCAAAATCGGCTCATCTGGTTTCTGGAAAGAAAATCCCCTTCCGCTTTTTTCCAGATGCCACCGCGACAAACCAAGGTCAAAGAGTATGGCTTTCGGGTTTTTAAAATTGTTGCGCGACGCGATTTCTCCAATATCTCTGAAATTTCCGGTCACAGCGACTAGATTTTTTATACTGTTCATTTTTTTTACCATTTCCGAATCCTGATCAATGCCGAGAATTTTTCCGGACGGTTTGATGCTCTCAAACATGGCTTTAGCGTGTCCCCCGCCGTCTAAAGTTGCGTCTATTGCGTTATCTCCCTCTTTAAGATTTAAAAGTGCGATTATCTCTTTTAATAAAACCGGCTCGTGTATCATATATCTATGTTTTCCGCTACCGCTTCAATATTTTCCCGGTTTTCTTCGCTATATTTTACCCACAATCCCGGATTCCATATTTCCACCCGATTATAAAGGCCGACAATTTGCGCTGCGCCATCCAGTCTGGCATAAACCTTAAGATAATCCGGCAAAAGTATTCTTCCCAAAGAATCAATTTCCAAATCGGTTGCTCCGGCGATCATTGCGCGCACAAAACTTCTATGTTCCGCTTTGCCCCACGGCAATTTGGCTAGCCGCTCGGCCAGTATTTGCCACTCAACCAATGTGTACAAAAACAGACATTTATCCAGTCCTCTGGTCAGTACGACAATCTCTCCCAGATCTTTGCGAAATTTTGAAGGTACCGAAAGGCGGTTTTTTTGGTCTATCGTATGTAAATATTCGCCGATTAACATAGTTTAAAAGTTATCCACATTATCCACAGATTTATCCACCTTTTCCCACCTTACTTCCATTTTAATCCACTTAACGAGTAAATGCAAATCCCGCACATTTTTACTAAAATGTGCGGGATAAAGCTAAACAGGCTTATTTATTCACAGCTTATTCACTTAGCGAGGTTTCATTGTAGGAAAGAGGATAACTTCTTTGACATTATGAGTATCGGTTAAAAGCATGGCCAGACGGTCAATTGAGACAGCTAAGCCGGCAGCCGGAGGCATGCCGTATTCCAGCATCTCAATAAATTCTTCGTCCATTGGATGAGCCTCCTTGTTTTCCGTTTTCCTTAAAGTTTCCTGCGTTTCCAACCTTGCTTTTTGCTCCTCCGGATCGTTTAGTTCCGAAAATCCGTTTACGAGTTCAACGCCGCCCAAGATTAATTGAAAGCGATCAACGATACCGCTATTTCCGCTAATGTTTTTTGCTAATGGCGACATTTCTACCGGATAGTCCACTACATAAACAGGCTGAATCATTTTTGGCCTGCAAATTTTTTTAAAAAGTTCATCTGCAATTTTCTCTTTTGTCTCCCAGCTTTCCGGGGTTATTCCGAATTGCTTGGCTCTAAGCGACAAATCGTCGCGGTTTAATTTTTCTGCGCCGGGCAAAAGAGCATATCTTTCCAAAACATGCCAAAATTTTATTGTTGGTATTTTTTTTGTGAATTTTATAGTCTCTTCACCGAATTTAAAAACAGTTTTTCCGAGCAATTTTTTAATAAGCGCTTCTAAAATTTGCGCGATAAAATTTCTAAGATATTCCGCGTCCCGATAAGCTTCGTAGAGTTCAATCGTGGTGAATTCCGGATTATGAGTAGCGTCCAATCCCTCGTTTCTAAAATTTTTGCCGATTTCGTACACTTTATTAAAACCGGCAGCCAAAAGCCTTTTTAAGTAAAGTTCCGGAGCTATGCGCAAATACATATCCATATCCAGCATGCGATGGTGCGTTTTGAAGGGTTCCGCCAAAGCCCCGCCGTAAATAGGCTGCAAAATCGGCGTTTCCGTTTCCATGTATCCGGCCTCATCTAAAATATTTCTCATCTCGGCAATCAAGCGCGAACGCAACAAAAATCTATCGCGCACCAGAGGATTCATCAATATATCCAAATAACGCTTGCGAAAACGCTCTTCTACGTCTTGAAGTCCGTGCCATTTTTCCGGTAAAGGCAATAATGATTTAACCAACACTTCCCATTTACGGGCTTCAATTGTCGGCTCACTTTTTTTAGTATAAAAAGCGCAGCCCTGTACGGCGACGAAATCGCCAATATCAATGGTTTCCGCCAATAAAGAAAAGGGGGGTTCGCCAATTTTATCTTTTGCAAAAAAAATCTGCAATTTCCCAGAACCGTCGAAAATATCCATAAATATAGACCCGCCATGTTCGCGCTTGGCCATTATTCTGCCAGCCAAACCGATGTTTTTTTTTGAGTTTAAATGCTTTCTAAAATTTTTTCTGATTTCCTGAATCGGTGAAACAGAAAAGGCGGGGCCAGCCGGATAAGGATTAATGCCAGCTTTGCGTAAAATTTCAAGTTTTTTAACGCGCCAGTCCCGTATCATTTTATGTCTAAAATTTTATATTCAACTGCGCCTTTTGGCGTTTTAACCAAAACGCTTTCAAATTTTTTATGGCCCAAAAGAGCCTTGCCGACGGGAGATTCATGCGAGATTTTATTTTCTCCGGGAGCGGCCTCTTTTGATCCGACAATGATAAAATTTGTCTCGTTGCCGTTTTGATCTTTAACTAAAACTTGCGACCCGATATCAACCATATCAACCCGAGTATGTTCAACCACCACGGATCTTCGCAGCATATCTTCCAATTCCGCGATTTTACCTTCATTTAATATCTGCGATTCTTTTGCTTCCTGATATTCGGAGTTTTCCGATAAATCACCTAAGCTTTTGGCGTATTCCAAGCGATCTGCGATTTCTTTTCGTTTCTTTGTTTTGAGGTGTTCTAGTTCGCTTTTTAATTTGGCGAGTCCCTCTTTTGAAAAATATGTTGAATCTTGGTCCATAAATTAAATATTAGTTGTTAATAGTATATCATTTTGCATCTTTTTAAGGAAATCGGTATCCGCTATCCATCGCAACACTTCAGAGGCCACGAAAGTGGCGCCTATGGTATTTTGCCTGGGACCACTTTCCATTAAAATCGCGAAGGCCACTTGCGGTTTATCATATGGAAAAAATCCGATAGACCATGAATGAACCTTATTTATTTCTCCGATTTCGGCCGTACCGGTTTTCGCTGCTACCGGGAAAGGAAGCCACCCGAGCCCGGCAGCCGTCCCGCTTTTTACAGCTTCGCGCATGCCGTCTTTTACAACGCTGAAGACACCCGGCGATATTTCAATTTGTTTTTTTGGCGGATATGAAAAAACTTGCGTGGGTTTTTTGTCCTGGTCAATCAAAGCGCGTACTAAATGAGGATAAGGCATAACTCCGCCGGACGCAATGGTAGCGGCATATACAGCCATTTGAATTGGCGTAACAACCATATTGCCTTGGCCGATTGAAATATGATAGGTATCGCCGATAGTCCAGTCTCTGCCGTCTTGTTTTTCGGAAGGATCCGGCAGGTGCCCAGCATTTTCTCCAGGCAAATCTATTCCGGCACGTTCTCCTAATCCGAACAATGATAAGTATTTTTTGATATTCCAGGCGCCCAAACCCTGCTGGTCTTGATAGCCGCCGCCGATTTCATAAAAATAAACGTCGCTGGAGACGGCCAATGCTTGCCGCATATCAACCCAGCCGTGAGCTTTCCAATCAGGAAAAATGTTCGGCCGATTGGCGTCGTATGGATTAGGCAATGCTATACTGCCGGCGCTTAAAATCTTTTTATCAGGAGTGATAATATGTTCAGCTAAAGCTGCGGCGGCCAATGCCGGTTTTACAATTGACCCCGGCGGATAAAGGCCGGAAATAGCGCGGTTTAAAAACGGTTTACGCTCATCACGCAGTAATTTTCCAGCAAGCTCGTTCAGCAAATTAGGGTCAAATTCCGGGAAACTGACCAGCGCAAGAATCTCGCCGCTCCTGACATCTATAAAAACTCCGGCTCCGCCCGTAAATCCGCGTTCCAGCATAGTAGCCGAAATTGCGCTTCCCAATTTATTTTCTAAATCGCGCGATAAGCTGGTTAAAAGACTTTGCCCGGGCTCGCCGTTTTCCAGCGCGCCGGAGCTTATTATACTGCCATTGGCATCCACTTCTTCAATTTTTTTTGCTAAAACCCCTTTTAAGATATCTTCGTAAGCGGCTTCCAGGCCATCCGCGCCTGTTAAAATGTTGCCGTCGCTTGCGCTGGGCGATGAATTTAAGTAACCCAAAACGTGCAAAAAATTTTCCGAAGGATATTTTCTTAATATTTTGCCGTCTTCGTATTCGTTATAAGCCAGAACATTTCCGTCGCGGTCATAAATAATCCCGCGCTTCGGTATCAAGCTTACCACGCGCAGATAGTTTTTTTCCGATCTTTCATAAAATACTTTTCCTTGCATGATCTGCAAAAATCCGACCCGAAAGGCAAATAATGCCAATGCAGAAAACAAAAAACAGCCCAACGCCCAAAAAACCCTGCGCTTTATCGGATTTTCAATCATTCCTTCCATGTTTTCTTTATGAAAACCCGGCGCATTCATATGATCAAGAAAAATTTCGTCAATTTCTATTTCTCTAGAATTGTTTTTTTTCCTCATGAAAAATATAAATTATAACCAAAAGTATAAAACAGTACGTTAAAAGGTGCAAAGCGAATGCATAAGAAAACAAGTTCCAACTGTTCAGCCACAAATTCCATATTCCCAAACTCAACAAGCCAAAAATGCCTGAGATTGCAATATTAATAAATTTCAATCGGAACGGCAGCAGGTTAAAAAACAACACAACAATTATAGTCGGAAATAAGTAAATCCTGTCAAAAGTCACGCTATATAAAAATGCGGCAAAAAGGGTTCTTTGATCAATCATTGTTTGGTAAGATGTTAACCCAAATTACCGCCGATGGAGATATTGGGCTCACAATTAAGATTTTTCCGAATGGGTTGCCTTCTTTAAAATCTATTTTATCAATCAGTCCGACCGTGTAATTCGGATTTTCCGCCCAGCGCAAAGTATCACCAGGTTTAAATACGGCGCTCAAACGTGCAGGAAGTTCGGCCGCTAGCTCGCCTCCTCCAAGCCCAACAGCGTCAAAGCTCAAATTCGGATCTTCGCCGATCAAAGTCAATTTTTGCCCGAGACTGCCGGTTTTTTTAATCTTGCTCCAGTTTGCGCCAACCGCCTCCACCTGCCCGACCAAAACGTTGTTTTCGGTTACAACAATATTGTTTTCTTTGATGCCTGATTTAGCGCCTTCATCAGCAAACACGTAATCTATAAAAAGATATCCGCCGCCAAATTTTATTTTGGCCGGAATAACGCGATAATGATTTTGAATTTCTAGCGCAGTTTTTAATTTGTTGTTTTCAAATTTAAGCGCCCTTATTTGTTCTAGAAATAGCGCGATGTTTGCGCTGTCTTTTTGGGCAAGACGTTCCGGGACCAAAAACATTGATGTTTTGACTATTATATTTTGTATTAACGCGTGGCTTTTATTAAAAAAAACTAGCGCAACTAGCACTGCCCATAAAATAATGAGTGTATAAGATTTTTTACCCCCACACCAAAACTTTTGGTGTGGGGGTTTATTGGGGAGGTAAATCATAATCGTCTTCAATAAAAACCTCGGATATGCTTTCCAGGTCTTCCAGGATTATGCCCGTGCCCCGGACAACCGTTGTAAGCGGATCCTCGGCGAGATAAACCGGCATTTTTGTTTCCCGCTCCAAAAGCTTGTCCAATCCGCGTATTAGGCTTCCTCCTCCTACCAGCAAGATGCCGCGGTGCATAATATCGGAAACCAATTCCGGCGGCGTATCTTCAATTGTGTTTTTTGCCGCGTCAATAACCGTGCGCATGGATTTAGCCAAAGCCGCACGGATATCGCTGTCGGTAACCAGCACTTCGCGAGGCAGGCCTGTGACCAGATCGCGCCCGCGAAGCGCACCCTCCAATATTTCGTTGGTTTTCCAAACAGAACCAATAGAAATTTTAATGTCTTCCGCAGTGCGTTCGCCGATCAAAAGTTTAAATTCGTCTCTGGCGTAAGCCGCAATGTCTTCATTAAATCTGTCTCCGGCAATCCGCAAATTTCTTGAAGCCACTATCCCTCCCAAAGAAATAACCGCAATATCCGTTGTTCCTCCGCCGAGATCTATAACCATATTTCCGACAGCTTCCTGTATAGGAAGCCGCGCGCCGATTGCGGCGGCCATCGGCTCCTCTACCAAATAAACTTCGCGCGCTCCGGCGTTTCGGGCTGCATCCCTTACCGCCCGGCGCTCAACTTCCGTAATGCTGGAAGGGATGCCTATGACAACTCTCGGCCGCGCGAAAAGCTGTTGGGTTGGACTGTGCACTTTTTTTATAAAATAATTCAGCATCTCGGCCGTTACTTCAAAATCGGAAATTACTCCTTCCACCAAAGGCCTCAAAGCTGTTATGTGGCCCGGGGTTCTCCCTACCATTTTTTTAGCCTCGCTGCCGATAGCGACCACCTGCCCGGTTTTTTGATTAATCGCAACAACGGACGGTTCGTTGATCAAAACGCCCTCTCCCTTGACGTAAACAAGGGTGTTGGCTGTCCCTAAATCAATACCCAAATCTTTTGAAAATATTCCAAAAAATTTACTAAACATAGCGCTACTAATTACAAATTTTTACTAATATATGAATAAATGTCGGGAATTTTAATTAATTCAGTTTGAACATCGTAGCGCCTTTTTACTTCCACAGAGTTTTTGGCAATAGTTTTTTTGCTCACAACAATACGTAGCGGAATGCCTATAAGATCTGCGTCCGCAAATTTTTCGCCAGCAGCGCTTCCGGCGCGGTCATCATATAATACTTCTGTCCCTTTTGCAACAAGCTCTTTGTAAATTTTTGACGCACCTGCGTCCAGCTCTATAAGATGCGCCTTAAAAGGAGCCACGCTTCCAGGCCAGCGAAGGCCCTTTTCGTCGTTCATAACTTCTGCAATGGCGCCCATTGCACGAGAAGTGCCAAGGCCATAGCATCCTGCTGAAACCAGCCGGGCGTTGCCGTTTTTATCTTTAAAACTCAAATTAAAATCTTTGGCAAATTTTTCTTTTAAAGGAAAAATATTGCCAACTTCAATTGTTTTTATCTCATCCGCCCCTCCGCCGCAACTCCGGCATTTTGAAGGGGCGGAACCCGCCAGCTCTTTATTCACCGCTTCATTGCATTTTTTGCACAAGTAAACAACATCTTCGCCGGATTCGCACGGAACCTGAAATTCCATTGAAAGTTCGGAAAAGGTGCCGCCGCCGGCCGCTGTAGGAATTGCATTAAGTTCAAGTTTTTGAAATACGGCGAGATATACCTTTTTCATGGCTTCATAATATTTATCCCTGTCTTGATCATCAGCGTGAAAACTGTAAAAATCCTTCATCCGAAATTCCTTTCCGCGCAATAATCCGGCTTTTGCCCTTTTCTCGTCCCGGAATTTTGTTTGAATTTGATAAACACAAACCGGCAAATCCCGGTACGAGCTTATGTGATTTCTAAGCAAAGAATATAAAACCTCTTCGTGAGTAGGCCCCAAGGCATACTGGCCGCCAAAAGCGCTCTCTGTCTTAAACAACGCGCCAAAACTCTGCCAACGTCCGGTCGCTTCCCAAATTTCTTTTGGGTGCAAAGCGGGCATTAAAATCTCAACACCTCCGGCTTTGTTCATTTCCTCCCGGACAATATTTTCTATTTTATTTAAAACCCTAAGGCCGAGGGGCAAAAAAGTATAAACTCCGGCGGAGAGCTTTTGAATAAAACCGGCCCGCTCCAAAAGTTGGGCGTTTTTTGATTCTTCGTCTTTTGGCGAAGCTCTCTTGGTTTTTGCAAACAATTCCGAAAGCCGCATGGGCTAATAATAACCCGAGTCAGAACGTTTTCGCAATGTCGTGGTAAGTTATTAAAATCATCAAAATTATAAGGATGGCAAGACCAAGACTGTGAGTAAAAGCGCCGATTTTTGGCGAAATCCGCTTACCGCGGATTGCCTCAATCAGAAGGAAAAATAACCGCCCGCCGTCAAGCCCGGGGAATGGCAAAACATTAATCACCGCCAGATTTATTGAGAGAATAGCAGTCAGGATTAAAATCGTATTTAGCCCCATGCTTACTGCAGAAGATGTGATATTGAAAATCCCCACCGGCCCAGCCACTTGAATATTTGCTGTTTCTTTTCTTGCAATATTTTTAACAATTTCAAAAAAACCCAAAACGGTGCTTTCAAGCGTCTGCCAAGCCAGCCGCGCGCCGTCAATCGGCGCAAGGTACCACGGCGATTTTTTTATGCGCACATAGCCCAGCGCGATTCCAAGCGGCCCCTCTCCCTCCGGAGGATTAGCGCGGGCTAATACTGTAATTGCAAGCGTCTCCTTTCCGCGGAGCAAAGAAACGTTAATGTTTTGGCCTTGATTTTCCCTGACAAAATTCTGGAAGTTTTCTATTTTTGAAAAACCGACGACCTGATCGCCGACTTTAATGCTGGCCATAGCTGCCGGCGACGCGGGCGCCAAATCTATGATAGTAATTTTTGCGTCCTGATAAAAGCTTCTTTCTTCCTCTGAAATTACCTGCGGCGCGCCCGCCCAGCTTACAAAACTAAAAATCATATAAGCCAGCAAAATATTAGCTAAAACTCCGCTTGCCAAAACTAAAGCTTTTGACCATGCGGGTTTTGATCCAAAACTTCCGGGTTGGTCCGACCCGTCACCCTCCTCGCCGAATATTTTTACAAAGCCGCCGAACGGCAAAAAATTAAGAGAGTAAAGAGTGCCCTTTTTATCGCGCCAGATGCCCGCAATCCGCGGGGGAATGCCAAATCCGAATTCCTCAACTTTTATCCCAAACGCGCGCGCGGCAAAAAAATGCCCAAATTCATGAGAAAGAACCAGCGCCAGCAAAATTATTAAAAAAAATATTAATGTCATCGCGTTAAATGCTCATGATCTCCTTTTCTTTTTTTTCGGCCAACTCCGCAATTTTTTTATTTACTTCTTCAACCATTTTCTCCATTTTTTCTTTTTGTGAATATTTTTGTGTTTCTGATATGATTTTGGCTCGCTCTTCTTCCTGGATTGTTTTCCATATTTCATCCCTGCGCTGTCTGACAGATATGCGCGCCTCTTCTGCTTTTTTGCCGACCATCTTGACGAACTCTTTCCGGCGCTCTTCAGTAAGCGCCGGAAAAACAACTCTGACTTGATCCGATTCGGAAATTATAGAAAGCCCCAGATTGGCCCTTGCAAGCGCCTGCTCAATGGCAGGAAGCAAATTTTTATCCCAAGGGCGAATCAGCACGCTTTTCGGGTCCGGCGAAGACAAGGCTGCCGCATGCATAAGCGGTGTTTGAACCCCGTAAGATTCTACAAGAATTCCTTCCAAAACCGAAGAAGTTGCCCGGCCGGTGCGGATTTTTTTTAGCTCTTCTTCAAATCGCGATATTATATTTTTGAATTCCTTTTCCTCTTTTGGAAAATCAATCATTAAATTAAATTTAAATATTCGCCCAAAAGCCTTTTGTTGGCGGTGGGGTCGTTTATAATTTTATAAATTTCAAGCGTTTTTTCAAATTTTGAAATATTGTCTTGCGTCGGACTTGTTCTCGCGCCCGCCTCGGCTCTGGCCAGTGATTTTTGCAAAGCTGCCCCAAAATCGTCTTTGCCGTAATCTTTTTCGAGCGCACTCTTGTTCCAAAATCTGAATGTGGAAAGGCGGGATTTGATTGTCGGTAAAACAGCTCTTGCGTTGGCGGTTGTTGCTATTATAACGCACCTCTGCGAAGGCTCTTCAAGAAGTTTCAGAAGCGCCGGAGCAGCGTCTCTGCTCAAATTTTCAATACTCTCTATCAAAAAAACGTTATATAGCCCCGCTACGGGACTTTGCGAAGCTCTTATTTTCAACGCGCGCACGTCGTCAATTGTAATTGGATCGCTGGCTACCTTAAAAAAATCCGGGCTGTGTCTCCAGTTTTTTTCCAAAAAACGAGACATTAAAAATTCAATTGCCTGATTTTTTGCCTTTTCGTCATTGCCGGAAAATAAATAAGCGTGAGATTTATCGTTTAGCAACAATGCTTTTCTTGTAAGCCTCTAAATGCTCCAGCGCAATGCCAGTGCCTTTGGCTACGCAATAAAGTGCGTCTTTGGCAACAGTCGTCGGAACGCCAGTGGAACGGCTAACCAGCAAATTTAAATTTCGCAAAAGCGACCCTCCGCCCGTCATCACAATTCCGTTTTCTATTATGTCCGATGCAAGTTCCGGAGGAGTATTGTGCAAAACCTGCTTGATGGCTTTTACGATATCGCGGAGCTCGCCGTCAATCGCCTTTACTATTTCATTGGTGCGGATGTCTATTGATCTCGGAAGCCCGGTTAAAAAATCGCGCCCTTTTATTGTCATAACCAACTCTTCTTCTATTGGGGTTGCCGATCCTATGCTTATTTTTATTTGTTCGGCGGTTGAATCCCCCACTGCCAGATTGAATTGCTTTTTAATATAATCCGAAATCGCCTGATCAATCTTGTTGCCGGCGACTTTTACGGAAATGGAGCTCACAATGCCCCCCAAAGAAATTACCGCCGCATCGGTTGTGCCTCCACCGATATCTACAACCATATGACCTCGCGGTTCGTGAATGGGAATTCCGGCGCCGATTGCCGCAAGCACCGGTTCTTTTACAACATAGGCCGATTTGGCTCCGGCTTTTATGGCTGCTTCCACCACCGATCTTCGTTCGGTTGAAGTAACGCCCGCCGGAACGGAAACCAAAACTTCCGGGCGCATCAAATTCCAGCGCCCAACAGTTTTGGAAATAAAATAGCGTAGCATGGCTTCCGTAACGCGATAATCGGCGATTACTCCGTCTTTCATCGGGCGGTAAGCAACGATTGTCTCTGGTGTCCTCCCAATCATAACTTTAGCTTCGTTGCCGACCGCAAGCACTTTATTTTCAGGAAGGGCAACCGCCACCACAGATGGTTCATTTAGCAAAATGCCTTTTCCTGGAACATAGACCAGCGTGTTAGCCGTTCCAAGATCTATCCCGATTTTTTTGATGAAAAAATTAATCATGAATATGCCTCATTTATAGCATTTTATTCTCCCCACTTCAATCGCAGCATCAAAGCAATTTAATAAATTCTTCTAATGTTAGGCCGGACTGCTCTATTATGTGTTTTAAGGTTTTGGGGTTCATATCTTTGTTGTGATAAGCAATCGTAACCCTGCATTTGTCTTTTTTATAAAGCTTGTGGCTGCCTTTCTGGCGAGTAAAATAAAAGCTCGCTTTTTCTAGCGCGCCAATAATTTCTCTCGGTTTAACTCTTGGCAGTTTTGGCACAGCAGTTTTATGCCATTACTTTTATCGGAGCCAAGACTATCTTTTGAGAGTCTTTTGCAAATTCCTCAAGCATTTTATCCGCACGTAAATCTTCAAGGTAAAGTAAGGCTGCTTCTTCAATATTTTTTAGCGCCTCCTCAAAATTATCTCCTTCCGAAATACAGCCCGGCAAAGCAGGGATAATCGCAGTATAGCCGCCGCCCTTATTTAATTCAAAAACTGCTGTATATTGGTACACTTTTTTGGTTAATTTTTTCTTCATAAGGTTATGATAAGCGCAAAACATTTCGAAGTCAAGCTTCCATCCTCTTAATATCCGCGCCTAGCGCGCGGAGGCGTGCGTCTATTTTTTCGTGGCCGCGGTCAATTTGATAAATATTGCCGATTTGAGATTCTCCTCTGGCTACGAGTGCGGCTATCAAAAACGCAAGCCCCGCCCTGATATCCGGCCCCTCAAGATTCCATCCTGTTAAATTAGAGGGTCCGTGCACTATTGCGCGGTGCGGATCGCAAAGGTTAATCCGCGCTCCAATTTTATTCAAATCTTCCACATAATTTAGGCGCCCCTCAAAAATAGTTTCGTGTATCATGCTCACGCCTTCGGCCTGCGTTGCAAGAACGGTATACGGCGCTTGCAAATCCGTGGCAAATCCGGGATATTCTTTTGTTTGAACATTAACCGCTCGCAACTTCGTTGCTCGCTTTAAGGTAATGGATGGGAATAGCGAGTGGTCATGATGCGTTATTTCAAATTCAGCTCTTGCGGTTTTTAAAACCCCAAGCAGAGCCGTAAGTTCATTTTCAGGAAAATTTTTAATAGTCATTTTTTTGGCCGCGATTGCCCCCAAAATTGCCAAACTTCCTGCCTCTATGCGGTCCGGCGGCGCCAAAAATGGAACTTGTCCGGAAAGCAGCTTTCCGCCGCGGCCTTCAATAGTTATGGTGTGCGTGCCCGCTCCGCCGATCTTTGCGCCATTTTTATTAAGCCAATCGGCCAAGCTTAGAATTTCAGGCTCTTCGGCAACGTTTCTTAAAATCGTCCGCCCTTGCGCCAAAACAGCTGTCATCATTAAACCCTCTGTTCCGGTAACGCTGGGCACTCTAAAAGTAAAATCGCAGCCCCTAAGTCCTTGAGGCGCACGGATTTCGTAAATTGGGATAGAGTGAACGCCGCCCAGCTCCTCGAAACCTGGTTTTGAGACCGCCAAAAAACCAGGTTTCTTCCCGCTTGGCGGCGTTTTTTCTACAATTGCCCCCATTGCTTTCCAACCATCAAAAAAAACATCAATCGGGCGCGCGCCTATTACACACCCTCCCGGATGCGGAAAAGAAGAGCGGCCGAATCTAGCAAGAGCGGGACCGACAGCCAAAATAGAAGCGCGGATTTTTTTTGCGACTTCATAATCAAATCTCCCGTCTTTTTGGCTTTGAAGGAGCTCTTTCATTCTTTTGATATCTTCAATTTCAGGAAGGTTTTGAAACAGCGGAGGCGCATCAGAAAAAAGCAGCGAAGCCGCCAGAGCCGGCAAAGACGCGTTTTTGGAGCCGGAAACCGAAATCTCGCCTTCCAGCGCCCTGCCTCCGTTCACTAAAAATTTTGCCATCGCTTCAAATGTATGATAAATTGGGATTAAAATCAATGCTGACTAAAGCTAAACGCCGCGTCTTTTTCTACGCTTCAATATCATTTTTTTTTATTGCCGCCGTTCCAATCCTTCTTTACAGTTTGGGTTACGGAATTTCGCGCGATTTCAAAATTTTAAAGACCGGAGGAATTTTTATTCAAGCCTCCGAAACGGGCGCTGATATTTTTATAGACTCAAGACATAAACGCACGTCGTTTTTGGGGAAAAGCGGACTCATTAAAAACTTGGTGCCCGGAACATACAAAGTTTCCGTAACAAAAGAAGGATTTTGGGACTGGGAAAAACAATTGGAGGTAATGTCGGAAACTGTTACGGCACGCTCGGCGCTTTTGGTGCCGAAAAATCCTGACGGCAAAATTTTAGGCACCACAACCCCGCCGATAAAAAAAAATAAGCCCCCATACGCGTCAATAAAAAAATTTTGGGCAATCCCCAAAACGGAGGATTTTATAATTTTGGGGGATGACAAGAAATTTTATAGAAATAAAGAACTTTTTGATATTTACAAAATTTTTGGTACGACAACCGCGGAAATTTTACGAAGCAAAAAAGAAAGCGTTTTTGATGAAACATTCTCACGGGTGATTTATTGGGATTCCGGCGTTATTGATACCTTTTGGTTTGAGGACGCAAAAAAAATGCCGGAGTGGCAAAAAAACCCATTTTTGCAAGTAGGCCCAAACAATTTTATGGGCCCGATTCGCCAGGTTTTCTCCTATCCAGATTGGCCCGATTGGCTGATTGCAACTATGTCAAACGGTGTTTGGGCGCTGGAGATGGATTCTTCCGGCAGGCAGAACGCTTTCCCGCTTTATCAAGGGAAACAACCAAATATCATATCTTTGGAGCCCGACGAGATTATTGTTTTAGATGACGGAAATTATTTGGAAATTACCCTTCCGAAATAATCCACTTCGCGCGCATTTTTCTCCACACATTAATTTTTCTGTGGTTGCCGGACAAAAGCACCGGAGGAACTTTGTATTTTTTATCCAAAAATTTGAAAATTTCTGGTCTGGTATAAACCGGCACACCGACTCCGTGGCGTTTTTCCTCCAAAGATTCAGCTTTCCCCAAAACGCCGCGGATATGGCGCGAAACTGCGTCAACAATAACCATCGCCGGCAACTCTCCGCCGGTAAGAACGTAGGGGCCTACTGATAAATTTTCAATTTTTAATTTCCAATTCTCAATCACTTTTTTAATTCGTTCGTCTATGCCTTCGTAATGGCCAGCTATTAAAATAATATGATTGTATTTTTTTGCGAAATCAGCGGCCATTTTGGAATTAAATTGTTTTCCGGAGACGGAGAGAAGAACGATTAAGACGCCGGACGTCTTTGACTTAGACGTCCGGCGTCTAAGTTTTAAAATTGACTCTAGCGCCTTCGCAATCGGCTCAATCTTCAGAACCATCCCCGGCCCCCCGCCATACGGTTTATCGTCCACCTTCTTATGCTTATCGCGAGAAAATTTTCTTAAATCCCAAACTTTGATGTTAACTAATTTATTTTTCTGCGCGCGCGAAATTATGGACTCATTAAAATAGCCGTGGAGAGCTTCTGGAAATATGGTAATAATATCAAACCGCATTGACATATTATATCCGAGTTGATAACTTTAAACTAGAACATCTAAAAGTGGGTTCTATGGCCGACTATAAATACAAATACGATATGGCTCAAAAACTTGAAACCGCTGAAGATTTTTTAAAAGTCGCGGATGCGTTGCGGAACGAAAAAAGCGCGCCACACGAATATACAATAATTGATTTCGGATATTGCACAATTTGCAAACAAATAACGCAATATCAAGAAAATTTCGGGCCGAATGAATGTAGCAGATATTGTTTAAGGTGTAATAACACTTTTGCGACCACCCATAATTTTATGGGATGGAAAAGGTATGAACAGTATGTTGTAGATTTGCAAAAACTGGAACAAGCGGAATTTGCGCAAGCGCCTACGTTGTTACAATTGCGTTCAAGAGAAAATCAGAAAAAAATCTTTGAGAAGAGATTGGCCAGAACATTGCGAGATAAAAGCGTAGAACTTAAAAATTTGACAAATGAGGTATCAGCATTGATCTCAATCAAAACCGGCGCTTAATCGCCGGTTTTATTTTTGTTAACTCAAAACCCCGCCTAAAGGCGGGGTTTTGGATTTTTGCTTTCGCAAAAATTATAGTTTAAGGTCGTCGACAACTTCGTCTACTCCCCTGCCGCCTCCTCTCACATGCGTAGAACCTTCCGGCTCTTCAATTTTGAGGTTCACTCTGGCGTGGTTTTTAATGCCTACCACGCGGAGCAAGGTGCGCAGCGCATTTGCAGTATTTCCCTGGCGGCCAATGAGCTTGCCAACGTCTTCTTTGTCCACTTTCACGGACAAAAGTACGCCCATCTCATCAACCTTGCGGCTAACTTTCACGGCGCTGGGATTGTCTACAAGCGCTTTTACCACATACTCCAAAAATTCCTCGTCAGAGTACGCGCTAGATGATCCTTTTGCAGCCATTTGCTTGAAATTAGATTAGTTTCTAATGCCGATTTTCGACCTTTCGGATTATGCTCTTATTATACTCCCTCTGCTGGTTTTGTCAATACCTCGCTGTTTTTGGCCCCTCCGGCTTTATTAATTTTAGGAGCTTCAATAATTTTTGCTTTTACCAGCATATTATGAGCGGTGTCGGAAAGCTGTACGCCTTTCATGAGCCAATGTTTAATACGGTCATTTTTCAACTGTACTTTTTTGGTTTTTGGATTATACGATCCGACAGTCTCCAAAGACGCCCCGCTTTTCGGAGCGCGTTTTTTCTCAACTACAACCATCCGAAAATTCGGATCGTTTTTCCTGCCGACGCGCTGAAGCCTGATAATTAACATAGTAGTAAGTATAGTAAACAAAAAAAGCCGTGTCAACCAGACAAGGCTTTTACTCTATTGAAACATTCTACGAAAGTGCCCGGACTCGCTCCGTGTTCACTATCGCAAATTGCGTGAATGCAGTGCAAAAGCGGGATATCCAAACCATTTTCCTGCGCGATCTCCCACAAAATCATCATTGCTTCATACCCCTCAACAGTATTTGTTCTGGTGTGCTCTTTAATTTCTTCCGGCTTATGATATTCAGCGAGAAATTGACCGAATCTCCTATTTCGTGAATCGCCGCGGGCTGTCATATAATAATCTTCCCAAACAGCCGGGGACCAAAGTGTTTCTGGGCGTGCGCCGGCAAATTCCAAAAACTTTTTTATTTCCGTTTGAAGCGAAAGCAAAAGATATTCAAAAAGAAGTTCTTTGCCAAGCCGTTTTTCCAAAAGCCCATAGCCGATAGTGTAGGCGTTTTTAAGCCCCCCGCCCCAACTTACACCGGAAAGATCAGTTGTGCCACGAAGCGTAAGGCCTGTTCCTTGGGCCATTTCTTTTAGTTTTTTAATGGCGCCCAAATTATAACTTGCAACGGAAATAGTGTGCTTCTTCTCCGGCGCGATTAAATCTCTTGCAAAAGTCGGTCCGGAAATTACGGCAAATCTGTAGAATTTAAAACCGGATCTTAAATAATCTTCTAAGGCAGCACCCAAAGCGCGCCGGGACCCCGCATCAAAGCCCTTAGAGAGCAGCGCGATGGTCATTTTAGGATTTTCTTTGATCATACCGGCCACGGCGTAAAAAGACTGCCAAATAAATTTTGTAGGCTGCGCAAGTAAAACAACATCCGCGATTTTGGCCGGCTCAAAACTGTCGGTAAATTGAATGCTGTTACTAAGTTCCACTCCCGGCAAATAAAGTTTATTTTCTTTTACCGGCATTCTCTGAAGTTCAAGCATTTGTTTGAGATGCGGATAATCATGAGTTGAGCACCATTGATACGTTGCGTGCCTCTGTCTCGCCATTTTCCCCGTAAAAGCCGTTCCGAAGGCTCCGTTGCCCACAACAAATATTTTCATTTGTCCAGCTCCTTGATTTTTCCTTATCAATCTGTGCAAATCCTAGCGCAAATATTTGAATTTGTTAAGGGCGTGTTCTTCCAAAGTTGCGGCGTAATGCGCTTTGCCTTCTTTATCTGTCAAATAATAAAAATATGGCGATGGTGTGGGATTTAACGTCGCCAAAATGGTATCCAGGCCGGGGTTGGAAATCGGCGTAGGAGGCAACCCGCGGTAGCGATAAGTGTTGTATGGAGAATCGTATTTCAAATCTTCCGCTGTCAATTCATGGCTCGCCTTGCCCAAAACATAAGTCAGAGCGGCGTCAACGTTTAACCCCATCTTCCGCTCCAGCCTTTTCCATAAAATTCCGGCGACGATCTTTCTGTCCTCCGCGGCACCAACTTCTTCTTCAAGCAAAGACGCCACAATAACAACGTCGCTTAAGGTTTTCTTATTTTTCTTTATTTCCGCCAAAATTTCCGGCGTGATTTTTTTGCCAAAATTTGCCTTCATTCTTTCTATGACGTCCTGCGGCTCGGCGTCTTTATAAAACCTGTAAGTATCGGGGAATAAGTATCCTTCTTCTTTCTGCGCTGCCGCCACAAAATCTTCTTTAGAAAAAATTCCCAGTTTTTCAAAAACATCGCCTATCTGGCGGACGTTAAACCCTTCTGGAATTGTAATTGTAATTTCTCTAGACGCCGGTTCTACCCGCGGTCCTGCCCATTCCGGAAGTTTTATAAAAACGTAAAGCAAAACAAGCGCGGCAGCTACCGCTGTCCAAATTAAGTATTTATTTAAATAATTTTTATTTTCTTCCATTTATTTTTTATCGGGGACAAGCGGAACAAAAGCGAAGCCTCGGTGTTCGCGCTCGTTAAACGAACCGTCCGGATTTTTTATAAATTCAAAAATGCTATGCGCAATAGGAGCTACGATTTTGCCACCGATTTTTAGCTGGTTTTTCCACGCCTCTGGCAATTTTTCTCCAGCCGCCGCGACTATAATTTTATCAAATCCCCCGATTTTTTTGGCGATTTCCGGAAGCCCCAGAGTGCCGTCTTGGCAGAAAAAGCGCGCTGAAAAATAAAACCCCCTCCCCCTCTTAAAAAATTCCTCAAAATTTCTCTTTCCAAATTCGCACAATTTCGGCACTCTCTCAATCGCGTACACATTTGCCCCGGTCGCCGCCAAAAGCGCCGTCTGCCATCCTGAACCGTAGCCAATTTCCATAATGTTGTCGCCCGGTATAGGATCTAAAAGCTCCAGCATAAACGCCACCGTCCACGGCTGGGAAATCGTCTGCCCTTCGCCGATGGATAGCGGCTCGTCAATGTAAGCATGGCTTTTTAACTCTTTTGGAACAAAATACTTTCTATCCACCGCTTGGAACGCTTCAATCAGCCTCGGATTTTTTAAAACGCCTTTTTTGATAAGCATATCAGCTAAATCCATGGAACCATTTTAACATAAAAAGCCCATCCGCCAACCAGCAGAGGACTTTTTTATTTAAAATACGGCTTCAGCCTTTTTACTGTTTCGCTCCACAATTTTTTATCAAATTCTGGATCCATCGTTCGCCAATTTGCTCGTTCGGGCCTGCCCAACACTTCAGCTACAACAATCCGCAAATACTGCGGCGGCGCCAGTGGGTTCCAGCAAATTACAAAACCGCTGTCCATAATGTCTTGTCCCAATAAATACGGCAACGGCTTGTCTTTGTACATACTCTGTAGGTTTGTTAAAGACGGAACAGTAGAAAACAAATATTTTTGAGGCGGGAAATCCTGCACAATTCTCAACAAGACGTTTAGAGTATCGATTGTTCCGGGCAGTAAATGTAAATGCGCATGTTTAATAGTCTGACATACGATGCCATGTTCAAAAACAATCCCTCTATTGCTGTATTCGTTTATTAGCGCGTTTCGCGTTTTAAACAAAAGTTCATTCAAAGAATCAATTTCCGGCTCCCGCATCGCTCCAACGCACTCAACATGTCTCTTTGGCGCCAAAAGAACATACCCGCCGTCGGTTATCTGCCCCAAAGTCGCGATTATCCAGAAATCCTTGGTTTCTCCGCAAAGCCGCTCTTCAAACTGACTTCTATCGCAAAAAACACAATCCATAAAATACCTCCGTCTGATTATTAAACTTTGGCTTAATCACAATGTTTCGCATAGAAAAAAGCTCCGCGTTATTGCGGAGCTTTGACTTCTTCAACAGCTTTTTTGCCGTATTTTGAGCTGAAGATATCTTCTCCTATTTCATGCAGAATTTCTTCCATTCGCGCGTTGTTTTCCCTAGTGTACTCATCCGTAATTTTATCTCCCCAAAATCCACTTTCGGTTTCGTAAATCCGACCCTGATATGATCTAAGCCAACTGACATTAACTCCGAAGTCCGTGCGCTTCATTTTATTGTCTTCAAAAAAAGTTCGCAAAAGCACAGTAGGGTTTGTCACGATATGACGCAGCCCCATGAATTCGTCTGATTGCTGCATATCAAACGCAGTATGCCAATTCCCCGAAATAACATACTGCGCAAGGCTGTGCTGTGAAAGAAGTTTCTCTGGAGGAATGCTGGCTGTTTCAGTTCTCGCCGTATGAGGGTGCACGATCTTGACTGCAATCCCTGCTGGCGTGCGGTATCTAATCTGTCCGTCAGGCCAATCCCGAATAATCTTAAGCGATAAAAACGCTGCCAATGTAAGAAAGTCCATGCTCAACGAATATGTTTGAAGCGTCTTAGAAATCTCTTGCATCAAAAACCATACTAGATCTTGCTGGAACGTCCACAAAGCCCTTACCGCGTCTCCGGTTTGCCACAAATCATGGTTCCCCGCGCAAAAACCGAGAGTCACAAGGCATCGTTCAAAAGCCGCAATAAGCGTTTCTTTAGTCAGCGACTCCGGCTTTTTATCTTGCATGAATTCAGCAAACCACACTCTGAAAGGCCTAATCATCATTTGCCCCACAAGGTAAGCCGATACACGCTCTTGGACAGTAAGCCCAAGCCCTTGAAAAACCTCACCGCGCAAATGCAAATTGTGCACTTTGGAGCCCTGGATAAGGTCTCCGGCTATGACCAATGCGGTAGCTCGTGTTTCTAAAATGTAATTAGGAACTCTGTCAAGCAAAAACTTACAATCCGTAAGAATTCTGCCGTCAGCAGGATAAGTTGCTAGAGCATGCAAGCAAGCCAACGACACTATGGCCTCTTCCGCGAAATTTTCCGGCCAAGTATATCTGATCTTTTTTTGGAACCATTCGTTGGAAAAATCAAACAGCCTGCTGGTTTTGTCGTACACAATGCCTGCGCGGAAATAACCAAGCTCCTCAATTGTTTTTTTGATCTCATCTCTTGAAACACCGAGCCTGTCCGCCAAAACACCGATGAACGTGGCGCGTTCTTTAAGAACGCTGATGATTTTTTTCTGCGTTTCGTTCGCGCTTGGCGGAGCCTTAATTAAATCTCGCTCTTGGCGCAATAACCACTTAAAATCTGATGAGGTAACCGTGTAATTTCCGTCCGGGCGCCATTTTATGGTTCTTGTTCCGATTTCGCTTTCAGAATCGTTGCGAGTTTCTTGTTCAGAAATAGCATGTAAGGTGGGGAGTCCGATATACGGGCGGGATTTTTCTCCGACAGCAGGTTTATGGACAAAAACGCCGTATCCACCAAAAACCAAAATATCGGAGGCCTTGTGAATCTTAAGAAGCTTGCGATGCTGTCCTTGAATCTTGGTTGAGGCGTATTGCGCCGGCAAATAAGATTTCTGGATCGTAATAGGAAGCAGGGTTTTGCCTTCGTCGCCTATGTATTTCACAATGAGCGGGTGGTTGTTTTTGCTTCCGAAGTAAACTATGTCCTCGTTCCGCAATTCGGAAAGCAAAAGCGCGATGCCTTCGCCAATGTTCTTGTCCACCTTAGGGCTTGTAGATATATAGGTCTTCACAAGCGAACCATCAGGCTTTTTTATTTTGGGAAGGCAAAACGAAAGCTCTCTGGCAATCTGGGAAATAAACAAATTTTCCCAGTATTGGTACTCTTTATTCTTAGAGCGCGAACCTGCCCGAACCTTAGCCTGTTCCTCCAAATCTCGCCCATCTACCAACCCAAGGAGCGACAGGAAGTGCACGGCATGCACTTTCTGCACATAGGCATTGAGCTCAATTAGCCCGTCCCGATATCCTTCACTTCCGTAAAAAGGTCCAGCGAACACTCCGACGTTCGCGCCGCATTTAATGTACTCTTCTGGAGAAACTTTTATTTCAATAATCTTCGGCTCAATATTTTCAAAACCCTTTCTTGCAACATTAACAGTTTTTTTACTTTCATTGACAGAAAGGAAGAAGCCCTTCTCATCCAAAAGCGTTTTAAGCTTCTGGATTTTTTTTACAATCTCCCTTTTCCCGACCCCGGTTTTTTCAGCAAGCAGTTGCATTGGGAGCCCAAGTGGCTCCTGCGCAAGAATCTCAAGAATCTTTTTCTCTTCTTCGCTTATGCCATTTTTTTTCTTATTCCTCGGCTTTGCCGGAATTAGCTCACCGTTTTCCATCTCTTTCTTTTCATTGACAGGTCTGTTTTCCTTGTGGTATGGCAAGCTGATTCTCGCCTTATGGAAAGCGTAATAAGCAGATCGCCGACTAGGTCTTACACCGGTTTTCTTTTCAATTGCATCAAGTATTTCGTTCCAAGGCAATTCCCTGATACTCACTAAAAATTCTTTTGGCGCCTTGCTCCAATCAACGCGTTTTTTTGGAGCGACGTTTGGATTTTTACCTTTCACCCTTTTTGCTTTCTTTGCTTTCGCCATTTTCTTCCCCCATTTTCAAATCTATCCACATACTAGCGTGTGGAAAAAATAATGCAAGATGTGTATAATAAACTTGTGGAAAGTCAGAAAACGAATCTTATTAAATTTGGAGCAATTTTGATGGCTTTAGCCGTTTTAGGCCTTGTTTTTTGGTATTATTCCGCAAGAAAAAAAGCGCCGGAACCTGTCAAAACCGCCGAAGACGCCATTAAGGCTATAAGCGCGCCCGCAATAGACGTAAAGTCCAACCCCATTAAAGGCAAGGTGCCGGAGTTAAATCCTATAGACCGCGCCAATCCGTTTAAAGACACTTACAAGAATCCATTTGAATGAGCGAATCAAGCAAATTAAGCAAGTTAAGTAAATTAAGCCTAATCGGCTTGCTTGTGTTTGTTTTTTTTATCGCCCAAGCCCAGACCACGGGGAACGCCACTTTATCTCTGGTAAAAGATAAAAGCAGCGATCTTTTTGTGTTAACATTTGGCGACCCTGAAGGCATTCAGTCTTTCGCTTTAGAGTTTTCAACCGATAAGCCGCCTTACAGTGGCGACCTCGGGGGTTGTCCCAAAAGCAGGAAAATTGATAATATCGGCGCGGTCAACGATTCGGATTTGGCCAAAACAGTTAAGGGCAGGATTGTTGACTGCCGTGGCGGAGAAACAGAGTTTGAAATTTCCTCTACGGATGCGAGCGGCCGAGCTCAAGTGAAAAAATTGAGCAAGGAGCCTCCGCCGCCCGCTACGGCTCCGACCCCTAGCGTCGTGGCTCCAACTCCAGCGCCGACTTCTGTGGAACCTAAAAAGGAACTCAAATATCCCATCGCCGAATTAGGCAATTGCTCAAGCGAAGAATCGTGCAAAAAATATTGCGACGGTCCGGCGAATATGGAGCGCTGCGTTGCGTTTGCTGAAGAACACAATTTGATACCGCGGGAAGAAATTGAGCGTGGTAAAAAATTTATAGAAGTTGTTAAGAGCGGCGGCGGACCGGGAGGGTGCAAAACCGAAGCCACCTGCGAAAGCTACTGCAATGATATCGGGAAAATTGACGAATGCGTTAAATTCGCAGAAGATCATGGTTTTTTGAGCGAGCGCGAACTTTCTGAAGCCAAAAAAGTCAAAGCCGCATTAGACGCAGGTAAAAAATTTCCGGGAGATTGCCGCAACAAAAAGGCCTGCGAGGCTTATTGCCAAAGTCCGGAGCATATTGACGAATGTTTTGCTTTTGCAAAAGAATCGGGCTTTATGAGCGAGCAAGAACTGCAGGAAGCGGAAAAATTTATACCGTTGATGAAGCAAGGCAAAACGCCGGGAGGATGTAAAACCAAAGAGGCCTGCGAGGCGTTTTGCGAGGATGAAAATAATTTTGATACATGCGTGGCTTTCGCCGAAGAAGCGGGCCTGCTTTCAGATCAAGAAAAAGAAATAATTAAAAAAACAGGTGGCAAGGGTCCCGGAGGCTGCCGCGGAAGAGCTTGCCAGACATTCTGCCAAAATCCAGCGAACCAAGAAGTTTGCCTTGCTTTCGCCAAAGACAATGGACTGATTAGCGAAGAAGACTTAAAACGCGCGGAGGAAGGAATGAAGTTTATGAGAGAATCACTGGAAAACGCCGATCCCGGAGTGAAAGAATGCGTTGAGAAAATTATAGGAGCGCCCGGTATTTCTGGGCAGGAACCCGGTAAAAACTTATCTTTCGGGGGTCCGGAAATCGGTGAAAAAATGCGCGAATGCATTGAATCAATGCTGCCGGAGGAAATGCGCGGACAATTTAAATTTGAAGGCAGCGGCTTTGAAGGCCCCGGAGGATGCAAATCCCGCGAAGAATGCGAGGCTTATTGCACATCTAATCCGGAGGCTTGCGGTTTTGGCGGAGGCGATTTTCCCACCGACCCCGGTACGAGTTTTTTGGAGTGCGTAAGTAAAGGTATGAGCGCCTCTTATGTCTGCGGAATAAATGGAAAAGGAGCGCCATCGGGCGTTGAAACAACATATTTTAATGAATGCCACGCAAAGCAACAAGGCACAGAAATTCTTCATGAGGGTGTTTGTATAAGAAATGGCCAGCCAGATAAGCCGTGCTCGGATATTGCCGACCCGGTTTGCGGAAATGACAATAATACCTGGGTAAGTGCATGTCATGCCGAAGACCAGGGCGGAGGGGTGCAATATGAAGGCGTCTGTAAAGGTCCCGGAGGAGGTGGCGGAGGCGGAAATCCTGTTGTGCCGCCGTTCCCGCAACCACCACCTCCAACCCAAAGCTGTGTTCCACCCCCATCAGGTTTAGTGAGTTGGGTGGATGATGATGTATTGTCAAATGCGGTTAGCGGCGTGACCCTCGCTCCTGGAAAAGTTGGGAATGCGTTTAAATTTGACGCATCCGGCGAATACGTTAAAGATGAAAATTCGGAAAAGTTAAACTTTGGAACAGGCCCATTCTCATTGGAAGCTTGGATTAATTGGGACGGCGGCGGCTCATCCAAGGGCAATATCATCAGAAAATCAAACTATCCGATGAGCGGCGACGGGGCCGGTTATTGGCTGGTTATCGGCAAAGATAAAAGCATAATAGAATTTTTTGCTGGCGAAACTGTCGGCAACGCCGACAAGCCCAGAGGCAGTGTTTCCGCGCCAATAAGTTCAGGGGCCTGGCATCATGTTGCTGCGACAAGAATCGGTTCCGGAACAATGAGTTTGTATATAGATGGCCAATTGAATGGCACCGCCGAAGCCGCAAATGCTAACACAACAAGCCCGGCTCCCTTTACGCTTGGCGCGTGGGATGACCGGTTTGGAATTACAGAGCTTTTCTCCGGTCTCATCGACGAGGTCTCCGTATACAATAGAGCACTAAGCGCGCCTGAAGTCCAAGCAATCTTTAATGCAGGCAGTAATGGAAAATGTAGCGCTTCTTCCGGCGGAGGCGGAGGTTCTGGCGGCGGTCCCGGAGGTTGCCAAAGCACGGCAGAATGCACGACTTATTGTACCACCCATTACACTGATCCGGCCTGCGCCGCCTACGCCGTCCCGGAACCATATGTTGGAGACGGATCAACACCGACTCCACCGCCAGCGACGAATTTTAGCGGGCCGGGCGGTTGCACAACTCCAGAAGAATGCAAGACCTATTGCACTAAAAATTATCAAGATCCGGCATGCAAACAATTTATGCCGAGCTCATTTCTGCAAAACAAAAGCCCATTCGCGTTGCTTCTCTGGCCGATTCTTGAGCTTTTGAAGTAAAAAGATGAAGGTTTTAAAAATCATTGGCATAATTGTAGCGGTGGCGGCAATCGGCCTCCTTGGTTTATTCGCATATTTTTATTTTCAGACGCTGCCGCCCACGCCGAAAATAGTAAAAGTTGATTTTCCGGAAAAAATTCCACTAAACCAATCAATTGATGGTATGCTAGAATTTCAAGATGGCGACGGCGACCTTGCCGAATCGAGATTTGAGGAGCTTGATTCGCCGGGCAGCTCGATGGTTGATTCGGTTTCTGATTTGAAATCCTCCGCCTCGGGTATCTATAACGGGACAGTTTCTTTTTCCCAACTGGTGCCCGAGCCGCATTTTTCATTACAGCGATTTATTTTGGTTGACAGCGCCGGCCATATGAGCGAACCATATATTCTTAAATACCAAGCCGGTGAGCCAGTCGCTTTATATGATTATTATGATAAAGAACAAACTGCCCAACGATCAATTTCGCGCCGCAAAAAAATTCACTTCTTTATCTTAAGCGGAACCAGAACAGAATTAGAAACCGATTCCAGCTTTGCTTCCGACAGCGATACTACTGGGAGTGTATCGCCGTCGGTTGCGAAAGTATTTGAAAAAACGGTAATACCGCACATAAACGGGCTTTGGGACCAATGCGGCATAGCGTTTGACTTGGGAACGGTAAAAATCGTGCGGGCCGAGAAAGTGAAATTGAAAAACGGCCGTTTCTTGTCGAGTCTCTACGAAGAACACGGTGGCGTGCCGTCGATAGTGGTATCCACGGAAAGATTAGAAGAGTTGGTTGTTGAAGCTATGCGAGCGCTTGAAGTGCCGAAAGGAGACTTTGGAATTTTTCTTTTTGGGAATCAGCTTTGGAATCTTGAGACGAACGTCAGCCCAGCCGGCGTAACAAGTATCAATGCCAACGCAATACTCATCAGCTGGCCGTACATTCATTTTTTAAATAAAGACGCCGGAGAAATAATTCTCCCCAAAAGGATGTTGTCGACTTTTGCTCATGAATTAGGGCACGCCTTGGGGCTTGGTCATCCCGATGAAGAAACAACCATCCCCCGAAGTAAATTCAGCGAATTTAATTTATTGTCCGAAAAAGGTGGGATGTCTGAATTAATACCCGAGCAGTGCGACATCGTAAATAAGCGCAAATGAGCACGGCGCGGAAATAGCCAACCAAAAATAAAAAGCCGTAATTAATACGGCGCCGAGGTCCACCAATTATAAAACCCGTAAGGAATCGTAAGCGCCCAATAGCGCCACGGATAATAATGCTTTAAATACTGCTTTGTGATATCCCACGCTTCCTTTTCTTTTTCTTTCAAAGACATCAGCGCCGGCTCATATTCAAATTGCACATAGTGCACAAGTGAATGCACTAAAATATTCTGACGGCATCCTTCGGCGATTAAAATCCTGTTCCATGTCTTGTGATAGCGCTCCACATAAAAATCGGGCATGCCGGATGCTTCCAGAATCGGCATGGTTATCAAGTTTGCACCAGCGACATCTTGAATTGATAAAATATAAATATCAGGCAAAGCCAGTTCGGGTTTTATTTTTAAACCCTTTTTTGAAATTATGAAATCAAGTATATGGTCGCGGGAACTCGTGTCCAGTGCCGGTATAAAATAAGAGTGAAATGCGGCTGCCAATATCCAACAAGCCAACAAAAATAATACAACCGCTTGCAAATATTCAACTTGCAAAACCGCCTCCTTCTGTTACAATGCTTCTATGTCCCAAGATAATCTTATAAAGCTCCAGTGTCAAAGCTGTAAAAGAGTGGGCTATTGGAGCCGCAAAAACAAGAAAAAGGTGGAACGCAAAATAGAGCTTTCCAAGTTTTGCCGCTGGTGCCGAAAACACACCGCGCACAAGGAGGCAAAGAAATAGATAGAATGGGTCCATAGTTCAATGGCAGAATTGCGGTCTCCAAAACCGCTGATCTAGGTTCGAATCCTAGTGGACCCGCAATTCAGCATGCCGATGTAGCTCAGTTGGTAGAGCAACTCCATGGTAAGGAGTAGGTCGCCGGTTCAAATCCGGCCATCGGCTAATATATTATTGCGATTTTTGTTCGGTGTGTCCCGAATTTCCTGCCGGTCGTTTCCGATAGCACAACATATTTATTTTTTATCTTTTTTATCACAAAAACAATTTTTTGCGCAGGGAAGGATTCGAACCTTCGTAGCCCTTCCGGGCGCGCGGTTTACAGCCGCGTGCGATTGACCACTCCGCCACCTGCGCGTTTATCCGCCTACCGGCGGACTACACAGTAATTTTAACCCTTTTTGGGCTTTTTGGCAAAGGCTGCTGATTTTTCCTACCCTCAATCACAAACACGCCGGTTTTATAATCAACATGCGCCGTGTCCCCTTCTTTAATTTGTTTTGAAATAATTTTTTCCGCAAGCGGGTTTAAAATCTTGCTTTGAATAAGACGTCTCAATGGCCGCGCGCCATAGTTCGGGTCATATCCTTCTTTAGCCAGCGCATCTTCCGCCGCTTTGCTTACCGAAACAGTAATCCCGCGCGCCCCAATCCTTTCGGTAAGGCGCAAGAGTTGAATTTTGGCGATCTGCTTTAGAGCCGCCGCGTCAAGCGAATTAAAAATAAGTATCTCGTCCAAACGGTTCAAAAACTCCGGCCTGAAATTGTGTTCAAGCGCGCGCTGAATTTTTAATTTGAGTTCTTCTTCTTTTTTCACGCGGTCATCTTGCGCACCGACAAATCCCAAGCTTTCAATCTCGCGGATAAATTCTCCGCCTATGTTTGACGTCATAATAATCACAGTATTTTTGAAATTCGCATGCCTTCCCTTGGCATCGGTTAGCACTCCGTTATCAAGAATCTGAAGCATAATGTTGAAAACTTCCGGGTGCGCTTTTTCAATTTCGTCAAAAAGGAGCACCGCGTACGGCCTGTGGCGTATGGTCTCCGTAAGATTTCCCCCCTCTTCATAACCAACGTAGCCGGGCGGCGAACCGATAAATTTAGAAACCGCATGCCGCTCCATATACTCAGACATATCCACCCGCACCAGCGCTTTTTCGTCGTTGAATAAAAATTCAGCCAAAGCCAAAGCAAGCTCGGTTTTACCGACTCCGGTAGGCCCCAAAAATATAAATGAGCCGATCGGACGTTTCTCGTCGGCAATTCCCGCGCGCGACCTGCGGATGGCTTGGGACACCTTTTCTATGGCTTCCTCCTGCCCAACAACACGCTTTTTGAGCGCATCCCCCATTCTCAAAAGTTTTTTAGCGTCCGACTCAAGCATTTTTTTCACCGGTATGCCCGTCCAGCGGGAAACTATGTCGGCAATATCTTCTTCGGTTATTTCTTCCCGCAGTATTCTTCTGGATGATTGCAGTTTCCGGAGCTTACTCTCCTCCACAAAAAGCCTCCGTTCCGATTCGGGAATCCGGCCGTAGCGTATTTCAGCAACTTTGGCCAAATCCCCTCTCCGCTCCGCCGCATCCGATTCCTGCCGCAGTGCGTCCAGATCTTTCTTTAATTGCCGGATGGCGTCAATTGTTTCTTTTTCGTGCTTCCAGCGCATTTCCAAACCGGAGGTTTCTTCTTTCAACTCTTCAATTTGTTTTTGAAGCCGGCGCGTTTTTTGCTTTGCTTCCGGATTGTCCTCCTTTTTTAGCGCCTCCTTTTCAACTTCCAGTTTCATGACTTCGCGCCTGGTGTGTTCCAATTCATCCGGCTGGCTTTCCATCTGCAACCTCAAAGAAGAGGCAGCTTCGTCAATCAGATCAACAGCCTTGTCCGGCAAAAAGCGGTCGGTAATGTAACGAGCCGAAAGGTTTACTGCCGCGGTTATTGCAGAATCGGCAATCCTGATGCCGTGGTGGAGCTCATACTTATTTTTAATGCCCCGTAAAATAGCAACGGCATCGTCATGCGCGGGTTCGTCAACAAAAACAGGCTGAAACCGCCGTGCCAACGCCGCGTCTTTTTCAATATATTTTTGGTATTCTTTAATCGTGGTTGCGCCAATGGCGTGAAGCTCGCCTCTAGCAAGCGCCGGCTTAAGCATATTGGAAGCGTCTATCGCCCCCTCGGCAGCGCCGGCACCGACTAACGTATGCACTTCGTCAATAAAAAGAAGCACCTTGCCGGCGGCGCGCTCCAGCTCTTTCATTACAGCTTTCAATCTTTCCTCAAATTCGCCGCGGTATTTGGTGCCCGCAACAAGCGCGCCCAAATCAAGAGAAATCAGCTCTTTGCCTTTTAAAGTCTCCGGCACATCTCCGGACGCAATGCGCTCCGCCAAACCCTCCACAATAGCGGTTTTGCCGACTCCGGCTTCACCCATGAGAACCGGGTTATTTTTGGTGCGGCGCGACAATACCTGCATCACCCGCCGAATTTCATTGTCCCTGCCGATTACCGGATCCAATTTATCTTCGCGGGCTAAACGCGTTAAATTTCTGGAATATTTTTCAAGCGCGCGATATTTGTTTTCCGGTTCCACATCGGTTACCCGTTGCGATCCGCGAATGTCGGCGAGAGCGCGCAGCACAATTTCGCGATTTAGAGAAAATCGCGCAAGAATCTCGCGGGCTTTTGAAGGAGACTCCAAAATGCCTAAAAATAAATGTTCTGTGGAAATAAACTCGTCTTTCAAAAATCCTGCGGCTTTGTGGGCTTCCTCCAAAACCCGAGCCAGTTCCGGTGTCAGGTAAATCTGGTGCGACGGAGAAAGAATGTTGGTGCGGAGCGTGGAGTCAAGATTGTTCAGCACCAAATCAATCAAACTGTTTTGGTCTATTTCCAATTTATCCAACAGCGATGGCACAAGGCCTTCTTCCTGCAGCACCAAGGCGGCCAAAAGATGCATGGCGTCAATTTGGCTTCCGCCGCGCTCTATTGCCAGCTCATGCGCTTTTTTGAGCGCTTCCTGGGCTTTTATCGTAAATTGTCCGTAAGGAGGCATGTGTAAAAAATTATAACACCGATTTGACTTTTGCGTAACTAAATGCTAGCATAATTTTTAGAGAAAAGCAAGCAATACTCTTTTTTTTATTTTCTTCTAAGTAATTTTTTATAAACCTTGTCGCGGCGGTCAATTGCGTGAACAGTCACCGATTTCTTGGCATCCTCTACTTCGTATGCTATCCGCCAATCACCCACTCTCAATTTGAAAAACCCCTTGAGTGGTTCTCCCAAAGGAATTGGAGTAATATCTTCAAAATGATTCACCAGCCAATCCAATTTTGCCAAAACCCGATTTTTTACTTGAATGTCCAATTTAGCTAAATCCAGCTGCGCATCCTCCGTAATATTAAATTTCCACTGATCCATGGTTAAGCAGCGCGATTTGCCAAAACTTCTTCCAAATTCTTCACTTTTCCAGCCTCTTTTGAGCGCATAGATTTTTTAACACGACTGACAAAACCAGCTCTCAACTCAAGGCCGCGATCAGGATCGCTCAAAATTTCCCGCAATGCCGCCATTACTTGCTTGTGAGCTATATCGCCTATTCTTTTCTCTTGTATCGTTGACCCATTCATAATGTTATGCTAGCATGATTTTTAGAGGAAAGCAAGGAGGAGGTTTTATGGATAGGCAATTGGCTTGGTTGATTGCGCAAAACGAGAAAGTTTTTGAAACCAAAAGCCCCAAACTTATTTTCTGGGGATTCGCGCTGGTAATTGCGCTTGTTGTAGCGCTGGCCGTCGTCGGTTATCCGATACGGTTCTATTTGGAGGTGTAGTATGCCGAAATGCGTTCAGCCGAAAGCCCCTTGGATTAAATGTTGTATCTGTTTTGTTATTTCATTCCTATCCCACGGTGTGCATGAAGAAGATGAGATACATCGGTAATACCCCTGCGGCGCCGTCGCTGGTAGGATTAAGGGGATATTACCAGCA
>MFIM01000026.1 GCA_001780725.1 Candidatus Giovannonibacteria bacterium RIFCSPLOWO2_02_FULL_45_28 | reverse complement strand
CTTTGAGCTTGACCTATTTAAATTTTTGGTGTAGTATTAAAAAGCCTTTCGCCAGCGGGCGAACAGGGCTTTTTTTAAATAAAATTTTATGGAAATCAGAAACATCGCAATAATCGCCCATGTTGACCACGGGAAGACAACTCTTACCGACGCGCTTTTGCGGCAGACCGGAGCGGCGAAGGAAGGCGTGTCCATGGATTCAAACGCTCTGGAACTTGAGCGCGGGATTACGATTTATTCAAAAAACGCGGCGATAAATTATAAAAATACCAAAATAAATATTGTGGACACCCCCGGGCACGCGGATTTCGGCTCGGAGGTAGAGCGGGTTTTGCGGGCAATTGATTCGGTGCTTTTGGTCGTGGATGCGCAGGAGGGGCCTATGCCGCAGACAAGATTTGTTTTAAAAAAATCTTTAGAGCTCGGGCTAAAGCCGATTGTTGTGATAAATAAAATAGACAAGCCGGCAGCCGACCCAGCGAAATGCGAAGGGCAGGTGTTGGAGCTCTTTATGGAGTTGGGCGCTTCCGACGAACAGACAAATTTTCCGGTAATCTTTGCTAACGGCAGAGCTGGCATCGCGAAATTAAAACTTTCAGACAGCTCTCAAAACCTTGATCCCCTTTTGGAAACGATTTTAAAGAATGTACCAACAGCTTCCAACTCCACAGCGGAAGCAAAATCGCTCCGTTTCCAGCCGTTTAATCTGGGCTACGACAATTATTTAGGACGTCTTGCGGTTGGGCGCATCTACGAAGGCAAAATGAACGCGCCGCAAAATGTTTTTATAAAAAAAACAAACGGAGAAGCGCGTTCGGGTAAGCTCACTAAAATTTTCACATTTCGCGGCTTGGAAAGGGTTGAGGCAAAAAGCGCAAATTCAGGAGATATCGTGCTTATCGCTGGCCTCCCGGATATTGATATCGGCGAGACTGTTAGCGAAAGCACGGACACAGAACCCTTGCCCGCAATCGCCGTTGACGAGCCGACTATCGCGCTCAATTTGTTGATAAACAACTCACCTTTTGCCGGCCGCGAAGGAAAATTGGTGACTTCGCGCCAGCTTCGCGAGCGCCTGGAACGCGAGCTTGAAGTAAACGTGGGGCTAAAGGTGGAATTTTCTCCTGCCTCGCCGGCTGGCGGGTCCTCTGACACTTTCCGCGTCTTGGGCCGGGGGGAGCTACACATCGCGATTCTTCTTGAAAATATGCGAAGGGAAGGTTACGAACTCCAGGTCTCCCAGCCGCAAGTGATTATAAAGGAGGAAAACGGACAAAAGTTTGAGCCGTTTGAGGAAACTGTGATTGACACTCCGCAAAAATACCAAGGCGCCGTAATAGAGCGCTTGGGCGCGCGGGGATTTATTTTACAAAACGTGCGCGCCCATGAAAACACCATCCGGCTCGCTTTCCAGGGGCCGACCAGCGGGCTTCTGGGTTTCAAAAACCAATTCGTGATTGAAACGCGTGGCGAGGGAATTTTGTCTTCCCGCTTTATTGGCTTCCAGCCAATGAAAACAGGAATCTCCGCCCTAGGCGGATCCGCCTCTGGCGGAAAAAAACGCGCCGCCGGTTCCATGGTTTCCATGGCTGCCGGGAAAGCGCTTGGCTTTTCGCTTTGGAATCTGCAAGAGCGCGGCACGCTTTATATCGGTCCGGGAACAGAGGTTTACAAAGGTATGGTAGTGGGCAACACTTCCAAGGGCGACGAAATGGCGGTTAATCCGACAAAAGGAAAAGAGCTCACAAACATGCGCTCCAAATCTTCCGACGAAGCGATCCAACTTACTCCCCAATACGAACTTACGATTGAGCGCGGCTTGGAAACTATGGCCGAGGATGAATATCTAGAAATCACCCCCAAAAGCGTCAGATTGAGGAAACAATAAAAATAAGATAACATACCTCTATGCAGCAAATTTTAATCATTATTTTAATAGTCGCCGTTCTGGCCGCCGTTGGCGGGATTTTTTATTGGCTGATTAAAGCAACAGCAAAAATAGAAAGCGGCGCTCCCGAAACCGCGCAAAAGCCGACCGAAAAACCGGCAGAAGCGCGCGTAGAACAAAAAGGCGGCTTGAAAATTGAAGTCTTAAAAGAGGGATCGGGTCCGCAAGCTGGCGGAGGAGCGAAAGCCGGCAACACGGTAGCCGTCCACTATACCGGATGGCTCACAAACGGGCAAAAATTTGATTCCAGCTTAGACCGCGGCCAGCCGTTTTCTCTCCAGCTTGGGCAAGGCCAAGTCATTAAAGGCTGGGAAGAGGGGCTTTTGGAAATGAAAGTGGGCGAAAAAAGGCGCCTTACAATTCCGCCGGAGCTTGGCTACGGCGAGCGCGGCGCAGGCAATATGATTCCGCCAAACGCAACTTTGATTTTCGAAGTTGAGATGCTGGAGATAAAATAAAAAAGTTTCTGCCGAATTTAAACTTTCAAATATCGCTTTATAGCAATGTATGCCGAGAGTGTGCCCAAAAGCACGCCGGAAAAAAGCAGGATGAAAAATATCTGGAAAATATTAGAGATGAAATATTCAAAAATATTAAATTCGCCGAATAAGGCGGATGTCTTTCTGCCAATCAGCCAAAAAGCCGGATAAAGCGCCGCCGAAGTAAAAACCGTAGCGATAACGCCGTGCATCACTCCTTCCACCAAAAACGGCCCGCGGATAAACGCACGGGACGCGCCAACAAGCTGCATCACCGAAATCTCGTCTTTTGAATTGTAAATCGCAAGCCGCACGGTGCTGTAAGCCACCATTAATGCGATCAACGCCAAAATCAAGCTTACGGAAAAACCGATTTTCCGCGAAGTTGAAAGAATAAAAGATAATTTATCAATTATGAATTGGTTTTGGCGATACGTGATTTTTTTCTGCCCGTTAGCGTCCACGCCCAAAATATTGTCATATCTGCCGCTTTCCAAAAATTTGCTTATGGATTCATATTGAGACGGATTTTTGGCTTTTATTTCTAAGCTGGAAAAAAGGGGGTTTTCTTCAAGAATTTTCAGAGATTCTAAAACTACCGGGTCGTCCTTGTGGCGCTCGCGGAAAATCGCCAGCGCCTCTTCAGCCGATGTGTATTTTACCGAACTCACTTCCGGTAATTTTTCCAGCTCTGCTTTTAAAAACAGGATTGCTTGTTCGTCGGCGGTATCTTGAAAAACGGCGCTTATATCAATTTTTTCCTCAAGCGAAGAAATCACCGCGGAAACAAAAGAGCTACCGACGATCACGCCCCCTATCATAAAAATGGACAGGGAAATGACTAAAACGGTGGCTACGCTTACTACCCCGTTCCTAAAAAAATTAATAAACCCCCACTTCAAAATCCTCCGAAAAGTGATTTTATCTATCGCCATGGGCTAATTATAGCACATATCTACCTCTCTGCTCGTCTCTGACAACACGGCCCTTTTCCAAAGTAACCACCCGTCGTTTCAGAGAATTTATTATTTCTTTGTCATGAGTGGCCAGCATAACCGTTGTGCCAAGGTCGTTGATTTTTTCCAAAAGATGGATAATGTCCCAAGTATTAAGCGGATCCAAATTGCCAGTCGGCTCGTCTGCGATAACAACATCCGGCCTGGAAACAATCGCACGGGCGATGGCAACCCTCTGCTTTTCTCCACCGGAAAGCTCGTGCGGAAAATGCCAAGCCTTATCCACAAGCCCCACAAGCTCCAAAACCTGCGGGACGTCGCTTTTTATGTCTTCCTCTTCCTTCCCTGCCGCCTCCAAAGCAAAAGCTATATTTTCGTAAGCGGTTTTGTGCGGAAGCAACCTGTAATCCTGAAAAACTGCGCCGATTCTTCGGCGGAGCGCCGGCAATTCGTGTTTTGGAATGGCGTGAACATCATTTGATTCAAAAAAAACTTTGCCGGAAGTAGGCCGGTCTTCCGCCAAAAGAAGCTTCAAAAGTGTGGACTTTCCGGCTCCGGACTGTCCCACAATGGAAACAAATTCGTTCGGCGCGATATTAAAAGAAACATCCTCAAGAGCAATTGAGGTCGGTGAATATATTTTTGAAACTTTATCAAAATAAATCATAGTCGCCACGCTCCAATTTCTAATTACTAATTTCTAATTCTATAAAGTTTTCCAGGTTCCCCGCAAGCACGCCGTCCACATCGCTGGTCTCGGCATCCGTCCGGTGATCTTTTACCAATTTATAAGGATGAAAAACATAAGAGCGGATTTGGTGCCCCCACTCCGCCTGCGGAATCTGCCCACCGCGCACCAATTTTTTCTCCGCCTCGGTTTTTGCCACCTCCAGCTCGTAGAGCTTGGCGCGCAAAATATTCATTGCGTGTTTGCGGTTAGCCTCTTGGGTGCGTTCAGACGATGCATGCGCGGAAATTCCGGTGGGCTTATGCAAAATTCTTACCGCAGTCTCGCGCTTGTTTACATTCTGTCCGCCAGGACCGCCTGCTCTGGCAAACGTTATCTCAAGATCATTTTCTTTTATCGGCGCCTCGTCCGGATCCGTAATTTCCGGCAAAATTTCCACAAGCGCAAAGGACGTATGCCTTCTTTTATTTGAATCGTAAGGCGAGATGCGCACCAAGCGGTGAACTCCGTATTCTTTTTTTAAATAACCGTAAGCGAACTTGCCGACAATTTCCGCAGAGGCGTTTTTGATGCCGCCGAATTCGTTGGGGTGGGTATGCAAAACTTTAAAACTCCAGCCTCTTTTTGCGGCAAACTTCTCGTACATTTTAAACAAAATCCCGGCCCAATCTTCGGCGTCGTCTCCGCCGGCTCCCGCGAAAATTTCAAGAATGGCGCTGCCCTTGTCGTATTTTCCGGAAAAAAGCTCCCCGCGCTCCAACTCTAAAAATCTTCTTTCCAGCTCCTTGGCTTGTCTTAAAAGCTCCGCTGAAGCAGTCGGATCGGCCGCTGAAAGTTGAGTCAGCTCAACCAAACTTCCGGCGTCTTCCGAAATGCGCCCCCAGGAACCGATTTTTTCTTTGAGATCCGCCATCTCCGCGACTGATTTTTGCGCCGCCTCTCTATGTTTCCAAAAATCCGGATTTGTGGCTTTTTGCTCTAATTTTAAAAGTTCCTCACGCGCATGGCGCAAGTCAAAGACGGTCCGCTGCTTTCCGCACACGGCTCGCTAAATCCTCAATAAACTTCCTATCCTTGGCTTCCATAAGTTAAATAATAGCACAAAATCAAAAAAGATGCTACAAAATAAATATGCCGGAGTAGCTCAATGGCAGAGTCCCGACTTCGCCAAGCATGGCTTGATGCAAAATCGAGGATCCACGATTGATATTTGAAAAACAAGAGCCGCCTTAGCTCAGCTGGTAGAGCAATGCTTTCGTAAAGCAGAGGTCCCGAGTTCGAATCTCGGAGGCGGCTCTTATTTTTCAATCAATCGGGACAATCGCTTTCCGCCATGGGCGGATAAACTCCAGCGATAGGTTGTCCCGCAAATTGCGGGACCATCGGCTCAAAACAAAAAGAGCAGTCATTTCAACTGCTCATTAGATTTTTCAGCGCCCGCGCGTAAGCAAACACAGCATTCACATATGCTCCGCCTGTCCCGTAATATGACGCTATCGCTTTTCGCTGGTCCTGAACTTTATCCGACCAGCCATGCTCCGCAAGATAATTAGCAACGCTATAAATGGCGTCAGCCCGACCACATTCTTCTATTTTTTCTTTATCCCAACACAAATCAACTTTTCCATCATTATCCCCATCAACCGCAAAGTGCCAATACGAAAACGGCATGAACTGCGGAAGGCCTACGGCGCCCCACGACGATCCCTGAACTGCAAATGGATCCCAACCATTTGTTTTCGCAAGCCGCAAAAAAAAATCAATTTGCTCCAAAGCCATATTCCTTCGTGCTGGTGTAAGAATGTAGCGCGTATATAGCGTTGTTAAAACAGAGTGTTTTCCTAGATAGCTCCCGAAATTCGTTTCTACGCGCAAAATCCCTGCAATAACTTCTGGTTCAACGCCGTATTTCTCGTATGCATCGTCCAGCGTTTCTTGATGTTTAACAATAAAGTCCATTCCGCGTTGCAGCGACTTAGGGATCAGAATACCGCAATCCGGATCAAAATATCCAGTATGCGGGCGGCTCGTTTCGTCTGTAAGCTTGCACTCGGGCGGCTTAATTTGGAAAATGCTGCGATCTACGCGCATCCGCTCGTCAGAAAAAATTTTGCTCACTTCTTCCTTCGGAAAAATTCTGGAAAGTTTGGCAATGAGAAGTTTCTTCAACTGCTCTTCCGAAGAAATTGGCGCTGGGCGCCGTTTTGGAGCAGGCTTTTTCTTGGCAGTATTCTTGTTTTTAATGATTTTGCTTTGAGCTGGCCGTTCATGAGAAAAAACCCGCGATTGATCAATTTGAGCTAAAATAAAGGCCATAATAATACTTACAATCAGAGTCAACTTTTTCATCTCGCACCTCCCCCGCTTCGCCCATTCTCAACGGGGCGAGCTAAAAATTCAAGCGGGTTTACGGGAATTTCGTGAAGCCTGATTTCAAAGTGCAGATGCGAACCATGCGCATTCCCACTGCGTCCGGCCGAACCAATTATGTTGCCGCGCTTAACTTTTTGGCCTTCTTTTACTCTAATTCTGGAAAGATGGAAGTAAAAAGAAAGCAAGCCATGTCCGTGATCCAAAATAATCGTATTGCCGGATCCCGACCAATTCTGCGCAACCCGTATAACGCCGGATTCTACTGCGAAAACCTTCGTTCCCGTTGGAGCGCGGAAATCAATCCCCTTGTGGTAATCTGCCCAATCTATCCACCCAATTTTCTTGTCAAACATTTTTTTGCGTCTGATTTCTCCGAATTGGGACCTTACTTCCAATTTTGCTAGCGGATGCGCAAATTTCAAATCTTCATCAAAATACCTTGCGTGGATTTCATTGGTGTAAATATTCTCAAGAGTTTTTAACTCTCGCGCCCGCCGCCGTTTCACCGCAGTAGTCGGTTGTCTTACAATAGTTATGCCCGCAGCAACTGGAAAATCTGATTTTTTAATTTCAATACTGCTAATCAGAGCTTCAAAATCGCCGAAAACCTTTAAACTGGCTGTTTGAGGTTTTTCGTCAACAGCTACCGGCACCAACACAACATGACGACCATTCAAGGTCGTAGGAAAGCTTTTGAATTCTTTGCAATCGGTCACGCAAAATCTAACTAAAAACTCCCCAGCCCTTGCTTGCGAGCCTTCTTTTTCTATATCTACGCGGAAATAATTTCCTTGCTTAACGAATAGAGGAATGTCCACTCGCAAATCAGCGTGCGCATAATCAGGAAACAGCAACATTATCACCAAAAACCCCAAGAGACCCCAGCCAAAACTGCTCATAAGTCCTGTTTTTTAATCTAAAAATAGAGTAGCGCAATAAAAAACCCCGATCAAGGTGTCGGGGTTTTAAAAATCATCGCCTTCCGCAACAGAATTTTCTTCGTTTTGGATGGTGGCCACGCCTTCTTTCGGTTTCAATTTAAATGGCTTTTTGGGATCGGTGGCTTCAGAAAAAATATCTTTCGGTTCGGTTTCGTATATTTTCTGCATAGTTTTGATAAACACCGGTAGAGCGTTTCGGCCGCCGGTTTCTTGAATGGGCTGGCCGTCCACGACAGTGGTCTTCATCGGCAACTTCTTGTCTCTGCCAATCCAAATACCCATGCAGTAGGATGGCGTGCAGCCAACAAACCAATTGTCTGTGGTCTCGCCCTCCGCGTCTGTTGCTGTGCCGGTTTTTCCCATCACATGAACGCCAAGTTTTTTTACCAACTCCTCATTGGCGCGGTTTCCAGTGCCATGCGGAAGCTCAACTGTAGCGCGAAGGCCTCTGGTGATAGCAAAAGAAATATCCGGAGCTAAAATAATTTCAGTTTCTTTGAGTTCCGCCGCTTCTATTGATTTACCTTTTGCGTCTAAAATCTCCTCCACCGCATAAGGCTCAACTATCCTCCCGCCAATCATAACAATCCAAGCGCGCACCATTTCATAAAGCGAAACGTCAATAGATCCGATCGCTACCGTAAGCCCAGGATCAACTTCCGGCAAAGTCACGCCTAATTTATTAGCCGCTTCCAAAATCTCTTCTTTTGAGATGCGGGCGCTTGCTCTGGAATTCCGAATACCAGCAACCCCGCTCATGGTGGCCACATTTCTTGATTCAACCAATGCTTGCATCGCCGGAATAACGCCGCGATACCTCGGCAGACCTTGATAAGGAAAATTTTGAATATATTTGCGATCCCCAGCTCTCCCCATTGGAACGGCTAGGAGCGATTTGCCATCTCCGCGGTCAGCCGAATCATCCAGTCTGCAAGGTCCCGACCCTTCGTCCTCACACGAAAGCCTTCCGCCTTTTAATAGCCACGCAAGATAAAAAAAGGGCTTAAATGCAGATCCTGTGTGCCGTTTAATTTGATAAAGGAGATATTCGCTTTCTTTAAACGACGGCTCTTGGGTAAAAACTTTGATAGAGCCCGTTCTTGCATCTACCATGAAAGCTGCGCCTCGCAAATCTTCCGCCAACTCCGGATTTCTTTTTACCATCTCGCCCACCGCCGCCGCCAAAGCATCTTCGGCTACTTTTTGCCATTCTAAATTAAGCGTTGTATATACCTTAAGCCCCTGATCAACGAACCTGTACTTTGCCGCAATCTGCCGCCTTACAAACTCGGCGAAATGCGGCGCGGGATTTATTTCGTAACTTCCGCGTTTTTGCGGAAGAGGAAAAATCTCAAATTCTTTTTTTTGTTCCGGAGTCAGCACGCCCTCACTAACCAACTGCTGAAGCGCTCGTTCACGCAGTTCTAGAGCCTCCTTCGGTTTTAAAAACGGCGAAGAATTCGGCGATCTCCAAAGTCCTGCAATCATTGCGGTTTCTGCATAATTAAGCTCTCTTGGCGATTTATTGAAATACCATCTGCTGCAAGCTTTGACCCCATACCATGCGCCGTTTTTCCCATCTCCGCAATAAACCGTGTTCAAATAAAGTTCCAAAATTTTTATTCTTGCGAGTTTGCGGTCGCCTAATTTTTTATATAGAGTCTTTTCCAACGCTGCTGCGATGAACGCTTCCCGCATTTTTCGCCAAAACTTCGCGGAAAGTTTTCCGCTTTCTCTTTCATATTTCAATTCTTCTTCCGCAAAAATATTGCGAGCCACTTGCTGGGTAATAGTAGAAGCTCCCTGCTTTATACGCCACGCTTTTAGATCTTCCCAAAACGCCCTCATGACTCCAATCCAGTCAATGGGACCCCAACGGCCCCAAAAATGTTTGTCTTCCAACGCCACCGCGACTTGCGGAAAGAGCCCCATTTCTTCCAGCGGAATAATCTCCCGGCAATAAGTGCAGTATTCCTTTATAAGAACGCTACGCTCATCCAAGATTTGGCTAGCTTCTCTAGGGTCGTCTAGCTTAGATATATCCGGCGGATCAAAAAGTCCAGCCGACCACACGCCCCCCACAGATGCCAAAATCACAAACGCCGCCGCTCCCAAATAGTTCATAATGAACCGCAAAATCCGCTTCATCAGCCTATTTCAATCTGCTCAAATCCTAGAACAGCGAGGCCTTTTTGACAATATTGAAAAATTCCAGCAAAATCGCTATGCTCCAATCAGAAAAAAACGGCTGGCGATGAACTGGATAATTCTTTTTGGCAACCTGATCTTCGTTTACATTTGGGGATACAAGGGCTGGCAGGAAGCAGAATACAACACAGACGCATGGTGGTTTGATTCTTACGGCCATATGATTTTCGGATTTTGCTGGGCATTTATTTTGCTTTATTGGGCAAAAAGATATTTACTCTCGCTGTATGTTCAGATACCAAAGTGGGTTTTGGCGATTGTTATAATTTTAGCTGTGAGCTCCATCGAAACGTTAGTTTGGGAAAATTATGAGTTTGGCATTTGGGACTCATTGATACAGCCGGCTTATCCCTATCTTCCGAAAGCGCAAAAAGGATCACCAGATACAATGATGGATATAAATTTCACAACCGCAGCTGCGATTTTGGCAATGATATTTTGGTGCGTCTATAGAAAATTCTGCGTGTTGAAATGGCCGAATGAGGCTGCGGAGGAAATGCGGGAAGAAATGATAAAAAGAAATAAGCTTTCCGTAGACGAAATAAATTCTCTTCAAACCGAGCACCGAAGGTTCGTCCGCACAAAAATAAAAGAATGGTGGGAAAAGGTTTTCCAGGAAAAGTAAAAGGCTCGCAACCGCGAGCTTTTTTATGATAAAATATAAAAATGAGGAAAAGGTTGGCGATTTATGCGGCGCTTTTTGGAACGGTTGTGCTATTTGACTGGCTGAAATTTGTTTATGTTGGTGGACCGAACATTATAAACTGGAACAGCCTCGCGCATCCTGTCTGGGTAGCAACAACACTTGTAATCTTATCAATAGCGGTATTCCAACCGCGCCGCGAAATTATTTCTGCGGCTTTTTTGCTTTATTTTGCCGTTTTCGCAACCACCCTGCTTAACCAATATCTCCACTTCTACGAAACCCTCACCTACAACTGCATGCTTTTTAATCTCGTCTTTGCAACAATGTTTTATTTGGTTTCCAATAAAAGATAAAGGCGGCACAACTTTGTGCCGCCCTTCTATTTAAGAATGCGCAACGCAGTCCGGATCTAAGGTGCTATCGTGCAGCATGCAATGCAGCATATAAACGTCTTCGCTTAATGTGCCGGCATCGCGCTCTGCTTTGACTTTCGGGCAAAGCTCGGTTTTGGCCCAAGCTTTGCAATCCGCGCAGACCATAACATGTTCCATGTCAAGTAAAACCGTCTGATTGCCGATAGATTTCTGATTGCCGGTAAAACAGTGCAAATCATTTAAAATATCGCGCGCCTCAAGACAATCCATTTTTCATCTCCTGTGTAATTCTAAACCCAAAGTAGCACCAGCAAGCCATTTTTGCAATCGTTTGTGCGCTTTTATAGACGACGTTAGCCGCCCTTTGGGCGAGCCTCGCCCGTTCGCTACGCGAGCGGGGCGGGAACCTCCGAGATTTGTGAAATAGAAACAGAGATTGATGCGCGGGAGCGCGAAAAGTCCACTAGTGTGCACTTTTATAGACGATGTTAGAACCTCTCTCATGGGGTTAGCTATGATCTAGAAAACTGTTAGGCGTTGATAGATGACAGTATTTTGCATCAATAATAATGTTTCCAAAAGAAAAGCTGGTCCATTAAGACCAGCACGGATTTTGGTTTTATAAAATTCAATCTTTTAGAGCACCTTCTGGTATGTCCTCCATGAGAACAATTGTTGTTACCAATCCTAATCCGCCATCAAATTTCCATGTTTGTCCTGTCCATTCCATACCCGTACTGTCAAAGGTTTTGGTAAATAACTTTCCACTCTTGATTTTGAGTGCGTCATCACCGATTTCGTAACTCGTTAAACCATACCCGACATTTTTGTAGGCGAATTTATCACCTGATTTCAGTTTTTGTAGTTTCTGCACACGATCCTTCGGTGTCATGGAAACCTCCTTTATCAAAATAGATGTTTGGGTTCTTTTATTAAAGTAAGGCAATATGATTCAAAAAGCAAGGTTTGTGTTAGAACCTCCGCTTAACTGACCAAAAACCGTTTCTTTTTCAGAAGATTTTATTTTTCAGCAATAAAAAATTCCATTTCCCTATACGGGCAATTAGTCCATGTTAGAACCTCCGAGATTTGTGAAATAGAAACAGAGATTGATGCGCGGGAGCGCGAAAAGTCCACTAGTGTGCACTTTTATAGACGATGTTAGAACCTGCCTGACGGCAGGCAGGCCTCTCTCATGGCGCTAACAGATTTTTCTATAAGCGCCCTGAAAATGTTTAAGACGCTGTAAGAAAGCAGTATCCACCACCGCCTTATATTGACACAGGATTGCAATATTGATACCTTAAGAAAAGTCATCAAAGTTCTTTGAGGAGGTCGAAATGGCTGAAATGAAGCGGTTGATTTTTGGTGAAGGGCTTATGTTCCCAACGCTTACTGGCGAGAAGCAAATTACGCTCCGAAAGTATCGTGCTGGATCGCATGATTTTGTGAAGGGCGAGGTCATTCGTGGCGAGTTCAAAGACGGCCTGAATGTCCTTTTACAAATTACTGCTGATACGGAAAAGAAGCCGTTCAATGAACTGACTGATGCCGAAGCACAAGCTGATGGTTTTAATAACGCCGAGGACGCATTCAATGGTCTAAAGGACTACTACCCAGACCTTCAGAAAACCGATCTATTGGCTACAATACGCTATGAAATCGTAAAAGTTGACGGTACTCATGCCGTAAGCATTAACGAATACGCACAGTAAGACTCGATGACATCGGGTCTTTTCTTTTGTAAAGATTTTTTGTTAGAACCT
>MFIM01000025.1 GCA_001780725.1 Candidatus Giovannonibacteria bacterium RIFCSPLOWO2_02_FULL_45_28 | reverse complement strand
GACGTAGAGATGACCATAGATGCTATGCTTCATTTCAAAAAATATGACACGGCGGTTTTCTTTACTGGAGATTCCGACTTTCTGGCGCTTGTAACCTATCTAAAGAATCACGGGAAAAAGGTTTTTATCTTTTCTTCAGAAAACAACGTGTCGCAGGAGTTGAGAACTGGCGCGGATGGCTATACTGATATTTTGGATATTGATGGTGTCTGGGGCAAAGAGTTAAAGCACAGAGCCGAATTAGAAAAAGAGAGTAGATAAAAAGTAACCCTCCTCGCGGAGGGTTACCCTTGGATGTTATACCCTTTCAGTTATGACTAACCGAAAGACATTGTCAGTATAGCAAGCCCCAGTAATCCGTCAACCGGGGTGGGGATAAAAAAAGTGAGTAATAAGGCGGGATAGTTTTTTGCTAAGATAAATCTACATCGTTAGCCTCAAATCTGGCACATAAATATACTCATTTTGCCGTTGTATAATGGTTCTAATGTCCTCTACAATGCGACCCCAAACCAGAGACCGCTTTGCGGTCACGGTTTGGGGTAGGTCTGAACCGTGCTGTGCTCTGGTTCAGACCACCCCGAGCTGATACCATTTTCATATGTATTATGTGTATGTCCTCAAAAGTAAAAAGAAAGATTGGTTGTATGTTGGTTTTTCAGATAATTTAAAGAGAAGGTTTAAGGAGCATCAAAACGGCCTTTCAGTCGCAACGAGACCATACAGACCGTTTGAGCTTGTATTTTACGAAGCATATAAATCCAAAAGGGACGCCCAAAAACGAGAGATCTATTTTAAAACCACCAAAGGTAAAAGAGCGCTAAAGTTAATGTTGCAAGAAAGCTTACTTTAGCTTTGCACACCCCATCGTGGAGTAAGAACTTTTTAGTAAATAATAGCGAACAGTTGGGTGGTTGTTAGCTTGGCGTTGATAAAAACACCATTCCAGTGCTAGCATTGGTTCGGAAGGAGTTATTAAATGTGGTCTTTTTATTTTAACCACGGTTCTCAATGGATTATAGATAATCTTTTCAAAGAGGGATTTATATCTGAATACTTTGGGAGAGGCAAGTTAAAGTGGCATATTATCAACAAAACTCCCGAGAAAATAGAAGGCTATTTTCAAAATGAAGACGGCAAGCCGATCGTAAAGCACGTTATTTTATTGGAGAACAACGAGATTGTGCGAGTTGGTTTTTACGACCCGAGCACGGGTAAAAGCTACTGGATTTATAAGTGGAGAAGAGTAAACGAAAATCTACTTGAAGTAGAAAGAGAAAATGTGAAGGGTGAAAAGATTGTCTATACTGTTGAGGCAACAAGAAACGACGCCGACAAAGCGGTCTCTTGTCTAGTTCAGTTCCCAAACCTGCTCCAGATTGTGACGCTAGAATATAATCCAAACGGATTATTGATTAGAGAGAACATCAGTTGTCCCAAAGATCCACAAGAAGAAGGAGTTTTGGAATACGAGTATGATGATGGTAATATTGTTGCACAAAAAGCTTTTTGCAAAAACAGATAAAATGTTAAAGATTTAACCGTCCGGCTTTCCGGCGGTTTTTTTATCCAATAAAAAGCTTCAAACTTGTCCCACGATTTCGTCCGCTTGCAAAAATTATAGTTTTGTGTTATCCTAATCACCAGACGTTGGTAGTTTTTTGATATTAAGTTTCCATAAAAGGAGGCAAAATGGATCTTGTTGTTTCTGCCGAAAAAGTTGAACAGCCGCCTTTGTTGCCAAATGACAACAACGAACTGCATGTGGCTGTTTCCAGCCTTTCTATTGGTGGTGCCGAGCGGATTGTTATTGATTGGGCAACGCGCATTTATCCAAGGTGGAAAACGAATCTTATCGTTTTGCGCGATCGTGAGAAAGAATGGCCGGTGCCATCTTTTATCAGGGTTATGCGGCTTCATAATAAACAACGGATTGAACAACTTCGTTCTGTCGGTAAAAAGATCGCGGCCAGCAACAATCCTATATGCGTTTGCCATTTGCTGAACAAAAAGGAGCGTGACGCATTGGCAGAAAGCGGCGTTTATGCGATTCCTGTTTTACATAACGCTAAGGCCGGATGGCTGGAAGACGTCTCTTGCATTTCGGGTGCACCTTACGCAATCGCGGTTTCAGATGCTTGCGCCAGAGATTTGCGAGAAAACGGTTGGGATGGCCCCGTATCCGTGATACGGCATATTCCTCCGTTAAAAAAATTTGCGCCTGATGCGAGAGAGCGTTTCCGAAAATCCTGGAATGTTCCGCAAAACGCCACCGTGATAGGAATGGTTGGGGCGGTAAAACCGCAAAAAAATTATCTTTTTGCATTGCGTGTATTGAAAACCTTACTTAAATATCGCGACGCATACCTCGTGATTATTGGCGGACCGGTTAATAAAGAAAACGGACGTGCGTCATGGGAAGAAGTCGTCGGAGAAGTGCACAGTTTAGGTTTAAGGAGTAAAGTTGCAATGCCGGGATTTATTCCGAACGCTGCTTTGTGCCTGCCAGCCTTCGATGTAATTTTAAACACAAGTCGCTACGAAGGTTTAAGCATCGCGACACTTGAGGCGCTAATCCACGGCTTGCCGGTGGTTGCAAGCAAAGTGGGCGGACAGGGAGAGCTTGGAGGGGATGCTCTTATTCTTATACCAGAAGGAGCATCGGTGGAGCAATGGGTTTCCGCTTTAGAAAAGAGTTTTTACAAAAAGTTTTCCAGGCCAAAGTGGGCAAGTTTCTCCGCTCACAAATTATGGACGCTGGCCAGCCTGGCAAAGCCAGTAGCAACGAACGGCAAAATTCTTTTTGTTACCGCCAACTTAAATTCCGGGGGCGCGCAGCGATCTTTGGTGAATCTTTCCAAGAGCCTCAAGGGTAAACTCCAATTAAAAATCGTTGTTGCCGGTAATACGACAACTTCTTATTTTTATGAGGAGTTAAAAAAGGCAAACGTGAAGGTAATGCGAGCGGCTGATTCCTGGGACGCGTTTTCGTATTCGGAAAATATTGTAAGAGAGATTTGTCAAGAACAAATTGGCACAGTATGTTTTTGGAACGTTGATGCGAGAGTTAAACTTCTCTTGGTAAAAACGCTTGGTTTCTCGGAGGTGCGCTTTATTGACGTAAGCCCCGGAGATTACCTGTTTGACGAGATGGGAAGTACTACTGAATTTCAGCAAATGATTTCTTTTACAAAAAGTGACTATTATAAGCGGCTGGACAAACTAGTTACAAAATACCATGGCCTAGGTCCGCGAGAATGTTGTGGAAAAACCGTGGTCATTCAAAACGGAGTTCCAAAGCCGCCGAATGTAAAAACCGATTACGCGATACGCGGCGCCCCGCGAATTGTGGTAAACGGCAGGATAGCTCCATCAAAGTTTATTTTGGAAATTATCGCCGCAGCCAAGTTGTTGTGGGAAAAGATTCCGCTTGCTGAGTTGCATTTTTTTGGAGCCGCCGAGCACTATCATCGAGACTATGCCAGGGCGGTGTTTGAATTGGCGGAGCCCGAAATAGGCAAAAGGATTTTTTTTCACGGCCTGAACTTTGAAGTTGTTTCCGAATTAGCTGATTTTGACGGTTGTGTGGTGCTCGGACAAAATCAAGGCTGCCCGAATTCATTACTGGAGGCGTTGTCAGTGGGGTTGCCAGCTATAGCTAATGATGACGGTGGCGCAAGAGAGCAGGTTGCTCATCGCCGGACCGGTTTTTTGATAAAAAACCGCGATCCGAAAGAATTGGCCGATGCGCTTTTGAAGATTTTAACAGACAGACGCTTGGCTCAAGAACTCGGCCTGGCTGGAAGAGCACATGTTGAGACGCAGTTTTCCATGGAGGAGATGTGCAAAAAATACACTTCTCTTTTTGGAACGCAAGCGCTCGAAGTAAACACGTTTTGGGAACGTGTTTGCCGGAAAACGAGTTCGTGGTTTTCCAAACAAACTACAATCGAAAAGGAGGAATTGCAATGGCGTTGAAAAATGAAGGCTTTGGTCGTTATGCGGTGGTTTGCGATGATCCGTATCGCAGAGGATGCGGCGAACAGGTCGGGCCTTATTTTGGCCACAATCGCGCAGTACGAATTGCGGAAGAAAGTAAGTGGTATGTGAGCGAAGCTACCGATAAACATTCATGCCCAACCTGTATGGGTTTGCACGGCATGACGGTGGAAAAGAAATTAGCAAATGGGAGCATGACAAGAGAAGAAGCGGATAATTCTAGCGACCCGTTCACCGCTGCGTTCATCGCTATGGCTTTTGGCGGCGATCCTCTTACGGCAGGACTAATAACAATGTTTACGGGTAGCACGTCTTTGGGAATTATTGCCGGAATTATGGCTGGCGACCATACGACTCATTCCGAAGAGAAGCCATTTGAAGAAGGTGGCGGACAATTCGGAGGAGGTGGGGCTTCTGCGGCATTTGATGACCCACAAACGAATCCGAACATATCCAATGTACCAGAAAACGTGTCTGAGAAGGCTGAAGAAACTACCCAGCAAGGCTCTCCGGTAATCGTAGATCCTTTCGAGTCAAGACAAGAATTGAACGAGTCAGAAGCGTCTCAGCCAGATGTTAAGGCTGAATCAGAAACCTTTCAGCCGCTCGCTGATAGTTCAGACGGTCCAGCAGGTACTGACACAGATACGGGCACATCTTATTAAAAAATCGTAAAAGCAATTTACCCGTTACGTATTAACGTAGCGGGTTTTTTTATCTAACAAAACAGGCAGACCCCGTTGTTATTTATTTTAAAAATGCTATCTTCTGGGTAGATTTGGAACCGAATATGCTTTTTGGAAAAATTACTGATCCGGCGTTTGAAAATAAAATTGCGGTGCAAGATTTGATTACCGGCATGGTGCTGACTTGCGGCGGATTAAATCGCGAAACGGCGCTGGCGGCTGGAATTTTCAGGGCTTTTTACGCGCAAAACGGGAAAACCGTAAGCTTATTGCTTGAAGGCGGTGTAAATTTTATTGTCGCTTACTTAGGAGCGTGGCGCGCCGGCGGAACGCCGCACGCCATAAATCCGGGTTCGGCGCCCCAGCAGATTATTGCTGACATGAAGCTTCGGCATGCCGAAATTTTGGTCACCGAAGAAAAATTTCTGTGGGACGACGAGGCATCCGAGCCAAGCCAATTTTTAAGAAACATCCGGCAAGAGTTTCCTGAACTTAATATTTTTGCGGTAAAAGATCCGAAAGCTGTCAGAGCAATGCCGCGGCAAATTGAAGAAACCGAAAAAGGCGGCGGCTGGCTCGGGACTTACGGCTGGCGGAAAATAATGAATTTTACGGAGCCATACTTCGGCGCATATCACAACTCGGAAGGTTTGGCCAAACTGTTGGCGGACGCTCGCGATCTTATTCAAACCTACCAGCTGAATGGCGGAGACCGCGCATTCGCGGCAGAACATCTCGCGGACGCGTTTGTAAGGCTGAGAACGCTTTACCCGATGATTATGGAAGGGGGTGAAATAATTTTGACGCAAATTGCACGACCAGATCCTACAAATTTCCTGAAAGCAGTCGACCGCTCGTATGCCACTTACGCAACCGTTAGCTCGCAGTTTTTTAAAGAAATGATCAAGCATCCCATGCCGGAAAAAACGCCGAGAAAATTTTTTCGGTTTTGCATCGTAGACGCCAACTGGATGACCGAAAAAGAACGCCTCGCTTTGAGGCATTCTATCTTTTATTGGCACAAAAATGAAAAAGGCAACTACATTTTAAAAACCGTCCGCGACTAGCCGGGACGGTTTTATTTTTTTGTTTATTTTTTCTTACAATCCTACTTTTTTATAAAATACGTTCTTGTTTCTGTATGAATATTTTTAACTTCTGAATGTATGCGTGAAAACTAACGTCTTTTTTTACAAAAGGAACGATGTCTCTGAATTGCTGGTAGGCGTTTACCAACATTGGGTTGAATTTTTTTCTGGATACGCTTATCTGCTCTTTTTTTAGCCGCAAGTCAAACGCCTGAAGAGCGCATATCAAAGAAACTGCTACTAAATTTTCCAGAATTCCAACGGCGCGGTATGTTTCTATGGCGGATTGAAAAGCCAAAGAAACAATGTCTTGATTCTCTCTTTCTGTAGGCACCGTAAGCGGTGAAATAGCTGTGACCCCGGAAAGCGGTGTGGTCAAGGCGGTAGAGAGAAGATTTAATCCTTTCAGTCCGTTTTGAATGCCGTCTTGCCGGTAGACAAGGTTGGCCCCTAAGCCGTTGTTCTTATTTTCATCAAGCAGCCGGTTTACTATCGCGTGAAGCCACTTTGCGGCTTTACCTATTTCAACGCGCGTCCAATCCATGCGGCTGGCGATATCTCCTGCATAAAAATTGCCGCTATGGCTGATACGTTGTTTGTGAGGGTCAATAAGCGGATTGTCATGAGCACGGTTCAAAACCGTGTTAATTTTTTCTTCAGAAATCTTTAATACATCCAGCAGAGAATCCAAATGTTGAGAAGCGCATCTGCCAAGCGAGTAAGCGTCTTGCAGAGGTATATTCCTCCGGTTTCCCCTCCTTGCTTTTTCGGCATCCAGTAAAAGAGGGTTGGGGTGATTCAGTTGGCACACTTTCTCTGCAAATTTTACCGCCCCGCTTTCCGGTCCGCTGCGCAACTCTTGCACATAAGGCGAAAAGTCCTCGTCAAAACACCTGACTGCCTGCGCTGAAAATGAGGCAATTAGCGCCAGAAGTTCCACAACTTTTTTTAATTCAAAAATCGCCAAGGAAGCTATAGACACGCAGAATGACACGGAATTTATTATAGAAAGACATTCCTTAGGGCGTATCTTATAAAGAGGTTCAAAACCAAATTTGAAATAAGCTTGCGGCAACGGCATAATTCCGGACGGAGTGTAACAAGACAGGGTATCATCCGCAAAACCGCCAAAAATAAAATTGGCAATATACGCGGAGGGAATTAAATCCCCGCTGGCGCCGACGGATCCGAATAACGGCACAAGCGGTATAAGACCCAGTTTCAGCGCTTCCGCTTTCTTTAAAATCAGAGTACGGCTTACACCGGAATATCCCAACAACAAACAATTGATTCTGGCCAGCATTGCTCCCTTTATTATCGGCATTGGCAGCAATTCATCTGAAATGCTCGCTCCGCACAACAAAGAGCGAATCAGGTTTCGTTGAAGTTCTTCCATTTGCTCCGGCTGCACAAGCAGCGAAACATCTTTGCCGAAGTTGGTATTAACTCCGTACAGAAAATAATTTTGCGCGAGCTTGTCATTAAGCAATTTTTCAGATTCATCTACAGCTGCGGATATTTTTATTTCCATGGGCTTATTAAAAAGAGCCACCATGACCAAATCCGACAGCGTAAGGTCTTTTCCGGTCAATAATACTTTTGCGGAAGTTTTCACAACAGCCTCCTTACAATTGACCTTGTCAAAACATCTGATTTGACTATATAATGCCCATAGAAGAAATTGCAATCCCCCGATGGACTCGGGGTAAAGGAGGCATAAATGGAAAAAGTTATGACCGTTTACCAGATGTTTGAAAGAAATTATAGTATGTTGGGAGACAAGAGCCGGGACAAAAAGGCTTTGATGTTTGTTCCCGACGGTCTAGATTTATGTAACCCTACAGAGAACTGCAGAGGAAGAGGTACAGCGCCCAAAACCTACTTCGGCATGTTTAACGAAATAGGCTATTATTCCAAAGTTTTGGGACAAGCTGGAGTTCAAGAAGAAGACAGAGTGTTGTTGTGCTTACCAAATGTGCCGGATATGGTGAGTTTATATTTGGCTGTTTCAAAACTCGGCGCCACGGCAGTTCTGGTCAATCCTCTGTGGCCGGTGGAGAGGCAAAACAAAATTATAGAGGAAACCAAGCCTAAGGTTATTGTTTCGGAAAATACTTTGCCGGAATTGAAAATTAACGCAATCTCTTCAATTGAGGGCGGGCATATTGCTCAAGCCGAACCGGATAAGACCGCAGTAATTCTTTTTTCATCCGGCACTACCGGCGAACAAAAAGGCGTTGAGTTGACTCAAAATAACCTTTTTCAAAACATACGGCACACAAACGCTTTTACCGGCATGACTCAAGACGATCGAGTTCTGTGCGTTGTGCCGCTTACACATTGTTTTGGACTTAATTTCGTTCTTGGGGCATGTTTTTATACGGGCGCCACGTTGGTGCTTCACGAAAAATTCAACCCCAAACAGCTCTTGGATTCGCTGATATACAATAAGGTTTCAATGTTTTTTGCTCCGCCGACAATTTATAACATATATCTTGAGGAACCGGCCGAAAGTTATTATTTTTCTTCTGTGAGATATTTTTTCTACGCCGCAGACACGCTGTCGTTGGTAAACCTAAAAACGTGGGAAAAACATTATGGCAGAACAATCTATACAGGCTGGGGGTTAACGGAAACAACTCCGTTTGCGACCTCAAATCATCCCGGAAGCGGTTATAAGCGTTGTAATCCACGCAGCCCCGTGCCAAGCGTAGGCAAACCAATTCCCGGGGTTGAGGTAAAAATAATTGACAAAAATGGACGACCGCTGCAGATGACAGACCAAGAACAAGATCGAGACGGCCTTCGCAATAAGTATTGCGGAGAGGCGTGTGTCCGCGGACACAACATAATGAAGGGTTATTTAAATCGGCCCGATGATCCTGCGATTGATTCTGATGGCTGGCTTCACACCGGAGATGTCGGGTACTTGGACTTTGAAGGGCATCTTTTTATCGTAGACAGAATTAAAGATATCATTATCGTGGGCGGGTACAAAGCTTTACCTTCGCACATTGAAAACGCAATACGACAGCATCCCGATGTGGCAGACGCGTGCGTTGTTGGTATTCCACATAAAATAATGAATGAAGTTCCAAAAGCCTTCGTCGTGCTCAATGCGGGCAGAAAGGTCGCGCCGGAAGAAATAATGGATTTCGCTAACCCAAAACTTCCCAAATATGAACAAGTTCGTTCTGTTGAGTTCATTGATAAGCTCCCGCGCAATCCTTCAGGAAAAATTTTGAGACGGGAATTGCGAGAGAAAAAGTAAACCCCTACACCGTTATGGTGTGGGGGTGAAAGGGGCGATCCGCCAGCCAGCGGAGCCCCTTTTTATTTTTTGCTTATCCAGGAAGGCTTGCGGCAATTTAATATCAAATCTTTTGGGTGGCCGGTATACGGCTTTATATCAAGCACCGGCGTGTTTTCATGCGCATCAATGCCGTCAATTTTTAAAATATTTTTCCGACGACTGACCAATCTGACAATACTCAATCCTATCGGATTTGGGCGGAAAGGCATTCTGGTAGCCAACACCCCCTTCAAGCTGTTGGTGGTGCACGGTTTCATTTTCTTAACGTGGCGCTTTTCCGCTGTTACTTTGTGCATCCAAAACAAAACCACAATATGTGAAAATCCGCTTATTCCGGCGAGCGCTTCGTTCCACTCCGGAGAAATCTTAATGGTTGATTTATCAAAAATAACGCCTATCGGTTTCAAATACATTAGCTTGTGTCAGTATTTCTGTTTTTAGTCCTAGCACGCCGAATACTTAGTTGCAAATTTTGGAAGTACGTGCTAACGTGCACGCAGATTAAACAAATGGGGCGCGCGGTATGCCGAAAGAAAACTTGAAAATAGCAACTCTTACAATTGGCAACTTCAAGCCGGTCACACTAACGAAGGGGCTACAGCAGATTAATACTTTGGACGCAGACCTTTTTGTTGAAATTGATAGGCATCTGGATGAGATTGAAAAAGCCGGAGGAGTTAAGGTTGTTGTTTTTACTGGCATTAATCCACAGGGATTTTATCCAGTATTCTGCGACGGGATAGATCTCACGTTTTTGGCAAAACTGAAATTTTTAGATTTTGGCGAAGACATGAGGCGCGAGGTTGAAAACCACCGCACGGGCATCAGAGTACTAAATCGCATAGCAAAAATGAATCAATACTTTGTTGCACGCATCAACGGCCACTGCATCGGCGGCGGATTGGAATTTGCTTTGGGGTGCGATTATTTAATATCAGTGCCGAACGTGCTGATCGGCTTCCCGGAAGGAAAATATGGCTTGCTGCCCGGCTGGAATGGACTTCAAAGTTTGGCAAACAAAATTGGGAAAGATAAAACACTAGAGCTTTATTTTGAAGGTTTTTTTGAGCAGTCAGGAAAGCATCCTTTCAGAAACGGTATTGTAAAAGCAGAAGAGGCGCTGGCGCTAGGAATTGTGGATGAAATTGTGCCTTCTTTGGAAGAGATGGACTTGAGAATCACAGAAATTTCAAACGAGTTTACAAATGGCAAACGCTACCGCAGATCAAAACCGGAACTTAGAGCCTACAAAATGATGCCGGAAAAAGAAATTTAAAAAGGGATACGCAACGTATCCTTTTTTATTGCGCCGAATTACAATGCGTGCTATAAGTGGTTTAGACTGCGGCAAACAAGGAGAACATATGGCTCATTCAAAAAAACATACTGTTATTGTCGGAGCGAAAAGGACGCCAGTTTTGAAAGCAAGAGGAAAATGGCACAATGTTTCGGCAATTGATTTGGGGGCTGCTGTTATTGGCAGATTGCTCAAAGGCAAAGTGCCGGAGCCGGATCAGGTAATTATGGGGACTTTTGCGAATCCGCGCGAATGGCTAAACCCAGCCAAAGCAGCCTGCGCGACCGCCGGATTTGAACACCTAAATGCTTTTACGGTCAATACGGTTTGTAATTCAGGCCTTGTGGCCGCGATTATCGGCGACGCTTTTATCAAGGCTGGCGCGGAAGATTGCGTGATGGCCGGAGGCATGGAAAATCTCCTTTCTTTATCGGACAAAGAAATACTGTCGCTTCTCCGTGATCCGCAAACAGGAGAGATGACGTGGCATGCCGGAGACTGGTGCGCGCGAACTTACGGAATAAGCCGCAAAGACCAAGATGACTTGGCGGTTGAAAGCTACAAAAGAGCGCGGACGGCGTACAGGCGTTTTGCGTTCGGAGAAGAAATTGTTCCGTTTAGAGGACAAGGAGTAGATGAAGAGCCATTTTGGAAAGTAAATGAAGAGATGATCCGCGGCGCGGAATTGGTTGAGGGATGCGAAACTATAACAGCGCTCAACGCTTCAAAAAACGCAGGGGGCGCTGCGGCGGTGATGATGACCAACCAGAAAACTTGCGGAAAATATGGTCTTGAGCCGCTGGCTTATATTGTAAGCTGCTCATCGGTCGCTTTGGGCGGAGACTGGAAAAAATTTACCATAGCTCCTCCATTCGCCATCTTGGAAGCCATTGGGAAAGCAAAGCTGTACATGGAAGACATTGATTTTTTTTTCATCAATACAGCTTTTGGGTCCGTCACAATACACGCAAGCCGCGAACTGGGGATGCCGCTTGAAAAAATCAACCCAAACGGTGACGCCGTGAGCATCGGGCACCCAATTGGCGCAAGCGGCGCGAAGCTTTTGGTGGAAGCCGTCTGGGCGCTTAAAAAATTAAACAAGCGCCATGCAGTAATCAGCCTCTGCAATGCGCCCGGTGAAGCCGCGGCGATGGTTATCAAAAACGCCATGTTTTAAAACCACCCAAAAGGGATGATTGCCATCCCTTTTTTATTTTGCTAGTTTTGGGGCAGAAAGGAGAAATTTGTGCTCATTGAAAAACCGCACGTAGGAAAACTGGCGCGTCCGGTTTATTTTGTTGCCGGCGGCATGACGGATTTCAGAAAACGGCACGAAATGAAAGCGGAGGAATTGATTTTGCAAGCTACGCGCATGGCCGTGCTAGAAAATCATTTAAAAGTTGACGGTGTCGCGAAGTTTAAAAAGAGAGTGTCGTTTGGCGTATATGGACAGTTCGCTGACCATTTTAGCGACCAACTTTTGTTCGCCGCCAAAGCGCACGATTATCTTGGCTGGGAACCAATAGGAAACATTGAAATAAAAACCGGCGGCGCGACGGGCGGATCCGCAATTGTGGCGGCGGTGATGGCGGTGGCTTCGGGGCTTCATGATGTGGTTTTTGTTGCCGGATGCGAAATAATGGATGAGGTTTCCACAAGACAAGGCAACAACTATATCGCCCACGCGGCCTGCAAGGATTTTGAATGGCGCCATTCGCGCTCTTACACAAATTATTACAATCTCATGGCGACCGACTATATGAAGCTGCAGAAAGACCGAGGTTTCAGCAAAGAACTTTTACGAACCGCGCTTTCCAGAGTTTCCGTGAAAAATCACCATTATGCAAAATTCAATCCATTCGCTCAAGCGCCAGCTGATTATTCCGAAGAAGAAGTAGCAAATTCCATGCCCGTCACAGAACCGTTGCGAATTTTGGATTGCTGTTTGATGAGCGTCGGGGCGGCTGTGTGCATTATTGCTTCGGAAGAAGCCGCGTATCAATTGACTGAAACACCAATTCTTATTGACGGAGTCGGCGCCGGTTCAGATACGCTACGAACAGGCGATCGCCTGCCGCGGCCGGTACTGCTTCTGCCTCACGAAAACGAGGAGATGTATAAAAATTTTACCAACTGGCCTGGTTTTACAAGTTTTTTGGCAACGCGCTACGCCGCTTACGTCGCGTACCATATGGCCGGCATTCAAAATCCTTTGGAGGATTTTGATCTGGCGGAAACGCACGATGCTTTTACTATTTCAGCTTTGCAAAGCTACGAAGACCTCGGTTTCCGCCAATACGGAATGGGGCACGATTTTATTCTTTCCGGAGACGCGTGTTTCGGCGGCAAGCTGCCGGAAAATTTGTCGGGCGGGCTAATCGGATGCATGCACTCTGTGGGAGCTACGGGCATCATGCAAGTGATAGAAATCGGCTGGCAACTGCAAAACAAGTGGAATCATTTTCACGCCGACCCCGCTATTTGGGCGCGCTTCGGCAAAGAAAAACCTGCTGATTTCCGATCGCTTCAAGTGCCGAACGCCAAGCGCGGAGTGGCGGTCAGCCATGCCGGTACCGGTTCGCACGTAACAGTGCATACACTAAGGAGACCGTGATGAAAAAAGGGGTGATAACCACAAATCCGTTGCGTATTCGCATCCCAAGAACCGTTGAGCATGTTCATAACTACGGTAAAATTTCGCGGTATTTTCGCGAGTTGGCTCAACATCGTGTTTTAGCGACTTCCTGTGTTAATCCAAAATGTTTGCGCCCGAAAACGTATTTGCCTCCGCGGGCGGATTGTCCGGAATGTTGGGAGCCAATGGAATGGAAACTGGTGGGCTCCGACGGAACCAAGGGAAAAATTGCCACTTTTTCGGTTGTCCATTATCCCGGCGCCGGATATGAAGAAGATATCAAGCGCGTGGGCAGCAAATTGCCGTCAATTATTGTTTATGTGGAGTTTCCCGGCGCAGACACCAAAATTATGTCTCGTTTGGAAAATTGCGACCCGAAAAACGTTTTTATCGGCATGGAAGTTGAAGCAAGATTTTGGAAAAATACCGCCATTCGGCAGAGAGCCACCCATACCTGTTTGGATTTATATTTTGTGCCAGCATAGCCTCCGAAATACGGGGGCTTTTTATGTTTTAGTGTTTTCTGTATTTTTCCCGAATAACGGGATAAAAAACAACAGCAAAAGCTAAAGCGATTATTGCTAAGATTAAATAAAATAGGTCCATGGTTTTATTCCAGATTTTTAACCAATAAAACGCTGATCGACCAAAATATTAGTGCGAGTGGCACAACAATTGAGGCAACGCAAACTTGTGACCACGTGTGTTTTATAATAACGCCTTCGGCCTGTATTGCAAAGCCTCCAGAATATGGAGGCTATTTTTCTTGACAAAAGTTAGATTATTTGCTTAATTGATAACAGAAAAAGGAGGACTTGTGAAAATTTTAGTGTATGCGGCACGCGTAATAAAAAGGTTCTTTTATGTTTTTTTGGACGTTAGCGGAATCGCGCTCGGTATCTTTCTTTTGGTTTTAGGGTTTTGGATGGCGGCAGGCTGGGTTGTCTCGCCGATAGTCGGCCTGATAACGCTGTTTTTGGGGTTATGCGCTGTTTTCATCCACGCAGGCCACTATTTCCAGCTTCGTATTTCAAAATGGCTCTTCGGGAACGACTATTTTTTGGTACTGAAGAAGATGAGATACATCGGTAATACCCCTGCGGCGCCGTCGCTGGTAGGATTAAGGGGATATTACCAGCATAAATCTCATAAAAAAG
>MFIM01000024.1 GCA_001780725.1 Candidatus Giovannonibacteria bacterium RIFCSPLOWO2_02_FULL_45_28 | reverse complement strand
GTAGACATTATTCACTAATTGTATTACACTAAAAATCAAGAGCCCAAATCGTATATAACGACTATAGCGGATTATATACGAATATAGCCGAAAAATGGCTTGAGCTTACCGAAAAAACATTTGCTTTTGCCACTTACGCACGAGCCGCTTTCTTGCGAGCTAACAAAATGGGCAAAGCAGGGTTAGAACTGAAGAAAGAAATTTTACTGGCACTTGGAAAAACGCCGATAATTAAAGACCAAAAGCTCACTATTGAGCCGAATGAATGGTTTGCGGAGATAGGAAATGACTATCCTGCCCTTGAAAAGAAATACTTAAGGTTAGAACCGACAAAAACACCGATGAATAAAGCAAAAACAGAAGCTCTCGCCTCTGTTCGTGCACACTGGCTCCCCGGGTAGGGATCGAACCTACGACCGTCGCCTTACACTTGTCCTACTGTTACCAATAGGGATGGACTATATCATTCCCGCTCTATCTGTTTTAGATAGGATGCGGGACGAGGCGCTTCCTCCGACCTTGCGCCGGAGTACTCCCTTTCGGGATAGTCTCTACACCTTCCCGCCAAAGGCGGGCTTGGCTCGGTATTATCCTTTTTATGGGACTTCACCGAATTCACCTCGTTTTTCAACCTAGATTACTCTAGGAAGCTGCGTAATGCCGGCTTCAACTTCGCGATGACAATTTGCGCATATAAGTATACATTTATCAAGTTCTTCTCTTCGCGTCGGTCTGCATATTTTCGCCTATCTGACATGGCCTAATTATAGCTGGATTTTAGGCTGTGCCACAGGGCGCCGCTCTACCGCTGAGCTACCGGGGAATATTTTATTAATTTAACATCAATCCGGCGGCAAATCAAACCAAACCCGCCCCGACCAAGTCGGGGCGGGACAAACATGGGGCGGCAATAAATTCAATCAATTAAGGAATTGTCTCAAAACTCTGCCCTGCGGAAGTCGCTGTGTTATTCGCGGCGTCTTTTGATTCAACAACGAAATAGTAAGTAGTGCTTGCGGTAAGGCCGGTAAGTTCAAAGTCGTGGCTGGTTGTTAAATTAGCGGAGCTAACCATTGGCGTAGTGCTTGTGGCTACAACAGGATTTGTCGTACCATACCATACTTTGCCGGTTGCATTTTCATTTGTGCTCCAAACAATATGGGCACTTGCGGAAGTGATATTCGTGGCGGACAATCCGGAAATAACCGGCGCTGTTGTATCTGGAGTGGTGGTTGCAGAAGGAAGACCGAGCTTTTGGGTAATTCCAGGCGGAAGCTTCTGGCATTCCGGAACCACCGGACGGACGCCGTTCATTTTGCGCAGCCATCCAGGCGCTATTAAATGCCCCGAAGGTACGATAGCGCAAGGGCGTTTTGCTCCGTGGCCCTGCTCGGTGTCATCTTCATGAATAATAGGATCTTTTTCAAGCTCTTTTTCAAGTTTTTTCAGCGTCAGAGGGCCAACAAGCCCGACAATTGGTAAATTTTCCCGTTCTTGAAAACGCTTTACTGCGCGCAGAGTCGCTTTGCCGAAATAACCGCTAATTAATCCCTCGGGATAAATATCGGGATATTTTGCAAGCACTGCCTGCAAAGCCTTAATGTCGTCGCCGGTCATTCCTTCGCGAAGGCTGCGGATAAGTTTTATGGTTCCCGTAATTTCTATGGCTTTTGCGCGAAGTTCGGCTTGCGCTTTCATAAGCGATTCAATTTGCGTTTGCAATTGGACGATCTGCGCCTGCAGTGTGTCAATAAGCTCCTGGGTGGAATGGGTTGTTTCGGCGGACGCGGACGATCCTAACGCAAAAACAACGCTTAACACCATTAAACTTACAAGTATTTTTTTCATTTAATTTTTATAACTTAACGATTAACTAATAATTATTTAATAAATTTTTAATCGACCATTTTCTTTGTATTATAACATATGTTATTTGTTGCGCCTTTTGCCGGATTTGTTTTCGTTGTCGTTGCCGTTATTATCGTTTTTTCCCTTATTCGTGATGCGCTCGTCTGCCATATTATTGAGCCGGCCGATTATTTTATCTATCGCAAGGGCCGCGTTTGTGTTTCCTTTTGATTCCAGCTCGTTTTTGGTGGTTTCAAGGCGCTCCAAAGCTTGCGAGAGCGCGGCTTCGGCCCTTTCCAATCCTGCCGGATTTGGGTTGGAGGTTTGCGGCGTGGAAGTTCCGGTTATAAAAACATTAGTAATAACTTTTTCGGCTTCATCACACAAGAGCGATCCGTTCAAACTGGACGTCACTAAACCAATTAATCAGATTATTGAGTTTAAGTATATCGGGATATAAAGTTTTATTTTTTGCGGGTTAAAATATAGTAGCGGTCGTCAACTATTGTCGCATTATACTTATCGGATGAGGCGTATTTTTGTGCGTATTGTTCAAACATTTCTGGCGTGCCAAAGCCGAAATAATCCGCGCCGTCCATAATTACAATGTCCGGCAAGTCAGCTGGTTCCGTCGGCTCAAGGCCAAGCATAAATATTTTTTCGCGGTGGGCGATGTGCGGAACTAAATTTGTGTGCGCGGCGACGCTGGCGTTCTGTGGAACAATATTAAGGATTTTACGGAAAGTTTCAGCACGCGGATTTGTTTTAAAAAGTTCAATCGGGAAATTAAAGGGGCTGATGGGGGAGCGGATGAGAAGGGCGAGGAGTGGCGCAACGATGAGAATTAATATTGGAAGGCGGTTGGCGTTTTTGCGGGTTTGGCGCGCGGCGCGGGCACGGTCTCCGACTTCGCCGAAGGCGAATGTCGGAGGAGGGCCGCTGCGCCACCCCGAGCCCCGCTCGCTGGGCGGGGCGAGGAAAGCAAAAATGCTAATCGCCTTCTCTAATCCATAAACCACCGCGATAAAAATTCCGGCAATCAGTGCCGAATCATACTGATAGGCGCCGGCGAATTGCGGGGCATAGTTGGTAAACAGGTTTTGGGCAAGTCCCGGAATCAGCAAAATCAATTCGCGAGGCGCGAGGATCGGCAGAAAAACAACCGGCAAAAAAAGCCAAAAAAGATAAACAAGTTTTTGCCATTGGAAAACCGTGCTTATAAAAAGAGATGGATGGATGAATAGGTTTTTCGCGATTTCCAAAAAACTTCCTCCAAGATGCGCGTAACGGTCCAGTCGCAGAAGCCCGCCTCCGAAGTAGGGCATAATTAGTTTGGTGGCAAGTAGAAAATAGGCGGTAGAGAGAATAAAAATAGTGATGCCAACATATCGACGCCGGACGTCCTGTGGACGTCCGGCGTCTTTAATCATTAAATAAATCCCAAAAAATGCGACAACCAAAACCGCGTCTTCCTGCGCGCTTGCGGCTAAAATTAAAAAAAGCGACATCCACCGCCATTGCCCCGCTTCGGCAAAATAAAACGCGGCCAAAAATGCCGGAGCCAAAAAAGCGATCGGATGAAAATCAAACCAATTTACCCAATTGAGTGATGGGTAGAGGAGATAGGCGATTGCTATTGTTAGAGCCAATTTTTGGGAAGTCCGACTTCCTAAGGAATTCGGACTTCCCAAATTTAAAACCTTCCTCGCCAATAAAAATAGCGGCCACGCACCCAATGCCAGCGCCAGCGTTTGCACTATTAGTAAAAAATACGGACTTTGGAACGCCATGTATCCAGGCGCCAATAAAAACAAAATCGGACTCATGTGCACGGCAAAGTGATTGTGGACAAATTCCAATGTACCGACCGCCCCGTTGCCTTTTGTGATATTCCACATTATTTGCGTGAAAATTCCCATGTCCCAAGTTTGCGTTTGGAAATTGTAATGCCGGAGCGAAGTAACGGCGCCGAAAATAATAATATATAGCAAGATTGCCGTCCAAAGCCATTTCATTGCTATAATAATAACCAAATGCGCAAATATTGGCTAATCATAATTTTAATTGCCGCCGCGGCGTTGCGGCTCTATGGGCTGGACAGGGGAGATACGGTAAACGACGAGGTTTTTTATGCCTTTCGCGCAATCGGAATGTTGGATTTTGATAAGGCTGAAGTTCAAACTACTCCGCTTGAGTGGATGGATCCGAATATCCCTTGGTGGACGAAGCTTTCTTTCCACGACCACCCGCCCTTGGTCTTTTGGGTCCAGAATATTTTTATGAAAGTTTTCGGAGACAAGCGTTGGGCATTCCGATTGCCGTCAGCTTTGCTCGGCGTCGCCTCTGTTTATTTGATTTATTTAATCGGGCGAAAATTATTTTCTCAAAATGCCAGCCTCGCTGAGTCTAGGCGGGCCGGATTATTAGCCGCCGCATTTTTTGCCGTTACTTTAAATAATGTTTATATTACACGCACAGGAATGCAGGAGAGTTTCGTCATTTTTTTCATGCTATTGGCGAGCTATTTATTTTTGAAAAATTATTTTGTGTGGACAGGCGCCATCATGGGCCTCGCTTTCCTTACTAAATACAACACGTTTATTTTGGCGCCGATTTTTTTGGTTTATCTTTTGATTTATCGCCGACGCGTTTTTTTGAATAAAAAGTTTTGGCTTGGCGCGCTTCTCCCTATTTTGATTTTCAGTCCAGTTATTATTTACAACATCAAGCTTTATCAGGTCGTCGGCCATTTTGATTTTCAGCTCTCTTATGTTTTTGGTCAAGAACATCCGGAGTGGCAAATCCAGCCCGGCAAAGAGGTTGGCGGGTTGGGGGACAGGCTTAAGAATTTTATTCCGCGCCTTATTGCAACAAACTCATGGCTCTTTTTAATTTTGTTTGCCATATCATTAATTTTTCTCCGCAACACATTTTTATTTTTAATGTTTGGCTTTTTATTTTTACTCTTGCTTCTCATCGGCCCATCTTACCGTTTTTTAACAATGCTCACACCTTGGATGGCATTGAGTATCGGTTTGTTTTTTCAAGTTGGTGAGTGTTACCTTAGCGCGGGTTTGATGCCGCGAGTGTGTGGAAATAACCCCTCCCCCCGACCCCCTCCCCTAGGGGGAGGGGGTAAAAAGAGAGAGTTTCTTTCTCTTTTGGGGGTGGGGTTACTTATCTTTGTTCTTGCATTCGAAATCTTCTACTCTTATAACAATCAAATCACTTACTATCCCAAGGGTCCGACTCCGTGGCTTACTTCAAAAGTCAGGTACGAAAATTACAATTGGGGATACAACGAGCTCAATGATTATCTGGAAAACGAGCTTTCCGGCAAGATGCCCGCGCTCACTTTTTACCCCAAATACCAGTTTTTAAATAAATTGCAGGACGAAGTTTTGGCGGATGACCGAGCAAAAAATCTTGAGCCATACCCGGCGCTTTTGGTTTACTACGGCAACGTTGACGACGGGCCTCGCCTTTGGACTTTTGACAGGCTGCGTTTTTACCACGCCTGGCCTATTATCGCCTTTGATACATACCGGCAGTTTTTGAAAGAAAACGGGCTGGATTATTATAAAAAAACCGGATTTAAAAATTATTATTTTATAATGCAGACAAATATAGTTCCGTCGGCCGAATTTCAGCGGGAGATTTTGGGCATAGAGCCGGAATTGATTAAAAACAAAAGAGATGATATCGTGTTTAAAGTTTATAAATTTGTTCTATGAAAAAACAAAAAGAGAAAAAGCAGAAGTTTAAAATTCTGCATGATGAAATTGTTTTTAACGGCAAATTCATAAAGACAATAAGAAGGCATTTTTTGGACCGAGCGGGGCACAAAATTTTTTGGGAGATGGTTGAGAGGAAACTCGGCGGCAGAAATGGAAAAAAGAAAAGAATTGTGGCTATTGCCGCGATTACCCCAAAGCGCGAAATTGTTTTGGAAAAATGTTTTCGCGTACCGTTGAAGGATTATACGATTGAGCTTCCAGCGGGCCTTATGGATAAACCGGGCGAGTCGGAAAAATCCGCAATCCGGCGCGAGCTTTTGGAAGAAACCGGTTATGCTGTGTCAAAAGTCGAACTTCTGACAGCCGGCCCGTTTAACAGCGGACTTACAAGCGACAAACTGGCAATTTATCTTGGCACGAACGCCCGCAAAATCGCAGAACCGAAATTGGAATGTTCCGAAGACATAGAAACGATTTTAGTGCCGATTAGCAAACTTTTGTCTTTTATCAAAAAAAACCGCAGACGCGGCGTGGAGGTTGATCTCAAACTTCCCTCCATTCTGCCATTTTTAAGCGAAAGCGGCCTATCTGTATAGGTCGCTTTGTTTTATGTAAGAAAAAACGCTGTTCATGTTTTTGAGCAGCGATATAAGGCGGTTTTGCCGTCATTGATTACGTCAATAACGGGAAAATGCGGCCTAAGAATTTGTTCCAAATATTCAGGAGAGAGCCACAGGAAAGAAGTAGTGTGAGGCAACATCCATTCGCGTATTTGGACATGGTGGACAATGTTTTCAGCCAGCCAGCTAATTTCTACAAATTTCTTGCCTTCTAATTTATATTTTTTGACTAAGGGTTTTTCGGGAGGTTTTTGTTGAAAGTGTTGAATATAAAGAGCCCGTTTTTTGCAAGAACATTAGCCACAAGCTTAGCGGTAATTTCGTCCAGCCAATAATTAACCCCTTGTTGGCAGAAAGCAACATCAACTTGTGCCCTTACCAATATCGCTAGAATCCGCTCAAGATCCTCGGTATAAATGACAATTCTGTAAGGCGCGGCAAACGCAGTTTCTAAAAGCTCCGGACTTAACATGTTTACTTCTTTTTCAATTAACCATATTCTTTTTGCCCCGCGCATAGCAGCTTCCGCAAGCGGCATAAGCGTAGCGGATGGGGCGTGGAAACGATTAATAAGATTTTAAGCAAATGGTCTAAAAAATATGCAAATCGCGCCGATCTTAAATTCGAGATGAACCCAACCCTGCCAAAATCTTCAATGTTTTTGCAAATGTATGAAACTTTGAAGAAAGTAGTTAGCGGCAAAACCAGACTGGTTTCTTGGGACGAAATCAAAATCAAAAAGAAACTCAATAATCATAAACCCGCCAAGCGATGAGCTTCGGCGTTTTTTATTCTTCAAAAGTTTCCACTCCAAATTCGCGTTTAGATAAATTTTTAATTGGTTTTTAAATCTTACCATTTCGCAGCTATAGCTGTCAGATTGTACAATTCGAAATTGTAGGCTTGACACGGGCTGTGGGTTTGCTATAATGGGGGCATTATCCGGCGGAATGGCGACTAATAGCCGGATTGGAAGCAAACTGAAGCGCCATCCCAGTTTGCGGCTCATTGAAATACCGGGCACTGCGTGTGCCTGGACATGGGCGAAGGGGGGAATATGCGCGTTCCTTTGGCTCGAACGGTCCCGTGAAGCACAGGATGCTTCGTTTTTGCTCGTTGGGTTTGTGGGCTAAATTTCAAATGGAGTTGTGCCGGCGATCATTCGCACGCACTCTCTATCGGCCAAACCCAGTTCTACGAGCCATTGCGCATCCCCCTTCGCCAAAGTTTAAGATGCCCTTGCATTGCTTGGGCGTCTTTTTTTATTAAAAAAATTTTGTTATAGTCTTATTTATCATGCTCTTAAAGCGCTTAGAAATATCCGGTTTTAAATCGTTTGCCAAAGCGGTTTCTTTGGAATTTCCTACGCGCATTACGGCAATCGTCGGTCCAAACGGTTCCGGCAAATCCAACATTGCCGACGCCATCCGCTGGGTTTTGGGTGAACAAAGCTTTAAGCATCTCCGTGGCAAAAAAGGCGAGGACCTTATTTTCGGCGGAGGAGGAGAAGAATCTTCCGCGTCGCGCAAGGTAGCAAGGCTGTCCAAGGCCTCCGCCTCTTTGGTTTTTGACAACAAAAAAAAGGTTTTTCCGGTTGAATTTGAAGAAATAACGATGTCCCGCCGCGTCTACAGGGACGGCATAAACGATTATGTGCTGAATGATTCACAGGTCCGGCTGAAAGATATTATTGAACTTTTATCAAAAGTCGGATTGGGGGCTTCACAGCATCATATAATCGCTCAAGGCGACTCCGACCGCATACTTTACGCTTCGCCAAAAGAAAGGAAATCAATGGTTGAGGAGGCTTTGGGACTTAAAATTTTTGAGCTCAAAAAAACGGAAGCGGAAAGGAAACTTGCCGCAACCGAAGAAAATATCAAGCAGGTTGAGTCTTTGCGGCGCGAAATCGGACCGCATCTCAAATATCTTGCATCGCAGGCGGAAAAGATGAAAAATGCCGCCGAGATAAGAAAAAATCTGGCAGAGCTGTCCGTGGGATACGTTTCTAGGGAGAAAAAAACGCTGGAACGCGAAGCCGGCGAGATTGAAAACACAAAAGGCCCAATTGAAAAAAAGATGCAAATTATGGAAAAAGAAATCCGCGAAGGCGAGGCCATGCTGGGCGGAGGGAACGAGGCAAAAAACTTTTTTGATGAACTAAAAAGGTTGGATTCTGCACACGACGCCATTTCCCATAAACGGATAGAGTTTGAAAAAGAAGCCGTGAGGCTGGAGGTTGCGCCGGCGAAATCGGCCGGAGCATCCAACAATATGTTGGCTAAAGACCGTGTTAAATCTGTGCTTATGGAATTGGCATCAAATCTTGAGTCGGCTTCGCGTTCGGGAACGATGGAGGCTGTCAGGAACGCCATTTTTGAAACGACTCAAAAAATTTATAGTTTTTTGGAATCAATCAACGGAGAAAACCATGCGGCGGGAAAACCCGACACGGCATCGGCGCTTAACCGCTCCAAAGAAGCAATTTCGGCTCTCGCAAACGAGGAGAAAGAAATTTTGGCAAAAAAACTGGAACTTCAGAAAGAATATGAAACGCGCGCGCGGAATTTGCAGAAAGAGGGCGCGGCTTTGCGGGTAAAAATGGAAGAGCTCGCAAAAACAAAAGAAGAACTCCGCTCATTCGCGGCTCGGGAAGAAAAAACTGACGCTTTGAAAAAAGAACTTGAGCTTGATTTTTCGGAGTTGCTCCGCGAGGCAAAAAGCGCCGGCGACATTTTTACCGGGTTGGAAAGGGCGGATATGCGCAAGAAAATTGAAAGACTTCGCATCAGACTTGAGGAGGCGGGCGGAGTGGATGAGTCTGTTTTAAAGGAGCACGACGAAACCAAAAAACGCGACGAGTTTTTGTCCAAAGAATTGGACGATCTTAAAAAAACCGCCGGGAGCTTGAAAGATATTTTTGACGAATTGGCGGATCGCGTGGAAAAGGATTTTGAAACCGGACTTGCAAAAATCAACGTGCTTTTCCGCGAGTTTTTCCGTGAGATATTCGGAGGAGGGAGCGCGGAGATTAAGATGAGCAAGCCAGAAAAACCTAAGGCGGATGAGCTTGAAGAAAATTGGCAGGAAGAAATCGCAGAAGAACCGGGCCTGGAAATTAACGTTGATATTCCGCGAAAGCGTATAAGATCTTTAAATATGCTTTCCGGGGGCGAGCGCGCGCTCACTTCCATTGCTTTGCTTTTTGCGATGTCTACCGTAAACCCGCCGCCGTTTTTGGTGTTGGACGAAACCGATGCAGCTTTAGACGAAGCCAATTCCGCAAAATATGCCTCAATGCTACGGGAACTCGGCAAAAAAACACAGCTTATTGTCGTTACACACAATCGCGAAACAATGAAAGCCGCCGATGTTCTCTACGGCGTCACAATGGGCTCTGACGGCATTTCCAAGCTTCTCTCCATCAAATTTGAGGAAGCCGAGGGTGTGTTGGCGAAAGTGCGATAAAGGAGTATTATAAAAAAAGAATATCTAAAAGAGGTGTTGCGTGAAGTTTATTCCGAAGAATGAAAGCGGGATGCCGGATTTGGCGGCGGAAAACTGGCGTTTGATAAAGACGCTGACCGTTGGTTTTACTTATTACTTTTACCATGACACCACAAGGCCGCAGCTCATGGTTGCCGCGATGAAGGTTGCTGGTGAGTTGCCGTGTGGCGGCGAACTTACTCGCTTAAGCTGGCAAGTCGGCGATAATATTCGCACTGTTAGGTTGGAACTTGACGAAATGGTCCAAGAAAATCCAATTGCTGTAATAGACGGCAAAAGGTACGAACTTGATGGAATTATGGAGAAGTTGAGCGCGAAAACAGAGCCGAAAATGTAAACAGCCGAGGCAAACGCCTCGGTTTTTTTTTAGTTAACGGGGCTTTTCCGGCTTGTAAAGGTCTTTATCTATTTTGCGGTCAAAGCAGGTTTGGCCTGCGCCATGCACCCAGTTTTCGTTGCTGTAGTAGGCGCCATCAATTTGATATGGAATAGCGGGTTTGCTAAAAGGCGCTCTGGCTAAATTTTCTTTATCCAAGCTCGGCAGATTAAAAGTCGTGCAAAGCTTGAAAGTTTCCGGACCGATAATTTCATATGTGTAAGCTGCGCCGGTTTCCGGGTCCTTTGGAATGATTACTCCGCCGATGGGATCATTGAGTTCTCCCAAAGTTTTCGGCAAAGCCGCTTTTTTGATCCAGAAATTTACGATGTCAGACTGGATCATCTGGAGATGTCCAACTCTTTGATCGTCAAATTTTCTCGCGCGCTCTTTTTTCGGCGAGCCGGCGACGAAAAATCCGGCGATTATGGAAACTGCCACCAGAGCGATAACCGGATAGGCCATAAGCTTTATGCTGTACGCTGTGCGCTTTAAATCTTGCAAATAATATCCAAACACAACCCCGGCTACTGCAAACACCGTCAATATTTTTAATGCAAACCGCAGAGTCAGTTCGCCTTGCAAAAAATTGTAAATCAGAGTCACAAAATCTCCTATAACAATTATCCCTGCCGCGAAAAGCGTGAAGTAAAGAAGCCATTTCCTTATTTTCATCTCGCGTTTTTCGGGGATGGTGGCATATCCTTTATTCAAAAACCAAACCGACCATGCGTAAACGGGAAAAACCACAATCAAAATGGCCAAAGACCAGCGGATGGAGGAATAGGCAGAAAGCATGGAATAATAATTTTCAGACACGGCATCCGGTAGCCACACATTTACGTAATTAAAAATAAGCGCGATAAAGCTCCCCGCCGAAACATAAAGCGCGATTATTGATAAAAGATGCAAAAATACGTCTTTCGGTCCAGTCTTATTGTTTTCCATATACACAGTATACTATAATTTGGCTTGTGAAGCGAGTTTATTTGGATCACGCGGCAACGACTCCGGTTGATCCGCACGTTGAAGAAGCGATGCGACCTTTTTGGGGCGAGCATTTTGGCAACGCGGGCGGGCTCTATGAAGAGGGGAGACGCGCTAAAGAGGCTCTGGGACAAGCGCGCATTAAAATCGCAAAACTTATCGGAGCAAGACCGGATGAGATTATTTTTACTTCCGGCGGGACCGAATCGGACAATTTGGCGGTTTTCGGTGTTGCCGGTGCGGCCTTGCCCGGGAAGAAGTCCGACTTCTTCGGGGTTTTGAAGTCGGACTTCGAGGATAGCAAGGCTTCAAAACCCCACATAATCACCGCAAAATTTGAGCATCACGCGGTGCTTCATCCATGCCAAGAACTGGAAAAGCTGGGGTTTTCCGCCAGAGGCGGACCAGCCTTTGGCTGGGACGTAACCTATCTTGAGGTTGGTGAAGACGGTATTGTAAGTCCGGAGAACGTCAAACGTTTTTTGCGGCCAGAGACGGTTTTGGTTTCTATAATGTATGCCAATAACGAAATCGGCACGATTCAGCCGGTCGCGGAGATCGGGAAAATTATTCACAACCATAAACTAGAAACTAAAAACGATAAACTAGTTTTTCATACCGACGCGTGCCAGGCGGCAGGATATTTAGATTTGAATGTAAACAATCTTGGAGTAGATTTGATGACAGTAAACGGCTCAAAAATTTACGGGCCGAAGGGGGTTGGGTTTTTGTATGTGCGGCGTGGCGTTAAAATTTCTCCGCAAATTTTAGGCGGCGTGCAAGAAATGGGGCTCCGCGCCGGCACGGAGCCGGTTGCTTTGAACGTGGGGCTTGCTAGCGCTTTTGAGATTGCGCAAGGAGAAAAAGAAAAAGAATCCGCGAGATTGACTGTTTTAAGAGATTATTTTATTGGCGGGCTTGAAAAGAAGATTCCGAAAGCGGTTTTAAACGGCCACCCAATCAAGCGCCTGCCGAATAATATAAATATTTCAATTCCCGGTGCAAACGGAGAGGAAATGGTTGTTCGGTTGGACGCTAATGGAATCGCATGCTCAACAGGCTCCGCTTGCACATCGGAATCATCGGAATCGTCGCACGTCATTCTTGCACTCGGCCGCTCAAAAAAACTCGCCGATTCTTCTTTAAGGCTCACAATGGGCCGTTCCACAACCAAAGGAGACTTGGACTATGTTTTAAAAGTTTTTTCTGGTATAATAAATTCATATGGCGCGAGAAATTAAAAAACTAAAATACACCGAGTTGGATGGACTTTCGGAAAAGCAATTAAAAGAGCACCACGATGTGCTTTATGCTGGGTATGTCAAAAAAATAGGGGAGATTGAGGAGAAGTTAAAAAATGTTGACGTTTCAACCGCAAACGCAACTTACTCGGATCTGCGTGAGCTCAAAATGGAAGAAACTTTTGCGCTAAACGGCGTAAAGCTCCACGAAGGCTATTTTGATAATATGGGTGAAGGCGGCGCAATGCCTTCTGGCAAAATTATGGAAATGATTTCGCGCGATTTCGGGTCTTACGAAAATTGGGAGAAAGAATTTAAAGCTATGGGGCTTTGCGCGCGCGGCTGGGTTGTTTTGGGGTACGATTTGGACGAGAAAAGGTTAAAAAATATCCTTTGTGATTCGCACAATCAGGGGGCGCCGTGGAATATGATCGCGCTTCTCATTATGGATGTCTACGAGCACGCTTATTTTATTGATTACGCCACTGCCCGCAAGGCATATATTGACGCTTTTTTCAAAAATATTGACTGGCAATACGTTGACCGCCGCATCTCCGAGTACAGCTTGTTTTTCTTGAAAAAATAAAGTAAAATTCTTATATTATGAACGACATGACAAAACATCAGCTTGTCCTTTTAGTGCTCTTGGTCAGCTTCATAACCGCTTTGGTTACCGGCATTGTCACGGTGACTTTAATTAATCAAGCTCCGCAGCCGATTACGCAAACTATTCAGCGAGTTATTGAAAAAACAATCGGCGCCCTTCCCGAACCGCTCCAAAAAGACGAAAAAAAAGAATTTGAAGCAAACGCGCTGGCGCGCGACATTTTGATTGAAGATATCGCGCGCAGAGCGTCGCTATCTGTCGTTAGCGTCGTGGCAACCAAAGATATTCCGGTGATTGAGCAGTATTTTACGAATCCTTTTCCGGAAGATGACTTTTTTGGCCAATTTTTTCCTGAATTTCGCATACCGCAATATCGCCAAAAGGGCACGGAGAAGCAGCAAGTTTCCTCCGGTAGCGGATTTTTTGTTTCCCAGGACGGATTTTTACTGACCAATCGGCATGTGGTTGAGGACAGTGGCGCAGAGTATTCGGTTATTATGAATGACGGTAAAAAACTCAAAGCAAAAATTGTTGCCCGCGATACCGTCAACGACATGGCTGTGCTTAAGATTGACGGTGCGCCGGCCGGCGGATTTATCTCGCTTCCTTTGGGCGATTCCAACACCGTAACGATCGGGCAGACGGCTATCGCCATAGGCAATGCGCTTGGCGAGTTTCAAAATACAGTTTCAGTCGGAGTCATATCTGGATTGCGCAGGACAATCACGGCGCTTGGGTCAGCTTCCGGACCAGAGGAATTATCACAAGTAATACAGACAGATGCCGCAATCAATCCGGGAAATTCCGGCGGCCCGCTTTTAAATCTTAGGGGTGAGGTTGTCGGCCTAAACGCCGCCATAGCCAAAGACGCGGAAAATGTTGGGTTTTCAATTCCTATAAATCAACTCAAAAAAGCGCTTGAGAGCGCCAAAACAAGCGGAAAAATTATCTATCCGTATATAGGTGTAAGATATGTTTTAGTGTCGCCGCAACTTAAAGAAAAAAACAAATTGCCGGTTGATTACGGAGCGCTGGTTGTCGGCGGCTCCAACAACGAACCTGCTGTGCTTTTAAATTCGCCGGCTTCCAAAGTAGGCATTAAAGAGGGAGATATTATTTTGGAATTCGGCGGGGTTAAGATTAACAGTAGCAATCCTTTGAGTAAGCTGATTCAACAAAAAAACGTCGGCGATAAAGTGGCGCTCAAAATCCTCCGCGACGGCAAAGAAATAAGCGTGGATGTAACACTTGAAGAAAGAAAATAAAAAAGCCCTTCTCCGGAGAGTTGGGCTATAAATTGGTGTGGCGGGTAGAAGTAAGACAAGAATTGAGAGCTTCGGTCACAACAGGGCCTGGCGCCCTCCGGGCCAATAGCCAAGTGCTGTAATCCCCGCCACGAATTCTAGTTTAGCAAGCGCACAAAATTTGTCAATGCACTGTACGAGATGAGTACATTGGTAACACCTTGGCGGTTTTCTGGTAGAACTCCCAGGGCGTGTCATAACCGAGCGTTTGGTGAGGCCTAATGAAAGTGT
>MFIM01000023.1 GCA_001780725.1 Candidatus Giovannonibacteria bacterium RIFCSPLOWO2_02_FULL_45_28 | reverse complement strand
AATTAATCATTTTGTATGAACCAAAAAACAGAGAAAAAATTAAACCAAATTATAAAAGAAGTTTTTGGCGTTGAAGTTGCAGATAATCTGTCTATGGATAACGTTTCGGGGTGGGATTCGCTGCGCCATATCCAGCTCATGGCTAAAATTGAGAAAGAATTTGACGTAGAATTTGATTTTCGGGATACGTTGGTGATGACCAACATAAAATCAATCAGAGAGATTCTAGAAAAGTATATCCATGAAAAGCAAAAAGCCCATACAAGTTGACCAAAACTTGCTGCGGAACCATCAAAGGATAGGCCGGGATTTTTTTATTGAGCACAACAGCGTGTATGAGCTTTTTAGCGCGCAAGCCAAAAAGTTCCCGCAAAAAACTTTTGCCATTTTCCCGGAATTTAACAAAACATTTTCATACGAAGACCTTAACGGGAAAGTTATTGAGCGCGCATCATATTTAAAACAGCTTTGCCTTTTAAGGGGCGATAGAATAGGCCTTGTGCTTCCTACATCGCCGGATTTTATTATGCTTTATTTCGCGGCGTTCCGCGAAGGAGTCACGGTTGTTCCAATTAATCCAGATTTGTCTCCGCCGGAAATTGCCTATATTGCTTCCGACGCGCGCGTAAAGGCGGTTTTTTACAACGAACAGTTGTCCAAAAAAATTTTGGATGTACAAAAAATTGCCGGTTTAGAACGGACAAATTTTATAAATGTCGCAGGCATAAATTCCAAAAAGGCGCCAAAAAATACCGATATGCCGGATGTGCATTATACCGATGAAGCGGTCATTATCTACACCTCCGGAACGACAGGCTACCCCAAGGGCGCCGTGCTTAGCCACTTGAATTTGCTTGTTGATTCGCAAGTTATTTCTGAATGGTTCCAATTCACGACGACTACCAGGACGCTCTGCATACTGCCGTTATTTCACAACAATGGGCAGGTGGTTACATTGCTCGCGCCGCTTAGCGCCGGCGGCTCTACTGTGATGGCGCCGCCAAAAACCAGCCTGAAGTTATTTTGGTCTATTGTCAAAGAATATAATGTTAACTGGACTAGCGTTATGCCTTCTATTTTGGCAATTATTTTAAGCGCGAAACTGGAACGCAAAGACTCTAGCATGGTCGGAATTATTTGCGGCGGACAGGTGCTGAACAGCGAAGTAAAAACGCAATTTGAGAATAATTTCCATGTTCCGATATTTGAAGGGTATGGTTTGACGGAAACGACATCATTTGCCAGTTTTAACCAATTTCCGGAAAATAACAGAAAATCTGGAACCGTTGGCCGCGCACTGCCGTCTAATGATATTGTAATCATTGATGAAAATGACAAAGAGGTTGCGCGCGGCGAAGAAGGAGAAATATGTATGCGCGGTTTGAATGTTTTGACCGAATATCTGGGCCTTGATGAAGTTAATAAAAAATCTTTGCGAGGAGGCCTGTTTCATAGCGGCGATTACGGGCACGTTGACGCAGATGGCCATATTTATTTTAAAACCCGCAAGGATTATCTTATTAGCAAGGGCGGAGAGAAGATTTATCCGAGCGAAATTGAGAATGTTTTATTCGGACACCCGGCGGTTGACGAGTGCGCTGCTGTTGGGGTTCCGGACAAGCTGCTTGGGCAAGACATTGTTGCTTTTGTTAAGTTAAACAGCAAGTGCGCGGCAAATGAACTAAAAGAATTTTTCACCGGTAGGCTGGCGCACCATAAACACCCGAAGAAAATTGTTATTGTAAACGAGCTTGCCGATCTCGGAGACATACCAAAGGGGCCTACCAAAAAAGTTTTATACAGAGAATTGCTAAAATATTATAACCAAAACTTACTTGAAAATTAAGTTTCTTCATTTGGGAATAGCGTGCGACGACATTGCGGCGTGCAAGGATTTTATAAAAAGCGCGATGGAGGTTGTAAATGAAAGCGAAACGGTTTTTGATGAAAATCAAAACGCTTCGGTGTGCGTCCTTACGCTTTCGAGCGGCGCCCAACTGGAACTCATTACGGGTCCGATCGTGGCGAATTTTATTAAAAAAGGCATAACATATTATCACACTTGTTACGGCGTTCAAAATATTGAAACGGCAGTGGCCTTTTTAAAAAGAGAACACAAGGCCTCTGTTATTTCCGAGATTAAGCCAGGCAAATTATTTAATGGCCGGCGGGCCGTGTTTCTATATGCGCCGATCGGCATTATTGAATTATTGGAAGACAAACAATGAAAATACTGGGCATAGGTGTGGACATAGAAAACGTAGAGCGTTTCCGCTGGTTGAATATTAAAAACGATAGCAGGTTTTTAAATAAAATTTACGCGAAAGAAGAGCTTAAATATTGTTTTTCCAAAAAAAATCCCGCCCCGCATTTAGCGGCCAGATTTGCCGGGAAGGAAGCGGTTATAAAAGCGATGAACGGAATAAGCAATAAGAAACTTTCCGTTAATGATATAATTATAATCAATACGGACAGCGGAGCGCCTGCCGTCAAAGTTCCAAATGCGGTCAGCAGAGATTTGTCTATACATATAAGTTTTTCACACTGCGAGGATAAGGCCGTTGCTTTTGCCGTTATTCAAGCAAATTGACTAGAAGTGTTAAAAGTATTATATATAGACACAGAGGTGTTGAAAAAAATAGGAGGTTAATGTGAGCCAATCTTCTTTGCCGGAACGTTTTTACCAGCGATTTGATCAGTCTGGTCGGGTATTGAATCCCGAATGGCCGATAATTAAGGGCGATGAAAGCATTAAATTATTCCCGCTTCGGGAAAACGGCCTTCGGATTTTGTTTATTAACGCCCCAATTCGCGAGTGGTCCTACCCAAATATTATGCCGATTGGCCAGGGATACGTGGCCTCGGTTGCGCGGATGGATGGGCATACCGTAGATGTATTGGATCTTAACGCTGAACGGAAGGGCCCGGTGAAAGATCCGCCGGATGTCTTTATCAAATCGGTGGAATCGCGGATTGTTCAAAAACTCCAGGCAGAAAAACCGGACGTTATCGGACTGGGCGGCATTATTACGCAATACACTTGGATTAAACGCATCGCAACTCTTTGCAAAAAAGTTTATCCGGATGTGCCGATTGTTCTTGGCGGGGGCATTTCTTCGTGCATGCCGGAGTTCATGGTTAAACATTTGCCGATTGACGTTGCGATTCAAGAGGAGGGTGAAGTTACTTTTTCCGAAGTGTTGCGCCGGATAGAGCTTGGAGCGTCCTTTGAGGGGGTTAGGGCCGTGGTTTGGCGCGAAGCCTCGGAGCGCGGCGATGGAAAAATTGTAAATAATGGCCTTCGTTCATCTGTTATGGCGCGCTCTCTCGGCCTTGATTCTCTGCCTTGGCCGTTGAGATCTGCTTGGCCGGAGGATGAGGTTTATAAATTAAATCCCGTTGGCCACTTAAACTGGAAAAGCAAGTGGATTGACGGGGCGGCAACAGAAAAAGATCAATACTCGCTTACCATGATCGGGTCGCGTGGCTGTCCGTATGCCGTGAAAGCCTGTGATTATTGCTACGCGGCATATTTGGGAAAACTTTACCGCCTGCGAAGTCCCAAAGAAGTGGTTGATGAGATGCAGTATTTGCGTGAACGTTACGGCGCCACCTACATCCACACTCTTGATGATTTATTTTTAACCGATTATCGATGGGCGCTGGAGTTGTGCCAAGAGCTAAGGGAGAGGCGCAAGAATACCGGTTTTGAAATAACGTGGGGGTGTTCGTGCCGTACCAATATTGCCGCTGATGACGTTTTGCGGGCCCGCAGGGAAGGCCGGCCGCACATGCTTGAGCAGGCTTATGAAGTGGGTCTGCGGCATGTAGGCTATGGCGTTGAATCGGGCAGTCCCATAATTCTAAAAAATATTGATAAGAGCGGACAGACTTTGGAAAAGATGGTGCTTGGCATTTCAGAAACACAGCGGGTGATAGGTTATGCTGATTGCTCTTTTATGATCGCTTCTCCTGGGGAAACGGAAGAAACAGTTAGGGAAACTGTAGAATTTTGCAAGAAGGTAGGGCTTAAGCCGGAAGTGTTTTTCTTTACTACGGCGTATCCCGGCACGACCTTTTGGGGGCTGGCTTTAGAGAAGGGTCTCATCAGGAAAGCGGTTACCGGCGAAAAGGGTCCGGCTGATGATGACATTATAGAGCAGTATTTTCTTCGTTTGGGCGAACAAGGCGATGAAGTCAGAACAAACTTCAGCGATCTCCCGGACGAAAAGATTATTGAATTGTCGTGGTGGGCTATTAATGAACTTGGCGCGCAAAATACTTTTCGCCATCCGCATACCGGAGAAGAACAGAAAAAGAAAAAAACCGCTGTTCGTGGCGCGACCAAAGCCGATCTTTAAGAAATTTATAATTTAAAACGGGTGTCGCAGTGCGCCCGTTTTTTAAGTAACAATATCCAAAGTAACAGAGTTATAACTTCAGACCGAGGAATTATATTATTATGACAATTCAAATTGGCGAAAGAAAAATCGGCCCTGGGCATCCGACTTTTATCATTGCGGAGATTTCCGGAAACCATAATCAAGGTTTTGAGAGAGCCGTGGAAATTATAAAGGCGGCGCATGAAGCCGGGGCGGACGCGATCAAGCTTCAGACATACACTGCGGACACTATTACTATTGACTCGGATAAGCCGCCGTTTCGTGTCGGAGCGGGAGACAAACCGGAATTGTGGCAAGGCAAAACTCTCCATCAGCTTTACAGCAAAGCTTACACTCCTTGGGAGTGGCAGCCGAAGCTGAAAAAAGTCGCCGAAGATCTCGGAATGATTTTGTTTTCCACGCCGTTTGACGACACTGCGGTTGATTTTTTGGAAAAGATGGATGTGCTTTGCTACAAAGTTGCCTCCTTTGAATGTACGGACATGTGGCTTCTTAAAAAAATCGCGAAAACAAAAAAACCGATTATTATGTCGCGGGGCATGGCAAGCGAAGAAGAAATAAAAGAGGCCATATCTACGCTTAGAGAGAATGGCGCCGGCCAAATTGCCGTGCTTCACTGCGTTAGCGCTTATCCTGCGAAACCTGAAGAGATGAATTTGCGAACCATTCCCGATCTCCGCGAAAAATTCGGTGTGGTTTCGGGCCTTTCCGATCACACGCTCGGGACCGAAGTTGCGGTTGCCGCGGTTGCTCTTGGCGCATCAATTATTGAAAAGCATGTAACGCTTGACCGCGCGGCCGGAGGAATTGACGATTCTTTTTCTTTGGAACCGGCAGAACTTAAACAGCTTGTTTCGTCGGTTCGTATTGTGGAGCGTGCGCTTGGAGAAGCGCATTATGGTCCTGCAAGCGCGCGCGAAGCAGAAGAAAAACATTGGCGCAGATCGCTCTTCGTCGTAAAAAATATGAAAAAGGGAGAAAAATTCACCAGCGAGAATGTGCGTTCCATCAGGCCGGCTGACGGTTTGCCTACAAAGTTCTTTGACGAGATTATCGGTAAAGTTGCGGCAAAAGATATTGAGAGCGGGACACCGCTTGATTGGAATTTGGTTGGTTGACAGGGCAGCTGAAACAGGCTGCCCGTTTTTATTGTTACAATAATAGGGCTGTTTTAAAAAGGAGAAATGCGTGAAAAAAGAGAAAAGCGCAAAGCGGGCGTTGATTACAGGAATCACCGGCCAAGACGGTTCTTACCTTGCCGAATTTCTGTTGCAAAAAGGATATAAAGTATTCGGCTTGGAGCGGCGCAATAGCCAAAAAAATAGGCAAAATATAGAACATATTATGGAACATATTGAGCTTTTGTCCGGAGATTTATTGGACGAAGGATCAATCGCGCGCGCCTTGAGGGAAACTAATCCGGATGAAGTATATAATTTAGCTTCACAGTCGTTTGTGTACGAATCCTGGAGGCAACCTGTTTTCACGGGTGAAGTAACAGGATTGGGCGCCGTAAGGGTGCTGGAGGCAATACGCCAGACAAATCCAAAAACCAAGTTCTATCAGGCTTCTTCCTCGGAGATGTTCGGTAAGGTTCAAAAAACTCCGCAAAACGAAAAAACGCCGTTTTATCCAAGAAGCCCTTACGGAGTCGCAAAACTTTATGCTCACTGGATTACCGTCAATTACCGCGAGTCTTACAATCTATTTGCGGCTTCGGGTATTTTTTTTAATCACGAATCTCCCAGGCGAGGCTTGGAATTTGTAACAAGAAAAATTACTTCAAGCGTTGCCAAGATCAAATCAGGCCTTGCGAAAGAGTTGGTGCTTGGAAATCTGGACGCGAAACGGGACTGGGGATTTGCGGGAGATTATGTGGAAGCGATGTGGCTAATGCTTCAACAAAAAATTCCAAATGACTACGTCATCGCGACAGGAAAAACTCATTCTGTGCAAGAATTTGTTGAGAGAGCTTTTAGTGCGGTGGATCTTGATTGGCGAAATTATGTAAAAACTGACCAGAAATTTTTGCGCCCAGCGGAGGTAGATTTGCTTAGAGGAGATGCTTCTTTGGCAAAACTTGAGCTTGGGTGGGAGCCAAAAACAGACTTTGATGCGTTGGTGCAGATGATGGTTGACGCCGATATGAAGACATTAAAATAAAAGCGCAAACACGCGCTTTTTATTTTAATATGATTGAAATTGAAGCAATATTGCGGTATAAGGTAAGAGATGGATAATAGAAAGAAAATCTTGGTTGTGACTCCAAGTTTTTATTCACCCGGAGCGGAACAGCTTGATCGGTTGGGCGGATTTTCGCAACTTACGCGTTTGGGGTACGAGGTAAAAGTTATTGCCAAACTTGCTGAATGGCACTCCACGGAGTTTTTTTCGATGACGGCTCGCGATCTGGGAATTCAGGTTATTCCGATTTCTTATAAATACAGCAAACGCAATTTGTTTTCAGAAATTTTACATCCCTTATTGCTTGACGGCGCGGCTTTTGAATACAATGATCCGGAAATAAAAAAAACGTTTGAAAAAGAAATAAACAATTGGCGGCCGAATTTCGTGTTTTTTGATTGCACCTACCTTTGGCCCCTTTATGATATTGCAAGGAAAGCCGGAATTCCTGTTATTGCCAGATCCATTAATTTTGAGCCGAGGCATTTTTTGCAGGAAGAAGGTTATGCGCCAACCAATTGCATCAAGGCCTTGCTTAAGCTCGCTGGCGAGTATGTTGCCGTGCGGAAAAGCGATTGGCTGTTCGCTATTACGCCGGATGAGGAACAGATGTACCGCAGGCTTGGAGCAAGGCGCATATCGGCGCTCCCCCTAAGAGGACTTCCCGATTGCATCCGAAGCGAACACCAAATCCGCGCGCGCAGACCCCTCAACGTATTTTTTTTCGGTTCTACATATAATGTCTCGCACAATCGCCGTGCGCTGGAATTTGTTTTAAAAGAAATAGCGCAATCTGTTCGCACGGCGCGCAATGGAGAATTTATTTTTCATATTTCAGGGCGTAAATTACCGGAGGAGTATAAAAAATATTTTGCTGACGATGTGATATACCATGGCTATTTGGATTACGGCGCACTTGATAAATTGCTTTTGGACATGGACATTGCGCTTATCCCGTCTTTTTTCGGTGCGGGGATGCAGCAGAAAATTTTTGAGCCGCTCTGCCGGGGGATACCGACAATAACATCCGAACGAGGCATAGCGGGTTATCCATTTCGGCACAAAGAAAACGTATATTTAGCCAAAACCACGGAGGATTTTATATCGGGCCTTTTGGAATTAAGAGATGTTTCTTTAAGAAAAAAACTAAGCCAAGAGAGCATAAAAACGGCGCAGAAAATTTTCTCTCAAACGGCGCTTGACTCTATTGTGCAATCTGCCATTGATACTTTAAAAAGCAATTAAAAAAAGGAGATGATTGAATATTTTTTTATGTTTTGCATGCGGCTGGCGCTCCCATACTTGCCAAATGCGATACGGGATTTTCTTATGTGGCCGGTTGCTTCAAGAATAGTGAAAAAGTGGGACAGGCCCGTGAAGTGTAAAGACGGGTTTACTATGTACATAGATCCGCGAGACCTGCTTGGCCGCATTATTTTTTTTTATGGACCGATACGGACAAATTTATGGGAACCGCAAACTGTTTTGTTGACAAAAAAGCTGAAGCCGGACGGTCCGATACTTGTGGCTGGTGCGCACATTGGCTACATCGCGCTTATGCTCGCTCAACGCTCCGCGGTCGTTTACGCTTACGAGCCGATTCCCTATCTTTACGATATAGCGCGGAAAAATAGCGAGCTAAACAGGCCGCATAGTTTTGCGATCTCTCAATTTGCGCTCACCGATCATATGGGAACGGTTTTTATGCGGGAAGACACTCTGCGGTCCCAAATTGCGGATTCCGGCACGCCTGTTTCAGGAATAACAATAGATTCTTTTGCTCTACTTGACCGCTGGGCGCTGTGGCTTTTGGATCTGGAGGGGCACGAAGAAGCGGCACTTCGCGGCGCCGAAGGAACTCTCAAAACAAACCCGCCGAAAGATATCATTTTTGAAGCGCTTGGCGATAATTTTGTAGCCGCAATCAATTATCTTGCGCAATTCGGCTACCATTTTTATTTTATTGATGACGATTATAATTCAGACAATATTGGGCAGACGCGCCCCTTGCTGCTTTTTAATAGCCGGCACGAAAACAAAAGTAAAAATGTAAATATCTATGCGACCTTGAGAAGTGAGGCGGAGGTTGATGGATTCCAGGCCCCTCTTGCATCGCGGCATATATAAGTTATTATTAGGCACATGTCGCAAAGAGCGATAGATAACATAGCCTCGGCTGTAAAAATCGGGCTTTGCATTCTGCCTGCGCTAGTTTTGATCGTTGCGGGCAATTTTTTCGCTAACATTTTTATGCCGGGTGTGGGGGATTTATTTTTCCCGTTTATTACTGGAAAAAATTTCTTTTTCAGGATCGTTGTTGAGATTTTGTTAGCGCTTTGGGTATTCGCGGCTCTATTTGATAAAAAATATCGCCCCAGAACTTCGCCTGTTTTTTGGGCGGTTTTGGCTACGGTCGGCGTGCTTGCGCTCTCAACTATTTTTGGTGCAAATCCATATCGCAGTTTTTGGTCAAACTACGAAAGGATGGAGGGGCTTGTGAGTTTTCTCCACTTCTTCGCGTATTTTGTGATGCTAATCAGCGTGTTTAAAACGGAAGTTGATTGGCGCAAGTTTTTTTACTCTACTATTTTTGTAAGTTTCATCGTAACCATTTATGCCTACCTTCAGTTTTTAGGAAGGCTTGAGATTCATCAATCCGGCGACCGTTTGGACGCGACATTGGGAAATTCCACATATCTCGCGATTTACATGATTTTTCATCTGGCGCTTTTGGCTTATTATGCGTTTAAAGAGCGGCGAGTTTGGGTAAAAAGCGTTTTCACCGCACTACTTGTTTTAGAAACTCCGGTTGTGTTTCTTACTGCGACAAGAGGCTCAATACTCGGGTTAATGGGCGGTGTATTGCTTTTTGCCTTACTCATATTTTTGCGGGATTGGGGGGCAGAGAACCGGCGTTATAAATTTATCGCTGCCGGAGCCGCTTGCGCTGTTTTTTTGGCGGTCGGAGCGTTTTTTGTGTTTAAAAGCACAAATTTCGTTCAAAACAACTATGTTCTTAGCCGATTTGCACAGCTTTCGCCGGAGGAGCGCACGACAAAATCTCGCTTTATTATTTGGGGGATGGCGCTGGAGGGGTTCAAGAAACATCCAATTTTTGGCTGGGGGCCGGAAAATTTTAATCTGGTATTTAACAAATATTACAAAGCTTCTTTGTGGCAGCAGGAGCCGTGGTTTGACAGAGCGCATAACGTAATTTTTGACTGGCTTATTCACGGAGGCGCTTTGGGGCTTCTAGCTTACTTCGGAGCTTTCTTTTTGGGGCTTTACGCTCTTTGGAAGAAGCAAGCCGATTACTTGGCCAAGGTCGTTTTTACATCTCTCCTGGCGGCTTATTTTTTCCATAACTTTTTCGTTTTTGACAATTTAACGTCATATTTTATGTTTTTTGCCGTTTTGGGTTTTATACATTTTTTGACTCAAACTTCTTTGCTTGCTGGGTCGGGGGTTGTAGCTCGCGTGCCAAAAGTTGAAGGAACAGCAAATCCGTTCCGTTACGTTGCTGTAATAATCGTTTTTGCGGGCGTAGCTTGGTCTTTATATTTTTTAAATCTAAAACCGCTTTTGGCGGGGCGAGCGCTTTTGAATACACTTAAGGATATGTCTACCGCAGGACAAAATACGGATGCGATTTTGGCGGATTTTGATAAGGTTTTTTCTTACAATACTTTCGGTAGCGGCGAAGCCAGAGAGCAGTTGGCGAGTTACGCGAACAATGTGATTGTTTCCGGCCTTCCCACAGAAGCCAAAGTAGCGGTTTTAAACAAAGCGGTTTCTGCGCTGGAAACTCAAGTCGCTGAAAATCCCGAAGACGCACGGGCGTATCTTTTTCTTGCATCGCTTTATTTGAGAGGAGGAAGAATTGATGATGGGATTAAAATTTTGGATAAAGCCAAAGAGCTTTCTCCGCAAAAACAGCAAATTTTCTTTTTGATAGCAGACGCATACATAACCAAGGGTGACAACGCAAGGGCGTTTGAAATTTTGAAAAACATCTATGATTTGGAGCCGGCCAGTGGAGAGTCCGCAAAAAACTTGGCTTTAATTTCGGTTTTGAATGGAAAGGACAAGTATGCCGAAGAAGTTTTGAGCGGAGTTTACGGAAAAAATCTGATTGCAGATCAAAATTTACTGGCTGCTTACGCGCGGGTAGGGAATTTCAAAAAAGTCCGCGATATTTGGGCGTTATTTTTGGAGCAAGAACCGAATAACGCGCAATACCACGTGAATTTGGCCGCTACATATATGCAGCTTGGCGAGCGGCAAACCGCCATAGGAGAGCTTCAAAGGGCTATAGAACTAAATCCGCAGTTCAAGGCGCAAGGAGAGCAATTTATAGAGGAAATCAGGGCCGGCAGAAATCCTTAAGGCTTGCCCGCCTAAATGCGCAGCTTTTGGCGGGTTATCCACAGCCTCAATTTTGCCTATTTTTTTTATGCTATAATAGAAACAACTAAAGTGTCGAGCTTTAATTGTTAGTTTTTTTTATTAGTTTTATTATTTTTTTTTATGAAGAACTTTCTTCTTTCTAAGAAAGAGACAATCACGATTGCTGTAGCCGGGCTCACCTCTGTTTTAATGGTTGCGGGGATGGTGTATGCCACTACTATTAGTACTGATATAAGCACTGGTGGCGCTCTTTCTGTTTCCGGCGCAAGCACTTTGTCGTCCGCCACATTGAGTGGCACATTGAGTGTTACCGGTCTTTCAACTTTTGGAACCAGCGGTTTTGTTTCGCAGGCGTCGTCTACGGTTGTCGGAAGATTGGAAGTTGACGGCAATTTGGTTTCTGCTCACGGCAAAGTCGGCGCCGGTACTACTACTCCAGCAGCTGAATTGTCTGCGACAGGTTCAGCTACTACTACGCTCTATCTTGATACATCAGGTACAAAAGTCGGAAGCTGTATTGAGTTACTAAGCTCAACCAGCACTGTTTGGCGAATGTACATTGGCGCATCTGACACAAACGACATCGTTGCGGTTTCAGGTCCACGTGGTAGTTCCACCGTTGTTGCTCTTTGGGAACGAGGATCCTGCAAGTAAATTTTGACAAGTTAATTAAAATTATTAATTATGAAAATTTACTTTAAAGTTTTCGTTTTGCTGATGTCGCTTCCTTTTGCGGCTTTTGCCGTTGGGGAAGTTATTTTGAGCGCGGATAGCGTAATTCTTCAGATGAACAGCAAAAACTGGACGGTAACAAGCTCTAGCGCTACATTGGACTCTATATCCGTAGACAGCAGCAGTTTTACTGTTACGATGTCCGCAAACCAGACGCTCAAACTTACTTCTAGCGATAGGCTTACGCTTTCTATGCCGGAAACGGGCTCCATCACCATAGGCTCTTCTTGCGGTACCTCGGAAAGCACGCACACAATTACTAATCCTGTTGGCGGCGCAACCGTGACCTTTACTGTTACTCCTGGCACGACTGCTTGCGCAGTTGGAGGCGGTATTATCAGCGGAGGCGGTAGTGTGATAAGTGGCGGCGGAGGCACAATAGCGCCGACAATTCCAGACCAGAATGTTGCGGTAGCTCTCACCCCGGCTGTAATTGCCCCAACTATTCCAGCAGCGACGGTTGCCAAGCCATCGGCTGTGGCGCAGGCAGTGAGTCCTGTATTTAATAAAGATCTCGGGCTTGGTTCAAAAGGCGAGGATGTGGAGAGGCTGCAAAAATTGTTGGCCCAAGATACAAGCGTTTATCCGGAAGGCTTGATCACTGGTTATTTTGGCAACTTGACTGTTCAAGCTGTAAAAAATTTCCAGTCAAAATATGGTATTTCACAAGTTGGTAGAGTTGGCCCGCAAACCAGAGCCAAACTCGCCGAGATTTTTGGAGCTGGCCAGCCGCCAGCCGCAGTTCCGGTACCCGCAGCTCCAAAAGCAATTGGTTTGACCCGCGAACTTTCTCAAGGCGCAAGCGGGGACGATGTAACGGCCTTACAGGAGTTTTTGGCAAAAGACAAAGATGTTTATCCGGAAGGACTGGCTACTGGTTACTTCGGCGGCCTGACTGTTCAAGCTGTCAAGCGTTTTCAGGCAAAATATGGTATTTCCCAAGTTGGCAAAGTAGGTCCGCAAACATTGCTAAAACTTCAGGAACTTATGAGCGGGGTGGCGGTGCCGGTTCCAGAACCCACACCAGCACCTGCGCCAACACCAGCTCTCCCGACGACTGCACCGAGCAGTGTCGGGACTCCGACCGAAAGCGTCGGAGCTTCATCTGAAATTCCTTGGTTCTTACAGCTTATGCCTGCTCCGGCGCCTCATTAAGATAGGAAAATTTCAGCATAAAACCATCCCGCAAACGGGATGGTTTTATGTGTAACATGGACAATAAGCCTAAAATTGGAATTTTGGGAGTAGGTATGGTCGGCAAAGAAGCCGCGCGCTATTTTCTGGAAAGCGGCTGGGAAAGAGGCAAAAGCCTTTTTTTACACGATACGGATGCAAAAAAGAATTTTTCGGATGATATCAAAAAGGCCAACATTATTTTTATTTGCGTCCCAACGCCGTCTAAAAAAGACGGCTCGTGCGACACGAGCATTGTTGAGAGTGTGATTAATAAATACCACGCGCCGGACAGGATTTTGGTTATAAAATCTACTGTTGAGCCGGGCACAGTTGCGCGCTTTCAAAAAAAATATAAATCCCCGATACTGTTCAACCCGGAATTTTTGACTGAATCGCGCGCTTGGGAAGATTTTATAAGACCGGATAAGCAAATCGTTGGGCATACGCATAAAAGTCAGGCTGTGGCCGGAAGCGTGCTGAATTTATTGCCGCAAGCGTATTTTTCTGCGCCTGGGACGTTGGGCACCTACGAATTTGTGCGAGTCAACAGTTCCGAGGCCGAATTTGGAAAATATGCCAGCAATGTTTTTGGGGCTTTGAAGGTGACTTACGCGAATGTTTTGGCTGATTTTGCGAATGCCCTGGAGAAGGTTCAGCGCAGAGAAGGCATTAAATTGCCGGTGGACTATGAAAATATCCGCAAAATGGTAGCTCATGACAGAAGAATAGGAGATGCCTGGATGAATGTTTATCATGGTAATTATCGCGGGTTTGGGGGTTATTGTTTTCCAAAAGATTTTAAAGCTTTTATGATATTCGGAAATAAGTTGATAAAAAAATTAAATAAGAAAAAAGACAAAAACTTACAATTTTTATTAAAAAGCGGGCTGGGATTTTTAGAGGCGGTTTGGAAATATAACAGCAACCTCCTCAAATCTCAAGATCTTTCGGTTGAGTTGGTTAGTTCGCACGAGAGTAACGTGAGGGCATTGCTTGAAAAAAAATGGCGGAGAAACAACAAAAAAAATCAAAAATAATAGTTACCGGCGGCGCCGGGTTTATCGGTTCCAACTTAGTTGACGCACTTCTTGAGCTAGGAGATTTTGAGGTTCATGTAATAGATAATCTTGAAACAGGAAAACGCGAAAATATAAATCCTAAAGCTGTTTTTCACGAAGCTGACATACGAGACTATGACGCGATTGCGCCGTTTTTTTCCGGTATGGACTATGTTTTTCACTGCGCCGCCCTCCCGCGTATTCAAACCGCGATAAAAGATCCTGTGCCCGCGCACCATACAAATACCACCGGAACTTTAAACGTTCTGCGGGCTGCGCAAAAAGCCAGCGCTAAAAAGCTTATTTATTCGGGTTCTTCATCGGTTTACGGCAAAAACACAACGCCATTTAGGGAAGACATGAAGCCCGATCCGTTAAATCCTTACGCGGCGCAGAAATTTATGGGGGAATTATACTGTAGGAATTTTTCGGAGCTTTACGGATTGCCTACGGTTATTTTGCGCTATTTTAATGTTTACGGCCCGCGGGAGATTTTGGAAGGGGCCTACGCGACTGTAATCGGAATTTTCCGCCAGCAGTTGAAAGAGGGCAAACCAATGACGATGGTTGCTGACGGCGAGAAAAAAACGCGCGATTTTACGCACGTTCGCGATGTTGTCCGAGCCAATATTTTGGCAATGGAATCTCCGGAAGTCGGCAAAGCAGAAATCATAAACATCGGCACCGGCAAAAATTATACTATAACAGAATTGGCAGACATGTTTGGCGGACCGATTCAAATTATTCCGGCGCGCCCGGGAGAGACCGTCATTACCCTTGCAGACAACTCCCGTGCAAAAGAACTCCTA
>MFIM01000022.1 GCA_001780725.1 Candidatus Giovannonibacteria bacterium RIFCSPLOWO2_02_FULL_45_28 | reverse complement strand
GGATGGAGGAAGGAGATAGAGCAGAGGGGGTGCCAATGGTCGGAGCTTGAGGAACCGGATACACATATGCTCCGATTTCCCAGCCCGAACCGCGAAGATCTTGGTCTATCGTTGTGACGGAAGACGGCCAAGAGGAGCCGGGCATGATGGCGTCATCGTAGTCTGAACCGAGGTTGGTACCTGTATCAATAGCAGGAGAGGTGGATTGGAGGGCGAAGTCCGAACCTGCGGAAACAAATACTGGATTAACATTTATAGATCCGCTATCATGTCCCGCTGTCTGCCAGGTAGCAAGAGTGCTATACCAGTTTCCGCCCCAGTTCATATCGTTTGTCCCTATCGCAGGCCAGTATAAATTGTTTACGAACACTGCAGTTGAATCGTCTGGATTTTTCACATATTCTTGGCCGACATTTTTGTCGTGCCAGATGATGTTGTTCTTGAATGTGTTACCAGCAAGCGTGCCAGCACCGCTGTCCTTGACAAGATATATTCCTGCTCCATTGGCTGCGGTATTATTGTAGACAATATTATTATAAAACAAGTTGTTTTGGGCATTCACGTCATTCCAAGTTTCAACTTCAATACTTCCAGAATTACGTATTCCCCACCCAACCAATCCAGTATTCACGAGAATATTGTTATAAAATATAACCCCAGAAGACTGGATAGAACCCAAGCCCGGTCCTTTTGTATTGTAGACGTAGTTATACCGCACAGTAACCGTAGAACCAGAGATAGTATCCATGTAAAGAGCGGAACCCTGTCCAGTCCCCCCGTTGTCATGTAACGTGTTACTCTCAAATACATAAGTTCCGCCTGTACCACCAAGCAGATGGAATCCTCCACGATCGTTCGTCCCCATCTGCCAATATGAAATTGTATTGTTTGAGAAAGTATTAGTTCCTCCGCTCCATTGATGTAGCCACGCTCCGGATTCTCCGACGTTAGTAATCGTGTTGCCATCCACAAGGTTTACACCGCCCGTAACACCATTAAGGAACATACCGCTGCCAGTTCCTGCGCCGTCGCCCGTGAGCGTGTTCCCGACAATGGTCAATCCTGTGACTGTTTGCCCCGCCTCTCCGTTAACGTCAATCAAGTTCTCACTAATTGCTGAAAACGTATTAGTTATAAGAGAGATTGTAGAAAGAGTTCCCCCCCAAGTATAGAATTTGACTCCATATGTGGCATTATCTATTGAACTGTTTGTTATCGTCACTCCGACATGGCTTGCAGTGCCACCCGTTATTGCGTTCACGTTTGCTTTTGATATTGTAAGCCCATCAAGGGTTATATAATTCTTACCGTTTGTGCTAATACCATCACGTTGTCCAGCCTCAAGAGTTCCGACCGATGGGTCTTCCCCTACGTTGACGTAGAGTACGTTGGCTGCCCAGTCCCATTTGTTTACCCCGACGTTGTTCGTAGCCCCAACGTCCTCGGTGAGAGCGGTGCTGTTATAGTAGACATGTTTCGGCTCGGTTGTTATGGTCTTTTGGTAAGACGCCATCGTGCCTTGCCGGATAATACTTATAGAATCGGCGTATGTGTTTTGGTTGACCCCTTGTTCAATGATTGTTACCGTGGCCTGCGTTCCGGTGGTTGTAAAACTTCCAGCAACGACAGTCCAATCGGCACGAGCAGCATACGAACCATTATAATATTGGTTTGAGTATTGGACACCGCTACCAATAAAGAGCTTTCCATCCGTCGTGCCATTCTTGAGGTATATTGAAAAATCATAGGTGGCACCATTCGTCAACCCAGTGATTATCTGATACGCGGCCTGCCCAGAACCATCGGTGGCCTGTATTTTGAGGGAATTGCCGCTTTGCCCGCCAGCTTCGCTTGTTAATAACGTGGCGCCGATTTCCGTCCATCCGTTTGTTGTTGAATCAAATCCCCCATTAGTAACGATGTTGGAGTAAGCACTTTGAGTCCATGCCAACAACACGTCCGAACCGTTTATTATCGGATTCGCTCCGCTCGCCCCATAACTTCCGAACGTGATCGGGTTCCCCGCGCTCCCGCTACTTGGCACAGTCAACTGTTCTCTCCAGGTACAACCTTTACGAAAAGAAATTGAATCGCCGACAACAAAACTACTTGTATTAACTTTGTTGATTGTCAGCCAAGGGGTAGCCGGGCCTGTTCCGTTGTTGGAGTCGTTTCCGGTTACAACACAATTATCAACATAATACGTCGCCGCTTGGGCTTTTGCCGCCAATCCTAAAAACAAAAAAACGGCGCAGAATATCAGCGTGAGGGCTTTTACTCTCTCTCTCGTGCCGCAAACATGGGTTTTTGATGGTATTAGGGTTGTAATGCATCCTTAAGTTTTTTAAACAAGCTTAATGCGGCAGGGAGTTTTGCATAAACTTCGTCCGCCAATTTTGCGTCGTACGCATGAACCGTATTATTTCGCGTTTTTACAACGTCAATCCACCCGTCATTATAATCAATAACGCCGAGCCTGAAAGCTTCCCGAAAACAGCTTTGAGGAGAAACGCACGTTGCACTGTGCTGATCCTCCAAAAACGCTTTTAATGTCTTCCACAACAAATCGAACACCAGCTCAAATCGTTTAATTGCTGAATCTCTCACAATATCATTTTTGCGCTCTTGCAAAATTTCCTCAAAGCGTTTGAGTGCGTTCTCGAAATCTTCGCGGATAGATTCAAATTTAGTCATGGTTAAGCGATTACCTCAATACTTTTTAGCGCGACGCTTTTAAACTTTTCCGCAACATCGGCAAAATCCACTATTTCTAGTTTGTAGAGCGTCGGCAAATTTTCGATATCCTCCTCAATTTCCCATATAACTTTGGCTGGTATGTGTTCTTGGCCTTCAATTCCGATATCCACGTCTGACCGGTCCGTGCCGCCGCCGGAAACTCTTGAACCGAAGAAGAAGACCTTATACTTTTTTAAATCTAGGCGTTTTGTCAGAATAGATAGAATTTCTTTCTTTAACTTTTCTTGGGAATAGTGTTCAAGCCTCATAAAATGATTTTATCATAAATCCACTAGTCCAGCCACCCTGTTGACAACTACGGTAAAAATGCTCTAAGCCATTTAAAAAGCGGGCCGGTGCGGCCGCGCAGCAGGGGTGAAAGAGAGCTTTGTTTTTTCAAACCCAAAAGCGCTGCGCCTACCGCAACGGACCATGCGGGATTGTTAACTTTCTCTTTAAAACCGCCTAAATTATTCGGTTCAGCCACTTTTACATGAAGCTTTAAACATTCTTTGACAAAATTTTCTATGCCGGGGAGATTTGCGCCTCCGCCAGTCAAAACTATTCCTGATGGCAAAAGGTTGGTGCGCTCCACTTTTTTGAGATGTTTTTCTACCAGCTCAAAAATATCGGACAGCCGGGCCTCTATGATTTCGGAAAGTTTGCGGCGCGAATAATTTCCGTAAACCAAATCAGACGCGCCTTGCCGCGAGACAGGCTTTTTGAGAAAAACAGCCGCGGGCTCAACGCTCCCGTAATTAATTTTTATTTTTTCAGCTTCCTCCAAAGTTATTCTTAGCCCCATGGCTATATCGTGCGTAATATGAGAAGAGCCGAACGGCAAAACATCCAAAGAATAAAGCGTTCCTTCCTCAAACAAAATTATTGAAGTAGTTGAGGCCCCCAAATCCAGAAGCATGACACCGGCTTCTTTTTCCCGCTTCTCCAAAACGGCTTCCGCTGCGGCCAAAGGAGCCGCGGACACTTCTTCTATTTCCACATCAGCCCCCTCAAATGCATTGAGGGCGTTTTTTAAATTTTGAGAGAAAGCTGTAATAAACAAAACCTCCGCCTCAAGTTTTACGCCACTTAGTCCAACCGGATCGTAAGTCGCAACCTCATTATCAACGCGATAAACAACAGGAACCCTGTGAAGAATTTCCTTATTTTGCAAATGGCTCAAATTGGTTTCGCTGGCCAAAATCGCGCGGCCGGAGTCTTCTTTTGTAATTTCGCCGTCTGCTCTGGACACGGCGACCAGGCCCTTTGATCTTTGGCAAACAAGCCCAACGCCACCCAAACCCAAGTGAACATCGCCACGATTAATAGCCGCTGACTTCCTTAAGGCGCCAATAGCCTCTTTAATAGACGCCGCAAGCTCTTCAGGCGCGATAATGACGCCGCGCCTTACGCCTTTGGAAATAGAGGCTCCTGCGCCTATCACGCGCGGCAAAGCTTCGCCAGCCATCATCTCTAACGCTACCGCCTTTACGGATTCAGTACCTATATCAATGCCTATTGCGCCGCGGGAACGCATTATTTCAAGTTTAATATTTTTAATGCTCTGTTCTCCATTTTTTTTGTGTCGTTACTCCCCCTATGATTAAATCCTAACAGATGCAGGGCTCCGTGGACAAATAAATAAGGCAGTTTTTTTTCGCCCGCCTTGCCTCGGCGAGGCAGGCCCGTGTTTAAAAAAATCTCTCCCCGCCATCTCTCTAATAAAAACGACAGAACGTTAGCTGGCTTATTTTTGTTTAAATATCTTTTATTTAAAGCCAGCATAAGAGAGGGCGGGGCGAAAACCACGCTCAATTCAAATTCTTCATTAAATATTTTACTACCAAGCCCCTTAAAAATTTTTGTATTAACGCGCTTTTTCGTTAAATTGCTGAACGAGATCATGCCGACTCGGCTAACTCCCTTTGTAATACACGCGCTATTCTATCGCCAGACGCCTTGCCTTTTAAGATCGGCGTGATCACCTTCATAATCTTGCCGAAATTCTTATCGCCAGCTTCGCGCATGCCGTCTTTCACAACGCGCAAAAGATCCTCATCGGAAATTTCCGGAGGGAGATATTCCTGCAAAATTTTAAGCTCCGACTTTTCTTTTTCAGCGAGATCTGCCCTGCCGCCTTTCTCGTATTCCGCCGCGGCGTCTTTTCTACGTTTGGCCTCTGTAGAAATGGCTTCCAAAACCTCCTGGTCGGACAACCCAACGTCTTTTTTGCGCAGCCCAATTTCCTTATTGGCAACGGCCGCCGACAGCATGCGCAATGTTGAAAGTCTTAAAACATCTCCGCCTTTTAAGGCGGCTTTTTGATCATCTGCTATTTTATTTTTTAGATTCGTCGGCATTTTTGTATTACTGTATCTTGCCCAGCTTGCGAAGCCGCTGCATTTCTTTTTCCCACCGAACCCTGCGCAGCGCCTCGCGTTTCTTTTGATAATCGGATTTCAAGGGAGTATGGTACCGAACTTCCCGCGCGCGCGCCAAAAAGCCGCTTTGCTGCAATATTTTAGAAAAGCGCCGAAGCAAACTCCCGGCCGATTCATTTTCTCTTTTTCTTACTTCAACCATAAATGATATATCTATATATCGAAATTTTTAAATTTTAATTCCAGCCGCCGAGGATATGCAGATGAATATGATCTATAATCTGCCCGCCGTCGCGGCCTACATTGAACACCAATTTGTATCCCGAAAGCCCCAATTTTTCCGCAGCGCTTTTGGCTTCGTGTATAAGATGCCCAATCAACGCCTCATCTTCGTGCTCAATTTCTTTAATGGAAGGAATGTGTTTTTTTAAAACCGCCAAATAATGCACGGGGGCTGACGGTTTGATGTCCTTAAAGATAACAAAATCCTCGGTTTCTTGCAAGATTTCCGCCGGAATTTCCTTTTTTATGATTTTACAGAATACACAGTCATCCATCTTAAAAGCTTATCAACTTTTTAGGATAAAGCAATATTGTGCTTGACGCCCAAATTCAATAGAGTCTTGATCTTTATTCGCCATGTCCGCAATAACTACGAGATGCAACCAAATCATGTTCGGATTGAGGCCACTGATGTTGCCGAGCGCGCGCTTGAACGGGCTCTCGGAAAAAACATGGAACAGGTATACAAAACGAAAATTTGGAAACAAGGTTAACTTTTGTGCGCGCCTAGATCTTTCGGTCTAGGCCTTTTTCTTTGTCCTTATTTCCCATGACACCTTTGCTGTTTATTACCTAGCCCACACGGATTTTTGATATTGAATCAACTGTTATCCATGCCGACATCGAGCCGAATCCAGTTTTATCAATCTCAAACGGCTCAATTTTCTGTGGATTTTTTAGGAATATGAGCATGCAATACTTTTTGTCTTTGAATCGCTCAAAAAATTCTGGAATTTTCTCTTTCTCTAATCCATCGTCATTGCCATATTCATCTAAAATTTCTTTTACTCTCTTGGGAGTTAAATCCGCAAATTGTATTACTCTACTCACCTCTGCTTTCAGTTTTACTGGTTCGCTAGAATCTTTGAAATAAACCGTCTCTCCTTCTTTGATACAATCCCACGGCCTATATTTTATTGAATACCAGCGCGATTCAATCTTTTTCCGGCCATCCAGAATTTTTTGCGTCAGTCCCCAAGATTTTCGCATTATTGCTACGTGTTCCATATTCCTCACTGCCCATGACACCTTTTATATTTTTTCCCGGAGCCGCATGGACATGGGTCATTGCGGCCCAGCTGGGCTTGGCCATTGCCGCGCTCAGCGTGACGGCCAAAGCTGTTTTTGTCAGACATTGGATGTTTGACATTTGGCTGCCGTGACACATTATGGGGTTGTGTAGCCGGAGTTATTTTAAATATCAAATTCGCGATATAAGTATTGATGTGCCCTTCCAGTTGCTGGAACATTTTGGCGCCTTCGTTTTTATACTCAACCAATGGATCCTTTTGGCCATAGGCTCTCAAGCGTACGCTGGATCGCATATATTCCATCGCCTCCAGATGCTCCATCCAAAGCGCGTCAATCGCTTGGAGCATAACCATACGCAGAGCGCCTGCGAAGCCCTGCCAGTCCGGCAGGCGGGCGGCGATCCCCTCTTTTTTCTTTGCAAAAGCATCTTTGGCGTAATTCTTCGCGAGCTCGGTAAGCCCTTCTCTGCTTTCCGTTTTCTCAACTCGCTCGCGAAGAGAGGTACTATCCCCGTCTCCGCCAACCAAGCTTACCAAATTTTCAAAAATTTCTTTCCTATTCCACTCGTTTTCCGGTCCGGCGGTGTGCGCCGTTACTATTTTTGATAAAACATCTTCCAACAGCTTGAGAGCCTCGTCCTCTATCTCTTTGCTTTCCGCAAAAAGTATTTTTTTTCTGCGCGCGTAAATCGCCGTCCGCTGTTTATTCATCACGTCGTCATACTCCAAAACATGTTTTCTTGTGTCAAAATTGAAGCCTTCAATTTTACCCTGCGCCGATTCAATCGCCCCCGAAACCATCTTGTTTTCAATAGGCTCATCTTCCGGAATTCCGAATCTGCCCATTAAATTTTTAACTTTTTCTGACGCGAAAATGCGCATCAGATCGTCTTCCATAGAAACAAAAAAATGCGATTCGCCAGGGTCCCCCTGCCTGCCGGAACGCCCGCGCAACTGGTCGTCAATCCGCCGCGCCTCATGCCGCTCGGTACCCACAACAAGCAAACCACCGACTTCGCGAACCCTGCTCGCTTCATCGGCTGAAGGTGGATTTCCTCCGAGTATAATATCCACTCCTCTTCCGGCCATATTAGTAGCGACTGTCACCGCGCCGAATCTCCCCGCCTGCGCAATGATCGCGCCTTCTTCTTCGTGATTTTTTGCGTTTAAAATTTTGTGTGCAATTCCTTCGCGTTGTAGCATCGCTGCCAGCTTTTCGTTTTTTTCAATTGACACAGTGCCGACTAAAACAGGCTGGCCTTTTTGGCTGCGCTCTTTGATTTCGCGGACCAATGCTTGAAATTTTCCTTTTTCCGTCTGGAAAACTTTATCCTGCAAATCCTTGCGGATCATTTGTTTATTGGTCGGGATCTGCACAACTTCCAGTTTATAAACTTTATGGAACTCTTCCGCAGAAGTCTGGGCTGTGCCAGTCATGCCCGCCAATTTTTCATACATCCTGAAATAATTTTGAAAAGTAATTGTGGCCAAAGTTCGTGACTCCTGCTGAACATTAACTCCCTCTTTTGCCTCAATCGCCTGATGCAGCCCGTCAGACCATCTGCGGCCCGGCATAAGGCGTCCAGTAAATTCATCAACGATTATAACTTCTCCTCCGCCATGCGCGGCGGATTTTACTACGTAATCGCGATCGCGCACAAACAAGGCCTGCGCCCGGAGCGCTTGCTCAAGATGATGAACGAATCTCATTCCTCGCTCCGTATAAATGTCTTTTACGCCGAGCATTTGCTCCACTTTTTCAATGCCGGGTTCCGAAATCAGCGCAGTTTTCATTTTTTCATCAATATTATAATCAACATTCTCTTTGAGCCGCGGCGCGATTTTGGAAAAAACCTTATAAAGCTCCGCCGATTCGGCGTCCGGCATGGAAATAATAAGAGGCGTGCGCGCTTCGTCAATTAAAATGGAGTCAACCTCGTCAACTATCGCGAAATGATGCTCGCGCTGGGACATCTGCTGCGCCGAATAAACCATATTATCCCGAAGATAATCAAAACCGTATTCATTATTTGTGCCGTAAATAATATCCGCCGTGTAAGCTTCACGCCTAGAGCACGGGCGCAAAAACTCGTGGACGATTTTAAAAGCGCCGAGCGCGTCACGAATTTGGTCCTCGGCGGTTAAACCGCTACTTGGCGGTGCCACCGCCAAGTTCGTGTCGTACAAATAACTCGCCTCATGATTCAATACCCCAACCGAAAGCCCCAATGCGTCATAAATCTGCCCCATCCACGCAGCGTCTCTCCGCGACAGATAGTCGTTTACCGTAACAATGTGCACGCCTTTACCCGTAAGCGCGTTTAAATACGCTGGCAGTGTAGCAACCAAAGTTTTCCCTTCTCCGGTTTTCATCTCTGCTATTTCACCGCGATGGAGCGCGATCCCTCCCATTAACTGAACGTCAAAATGCCGCTGGCCCAAAGTTCTTTTGGCGGCTTCTCTGACTGCGGCGAATGCTTCCGGTAAAAGTTCGTCAAGCGATTTGCCATTTGCAATTTGCGCCTTAAATTCTTCTGTTTTTTTCTTTAATTCCCCATCCGACAATTTCTCAAAATCTTTTTCCAAATTATTTATCTCCTCCGCAACCGGCCGCATCTCATTGATTACTTTTTCATTCGCATCCCCAAAAATTTTCCCAAAAATTGACATAGTCAATATTATACGCTTTTTTGAAAATAAAAAAAGCGCCAAAACGCTCTTAATAGTTAGCTAAATATGGCCAAAAAAACAAACACCGCCCATACCACCTTATTACAAACTAGCAAGGCCGAAAATCTGTGTCAATAGCAAATCATTTCATATCATGTATGTTTGATTCCCGAAGCGCGGCTTGGGTGATTTTTATGAATCGGGCGTTTTTTTGGAATTCGCGCAAATTTTTGGCGCCCAAATAACTCATTGACGATCGCAGGCCGGCGATTAAATCGTCTAAAACGTTTTTTGCTCTGCCGCGATAAGAAACTTTTCCGGATTTTCCTTCCGGCGCGCGGTATGCGCCGTCGTGGCCGCCGTCAATTTTAGTCTTGTCATCAGCCGCGTCACGAGACGCCATGCCGCGATAAAACTTATATCCCACGCCATCCTCCAAAACGTAATCCCCGGGCGACTCATCCGTGCCGGCGAAAAGACTTCCTATCATCACCGTTGAAGCTCCGGCAGCGAGCGCCTTTGAAAAATCTCCGGAATTTCTGATTCCCCCGTCCGCAATCGCCGGTATTTTATATTTCTCGGCAGCCCTTGCGCATTCCAACACAGCCGTAAGCTGCGGCACCCCCACTCCGGTCACAATCCGCGTAGTGCAAGCCGCCCCAGGCCCTATGCCTATTTTTACCGCATCCGCGCCAGCTTTTATCAAATCAATCGCGCCTTTCGGAGTCGCAACATTTCCGCCCACGATTTCCGCGCCTTTAAATTTCTTTTTTAAAAGTTTAATTGCGTTGAGCGCCCTTTCGTTGTGGCCGTGCGCAATATCCACAACCAAAACATCAGCCCCAGCGTCAAGCAAGGCCTTAGCGCGCTCCAACGTATCATCTTTTACTCCCAGGGCTGCGCCGACCAAAAGCCGGCCCTTTTTATCTTTTGAGGCGCTTTCGCCATTTGCCCGTTTTAAAATATCTTTAAGGGTAATCAGGCCGCGCAATTTGCCGGATTTATCTGCAAGAGGTAATTTTTCTATGCGGTGCCGAAAAAGAATCTTTTTGGCTTCCGAAAGAGTGGTGCCCGCTTTTGCGGTAATAACTTTTTTAGTCATGGCCTCGGAAACTTTTTTCCCAAGATTTTCAGCAAATAAAATATCCCGGCGCGTAATTATGCCGGCAATCCTGCCGTCCGAATCAAGAACAGGGAGCCCGGAAACGCCTTTTTCTTTCATGATCCTTTCCGCGTCGGCGACATTTTGATCCGCATTCACTGTATAAGGATCATCTATCACAACATTTTCCGCGCGTTTAACTTTTCTAACCTCCTCGGCCTGCGCCGCTATGGGCAAAAAACGATGGATAATCCCGATACCGCCGGATTCAGCCATAAAGCGCGCCATGCGGTATTCTGTTACCGTATCCATGTTTGCGGAGACAACCGGCGCGTTAAGAAAAATACCGCGCGAGAATTGAGAGCGCGTCGTTACGTCCTTTCGCGAAAAAACCCCCGATCTCTGGGGCTCCAAAAGAACATCATCAAAAGTATATCCCTCGCGCATACCTTATTTATTATACTATTTCTGTTTGAACTGCCTAGCGCCCTTGAGCATAAGGGCGCGTTTTCTTTCTTTAAATTTTTTGATTTCTCGCTTAATAAGTCTTCGAGGTTCTGCGCTCCAAATGAAAAACCAGAATTACTTTTTCAACCGATTTTATTTTATAAAAGATGCGGAAAGCGCCGATTCTGCGGCGCCATGAATTTTCTTCGCCTTTCATTTTTTGAACATCGCCGAAATATGGATTGGCCGGCAAAATTTTAATAATTTCTAAAATTCTTTCGGCATCGTAGCGAGAAACTCTTTTGAGTGCCTTAAAAACACTACGATCTACCTCCAAACCCCAATTTTCGTACAAGTTCATTATAAGACAGAGTTTTCTTATGTTTAAAATTGCTTTCCGCGCGAACTAAAGCTTCCTTTTGCATGGCAGTTGGCTCAAATTCCTGAATTTTTTTAAAACTAAGCAGCGACTCGTATTCTTTTCGAGGAACCACGACCAAATCGTCTTCTTGCACAACTTTTCTAGGTATAGTAATAATGTTCATATTATTATATTAACAGACCTGTTAAATTTTACAACCCCTTCAATCTTCTCGCCCCCTTCAGCATAAGGGCGCGTTTTCTTTCTTTAAATTTTTTTATTTCGCGGCCGAGTTCATATTCCACTTCGTCTATCGCCTCGTTTAATGTTTCCGCTTCCTCTTCGGCGCGAAGAAGCGTTTTTCCGATTTTTAAATTGGCTTCAGCCCTGAAAAATGGCCCAGTTTTGTGGTGGCGCGTAGTCTTACCAACCTCAATATCCAGCATTGTCGGCTCGCCGTCCTTACTTAAAAATTTCTCCACCATCCGCACAAGCTTCCAGTCCACATATTCCCTGGTGGACTCTGAAAGCTTTATATTTGTACTTTTAAGCGATACTCGCATTATTTTCATTATCCTCCACAAACACAGCCGCGGCAAACACCGTAGTCCAAAGGCCGTCTTTGTTGCCTATGGCGGATTGAGTAAGGTTTGAAGTGCGCACAATCTTGCCGGACATTTTAAAAATCTGTTCTTTTTCGTCCCACGCCGTGTCCGAGTTAAACTCAATGCCTAAAGTAGTTGCCAGCATGCTTGCCGCCAAATCCTCCGCGTATTCCCCTGCTTTTTCTTCGGTTTCGCCATAAGCGTGGTGCTCCGAAAGATAACCGTGCTGTTCCGGATCGGCCGGTATGGCCACGCCGACGGAGGCCGCAATTAAACGGTTTGGCTCATTAGTTGCCTCCCTATCATATACGCAGAATACTATCTCGCCGGGACGCAGAAGCTTCACGCCCTCCTCTTTGGAGATTTTCTTGACGCCGGGAGGAAAAATGCTGGAAACCAAAATCAAATTGCAATGCGCAATACCCGCGTCTCTTAGCGCAAGCTCAAAAGAAGCAAGTTTTTCTTTGTGCACGCCGACGCCTTTTGTAAAAAATATTTTTTTAGGAACCAATTTTTAAAAATTTATAACTTCAAACAGATAATTTCTAAACAATAAACAAAAAAAGGGAATTAAGCAACATGTGGATAACCAAGATGCGCTAAAATCCGACCAGTTGAGGTTCTACTTCAAGATTGATGCCGAATTTTTCTTTAACTTTGTTTTGAATTTCTACCGCCAAAGACAAAATTTCACCGGCGGAGGCGCCGCCGCAGTTTATAAGAGCAAGCGAATGAAGCGGCGAAACGCCGACGTTTCCTGTGCGAAAACCCTTGTCAAAACCGGCGCACTCAATAAGGCAAGCCGCGGAAATTTTAATACGCAGGTCTTTACGCTGCCAAAACCACGGGTCGGTGCAGCAATTTTTAGCGGTTTTGCATTGCGCAACTTTTAACTTCAGATCTTCCAGGGCAGCTTCCTGAATCGCCGGGTTGGTAAAAAAAGATCCTGCGCTGGAGTGAAGCTCTTCACCAATCGTCGCCATACCCTTTTTTGAGCGTATCTTTAACACCGCTTCGCGAACTTCCGGTAAAGACGGCGCAGCGGCGGCGCCGGAAAAATAATTTTTTAACTCGTGATATTTTAAGGTTGGCGCTCCGCCTTGTTTGAGTAAAAAACTAACAGAGTTTATTGCATACCTTCCCGGGTTTTTCTTAAATCTGCTTGTTCTGTAGCCAAACTCGCAATCTGCATTTTTTCCGCCCGAGGCGGATCCGCCTTTGGCGGAAAAAGTCGTTTCCTCGCCGATTTTTAAATCAATTGCGCAAACCTCATCAATAGTTTCGGCCGCGCTTTGCCCGTAAGCGCCAATGTTTTGCACGGGGACAGCCCCCACGGTCCCCGGAATACCCGAAAGACACTCGACTCCGGCAGCATTGTTTCGCACCGTAAATTCAACAAAAGAATCCCAGCTTTCTCCAGCTCCGGCTTCAACGTGCAAAAGGCCGCCGTCAGCCCTCGCGCTCAATCCCAAAATCCTGTTCCGTAAAATCAGACCGCGAAACCCGCTGTCTGATACCAAAATATTAGAACCCTCGCCCAACACAAAAACAGGCAGCGATTTTTCCGCTGCCCAAGCTGCGGCCTCTTTCAGCTCCGCCTTATTTGCCACCTCACAAAAAAATCTTGCCGGTCCGCCAATCTTAAATGCCGTATAAGGAGCAAGTGGAATGTTTTCTAAAAATTTCATTTTTTTGCTCTCAAGGGGACCACGGAGGGTTATACTCCATCCATGTCATTTATGTGAGTGCCGGCTCCGTGATCCCCTGGAAAGCAAAAATTCTAACGAGATGAAAGTGCCAGCTCCTCTATCTTAAAACATTCTCCTAAAAACACAAAACCCCCGATAAATCGTGGGCTTTGTGCAGACATAGATATGTACTCCACCTTTCGGCGGAAACACTCACATGATTACATCTTAGCAAGCCTATTATATTTGTCAAGGCTATAATATCCACAGTCTGCCCGAAGTGCGGCCTTTGCAGTATATTGGTATTTAAACCCAAGCTTTGTTATTTTAGACCCATCAACAATAATTGGGTAAGTGTAGGAATTGATGCCGGCTGGAACTGTCGGGATTTTGCCTCGTGAAAGATGCCACATTGCGCCGAAAGCGATTTTACCCAAAAACATTGGCACGCGCACAGAAACTTTTCCAATTTCTTTGGCCATGTCTTTTAAAAGCAAAAAGTCGCTGGGAGCAAGGTTAAACACTTCGTATTTACTAACTACACCGCCACCCGCCATAAGCTTTACACCTTCCAACAAATCGTCTTCGTGAATGTACTGCCGCGCAGAATCAGGTCCGGTGATCGGCACGATCGGAAGGCCGTATTTCACCACCCGCAAAAGCCCGAATCGCTTGAACATAAATTGTCCCCTTGGGCCTGTAACGGCGCAGGGGCGCACAACGCAAACCTGCGTAGCCGGTTTCGCAGTTTGATACATTCTTTTTAGCTTTTCTTCTATTATTTTTTTATCCACGCCGTAAAGATATTGAGATTCGCGGAAAGAATCCTCTTCTGTGAATCTTTTGGATGTGGAGTTATCCGGAAGCGCGCCGTAAGAAGCAACGGTTGAGAAATGTATCAAGCGCTTAACTTGGTTTTTGAATGCGAAATCAAACACGCGCTCCGCCGCTGCTATATTTGATTTGATTTGCCACTCTCTTTTTTTGCCGTAACCTTCGCGTATAACATAAGCACAGTGAATTACAATGTCAGGAATTCCGTGCGCCAAAACCTTTTCTTCCCAACCGGGATCGCCGAGATGATGGGTGATAAACGAAATTTTGCCACCCGGGAAGAAGTCCGACTTCTTTGCAGATCCGAAGTCGGACTTCGAGGAGAGCGGCGCGACCATATCTAGAGCCACAATGCTAGTTACTCTCGGATCTTCCGAAAACCTTTCCACCAGCATCCCGCCGATATACCCCGATGATCCTGTTATAAAAATATTCACCCCGTTAGAAAATTAGCCCAAAGCCCATACGACTGATGTGGGCTTGTTAACATAAAATATTTTTTGCTACGTAAATTATATTTCATAATTTTCTAACGGGGTTCATGCCATTACCCTACCTTAAAAATCCTATTCTAGACAAGACCAGGTTAATAGTTTTTAAAATAATTGCCAAATCCAATAAAAACGACCTGTTTTTGATGTAATAAAGATCATAGGCCAGCCTTTCTTTGGTTTCTTCAATTGAACTAGGGTTTCTATCCCCTAAAAATTTTTGCGAAACCTGCGCCCATCCAGTAAGGCCGGGTTTTATGAGCGTGCGCACTTTGTAATACGGTATCTGTTTTTCCAGGACTTCGGCAAAATCAACCAGATCCGGGCGAGGGCCGACCATGCTGATATTGCCCAAAAACACGTTCCAAAGCTGCGGCAATTCATCCAAGCTTGTTTTGCGTAAAAATCGCCCGACCCGCGTTACTCGCGGATCGTTTTTTTCCGGCCACCTGGCGTCCGCATCAACGCGCATGGTTCTAAATTTAAACAAGTCAAAAATTTTGCCGCCCGCCCCAACTCTCTTTGGAATATAAAAAATCGGCCCGCTATCATCTAATTTAATCGCCAAGATTATAAATGGGTAAAAAACCAAAGAAATGCAGCCAATAAAAACAGCTATTAAAATATCAGCGAGTATTTTTGTAAAATCATAGAGAGCCCGCGAGGGGGAGGAGATGTTTTCCAAAAGCCAGGTTTCATCAACCAAAGACAACGGAATTTTATGAAACACGGATTCGTAAAATTTCTGAAAATTAAAAAATTGAACGCCCTTGAAAAACGCGTCGTAAAATTTTTTTGATACCCCACCGCTGTTGAGCAGAGAGCTTGAAGCAACTACCGCCGCGAATGTTCCGCCGCAGGCGGCTTCTTCAACCACAGAAACATCCGAAACGATTTTAATGTTTTCATAGTAAGGATTATAATGAAAAGCGTGAGTAATTTCCTGAAGCTCACGTTCAGGTCCAACAATATAAAGCGCGCCCCTGCCGAAAGCCGCCTTGAGAAAAGATACGCTCCAGGCCCGCCATAAAAACAGCAATATATAAGAAAATAAAAGGTACAAAACCAAATTCACTTTCGGCGAGATATAAAAATACGGCAGAAAAATGTAAAAGAAAATAACAGCTATAACACTATTTATAAAATGCACCCTGAGCAGGCTCTGAGCCAAAGACAAACGGTAGCCAATTATTAAAGTTCTGTAAAAACCGGCCAGATACAAAACAAGAATCCAAAGTAAAAAAACCAGAGAAAAAGGCAGTAGATTGTCATATAAAAAAAGCCGGTAAGACCAAAAATACTTTCCGTAAGGCAGGAAAAAACGGATAGTCAAAGACAGCCAAAGCGCGAGCGAAAAAACGGCGACATCGCCTAAAAATAAAATCAGTACCAATATGCGGGATTTAGCGTGCCAATTGTACATCTATGATAAAAATATTATACGTCATAACAAAATCAAATTGGGGCGGGGCTCAAAGATACGTTTATGATATCGCGACTTCGCTGGATAAAGAAATGTTTGATGCGGTAGTTGCTTGCGGCGGCAATGGCCCATTGGCAATAAAATTGCGGGAAGCGGGTATTCGCGTAATCACCATTCCACTCCTGCAGCGCGACATCAATATTATAAAAGAATTTTTGTCGCTTTTCGCGCTCATAAAAATTTTCAATCGCGAGCAGCCTGATATCATACACCTCAACAGCACCAAAATCGGCGGGCTGGGGGCGGTGGCAGCGTTGGCAGCCAAACTGTTAACTAAAAACTACCCGCCTGCCGGACGAGCAGGTAAACAAAAAACTGTTTTCACCGCTCACGGCTGGGGCTTTAACGAAGATCGGCCGTATATCGCCCGCGTAATTATTTATTTTCTTCAGTGGCTTAGCGTGCTATTTTGCGACCGGATTATTGCAGTTTCTCGCGCCGTGTTAAACCAGGGAATGTATTTCCCTTTCTCCCGCAGCAAGTTAATCTTGATAAAAAACGCAATCATGCCGCCAAACTTTTTGGACAAAAAGTCCGCTAAGCGGGAACTCGCCAATTTAGCCCGCCTAAGTAAAACAATTGCAGAAGATAACCAGTTTCCACGCCCGCCAATCGACGGGCTAGTATGGCTCGGGACCATAGCCGAACTTACCAAAAATAAGGGGCTGACGTACTTAGTTGACGCAGCACATCAGCTAAAAATCCAAATTCCCCCGGCTTCGCCGAGCGAAGCAGAGCAGGTAAATTCTAAATTCCAAATTCTAATTATCGGGGGCGGAGAAGATGAAAAAAAATTGCGGGCGCAAATTGCCGCGCTCGGATTGGAAAGCGATGTTTTTTTATTGGGCCACATAGAAGACGCGCCAAAATATCTAAAAGCTTTTGATATTTTTATACTGCCATCCATTACCGAAGCGCTGGCTTATGTTCTGATAGAAGCCGGCTGGGCTGGTTTGCCCGCCGTAGCCACGCGAGTCGGCGGACTTCCGGAAATTACAGAAAACGAAAAAGGCGGATTTTTGGTGCCGTCAAAAAATCCGGAAAAGCTTGCCGAGGCCATAAAAAAACTTTTGGACTCCGGGGAGTTACGAAAAAAAATGGGCCGCAAAAACCGCCAAATCGTCTCCCAAAAATTCTCGTTTGAAAAGATGCTCCGCGAGACTATTGACATTTATAATGGGTTGTGATAAGATATGTTCAGAGGAGGAGGCCTTATGTACGTAATTGTAGGCGCAGTTGGTGGCATAATTAGTAACTTGGTTTTACGTTTATATTTTAGGGCGGTACCGCCTCCAGCGATAAGTATAATCGCCGCACTTGGTGGCGGGCTCTTGCTTTGTGTTATTGTTGCAAAGTTGGTTGGCGACCTTTAATCAGTAGCTATGCAAATTTGATTAACATTTCAACATACCGATATTTTGATAGCCCCGCTCGGAAGAGTGCGGGCTTTTTAATTGCACAATTTAT
>MFIM01000021.1 GCA_001780725.1 Candidatus Giovannonibacteria bacterium RIFCSPLOWO2_02_FULL_45_28 | reverse complement strand
GCTTTTTAATACTACACCAAAAATTTAAATAGGTCAAGCTCAAAGTCGCCGTGGGTTCAAGCTATTTATAAATTTCGTGGGTGCCGATATCGTGAAAAAGCGCGCCATTTTTTACAAATTCAAACAGGACGCGGTAATCGCGCGTTATCCAAAAAGACCAAAGGCCCGCGAGTGGGCCATGAAGTTTGTGTGTACGGAGACTTGGGTTGAATGGGTCTTGGCGAAAAAATTTATCTTTTCGGTCAACGATATCTTGTATATTGTGCGGCAGGTTTTTATAGGCCTTGCTGAAATCGGAAGTGTAATAAATACTCACAATCCGCGCCATGTCTGTTTAGCGGAATTTTCTTGGTGAAGAGGCGGTAATGGTTTTTTTGTGTTTGTATTCTTCGCGTCCCCGCTTAACTTTAGCCAAAGCGTCGTTGGCTTCTGTCCGCCATCTGCGAAAAGCTTCAAATTCCCGTTTTTGGATAACGAACAATTCTTCCCCACCGCTCACTTTTTTAGGTATTGTTACAACCGGTGCCATATTAACTAGATTAACATACATTGATAAATAATCAAAATCGCGCTTTATTTAGAGAAGAAGAAAAGAAAGGGGCGTTTAGGAAAATGGTAGAAATACACGGGCATGATACGGAGCGGCAGATCTTTTTTTATGAGCACGAGTTTTACGTTTTCTCCAATTTTTCTTCTTTCATGGTTTACTGGAAGGGGAAAATGTATTTAACGGCAGAGCACGCATATCATACGGAAAAATTTGAAGATGAGGATTTGAAAAACCAAATAAGATTCGCCCGCTCGGCGCATGATGCCATCAAGCTTGCCAACAAAAACAGGGATAAATACCGGAGCAATTGGGACGATGTTAAGCTTGGAGTTATGAAAGAAATTTTACGCGCGAAAACAGACCAATACCCGCATGTGAAGAAAAAACTTCTGGAGTCGGGCACAAGAGAGCTTGTTGAGGATTCGTGGAGAGATCCATATTGGGGCTGGGGACCAAACAAAGACGGCGAAAACCATCTCGGCAAACTTTGGATGGAGTTAAGAGACGAGTTTAAAAATAGCGCAAACGCAGAAGCGGTTTGATCACAGACTGCTTTTTATTTTTCTGCCTTAATCGCGTTTAAAATTTTTTCCAATTTTTTTATGCTTTCCGAGTCGTGGATGGAAATCGCGATAGCGCGTGGGTCCATTTTTTTAATCTCCGACAATTTTTCTTTGAGCTCCCGGGGCGCCGCAAGGTCGCTTTTTGTAAGAAAAATCCGCTCCGGTTTTTTAAGCAGCGCCTCATTATAATTGCCAAGCTCCTTCCTGATTGTTTTATAATCACGGAGAGGAGCGGGGGATTCAGCGGAAATAAAATGAAAAAGAATCCGCGTCCTCTCAATATGGCGCAGGAATTTGATGCCGAGCCCGCGGCCTGCGGACGACCCCTCGATCAATCCGGGAATATCCGCGAGAATAAGTTCGTAATACGCGCCCAAATTCGGTTCAAGCGTTGTAAACGGATAGTTTGCCACTTTGCTTTCGGCGTTTGTAAGAGAATTAAGCAGGCTTGATTTTCCGACATTCGGAAGCCCCACGAATCCGACATCGGCAATAAATTTGAGTAGAAGCCGGAAGGAAAAACGCTCTCCCGGCAGACCCGGCTGCGACTCCAGCGGCGAGGTGTTTCGGGGAGAGCGGAATTGGAAATTGCCTTTTCCGCCAATGCCGCCGCTTGCCAGCAATACCCGCTCGCCGACTTTTTCAATATTGATTTCCATGCCGCTTGCGAGATTTTTAGCCACTGTTCCTACTGGTAATTTAAGTACAAGATTATTTCCGTCTTTTCCGTCGCGAAATTGTCCGCGTCCGTCTTCCCCGTTTTCCGCTGAAAACTCTTTTTTGGTGCGGAATTGCGAGAGCGCCAAAAGATCGGAGACGCCATCGGCGTAGACGCTGCCGCCTCTGCCTCCGGATCCCCCGACCGGCCCGAGGCTTTTTAAATTTTTATTGAATGCAACCCTGCCTGCTCCGCCGTGCCCCGCGTTTATTTTTATTTCTACATCGTCAATTAACATTGAGGAATTTATTTCCTGAAAAAACTGCCGCGGCCGCCATAGGACGGGCGCGAGAAGCCGCGGCCAAATCGTTTCTGGGAAAAATGCCGCGGAACAATTTTGTATTCTATGAATTTTTCCTCCGAAAGCTCCGGGTGTTTGGACACCGCAATCGCTGTGCGGATAAGTTTTTCTATATCGTGCACCGCGCTTTTTTGTTCCGGCGTTGCGAAAGAAATCGCTTTGCCCGGCGCTCCGGCCCGCCCGGTGCGCCCTATCCGATGGACATAATCTCCCGGATTTTCCGGCAAGTCGTAATTGAGCACCAGTTCTATTCCGACAACATCAATGCCCCGCGAAGCTATGTCGGTTGCCACAAGCACTCTGTATCTGCCCGATTTAAATCCTTCCAGCGCTTCCCGGCGCTGAACAAGCGAGCGGTTGGAATGAATTTCGGCGGTGCGATGGCCCATATCCCTTACTGCGTTGCAAATTTTTCTCGCGCCGTGTTTTGTGCGTGAAAAAATTAAAACCGGCCCGCGGTATTCTGCAAGAAGTTTGGCGAGCAATTTATTTTTATCTTCTTTTTTTACAATAAATAATTCTTGCAGAACTTTCTCTGCGGCTGTTCCTGTGCGGGCGATCTCTATGCGGAAAGGGAGCTTCATGTATTGGGTTGCGAGGCGTACGATATCGTCCGGCATGGTTGCGGAAAAAAGCATGGTTTGACGCGCTTTCGGGACTTTGTTTAAAATCTGCCTGATCTGCGGCGCGAATCCCATATCCAGCATTCTGTCGGCTTCGTCTAAAACCAAAACAGAGACGCCGTCCAAAGAAAGAGTTTTTTGTTCCAAGTGGTCAATAATCCGTCCCGGCGTTCCTATTATTATATGCGGGTTTCTTCGCAGAGCCTCTACCTGCGGCCGCATTGCGGCTCCTCCTATAATAAGAACGGTTTTAAGGCCCAAACTCCTTCCGACTTTTTGCAGCATTTCATTAACCTGATGCGCCAGTTCCCTTGTTGGCAAAAGAATCAGGCCTTTGGTTTTTACCTGCGCGATGCGCTGGATCATCGGGATGCCGAAAGCCAAAGTTTTTCCGGTTCCGGTCTGCGCGATTCCAATTAAGTCTTTTCCTTCAATTGCCGCGGGAATCGCGCGCTCCTGTATCGGCGTTGGAATAGTAAATTTTAAACTTGCGATAATTTCTAAAAGCCTGGGCGCTATGCCCAAGTTGTAAAAGGTCGCGCTGTTGTTTTTATTATGCATTTTGATAAGAGGGGAGCCAGTCCATCAGTTTTTTCCTGTGTTTTTCTATGGACCAGTTGTCTCCGTGTTTGAAAAGCGTCGGATGTACCGCTTGGAATTTCCGCAAAACGGCCGCTGTGGCACGCGGAAAACCCTCCGGCGAGCTTTTGTTATAAGCCGTCAAAAAATCAGCAAGAGTTACTATTGTTTTGTTTTGCTCCAGTACAGGATCCCTTCTTTTGACCATACTGAAACAATAGCAGAAACCGCCCCAAAAAGCAAGTTAATTTGCTTGCAGGACAGGTTCGGGATGCAGGCCGGATGGATCGGTGTGGCCGAAGTTTAGTGGTTCACCTGCGGCTTTAAGGGCGTCGCGAACCTCTGTCCAAAGCGAGCCCGGGTGCGACGCGATGTAAAGCGCCGAGACGCCGGAAACATGCGGAGTTGCCATGCTTGTTCCGCTGATTGTGTTGTATGATCCGCCTTTCCACGTTGAGAAAATGCTTACTCCCGGCGCTCCAAGGTCAACCGCCGCGCCAAAATTGCTGAATGACGCGAAAGTGTCGTCTGCTCCGTATGAAGTTGCAGGACCAAATCCGCCCGGCGCGCCGTCCGAATCCGCGAGCGCCGACACGGTAATAACCGCGTCGTTGTATGCCGCCGGAACGGAATTGGCCGTATTCGCGTTTTCGTTGCCCGCGGCTACCGCGTATGTCACGCCGCCGGCAACGGATTTGCAAATTGCTTTATGAAGAGCGTCGTTATTTGTGTTTCCGCAATTATTGTCGCTTGATCCGCCTCCGCCAAGGCTCATATTTGCCACCTTGATGCCGTAAGCGGCCGCGTTCGCGGTGACCCAATCAACGCCACAAATGACGCTTGACCATGTTCCTGAACCTTTTCTATTCAATACTTTTACGGCTATCAGTTTTGCTTCCGGAGCCACCCCGACAACGCCGATTGCGTTATCAGCCGCGGCTATGGTTCCGGCAACATGCGTGCCGTGGCCGTTGTCGTCGTTGGCGCTTTTGGTTCCTGCAACGCAGGTTTTATTCACGGAAGCAATGTTTGCCACAAGGTCAGGATGAGAAAGATCAATGCCCGTATCAATAACGGCGACCCAGATGCCAGCGCCTTTATTTGTGGAGGATGCCGCTCCGATTCTGCTAACGCCGGTTGGAATTACTTGCGCGGGTTGCGTGACTTCTTGCGCGGGCTTGCCGCTTGCGTATACCACACGGTCCTCGCTTATAAACTCAACCCGCGGATCATGTTTTACCGAGTCCAGTTTCGCGTCGGGGATTGTCGCCGCGAAGCCTTTGAGGGCGGTGCCGTATTTATGAAGCAATCCGAGCCCGTGCGTTCCGACCATATCTTGAGCCGCCGCATCGGCGTCCGCGACATCATCGTGAAAAACCACGATATATTGTCCCGGAACTTTATCCTCCGCTCGGCCGCCTTGTTGGCTAAGCGCCCGAGCAGAATATGCGCCGACTGTTAAAAGAACCGCCAGACCCGAAATTACCAAGATTTTTTGTGTTTTCATATTTATATAATATAGCAAATTGATAAAAAGTTTGCAACTGATGTGTTAATGATTATATTTTTTTTCCATCCGATAACGGGGAACAATGCGGCTGATATTCATTAAGATTGCGGCAATGAAAAACCAAATTCCCCGCTTTTTATTGTAGAGGTAAATCACGGTTGCCATCGCAAAGAAAAAAGCCGAATGGCCAGAAGGAAATGACCACTCCGTATCGGAGTAAAAACAATTTCAGGTTTTTCTTTAGTGATAAATTCCTTGAAAAATTATTATTCAAACTTCCCGATCACCCAATCAAATTCACTTTGCCAATTTCGTGATGGACAACTCCATCCTGGACTTGATGGGTAAGGATTACCACTTCCTTCCATATCACGAACTCCTAAAACATAAAAGGCATTAACACAGCCAGCATTTCCGGCAGGATAGCGGTAGTATGCATAATTTCCACAACTATTATTGATTGTAGGATCCAATAGGTGTGCCGGCAGAAACTTATTTGATACTAACGGCGTAATAAATGTGCCGTTCCCCGATGAATCCCAGCCACCACATCCAGCGTAGTCCGAATTTGGGTATCTGCCAAATGAATCGTGGTAAAACTCAAGCGCGATTTGCATTTGATGCATAGCCGACAATCTTTTTGCATCTCGCGCTTTCGCGCGAGCTGTCTTTAAACTTGCCAACACCACACTAGATAGAATTCCAATGATAGCAATGACCACTAAAAGCTCAATAAGAGTAAACCCTTTAGTTTTTGATTTTCTATTCATAAAAATTACAATACGGCGGGTAATATTTTGATGTCTTTTGGATTGCCTGCTGACCCTCCTCCGCCAAAAATCAAAAATAGCGAAACAACAATCGCCACCGCCACAAACCCAATCAAAACATAATTTGCCTGCTTTTCATCTTTAATTGCTCCGCCGGAGTATTTAATGACCCACCCTACAATTTTTGGCGTTGGCGTTTGAAAATCTCGGAAAGTAGAGTGCTGAAACTCCTCGCCCTCAAACACTACTTTCGGCGGTTCATTACTTTGGTCCATAACTTTATATAAAAGTTTTGTTGCAGATTTAGTTTTCCACAACTGTCTTAATTGTATCACTTACGCTCTCCCCCGCAACGTGAAAAAGGGGAAATATCGCACATAACATCCTCTACCATTTTTATCCACTGATAAAATATCTTAGCGACTTGCCGTATATTTTCGCCAACTCGCCCAATTCTACTGCATCAACTCCACGCTCGTCTCGTGGCTCACGCGAAACCTATCACCGCGTCTCATCTTCCGCAATTTGGTTTAGTGGCCTGCCACGCGATGAGCAAGCGTAGCGAGCGAATTTTGCGTTGCTGCGGGACTTGGATTCCCAGCCTTTTCGGCTGGTCCGCCGATGAGACGGAGAACCCACGTTCCTCAACAAAGCTGCGGGACTAGGACTCGAACCTAGATACCATGCTCCAGAGGCATGTGTCCTACCATTAGACGATCCCGCAGCTTTGTCGGGGAACTTACTCCGTTAAATAATTTTTCAACTTACCTTTTAATACTTCTCTACCATATCCTGTTTTATAAAATTTTTCTCCGGCAGTTGCATCTTTTTTGTCTAAATACGCTTCATAATATATTAGTTTGAAAGGCCTGTTTTTACTGGAATATCCGCCGCCCTTGCCGGAGTTATGTTCGGATACTCTTTGTTTTAAATCTTCGGTAAAGCCAACATAATTTCGGCCGTTTTTCAAACTTTTTAATACATATACGTAAAACATGATTTTGATTGAAGCCATGCGTCCCCGCCTCATCCCGCCTTGTCGGCGGACAAGGCGGCGGGTCGCCGAGGAGGCGACTACCATTAGACGATCCCGCAATGCCGCTATCTTAGCAAATTTTTTGGGCTTTACAAACGACGAATTTTATGATAGCTTGACTAAAGAATTTGAGGCAGGAGGTTTTTATGAGAGAGGTATTGCTGCCCATTGAGCTTTTGAGGTTCAGCGCAAAGAAAAGACGGGGCGTTTCCCAGAAACGCGTTGAAGAGCTTCGCATGCAGATTGAGATGGAAGAAGACATTATGCCAATTTTGGTGCGCGCACTTCACGACGGAACCTACGTGGTGTCAGACGGCCGGCACCGAATTCAGGCACATTTGGAAGCAGGAATTTCGGTAATTTTGGCAAGGGTCAAGGATATAATTGAGAAGCTAAGAACGTGGATATTGGGTTTTGATTTGAGCTGGCGATCGCGCCAGCTTTTTTATTTCACAATAATTATTTAAATTTGGGAAGTTGACGGAAAATTTCACTTCGTTAAACTTCTTTCTATGTCTCAAGAAGAGCTGAAACAAAGAGCGCTTAAAATTACGGAAGCGTTATACCGGACGACTGATTTATTTTCCGATGCAGAACCATTGAAATGGTCGTTGCGAAACGAGGCTTTGGAAATTTTGAATATGCATCCTCAAAATTTCGTCAGGTTTGATGGTCTGATCAAAAATATTTCTCTTAAACTTGATCTGGCTTCCTCCGGCACGTTTATTTCTAAAACCAATTTTGAAGTGATCAAGGGCGCATACAACGACCTTTTGGACAGGGCGATGTCCATTAAGGACAATTGTCAAAATCTATTGGACCCGCCAATAGCTATCGCAATGAGACGGGCCAGCAATATTCTATCGGACAAAAAGATTGAAGCTGTATCGGACAACAATAAAGCCGTTAGTGCCAATATGACAGACAGGCGTGAAGCTTTAATTTCCGCCCTTAAACAAAAAGGTTCATCAAGCGTGGGGGAGTTGGCTAAAATGTTGGATGCGTCAATTAGCGAGAAAACGGTCCAAAGAGAGCTTGGCGTCTTGGTGGCTTCAGGGGATGTAAAACAAGAAGGAGAGAGGCGCTGGAGGAGATATTTTATCGGCTAAGCTTGTCCCGCCGTGGCGGGAAGTTATCCACAATTGATACTTGTGCGAGCATTTATGAGCTATGTTATACTGAAAACAGAGGTAAACAAGGCTGTTAATCCGTTGAATTAGCGGGTGGTTTCTTGGCTTATGATATCTGGTAAAACAAGTCAGTCGCCCGATTGGTAACCAGATATCAGAAGCTAAAATCCAGCGAAATGCGGGGTAAACTTCTGAAAAAAAGAGAACTTTGAAAACAAAATAGCAGAATTGTGAAAGTTTATAATTTGTATTTTCGAGAATTGTTAAACAAGGTCGATATGTGATTATCAGCATTATTAGCAGTAGAAAAACCAGGCAAAAAATGTTTTGTCGAAAATGTTTTTTGCCAGCGAAATTATTAAAAGAATTTATTTTATGAATTACAAAACAAAATTGACTTCGGTCATGTTAAGCATGACCACGGCAGTTTTGCTGACAGGATCAGCGGCGATTCCATTGGTGGCGAATGCCGCTCTCACCCAAGCTCAAATCCAGTCTATTCTTTCTTTGCTCTCGTCGTTCGGCGCCGACCAAACAACTATCAACAATGTTAATAGTTCTTTGATGGGTCTCCCGACTTCGGGCGCACCGACTGCATCGGCTGGAGCTTGCGGCTTCACTCGCGACCTTACCATGGGAGCGAGAGGTGACGATGTGACTTGTTTGCAAAACTACCTTACTTCTACAGGACACTTTAGTTTTTCGGGAGGAGCAACCGGCTACTTCGGCAGCGTTTCTAAAAACGCGGTTGCCGCTTGGCAGGCTGCTAACGGAGTTTCTCCGACGGCAGGATACTTCGGCGCTCTTTCAAGAGCCAAGTATAATGCTGTTGCCGGCGGTGTTGTGAGCGTGCCGGGCGCGCCGTCAGTTCCGGGTGTTCCCGCAACTGCAGGCACATTGAGAGTTGAGGCTGGAGTCCAGCCGAACGCAAGTCTTATTCCAATTAACGCTACTCGCGTTCCTTTCACAGTCGTCAAATTCACAGCCCCATCCAACCAAGACGTTACTGTAAACTCTTTGGTTGTACAGAGGACAGGTTTGGCGTCTGACAGCGCTATTTCCGGAGTGGTATTATTGGACGAAACCGGAGCGCAGCTCGGTGTCGCAAAAACTCTTAATTCAACTCACCAAACTACTCTTACCGAGCCCTTTGTTGTGAGAGCCGGGACATCCCGGATTATGACAATCGGCGGTAATGCGGAAACTTCAAACGGCGGCTTGGCTGGTCAGGTTGTCTACCTGACTCTTAAACAAGTTAATTCAAGCGCGGCCGCAATTGACGGCGCTTTGGACATTTCTGGAGCCGGACACACAGTTAACGAATCGCTGTCTATTGGTAGCGTAACAATGCTCCGAGGATCTTTGGATCCCGGATCAAGCGCGACCAAGAAAGTCGGCGAGACGGACTATGTATTTGCTTCGGTTAAAGTTACTACCGGTTCATTTGAAAAAGTCTACTTGAGATTTATCAGATGGAACCAGACCGGATCTGTTGGCGCAGGAGACTTGAGTAACATCAAGACTTACGTTGACGGGACGGCTTACGACACCACCGTAAGCTCCGACGGCAAGTATTATACCGCAATGTTTAGCGACAATGGCGGTAAGGGCATCCTTATTGACAAAGGATTTTCCAAGGAAGCCTCAATTAAAGGCGATATTGTTGGCGGTTCTGGCAGGACAATTGACTTTGATCTCGCCAAGAGGACCGACATCGGCCTTTTGGGCGAAACTTACGGCTACGGCATAACTCCGCCGCAGACTGGCTCTACTGTTCCTACTGCAGATACAGCGGCTTTCAGTTCGTCTGAAGACCCTT
>MFIM01000020.1 GCA_001780725.1 Candidatus Giovannonibacteria bacterium RIFCSPLOWO2_02_FULL_45_28 | reverse complement strand
TTCACAGATTCCTTCGCTTTCCCGCGCAACGCAGGGTGTCAGAATTATGAAACTAAACTCCGGCGATTCCGTCGCCTCGGTGACATTGCTGTAAAAAAGAAAAAAGCCCAGAGTTATTATCTCTGGGCAGATGTGTTAAAAAAAGGAGATTTGAATACAATGTACAGCGCAGTCATGAATAGTACAAAGGTAATCAATTTGTACCCGAGAGCAATGGCGATTGCGCTTCCTGCGTAGAAAGCACCGCTGGCCAGATAGTATTTCATGGTTTAGCCCTCCTCCCTTCCATTTTTTCTATCTTCATTCCCAGCATACCCCGAAAAGCCTGTCCAGCTCTGGTTGTTGAATATGCGATAGAGACGTGCTAAGCTTTATTTATGTTAACCGATTCGCAATTAAAGTTTTTATCTGATGTATCGTTGATGACAGGACAAGTTTGTTTGGTGTCGTTGGTGATTCCATACTTCATTTCTCAACTAAATACACCATTTTTGTTTCTTGGCATTTTGTTGACAGCAAGTTCATGGTTAGTCGGCTTGCTTATTATTAGAAACATTAAAAACACCTAAACTATATGTATACATTTTATCTAATAGTTGCCATAGCGTTGCTCGCCGTTGCTATAGCGGCTTATCCGACTCTGCGTAGCCGCAACAAATAACTCCATCGCCTCGGTGACATTGCTGTAAAAAGAAAAAACTTGTCCACAGTTGGGATGTTGGCTTGTTGGATGTTAGAATTTAGTTATGAGCGACGCAAAAAACATTGTTTTGCAGGATGGTTCCCAAGCGGGGACTTTTTTCGCTTCGTCCTACGAAGCCTTGGCGAAGGAGGATTGCCGAGGATTACAAATACAACGTTATTTTACCAAAGAAGGCGTTCATCCATATGATGAAATTGAGTGGGAGAGGCGTGTTGCCAAGATAACTTCGGCAAAAGGGGAAGTTATCTTTGAGCAAAAAGACGTTGAGGCGCCGAAATTCTGGTCGCAGACCGCAACGGACATCGTTGCCGAGAAATATTTTAAAGGACATGTTGGCAAGCCCGATAGGGAGTGGTCCGCAAGGCAGTTGATTGATCGCGTGGCCGATACGATAACGGGCTGGGGCAAAAAAGACGGTTATTTTGCCACAGACAAAGACGCTCAAATTTTTAACGAGGAATTAAAATGGCTTTTGGTAAACCAGTACGCGTCGTTTAACTCGCCCGTCTGGTTTAATGTTGGGGTTGAGAAAAAACCGCAATGTTCGGCGTGTTTTATTTTGTCCATTGCCGACGATAAAGAGTCCATTGCCGAGTGGTATCGGACAGAAATGTTTATTTTTTCAGGTGGTTCCGGTTCGGGGATAAACATTTCACCCTTAAGGTCATCGCGAGAAAATATTTCCAATCGCGGCAAGTCTTCCGGCCCGGTGTCCTTTATGAAAGGTGCGGATGCGATCGCGGGCACGATCCGCTCCGGAGGAAAAACGCGCCGTGCCGCCAAGATGGTGATTTTAAACGCCGACCATCCCGACATTAAACAATTCATCGTGTCCAAATGGAAAGAAGAGGAAAAAGCCAAAGCGCTTATTGCTTTGGGATATGATGACGCCATTGACGGCGACGTTTATTCAAATATCTTTTTTCAAAACGCAAACAATTCCGTCCGGGCGACTGATGAATTTATGGAAGCCGCGCTCGGAGATAAAAAATGGGACTTAAAAATGGTTAAGACCGGAGAAGCCGCCGAAACGCTGAAGGCGCGGGATTTAATGCGGCTCATTGCAGAGGCCGCTTGGCACTGCGCCGATCCAGGGATGCAGTTTGATACGACGATTAACAAATGGCACACCGCTCCAAACACAGGACGCATCAATGCTTCCAATCCGTGTAGCGAGTATATGCATTTGGATGACTCGGCCTGCAATTTGGCCTCTATTAACCTTCTGAAATTTTTGAGGAAGTCCGACTTCTCCGGAAAGTCGGACTTCCAAGGATTTGATTACGAGGCTTTTAAAAAAGCCGTGCACGTTTTTATAATCGCCCAAGACATTACTGTGGACAACTCTTCCTATCCAACTGCAAAAATTGAAAAGAACGCCCGGAGTTTCCGCGAGCTTGGATTGGGCTACACCAACCTCGGCGCTTTGCTTATGGAGCTATGGCTTCCTTACGATTCCGATGCGGCGCGGGCTTACGCGGGAGCGATTACTGCGGTAATGACAGGTGAAGCCTACAGAACTTCCGCAAAAATTGCCGAAACGGCCGGACCTTTCGCAGGATATGATAAAAACCGCGAGGCGATGCTTAACGTTGTGCGAATGCACGGAGATGAAGCCAAAAAACTGGATAAACAGCATATCCCGAGGGATTTTTGGGATGCCGCGCAGCGTCCGTGGGCCGAAGCGCATGAATTTGGCAGAAAGTTCGGAGTGCGAAATTCACAGGTTTCGGTTTTAGCGCCCACCGGCACGATTTCTTTCATGATGGACGCCGCAACCACCGGCATTGAACCGGCTTTTTCGCTGGTTGCGTACAAAAAAATGGTTGGCGGAGGGTTTTTAAAAATTGTGAACACTTCGGTTGAGCCCACGCTCAAAAATCTCGGCTACAAAGAAAACGAAGCAAAAGAAATTATGGATTATATTTTGACGCACGACGGCATTGAAGGCGCGCCTCATCTTAAAGATAAAGACTTTCCGATTTTTGATTGCGCGACAAACGCACCCGGAGGCAAGCGCTCAATCCATTATCTGGGACATGTGCGAATGATGGCGGCCGTCCAGCCTTTCATCTCCGGCGCGATTTCAAAAACAGTTAATCTTCCGGAGTCGGCGACCGTGGAAGATATTATGAATACTTACATTGATGCTTGGAAAATGGGGCTCAAAGCGATTGCGATTTACCGCGACAAATCCAAAGGCGCGCAGCCGCTCAATACCTCAAAAACCAAACACGCACATAAAGATTTGGTGGAGGAAGTCAAAGAGGCGCCTGTCTCGCCGGCTGGCGGGCCGAGAGGAGTGGAAAGGAAAAAACTTCCGGCTGACGTAAAATCCATAAGGCACAAGTTTTCCATCGCTGGGCACGAAGGATATATCCATTGCGGAATGTATGAAGACGGGAAACTCGCTGAAATTTTCATAAGAGTGGCAAAAGAAGGTTCAACCATTTCCGGACTTCTGGACGCGATCGGAGTTTTGATGTCTGTCTCGCTGCAGTCCGGCGTGCCGGTTGAAACAATCATTAAAAAGTTTGTGCATTCGCGCTTTGAGCCAGCCGGATTTACAGAAAATCCGGATATTCCTGTTGCAAAATCAATGCTTGATTATATCGGGAAGTTTTTGGCGATAAATTTTCTTTCGCAGGAAGATCAAGAGGCTTTTGGCATTTACTCCCATAAAGCCGGAGATCCGCCGTCCGCATCCGCGGAGCCGGCAAAACTGAAAGAACAGCCAAAATTAACGGCTGCCAGCGCGTCCATCCAAGCTTCTGCCGTATTTTCTTACCAAGACGCTCCTGCTTGCCGCTGCGGCGCGATAATGGTCCGCACCGGCTCTTGTTACACCTGCCCCTCCTGCGGCGAAAATTTGGGAAGCTGCTCATAAGAAAGTTATCCACAGATTGAATTTTGATTTTTATTATTCCGGCGCTACAATTGTCATCATAGGAATTGAAAATTCGGAAACCTAATTATCAGAGGTTACGCAAATAGCTTTTTATTTACGCAACCGCACAAATTGCCTCTGATCGCGCTATTTCTGCAACCCGAGGTGATTTATATTGCGTTTCGGGTTTTTTGTTGCCTAAAAGGGGTCTTATTAATTAGCAAAAATTATAAAAATATGGAAGAATTAAGTATATTTATGGCAAGAAAACAGCCAAATCATAAGTTTACTTTTATAGATTTATTTGCTGGGATAGGAGGCGTTAGAATTGCCTTTGAACGAGTTGGCGGTAAGTGTGTTTTTACTTCCGAATGGGACAAGGCTTGCCAAGACGCATACGAAGCAAATTTTGGTGAACGACCAGCTGGCGATATTACAAAAATAGATGCAAAGGAAATTCCAGACCACGATATTCTTACGGGTGGTTTCCCTTGCCAGGCATTTAGTATAATCGGAAATAGGCTCGGATTTGCCGACACAAAAGGAACTTTATTTTTTGACGTCGAAAGAATTTTAAAAGAAAAGCAGCCTAAAGCATTTTTATTAGAAAATGTTAAGCAGTTAGTTGGACATGATAACGGAAGAACATTTAAGATTATTTTGGAAAAACTGGAGAAGCTCGGCTACTTCGTTCATTACAAGGTTTTAAATGGATTAAAATTTGGTATGCCACAAAAAAGAGAACGGATCATTATTGTTGGATTTAAAGAAAACTATCCATTTGAATTTCCACTGAACAGCAAAGGCAAACAACTAACATTAACAGATATTCTTGAGCCCCACGACAAAGTAGATAAAAAATACTTTCTCAGCGATTATTTCAAGAAAAAGTTACAGCAACGATTGAAAGAACAAAATAAAAGAATTGCTTTCGCTCCGTCTATTTGGCATGAAAATAAATCTGGAAATATAGGCATACATCCCTTTTCTTGCGCATTGCGAGCAAATGGGTCTCATAACTATTTAGTTGTTGACGGCATAAGACGCTTGACGTCAAGAGAAATGCTTCGTCTTCAGGGTTTTCCGGATTCTTACAAAATTATAGTTAATTATTCTCAGGCAAAAAAACAAGCTGGCAATGCCGTTGTTATACCTAAAATAGCCGCTGTTGCTGGCGCGATGATCGTTGCTATGTCTCAAAAACCAATCAAACCGCAAAAACAGTATGCCCTTTTTAATTACGAAGAAATTAAAACCTCGCAGCAAATTTATGCCAACGCATAATTTATCTAAAATTGCATTGGACACGATTATTAGAAAATCGCGCGTCCATTTTTACAAACCGATACAAATAGCCGAGATTCTTTATTACCATCGAACCCAGAAGGGATTAAATTTGAAAAATCTCGAAACATATCGAAATATCTCTAAACGATGGCGAGATGAAGTTTCAATACGCTTGGTTGGAAGAAAAAGCACTTCAAGTCAAAAATATCAGGACAATGTTTTTGAACAGAATGCTATGCCACCCAATTTACTTGCTGCCTTGGGCGAGGCGAATAAAAATGGAGGCGGTTTTATCGAGGCATATATCTATAAATCATTGAGAGTAAAGTTGGGGTCTGTCCATAAAGTTAGAAAATATATTAAGAACTCCACCGAAGACGCGTTTTCAATTCAAGGTTTAGTCGATCGTTTTGTAAAAACGCCAGGCCTCCGGAGAAGCATTGATAAAATGTATGAGATCGGCGTGCATGGGTTATTTGCCACAATAGTGCGCGCCCTACAAGCCCAAATCACTCTCGAGATAAAAAATGAGGACAAAGATATACTCATTGATTTTGAACGGTTTATAAAAATGGTGCTTGGTATAAACGCAAAACAAACAAAATTAATTTTGCCGGCAGCTTTATATCGTGTAGGGGTGACAAACGCGGCCGATAGGGGTTTGGATATGTGGGCAAATTTTGGAGCGGCAGTTCAAGTTAAACATCTCACATTGACTCCAGAAACTGTTGAGGAAATAGCTGAGAACATTGCCGCTGATAGAATTGTGATCGTATGTCTTGACGCCGAAAAGAAATCTATCGAGTCCTTGCTAAAACAGGTTGGTTGGGGGGAAAGAATTCAAGGCATTATTACTTTGAATGACTTGGATGAATGGTATAGATTATGTCTTAACAAAAAGTATAGAGACAGGCTTGGCGGCACACTGCTTAAAGATTTATTGCGAGAGTTTGATGCGGAGTTTCCATCAAGCGCAGAAATAACCCCATTTTTAAGAGAGCGAGGGTATGACAAAATGGCTTTGGCGGGGAACGGTAAGTAAATTGATTATGGACACAGTCTCAAGGAAAAAACGCAGCGAGACAATGAAAGCCATTAAAAGTAGCGATACTTTGTTAGAAAAAAGTTTCAGACGAATTCTCACGAAAGCTGGTTATAAATACAAGAAAAATATAGCAAGACTGGCTGGTAAGCCAGATATTGTTTTTCCAAAGCAGCGAGTGGTTATATTTCTAGATTCTTGTTTTTGGCACGGATGCAGGCGACATTGCAGATTTCCAAATAGCAACCGAGTTTACTGGAAGAACAAGATAGGGCGCAATAAAAAACGAGATAAAATTGTTAATAGATTATATAAAAACAAAGAATGGAAACTTTTGCGTTTCTGGGAGCACAAAATAAAGAAAAACCCCGAAAAAATTATCGCTAAACTCAAATCCGCGCTTGAATAAAAACCCCATCCCCGCTACGATTTAGGGGATTTGTGAACTAGCCAATAAAAATTAGGAGAATTTAGTAAATAAAATGTCTATTGAGAAAGAGGCAATAAAATATGTAATTAAATATTTAAGGAAAAAGGGATTTGATGTTGGTGATGTAAGCAGAAAGAGGGGATACAATGGATACGACTTGCTGGCACAAAAGAAAAGGAAGAAGCCGGTGAGGATTGAAGTAAAGGGCTGTACTAGGCCTTGGGGTATTCCCGATCCTTATATTACAGAATTTGATAATCAAAAAAGTCTCGTTGCCGATTTTATGTACGTTGTATATTTTCTTGGCAATTCCAGACCTGCGCTTTATATAATTCCAAGAAAAGCATTCAAGCCGGAGTTCATAAAACCAAAATGCGGCTATCGTATAAGCTCAAGATTCAAAAATGAGCAGAATTTGAAAAAATATAAACAAATCCCATGATACGGATTTTTATAATATTTATCGCAACATTCCGATATTCTTGAGAATGTCGGAATGTCCGGAAAGGCGCCGGGGCTTATTGATAAACAATTTGCGCCTGCGCGGCTGATTTGCTACGATACTTTTTAGATTTTGATAGAATGGAGGGAATATGGTGAAGCGGTCTAAAAAAAAGAAGGAGCTTGGGGCGCCGGAGTGGGATCTTTCGGATCTCTACGCAAGCTGGAACGACCCGAAAATTGACGTGGATTTGGCAAACTGCGCGGAGGAAGCCGCGATTTTTGAAAGCCGGCTGAAAGGCCAAGTGAAGCATTTAACCGAGGCCGCGATGGTCGCCGCCCTTATAGATTACGAAGCGATTTTGGAAAAGCTTTATAAAATCGGCAATTATCCGGGCTTACTGGTGTCTTCCGACACTTCCAACGAGGCCTTCAAAAGCCTGGAAACAAAAGTTGAAACCAAGATAACCGAAATCAAAAACCACCTTTTGTTTTTTGAGCTTGAGCTTTTTGAGCTGGGCGAAGCGGAGTGGGACAATCTGGTTTCGCATCCGAAGCTAGCGGACTTCAGGCATTTTTTGGAAACTCTTCGCCAACGAAAACCCTATCATCTATCATTTTTGGAAGAGCGCGTTTTAAACGAAAAAGCGCAGACCTCGTCCGGCGCCTTGGGTAATATTTTCCAAAATTTCGTTTCGGGGATGGCTTTTAAAATCAAAGTCGGGAAAGAAACGAAAATAATGTCGGAGACCGAGCTTTTGAATTTGCTGCATCATCCTTCGCGAAATGTCCGCAAAAGTGCCGCCGACTCTTTTTCAGCCGGGCTTGCGGAGCGTGCCGGATTATTTACCGATATTTATGATTACGCAGTTCAGGATTATCACATTGAAAATAAATTGCGCGGCCACAAATATCCCGAGGAGCGGAGAAACCTGTCCAACGAAATTACGCAGGAATCCGTCTCCGCGCTTGTTTCGGCGAGCGTCGCTGGCATGCCATTGGCGGCAAGGTATTACGCGCTGAAGGCCAGAATTTTGGGCATATCTCCGCTTTATGAATATGACCGCTACGCGCCGCTTAAGGCGAGCAGGCGAGTTGTTGCTTATCCGGAAGCGTCCAAAATAGTTTTGGATGCTTACTACAGTTTTTCAAAAAAAATGGGAACGGTTGTTGAGGAATTTTATGAGAAAAACTGGATTGACGCCAAGATAAGAAAAGGAAAAAGGGGGGGCGCGTTTTGTTCATCTCCCTCGCCCAATTTGCACCCACATGTTTTTACCAATTTCCAAGGGTCGCCCCGGGATATAATGACGGAAGCGCATGAGCTTGGGCACGGCGCGCACGGAATGCTGTCGCGAGGCCAGCATTTTTTGGATTACGACACTCCGCTTACAACAGCCGAGACTGCCTCGGTTTTCGGGGAGATGCTGGTTTTTGAATCTTTGAAAAACAAGGCTTCTTCGGACGAGGAGAGACTTTCGCTTCTGGCGCAGAAAATTGAAGATATTATCGCTGCGGTTTTCAGGCAAATCGCAATGTATAAATTTGAAGCGCGGGCGCATTATTATTTTCGCGAGCACGGGCGGATTTCCACGAAGCAATTGAATGTATGGTGGAACGAGGAACAGCAGGCGATTTTCGGCGAGTCTCTCGTTTTGCGTCCGGAGCATGGATGCTGGTGGATGTATGTTCCGCACATTTACCACACGCCGTTTTATGTGTACAGCTACAGCTTCGGCGAACTTCTTACGCTTTCTCTGTATGCCAAATATAAAGCAGGCGAGACGGATTTTGAGGCAAAATATGTGAAGCTGCTTTCCGCGGGCGGCTCAAAAAGTCCGAACGAGCTTCTCTCGGCTGGTTTCGGCGTTAATCTTTCCGATGAAAATTTCTGGAAAGAAGGGCTCACTGTATTTGAGAGCTTTTTGAAAGAAGCGGAAGAATTAGCAAAGAAATTGGGTTATTAAAAATAAACAAATTAAAAAAGCTCCGATCGCGATCGGAGCTTTTTTGTTGTAGAAAGTTATTTTAACCCTGACAAATCCCAAATGGGGCTTACTGCGGTTGGAACATCAGCAAGGCTTTTTATAATAGGAGGCAGTTCTGAAGGCACAGATCCCCAGTGTTCCATGAACGCTTTTGTGCGTTCGTAATCACCCGAGGTCTGAAGATTAAGAAACTCGGTACTCAAACGCGACATTGCGTCAATGCAACGCTCGGGATCAATATCGTATTTGTGGGTTGCGTTGTTGTAACGAAGCGCGTTTTCCGTCTTGAGCCAATTGTACTCAATGAGACTTCCCTGCGCGTGCGCTTCTGTAAAACCATGTTTCCATCCTTGGAAATAGGCGACGATTTCTGTAGACAGGGTTCCCATAAGAGTTTCGTCGTCTAGCATGTTTAGTTTTCTGAAGTAATTAAGCAGCCTGGCACCGAGCATATCGGCCTTCGCTTCTTCAAGAGACGAGTGAAGATCTTTCAAAGCCACCTCAAAAGGTATTTCTCGATTACCAACCCCAACCTTGCTTGGACCAAGTCCGTGTGCAAGTTCGTGCCCGAGAACAAACAACAATCGATTCCCAAAAACGCACCTTACAGCAACATCGGCAGGAAGAATTCGCTCTGCGATTGGAAGCGCAATTGTAGAAAATTTTGCCTCCATCATGGTTCGCGAAAATACTTTTTTGGATCCTTTGAGATCGTGTACTCTCCGGTCGTTCGGAAGATTGTAGGCGACAAACATGTTTCCGAATCCTGCCTCGCCGCCGCGCATAACGTCAGCAACCACCTCCAAAGGAATTGCGGCTCCCTTCGGACGAAAGTTGAACTCTTGGCTCAACATTGCGTCAAAATCCGGAACGGCTGGCGCGAATTTTGCAAGAGCTGCGGTAGCGTCTTTGTCGGGCAACGCGACAAATGCTTCAAAGGATGCTTTTAATCCGAGCAGGGAATCAAAGTAAGTCTCGTAGGGGCCGATGGTTACTTCAAATGGATTTCCATCAGTATCAACCCAAGCCATATCGCTCTCAAAGTAATTATTTGAAGAAAAGGCTTCCGCGCGCAGTTGCAGAAAAGAACGAAGGGCGCCATTCGGCAAATTGGCAGATGCTATCAGTAATTGGTGGCTAGCATCCGTTAGTTGGTCTTTGTATTGTTCCGAGTAAGGCATTGCCACTAATCCGTTTTTGCGCCGCTTGATAACGGTGTAATTGTTTTCGAATCGCTCACGGTCTTCGGGATGGGTATTGAGCCACCCGTTCCATTCTTTTTCTGTGAAATTCGGAGGATAAAAAGAGCCAAATTTAGGTTTTTTCCCAACCCCGGCAATGAAGGGTTTGTCATGATTATATTCGTCCCACGGAGATCCATGAATAAGAAAGTAACGTAGAAGGTCTTTTCCTTCCGTGTCGCTTCTGCGCTGCAATTCCCTGTAAATTCGCGGGTTTGCGGAGCACACCTGTTTTAAATATATGTCTGTTATTATCTGCGCTGCCTGAACGCAGTGGGTGAGCGCCACCTTTTCATCCGTTTTAAGAGATGAAAAATCGGGTTTTATATTAAAAAAGCGTATTTTTTCAAGGCGATCGCGAATTGTCATTTGCCTATTCTCCTTTTCAAGGAAATTTTTCTACGGTTACAGTAGCAATAGAAAATAGCCGCGTCAAGCGGCTATTTTCATGTTCTCCGTCTATAAGCCGAATTCTGTAACTAACGCAGCTTCCTGCTTCCAGCTAACAGCTGGCGGCTGGTTGCTGCGCAAGCCGATAGTCATCTGTCTGGGTCCCGACTTACGTCGAGGACTCTAGCCCCCTATTACGAGGTTGCACCGGGCAGGTGTTTTTCACCGCACGCTGTTGCCAACGTACGCTGTGAGCTTTTACCTCACCTCTTTTCACCCTTACGTATCAACCTTTTTGGTTTTAGGCCAAAATTGATGATGTCGCGGTATGGTCTCTGTGACACTATCCGTACCCGCAAAATCTCTTTTGCGAGTCATGACTGTTAGCCATTGCCTCTGTCCCGCTTAGCGGGACGGTGTTCGGACTTTCCTCTCTCGCCCAAAGCTTACGCATTTAGGCGGAGCGACTATCTGGCAAAGAACGCTTCTATTATAGCCTATCTTATCCCCAATTGCAAGGTTGAAGTATTATCGGCGCACATATATAATCTTCTATATGACAATATCTAATGAATCTTTATATAAAGCCGCGCAATGGTGCATTATTGCGATGGCGTTTTTGTTGCCGGTATGGTTTTTGCCTACTACCGCGGCGCCGGTTGAGTTCAACAAAGAATTAATGGTGGCGATGCTTGTTTTTCTTTCTTTGATTTTATATCTTGCTTATTCAATTAAATCAGGCAGCGTCTCATTTCCGTATCACAAAATTTTCATAGTTATGGGGCTTTTGCTTTTATCATGGCTTGCTTCGGCTTCGGTTGCGGGAACTTCGTCCGCTTTTTGGGGTTTGGGCGCGGAGCCCAACGGTTTTTTCGCGTTTCTTACTTTGTTTTTGATGAGTATAATGATTATGCTGCTTTTTTCGGAAGCTTTGTCGCTTTACCGCCTAATCCTGGCTTTTGCTTCCGGACTCATTATATTTTCGTTGGCGGCATGGATTTTTTCGGTTTTCGGGTTCGGCCAGCTTATCGGAGGGCTTTTTCAAAGCCGGTTTTTTAATCCGATAGGCTCTTGGAACTCGGCTGGATTTGCGTCCGGATTTTTGATTATGCTGGTCTATCCGTTTTTGTTGAGCTCTTCGGGAAAATTCAAGTGGATTATCGCCGCCTTGTCCGCAGCATCCCTGATTTTAATTTTTCTTGTCAATTTCCCGCTGATTTGGGGCGTTATCGGATTTTTTGCAGTTTTGCTCCTCGCTTACGCTATTTGGAAAAAACATATTACATTTGCCAGTATGGGCGTGCCGCTGATTTTGCTCATACTTGCCCTCTTTGCGTTTTTTTTCAGCAATTTAGTGGCGGAAAAAATCGTCCCAACGGCTCCTTTGGAGGTGGGGGTATCGCACAGAACCACTCTGGATGTGGTTGGTAAGGCTCTTCGCGAGAATATGTTTTTTGGCACAGGCCCCAACTCCTTCGGCTATCTTTGGGACAAGTATAAGCCTACGGAGGTCAATTTCACGCCCTTTTGGGGGTTTCGGTTCAATATCGGCTCTTCCTATTTATTTACCGTATTGGGAGAAATTGGAATTTTGGGCTGGCTGATTTACGTTGTGTTTTTGGGCTGGCTTTGGTATTTGGGTATAGGCGCTGTAGCCAAAGAGGCTGACATTAAAACTAATGTTTTGTCCTTGTCAGCGTTTTTAGTTTTTTCTTATACTATTTTGACGTGGGCGCTTTATGCGGCGCCTTACACGCTTGTGGCTTTCGGTTTTTTATCGCTCGGCATTTTGTTGGCCAATATTCGCAGGGCAGGCCATTTTCACAATTATGAAATTTCTTTCACCGGAGCGGGTCCGCGCGGATTCATTTCTGCTTTGGTGATTGTGTTTTTTATAATTGCCGGAGTTGTGGGCATTTATTTCGCGGCCGTGCGTTATATGGGTCAATTTGCGTATGCGCGCGGACTTGACTCCTTTAATCGTTTGGGCAACCTTGACGCTGCAGAAAAACAAATGCTTTTGGCCGTGCAATCAAGCGGCTCAAATGATCTTTATTTGCGTTCGCTGTCTCAAATTTATATGTCCAAAGCCCAACTCTTGCTTCAGGACAGATCTGCCTCGCCGGAGATTTTGGGTTCCAAGTTCAAAGATTTTCTTGATAAATCCGTCTTGGCATCGCAGAATGCGGTGAAGACGGCGCCTAAAGATTTTATGAATTACCGCTCCCTCGGTAAAATTTATGAGTTTCTGATTCAGTTGAATGCCGCGGGCGCGCTTGAGGCTGCGGAAACGCAATATGACGAAGCGCTGAAACGCTCTCCGGGAAGCCCGCTTATTTGGCGGGACAAAGCTGTTTCGTATTTAGCCGATTTGGCCGTAAGGAAAAATCAGGATTCGCTTAAAAAAGCAGAGGAAGCGCTTTTAAAGGCGGTTGAGCTTAAACCTGATTATGCCGAAGGACATTTCCTTTTGGCGCAGATTTACGATGCTCAAGGCAAAACAACAGAAGCCATCAAGCGCGGAGAAGCGGCGGCGTTTTTGGCGCAAAATGACATCGGCACGCTTTTTCAATTGGGTCTGCTTTACTACCAAGTCAATCGCCTGTCTGACGCAGAAGTTGTTTTTGGACGAGCCGTGTCTATTAATGTCAATTATTCAAACGCGCGCTACTTTCTTGGTCTAATTTACAGCCGCACCAATCGCTCAAGCGCCGCGATTGCTGAATTTGAGAAAATTGCCGCTCTAAATCCGGATAACACGGAGGTAAAAATAATTTTGACAAATTTGCGCGCCGGCAAATCGGCTCTTTCTGGGATAGTTCCTCCGGCGGCTTCTCCGGAAAAAAGAAACGAGCCTCCAGTAAAAGATAGATAAGACAAATGAAATTTCCGAGGATTTTTCACGCGGATTTAGACAATATCCACCATGCAGCTTTTTGGCTCGCATTTTTTGGAATAGCAGCCGATGTTTTGGGGCTTGTGCGTGATCGCCTACTTGCTGGCACCTTCGGGGCTTCAAGAGAACTTGATATTTATTACGCGGCTTTCCGCGTGCCTGATTTTATATATACTTTTATGCTGCTTTTTACCGCCTCCACCGCTATTATTCCTGTATTTTTAAAAAAGTACGGAGAAAAAAAAGAAGCGGCCGAGGAGCTTTTGGGCTCCGCGATTTTATTTTTTTCTTTTGCGGTTTTGGTTTTAAGCGCGTTTGCGTTTTTTTTGATGCCGATGCTGGCGCGCCTTTCTTTACCCGGGTTTTCGAAAGAGGACATAGCGTCTACCGTTTTGCTTTCAAGGATTCTGCTTCTCTCGCCGGTTTTTTTGGGGCTTTCAAATATTCTTTCAAGCGTTACGCAGTCCTTTAGGCGTTTTTTTGTTTATGGCCTTGCGCCGGTTTTTTACAATGTGGGCGTGATTTTGGGGATCGGCGTGTTTTATAGATTCGGCGGTCTTGGGGGTCTTGCTTGGGGAGTCGCCTTTGGCGCCTTTTTGCATATGGCTGTCCAGGCCCCGTCTGTCCGGGGTCTTAAGATTTTTCCGGCGTTCGGAAAATTTTGGAGCGAAGACCTTAAGCGCGTAGCCGCGCTTTCCCTGCCGAGAACCTTAGGTCTCGGAATTACGCAGATTACAACCCTTATCCTTACGGGTATTGCCTCTTTTTTTTCGCAGGGAAGCATCGCGGTTTTTAATTTGGCGCTGAATTTGGAATACATACCGGTTACAGTTGTTGGGCTTTCGTACAGCGTTGCAGCCTTCCCGAATTTAGTGGCGTTTTCCATTAAAAAAGCCAAAAACGAGTTTTCCGAACACTTTTCAGCGGCGCTCCGGCATATTATTTTTTGGACGGTTCCTTCGGCCGTTTTAATTTTGGTGCTTCGGGCGCAGATCGTGCGGGTTATTTTGGGCAGCGGAGCGTTTACTTGGTCGGACACGCGGCTTACGGCGGCGGCTTTATCCATTTTAAGCCTCGCCATAATTTTCCAGAGCCTCTTTATGCTTTTTGTGAGGACTTTTTATGCGGAGGGGGAATCTTGGAAGCCGCTGATTATCAATATTGTTTCATCGCTGCTTACAGTCGGCGCGGCGTTTTGGTTTGCCCAGCACCTTTCGCAAACGAAAGGCGCTGGGCTTGCGTATTTTGTGGGTTGGGTTCTTAGAATTTCTGACATCGCCGATATACGCATTATGGCCCTTCCTTTGGGGATTTTTGTGGGGAGCGTTTTTAATTTAGTTTTTTTGTTTTTTTCTTTCAGGATGGTCTTTGGCTGGTCGCCCATGAAAGGCGTTTGGCGGACCGCTGCAGAGTCGCTTTTTGTCGGCGCCGTCGGAGGGCTTATAACTTATTGGGGGCTTAATATATTTTCCCGAGTTTTTGATCTGCATACTTTTATCGGCGTATTTTTACAGGGATTGTTGGCGGGGCTTTTGGGAATCGGCGCCATTTTGGCGGCGCTTTGGATTTTGGGCTCCAGGGAGCTTTTTGAGATTAAGAAGGGCGCGCGAGGATTATTTTCGGAAAAAGAAAAAGGCAGGGAAGACATGGTCCCCGCCCCCGAACCCGAAAAACTGCTTTAACTTATTTTCACGCAGCTAGAATCTTTTACCGGCCGACATACCGATGCCCATAAGCGTTTCTAAAACATTTCCGCCGAAAGATTTTTCTATCTCAGGCTCATCTCTGTACCTTGCCGTATCCTCGCGGGCGCTCAACAATACGCCATTTTTAAAAGAGATTACAAAGGTAATTTCTGGTCCTTTGGTTTTGCCTTTATTTTTAGAGAAAAACCAGCGATCCTTTTTCGATTTCACTTTGAATTCCGGGAATCCGCACGCCTCAAAAGCATCAGCCGCTTTTGCATTGGCTTCGATTTTTTCCACAGTTGACAAGTCGGCGTTGTTTTTGGCGTCTCCCACAATTAGCGGCATTGCGCTTGGTCCGCGGAAGCATTTTACGTTTTTGGCGTTAAAATTCCAACCGGCTTTTCTGACATCCTCTTTTGTCATGATGCCCCTGCCGGATTGCAAATTGACCACAGACTGTCTCATTTTTTGAATATCGCCGCCAAAAATTCCAGTGGATATCTCCATCTCTTTCGTTTTGGTGTTGAGCCCCATGCTGCACCCGCTGATTATAAAAGATAACGCCCAAACCACGATTACTGCCGAATTTAGCTTCATTAACAACACCTTTCCGCCCGTCTAGTATAAGTGTCTTCTTGTCGCTAAAATGAGTCAATATATGTTGTCCACAGCTCAAATCAGGAATTTTTGCATAATCGCACACATTGACCACGGGAAATCCACGCTGGCCGATCGGATGCTGGAAATTACAGGAACGGTGGAGAAGCGCAAAATGCGCGAGCAATTTTTGGATATGCATCCGCTGGAGCGCGAGCGCGGCATCACTATCAAAATGACCCCTGTTAGTATGACATACAGGAGTCATTTTGATCGCAGAATTACGCAGAACGAAACGCGGAACAACGCAGAACAAGAAGGATTTTTGTATGAGGATTTGACATATAAAATTCGGGGAATTTTATTTAAGGTGAGAAAAAATATTGGATTGGGACACAAAGAACAGGTTTATCACAATGCGCTTGAGATAGAATTTGAAAATGCCGGGTTGAAATTTGAAAGTAAAAAGAATATATCTATTTTGTATGACGGAAGATCCATAGGTACATATCAGCCAGATTTTGTAATTGAAAATAAAGTATTGGTTGAATTGAAGGCGTTGCCAGAAATTGCGAGACCGCAAATTGAACAACTTTGGTCATACTTAAAAGGGTGCGATTATAAACTTGCTTTGCTTGTCAATTTTGGGAGCAAGGATTTAGAAATTAAGCGCATTGTTTACGATACTGCACGCAATTTTTCTGCTTTGTCCGGAAGTTTTCTGCGTAATTCTGCGTCCAGTCAGCGTGAGTCTGCGGGCGCTGAAGATCAAATTGAGAATAAAGAATTTATTCTCAATTTGATCGATACGCCAGGGCATATTGATTTCAACTACGAGGTCTCGCGGGCGCTGGCCGCTGTTGAAGGCGCTGTGCTTTTGGTTGACGCGACGCAAGGGGTGGAGGCGCAAACGATATCCAACGTTGAGTTAGCCAAAGGGCTCAAGCTTAAAATTATTCCGGTGGTAAATAAAATTGACCTTCCGCAGGCAAGAATCAAAGAAACAAAAGAAGAAATAAAAAATTTGCTCGGTGTTTCGGAGGGGGAGATTTTGGAAGTTTCTGCAAAAACAGGGGATGGGGTTGAGGAACTCCTTGAAGAAATTGTGCGGAGAGTTCCTCCGCCGAAAAACGCAGATTTTACGCAGAAGGTCGCAGAACAAGGTCAGCGTAATTCCGCGTCCAGTCTGCGTGAGTCTGCGGCGAACGCACGGGCATTAATTTTTGATTTTGAATATTCACTTCACCGAGGAGTGATCGCGCACGTCCGGATTTTTGGCGGCGAAATAAAAAGCGGGGATCGCCTGAAGCTTTTTCAGGCAGGGTCCGTTTTTTCGGCGGGAGAAGTTGGCGTATTCCGTCCCGAGCTTTCGCCTACGGAAATTTTACATGCAGGAGAGATTGGTTATGTTGTCACCGGAGTTAAAGAAGCGAAGGTTGTACGGGTTGGGGACACCATTGCCAATTTCCAATTTCCAATTTCCAATTTCCAACCGTTACCCGGATATAAAGAAGTTAAGCCGGTAGTGTTTTCCAGTTTGTATCCCGAAAAGCAGGATAAATTTGAAGATTTAAAAAAAGCTTTGGAGAGGCTCAAGCTTATTGACAGCGCCCTCTTTTTTGAAGAAGAATCGTCGGGCGTTATGGGCCGAGGTTTTCGGTGCGGATTTTTGGGGATGCTGCATTTGGAGATCGTAGCCGAAAGGTTGCGCAGAGATTTTAATGTCGGAGTTATAGCGGCTACACCCACAGTTAAATACCGTATTGCAACCAAACACGGAGATTTTACCGAAGTCTACTCGCCCTCTCGTTTTCCGGAAGACGGTGCCCGCCTGCCGGACGGGCAGGAAATCAAAGAAATTTTAGAGCCGTGGATTGTGTTTGAAATTTTGATGCCCCCCGAGAGAATGCCGGCAGTTTTAAAACTTTTGGGCGATCACGAGGCCGTGGTTGGAGAGACGAGTAAATTTTCTGAAGCAAGAGTAAAACTCAACGGCGAAATGCCGCTTCGCGAGCTTATGCGCGATTTTTTTGACGAATTAAAAAGCGTTTCTGCCGGATATGCGTCGCTTAATTATGAATTGGCGGATTACCGGCCAGCCGATCTTTTGCGGCTTGACATATTGGTGGCGGAGGAGGTTGAACCGGCTTTTTCCAAAATTGTTCCAAGATTCAGGTTGCAGCGCGAAGCGGAAGCCGTTGTTGAAAAACTTTGCGGCGTTTTGCCGCGAGCGCTTTTCGTTTTAAAAATTCAGGCGCGCGCGGCTGGGCGAATTTTGGCCTCAAGGACCCTCCGCGCGCTTTCAAAAGACGTTACCGGACATCTTTACGGCGGCGACAGATCCCGCAAAATGAAACTTTGGAAAAAACAAAAAGAAGGCAAAAAACGCCTCCGTTCCCGCGCCGATTACAATATTCCACCCGACGTTTTTTTGAAAATTATAAGAAAGTAGGTGTGGATAACTTCTTAAAAAACTGTTGATTGGCTGGTATAATAGAAGCAATGTCTAAACACACAAGGACTTTTGGATGTCTTTATTTATTTTTTGTAATTTCTATCGGTTTTTTTATATTTCTCCCCTTAGCGGTCTCCGCCGACATCACCACCGGCCTCGTTGGCCATTGGAAGTTTGACGAGGGTTCCGGAACAGTGGCCTCCGACTCTTCCGGCAACGTAAACAACGGGGCTTTAACAAGCGGCCCCACCTGGACAACAGGCAAGGTGAGCGGCGCGCTTTCTTTTGACGGTGTGGACGCAAGAGTAAGCATTCCGGACAGAAATATCCATGAATTTAACGAAGGAACAAACGGAACAATATCGTTTTGGTTTAAATTGCTTTCGTATCCATCATCGGTAGACGGCCATTTGGTTGATAAGTACGACAGCTCTGTTGGCCAAGGAGGATACTTGTATAGAATCACCGATACTGACGGAGATGGGGTTAGGGATGACTTTAGAGCGTTCATCCACGGCACCACAAATTGCAATGGATGCGGTTCCAATGTAAATAAAACAAACATATCGCTCAACCAGTGGTATCACGCGGTAAGTGTTATTAAAACAACTTCAAATTCTTCAGAACTCTACATTGACGGAGCTTTAATAAGCAGCACGGGCAATTTCTTCGGAGCCGCAACAAGTACTCAAACTTTGTCCATCGGAGGTAATGAAGCCGCAAGCA
>MFIM01000019.1:31907-40785 GCA_001780725.1 Candidatus Giovannonibacteria bacterium RIFCSPLOWO2_02_FULL_45_28 | reverse complement strand
AAAAGAAACTCGACAAATGGAGAATACGATCCAGATAAAGCCAATCACAAAGCGTATGTAAAAAGGAAATACTCTAAATATCAAGGCATGAAAGTCGTTGGCGATAAAGAGTTAAGAGATTACATTGAAGACAATCTGGCCGAAGATTGGTCTCCTGAAGAAATATCCGGCAGAATCAAAGAAGAGGATAAGCATATAAAATACATTAGTCCCAAAGGCATCTATAAATTTGTCTACAGCGCCTACGGCTGGCTTTTGGAAAAACACCTGGCTTATCAAGGCAAGAAAAATGGCGTGCCCAGAACCAAAATAACCAAACTTGAGGGAAGAGTATTCATAGACCAAAGGCCGAAAATCGTTGAAAATAGGGCTAGATTCGGAGATTGGGAGGGAGATTTCATCGTTTCAGGCAAATCAGGCAAAGGAGTATTGCTGGTGCTGCATGAGCGCAAAAGCAGATACGCGCTAATCAAAAGAATCATGGGTCTGAACATGAAAACTGCCTACCAATGCATATTTGAAATGACCGGCGGCATTGTAATTAATACTCTGACTTTAGATAATGATATTATCTTCAAAAGGCACAAAGAGCTTTCTTTGATCCTTGGTGTGCCGGTCTACTTTTGCCATCCTTATCACTCTTGGGAAAAAGGAGGGGTTGAAAACACCAACAAGCTCATCAGAAGATATATTCCTAAGGGTAGCGACATTTCAAAATATTCAGATGAATACATTCAAATGATACAAGGTAAATTAAATTCCAGACCAAGGAAATGCTTGAATTACAAAACTCCGCAAGAATTCATGCTGGTCAACAATCAATTCAAACCCGCCTGCCGGTCGGACAGGTTTATGCAAAATATTTTCTTAAACAATCAAATTATTGGGTTAAATAAAAAAAGCTCAAGCGTTGCACTTGAGGGGTCAGAGTAGGGCAATAATTCTGTAGCAATTGTACTCTTTTTATAGAGTTTGTCAAGTGGCGCTGATTGCTTTTTGGTTTTTATATGATACTCTTAAGAAAGAAAAGATGTGGGGTCTACATGAGTAAGCTAATAAAAGATGTCTGCGAGGCGGATTTTGAGGCAGAAGTTTTAAAAAGCGATCTGCCTGTAGTGGTGGATTTTTGGGCGCTATGGTGCGGTCCGTGCAGAGCATCCACGCCGCATTTTGAAGCGCTGGCTGTACAATACGCTGGCCAAGCTAAATTTGTTAAAGTTTGTTTTGATGACGCAGGCAAACTTGTGAAGCAATATAATATTTTTGGCATTCCAGCTTTCCTGTTTTTTAAAGGCGGCGAGGTTGTTGCAAGATCAGAGGGTTTTGGCTCACCTTCCGTTGGAATATGGGAAACGCTTTTAAAACAGATTCTTACCAAGGATTAAACTCCTTGGTTTTTTTGCGATTTAACATCCCAGCTCCAGCGGCCGGCGCCGAGTATGGCTAGCGAGATGCCGATAGCGGTAAGCCCGACGTCGCGATAGAGATCCGGGTTGATGGATAGGCCGAATTTGACGACAAAAGAGGCAAGAAAGCTTGCGGTAAGCAGAGCCGCAATTGCGCCAAAAAGTCTTACGCGCACACCGATTACCAAAGAAAGAGCCACAGTAATTTCAAGAAGCCCCAAATAAAAGTTGATAGCGGCGGCTCCAGTCAAAGGCATAAAGTTTAAAATAAGCTGAATCTCCGCCGTCGTCTGCGACGGATTAGACAGCTTTTGATAGCCGAAAAGCAGAAAAACCACAGCTAATCCGACCCTCAAAACCAATAGCGCGATATCCAGTTTTTTATTGTCCATAAAGCTATTTTAACACAATTTACAATTCTTTTAATTTCGCCGCCAATTTTTCGGTATTTACACCGCCGGTGGAAAAAAGGTCTCCGTTTATAATGAGGCCTGGGGAGGAGAAGATGCTGTATTTAAAAACCAGCTCCTGCCCTTTTTGCTCAAGCGCGTTGATTTCTTCAAATTTCACGTTAGGAAATTGCGCGGAATTGACCTTCCACCACTCTTCAAACCTTCTGCATTCCACACATCCCGGAACGGTTACTACTTGCAGAGTTACCATATGTCCAATTATAATATAAATATATGGCAAAAAAAATATCAATCTATTCAACACCTTGGTGCGTTTATTGTAAAATGACCAAAAAGTTTTTTGACGACAATAAAGTTGCTTACGAGGACCATGACGTTGCTTCGGACGCCAAAAGCAGGGACGAAATGATTCAAAAAACCGGACAAATGGGCGTTCCGGTAATAGAGATAGACGGCAAAATCGTTATTGGCTTTGACCAGCCTAAACTAAAAGAACTTTTGGGAATTTAGCTTTAACTAAACTTGGCGCGGTCTTCTAGTTTGATGTCGCAATCAATTTCTTTGCCTTTGCGTAAAACTTTGAGTTTTAAATTGTCGCCGATTTTGCATTCTGACAAAACATCTTCCAATGTTTCTTTCTCGGTTATGTTTTTGCCGTTTGCGGCCAAAATTATGTCGTGTTCTTTTATGCCCGCTTCAGCCGCCGCGCTTCCCGGAAGCACGGCGGGGCTTGCTTTAAGCCCCCCGGGAAGCCCCTCGCGGACAATGAGGGCCCCGTGATCCATTGGAATTCTAAAGTGGTTTGCGACTACTTTATTTAAAATAACGTATCTGACTCCCAAAAACGGTGAGCGGATATGCCCGTATTTTTTAATTTCCTCCAAATCTTTTCTTGCCTGGTCTATAGGGATGGCAAATCCGATATTTTGCGCGCCAAAAACTATTGCGGCGTTGATGCCGATTACCTCGCCGTCAAGATTTATCAGCGGCCCTCCGGAGTTCCCGGGGTTTATCGCGGCGTCTGTCTGGATGAGTCCACGGAGGCGCTGCTGATGCCCCTCCATGTCCGTAATTGCGGAAAGAAACCGCGAAAGTCCGGAGATTATGCCGGTGGAGACGGAATTTTGGAATTCTCCCAAAGCGTTGCCTATGGCGACCACAACCGCTCCCAATTTTAAATTTTTTGATGTGCCGAGTTTTATAAACTGCAAATTGGTCGGCGGATTTATAATGTGCAGGATGGCAATATCCGAAAGCGGATCTTGGCCGATAATTTTAACATCGTATTTATCCTGTCCCATCACCACTTTATAGTCCGCCTCTTTGTCCTGGATCACATGTTTATTTGTCAAAATAAGGCCGGAAGAGTCCACTATAAAACCGGAGCCGCCTGACACGGAGACGTTGCCAGACTCATCCGCTTCGCCGAAAAGGCGCTCCTCAAACATTCGCGGGTCCATCCCCATTTTCATGAGATCTTCTTCTACCAGCTCAACATTTTTTGACGCTGCTATGCTTACCACGGCTTGCAGGGAGCTCTCAATAACTTTTATAACTTGCTGTTCATAGTCGCGCATATGGTTATATATAGTATAAAGTAAACACCGGCATATTGTCACGGCGGGGCTTGACAACTTCTAGAAAAGGAGTATAATGGGTACAGGTTTAGTAAATTAGGTTTTTTTGACAAATTGTGTCCCGAATAACCCGACCCAGCTTAGCTGGGCTGAAAGGAGGTTTTTTATGGAGGGACAGAATGTTTTGTGGAAGAGGTGGAATCGAGTTGATGAATCATTGAGGATAGCCTTGGAGACAACTCTGCTTGCAGGAATTGAACCGGAGTACGTTGATGGGCTTGAGATTCCTCCGGTGGGTGTTTTGGAAGAGAACAAGATGATCTACAGAGCCAAGGCTGTTGCGGAGAAGCGGTTCAACCCACTTCTTATCAAAAGTGCCGACGAAGAAGGGCGGGGGGAGCAAAAGGAAACCGTGGATCGACATTATCATCCAAGCATTGGCGGCTCACCGTTTTTGCGGTCGGCGGTTCGGCGTGTGGCCTTTAAGATTCACATCAAGAAAGGCGACAAGCCGGAGAACGGACTTTTCAAGAGGCTCTGTTTTCATAAGCACAGTGGCAAGAAAACTCCGGCAAGTCTCTGGTGCGGAAGGGCGAGTGAAAAAAAACCATTCGGGTTTGATACCGATGGAAATTTTCACTACGTTAACCTTTCTTATCCGGGGCGCGATGGCGGGTTCGAGCTGGTGTTTATTAAGGTTTCTGACGCTGGTTTGGCGTTGCCGTATTATCTGAAAGTGGAGGCGCATGATGAGGATGGTGGTGTTGTGTTTGTTGAAGTAAGCAAGGTTGATTCAAGGGCGGTTCCTGCGTTTCTGCGGGAGCAATATTAACTCAAAACCAGAAAAGGAGGAAAAACAGATGGGAAACAGAAAAAGCGCATGGAATCCAGTTTTGCGGCCCGATGTGCGTGAAGAGGCGAGAGCACATACAAAACCCAGGTGGCTTGTGCAACGCGAAGAGTTCGTGAACGCGGCCGAAGGTGTCGTAACCTATCGAAACGACGCTGCAAAGCAGTGCGAGGCTTTCATTAAGCTTCTCGCTACCGCAAGCGCGATTTCGGTGGACGACGGCGAAGGAAAGAACCCGCGGCTCGCGGCGTTGGCGCATGTTCGTAACAATGCGGCTCGGAAAGAAATTTTCGAGTCGAAAGATTGCGAGCGCGCGTTTGACGTTTTTTACACCGCGGCGTGTGCCGTCGGGCAGGTCAATGGCATGTCGGAGCGGGAAGCACGAGGTTTCGCTGGCGCACAGGTTCGTGGTACGCGAGCATTTGCGCGAGCGATCAAGAACTTGGGCGACGAGCACCAGCAGGACATGTTTCTTCGGAAGCACGGCCTGATTGCCAACGATGCTGATGAGGGGTTTATCCCCTCTGTCAGTATGGGCAATATGGTGAAGCTCCTTGAGGCGCTGGAAAAGGATGGAAAGTTTTCCATTCTTAACGGCTTCAAGGAACACCTACCGCAAAGCTGGATACCTCGTGAGGCCAAGAAGGATGGCGTGGAGACTTTGCTTAAAACTTTCGAGAAGAAGGGACAGAGCAAGGTACAGGCCGAGCCAAAGAGCTAATAACGGCTCAATCACCGGCAAGCAGAGTGGAGGAGAAATTCCACTTTCTGCTTGCCGGGACACTTTTTAAAAATAGAGAGTTTGCCGGTGAGGACGTAAAATGTTTCTTGCAGAAACATCGCGTCTTTAGCGGTAAGCTCTTTGAAAAGTTCGGTAGTCAGTAAAATTTCAAGAAAGGAAAAAGGGGGTTTTATGGAGTCAGATGTTTTTTCGGTGGTTGAAGAAGATCTGGGTTATTTCAAGCTTTTTGCGAGTGAGATTTTGGATGGGCAGGAAGAGCAGATCTTTCTTGCTCACAAACTGGACAAAAGTTTGCGGATGGCTGCGAAAAAGCTGATTTATATGACGAATTGCGGCGAGCTAGAAGCGGATATTAAGGCAGTCATTGACCGGATTCTTGGTGAATCAGGACAGATGTTTGAATTAAGAAAGCTAGGACGCTCTTCATACTTACGTTTCCGTGCCTTAAAAGAGGTCATTGAAGCACTGATTTACAACCAAGTTGCTCCGTTTATCTTTGATGGAGTTCCGGAGCCGGCTCTTCACTCACTCGGAAAAACTTTGGTTAAGGTCGGCGACCGGGAAAAAGAAATTTTCTCGCATCCTGAACTGGCGGGATCTTGGGCGCAGGCTTATGCCGAAGCGATCGGTGAGATTAGCAAGGGCATAAGGAAGCTTGCCAGCAAAGTAATGTGGGAATCTGACAGCGCTAAGTGTGAAGAAATGCTTGCTGTCTGCCGCAGAGGACACGACGTAGCAGAACAGATTCTTTCCGTGTGCGACGAGTTATCGGTCGGGTATGAGCACCTCATTGACAAGTTTTTCCGCAGGATGATAAGTGTAATGGAGGGTTCGGTGCTTTATATCGCCGAATTGACCTCCAAGCTCCAATTAGCCAAAGTGATTTTAAGCACTAACAAATAGCGTCATAGTAACCCGGCAAGCGCGTGTGCAAACAAGCACACCACGCTTGCCGGGATTTTTATTTTAAGCTATAGTCAAGTTACATGTTATTATTAGCTAAAGAGTAATTATGATTAATTTTGTAGATGCCATGACAAACTTCTATATTTTGGGCGCTCTCTTGGCTATCGGTATCATTCTTCTTGTTATCCTTGCTAAGAAAAGCAGATAGCAATACACATGCAACTCTTATCTAAAAACATACTAGGGGCGCTTCTGATTTTGATGCTTTTGGCATTTTTGTATTCTTCGTTTGCCGGCACCTTCAAAGAAGTTCAGGAAATTTCGCTTTCGGAACTGGTTAGGAAAATTAATTCGGGCGAGGTTTCAAAAATCACCGTGCAGGATTCGGATTTGAAGGTTGTGTTAAAAAACAACACGGAATTAAAATCCAAAAAAGAAAACGAGGCGGCGCTTTCGGAGACTTTGAAAAATTACGGAGTTTCGGAAGAAAGTTTGAGCCAAGTCGCGATTGAAGTCCAAAATCCGTCTGGAGCGCTTTATTGGATGGGCGCCCTTCTGCCATTTTTATTGCCGTTTCTTTTGATTGTGGCTTTTTTCTGGCTGACGGCGCGGCAGGTCCAGCGGGCGAATGTACAGGCTTTCACTTTCGGGCAAAGCCGCGCGCGGGTGATTTATCCGAATAACGCCAAAGAGCGCGTGATGTTCAAAGATGTCGCTGGTGCGAAAGAAGCCAAAGAAGAATTGATGGAGATCGTGGACTTTTTGAAATCCCCGAAAAAATTCATAGACATCGGCGCGAGGATTCCGAAGGGCGTGCTTTTGATGGGTGCTCCCGGGACTGGCAAAACTTTAATGGCCAAAGCCGTGGCTGGCGAGGCGGGGGTACCGTTTTTTCATATGTCGGCTTCGGAGTTTGTTGAAATGTTTGTGGGAGTCGGAGCTTCCAGAGTTAGGGATCTTTTTAAGATGGCAAAAAAAGCCGCGCCATCAATCATATTTGTAGATGAAATTGACGCCGTCGGACGGCACAGGGGCGCTGGTTTGGGGGGCGGGCACGATGAAAGGGAACAGACCCTCAACCAGATTTTGGTTGAGCTGGATGGCTTTGAAACCAACGAGTCTGTTATTGTGATGGCTGCCACCAACAGGCCGGATGTTTTGGATCCGGCATTGCTCCGGCCTGGCAGGTTTGACCGGAGAGTTGTTCTTGATTTGCCGGATATTGCCGACCGCGAGGAAATTTTAAAGATTCACTCAAAGAAAAAACCGCTAGCCCAGGATGTAGATTTACGAAGAATCGCCGAACGCACTCCGGGTTTTTCCGGCGCGGATTTGGCGAATTTGGTAAACGAAGCGGCAATTGTCGCCGCCGGAGGCAGCCGCAAACAAGTCGGTCAGATGGATTTGATAAATTCCATAGAAAAAGTGCTTTTGGGGCCGGAGCGCAAAAGCCATGTTCTTTCGGAGAAAGAAAAGAAAATTTTGGCTTATCATGAGGCCGGGCATGCTTTGACGGCCGCGGCTATGCCCGAAACTGATCCAGTGCATAAAATTTCAATAATTTCCAGAGGCCGCGCGGCAGGTTTTACTCTGAAGCTTCCAACGGAAGACCGGCATCTTTACTCAAAAACACATTTTCTTTCGGAGCTCGCCGTTTCGTTGGGAGGATACGCTTCGGAGCTTGTTGCTTTCGGCGAGCTTACAACCGGAGCGTCCGATGATCTGAAAAAAGCGACGGATCTCGCGCGCGCGCTGGTTACAAAATACGGAATGTCGGAGAAAATCGGCCCGCTGGCTTTCGGCGGACACGAAGCATACGTGTTTTTGGGAAAAGATTTTTCATCCGAGCGCGATTACTCCGAAACCTGGGCAACCTTGATTGACAAAGAGGTAACGCGGCTTATGCAGAACGCCCTGAAACGCTCCAAAGAAATTTTAACGCGCCACAAGCACGCGCTTGACGCATTGGCGCAAAAACTTATAAAAGATGAAACGGTAGAGCGGGACGAATTTGCAAAGTTCGTCCGCCAATACGGAGTGGCTTAAAATTTTGCGAGCGGTAGGACTCGAACCTACAACCCCCGAGGTATAAGCTCGGTGCTCCGCCATTGAGCTACGCTCGCGCTTTTTTGTTATAGCATAAAAAACAGTTAAACGAAAGCCTCACAATAACCAGTTTTTTTGTTTTGTCAATACTTGACGGGATTTTGCTGTTTTGCTACCCCTAAATAAGAAGTAAATTTCAGCAACTTGAAAAAGGAGGGGAAAGATGTCTGAAAAAACAGCAATTGCCGATAATGAGAAGTTGCTCTTTCATGTGGTTGAGGTTCTCGGCGGCAGGAGGCGGTTTGAAAATGCTGCTCAGAGCGTGGCTAGGATGATTTTGGAAAAGAAGCCGGAAAAAAAGATTCACGCCGGGCGCACGGTTTATGATTTTCCATTCTTTCGCGAAGGGAAAAAGCACATTATCGGCTGGTATGATGAAATTAACGATTTTGTGCATTTTGTAAAAAACGCCGCCGAAGGTGGATCAGCCAAAGAGATGGCCATTGTGTTTGTCGGCGAGCCGGGCAACGGCAAGACTTTCTTTGTTGAGTATGTCTGCGGGAAATACAGGGCATTTCTCATGAAGCAGGAAAACCGCAAGTACACTTTTAAATTCGTTGGGTTGGTTGATGCTTTGAAATACGACGAAAAAGTGGACGAGATGCACTCTCTTACTTTTGAAGATCCGATGACTCTCGCGATGAATCTTTTTGAATCAAGCGATGAGTCTAAGGAATTTCTTGCGCATCAGGGTTTAGGGGACAATGCTATTGAGGCGCTTTATGAGCGAAGGCGTCCGCTTGGCGCATCTACAGAGTATTTGTGGTATGAACTCATATCGCGATACGGCGGGGACGTAAAAAAAAGTCTGGAGCATGTGCAAGTTATCCCGGTGCCCATGCGCGAGAGTTTGGGCACTACGACAGGAAAATATTCCG
>MFIM01000019.1:0-31897 GCA_001780725.1 Candidatus Giovannonibacteria bacterium RIFCSPLOWO2_02_FULL_45_28 | reverse complement strand
CCGCGAAAGATAAAATTACTTCTTCGTCGGTGGATCTGTTGGGCGAAGAGTCGTTGCAGCACTTGTTGCTCTTGAAGCTCGGAGATCCAAATAAGTTTGATTTAAATCGCGGAGCTTTGGCGCGTGTTGCCGGGTCCGGAATTCATTTTTCCGACGAGCTTTTTAGAAATAAAACAGATCTGGTGCAAATTTATTTGCAAGTGATTCAGAATAGAAACATAGAATTGGACGGTTTTATCTGGCCAATTGACACTTTGATTATTGCGACTTCAAACAACGATGTTTACAACAGATTTGTTAACGAGAGATCAGAGGCGCCCATCAAAGACAGGTGTAGGATTTGCTATGTGTCGCATAACACCGATTACAAGCTACAGCAAGAGCTGACAAGCTATTCTATCGGCAGTTTTGCGAGAACCACTATCACTGGCGAGCTAATGCATGAAGATCCGAATTTAAATTACGCCGTTTCGGTCGGAGTTGTGCTAACAAGGCTCATTGACTCTGGCGGCAAACTAACGCCGGTTGACGCGATGAAGTTGGAAGCCGGCGAAATCGCCGGCGAGAAAGGCGTTAAAACTTTAGTGGAGGTTAAGGAAACCGCCAACGCCAATCCGGATGTCACCAAACGATGGGGCCAAAAAGGACTTGGCCATCGGGACTTGGGGAGAATTCTTCAGATTCATGCGGCGACCCCCGAGAGCAACGAAGGCAAATGCATGTTTGCCAAAGACGTTTTTAAGGCGATGGAGCGGATTATTCTGGATTATGTTCCTGAAGCGACCGACCGCGATAAGTTTATGAAAGATTTAAAAATAGCGCGCGCTCTTTACCGCGAACAAATCAAAACCTCGCTTTATAACGCTTATAGAAACGACAAAGACGCCGTCCGCAAGGATGTAATGGACTATATCAATATGATTATCGGCGTGGACGCAGATAATCTCGGGGATGACAAACTCTGGACTTACAAAAACCCGCAGAACGGAGAAGTCAAATCTATCAAAATTGATGAGAAGTATATCGACAGCGTTGAGAAACGCCTTGGGCACCACAACAAAGAACACAAGGAATCGTTCCGCAACAGCATGAAGAAAATTTATACCCAAAGAGTGCCGCTAAATCCGAATTACGATTTTATGGATAACCAGAAACTGGTAAAAGCCGTAACCGACGTAAGGTTGGAGTCTGATGTTGGGGCCACAGGAAGCTTGATTGGCGCCTTGGCTAATAAGACCAATGATGAAAATATGAAATTGCACAGTCGGGTTGTTGGCACAATGAACGATAAGCTTGGTTATTGCACAAGTTGCGCAGTCCAAACCATTGGATACTTCTGTGAGAAAGACGATGAAAGCTAAATTTTTGAATAAAGAAACGAGCCGGCGCGGGAGAAATTTCCAGCCGGCTCAATTTATGACAGAATTGGACAAGGCTGGAACAAGGCATGCGGTAGAAGAAAGATTTAGAAAAGAAAATTGTATTGCTGTGCCAGAGCATTCTCCTGTTGCATCGTTGGAATCGCTGGATGAGCTTTCAAAAAGAGATCAACAGCGCGAAAAAGACGGATTTCCAAAAAAAATCAAAACACGCAGGATAATGGTTGGTCCCGGACGCATCATTAATGTGCCATACGTTGAAGAGGAAAAACTTGTTCATGGAGAATTTGAACCAAGCGATGCGTCAGACCGGGGCGAGCCGGGACATGGCGAGGGCGATATCGGAGATGTTATTGGCGAAATTCCGCTTTGGGGCGAGGGTGAAGGCGAAGGCGACGGAGACGGCGAAAGCGATGAGCCGCACGCTGGCCAAGGTGACGGAGGCGATCACGGCGAGGAAGAGGAAGCTTACAAGCTTGGCAAGGAACTCGCGGCGCAATTTCAACTTCCTAATCTGAAGGATAAAGGCAAGAAAGTCCCGACAGATGAGTATGTTTACGATCTAACAGACAGGCACAGAGGTTCCGGCCAGCTGTTAGATAAAAAAGCTACTCTAAAAAGCATTGTCCGCACAAACGTGGCTCTTGGGCGCATTAATAAAGACGACATTGACACATCCAAAATGGTCGTAGGTCCGCAGGATAAAATTTACCGCGTTCTTTCAAAAGAAAGAGTTTGGAAATCACAGGCGATAGTATTTTTCTTAAGGGACTATTCCGGTTCTATGTGGGGCGAGCCGACTAAGGCGGTGATTGCTCAACACTTGATGATTTACGCCTGGCTTATGGATCAGTACGATAAGCTGGTTATCCCAAGGTTCGTAGTGCATGATTACACCGCCAGAGAGGTTTCTGTGATAGCTTATTTTAGATTGCAGGCTAGCGGTGGAACGTTAATTGCCTCCGGTTACAAAAAAATCCTTGAGATAATTGAAGGTGAGGGATTGGCAAGAGATTATAACATCTATGTTTTCCAGGGAACCGACGGTGACGATTGGGGAGATGACGGCAGAGAGGCGACTCAGGAGATTGAAAAAATTTTGGGATATGCAAACCGCATGGGTGTGAGTTTGCTGAAGCATCCTTACTACAATAACCGTGATACAAATTTTGAAAGTTACATTAAGAAAGCAAATTTTTTAGGTAGGCGAGATCTTTTCAGGATGCACGTGATGCTTTCGACTGAAGTAACGGACGACAAAAATATAGAAGCGGTCAAAACGCTAATTGCGCAAGACTAATCAAGACGGCTCTAACCCGAGCCGTTTTTTGTTTTGCACGACGGGGTTGATTTTTTTATAGAATCTGGTAGATTGCGGAGAGGATGTTTGACAATAAAATAGGAGGCAAAGCGTATGGAATTGATAGATCAAAAAACCAAGAAAATCATGGAAGAATGCAAGGCAAAGGCGAAGGAAGCCGGGTTGAATATTAAAGGAGAGACGCTGGAATACATTCTCACCAATCAGAACATGCTAGAGCTTTCTCCGAAAGTAATGATCCCGACCCTTTATGACTATTGGGTCCATGACGTGGAGGTCATTCGAGACAAGTGGGTTTATGGCGCTTATCCGCACAACCCATACGAGACGTGCATCAACACAAGGCCGGGTATATCGTTTTACAACGATAACAACACGGATTGGATGAATTGTATGATTTTTTATCATGTTCTCGGGCATCTTGATTTTTTCCAGAACAACATTTTTTTTCGGAACACCTGGAATGACGACTTTTGCGGCGAGGCTCTGGCAGATAAAAGGCTGATTAACAGAATCCGCGATGAATTGGGTGCGGAGAGGCGCTGGGTTGATTACGTAATTGAATTTGCGAGAGGAGCTGATAATCTCGTCGGATTTTATGCAGAGCTTGAAGAGGCGGATAAAACCGCTTCCGGGCAGGTTTTTGGGTCATTTTCCGAGAAGACGAATTTCTATTTTGGTGAATTTTTGAAGCAGCGATATAACAATAAAAGCGTGGAACTTAAGTTTTATTATGACGAGATTGACCGCTACAATCGCTATTTGAAACAGTACGGCGAGAAAAGCGGGGAGATGTGTTTTTTTGAGGACACCGATTTCAAAAGCACATTTCCTGAATTTCCGAACGTTTTTAAAAAGCGCCAGGAAAAAAGAGACGAGCGGAAAAAATCAAAGGACATCCTGCAGTATTTGATGGATCATTCAGAATTTATAAACAAGGTTGAAAATCAATGGATGAAAGATATTATCGGCGTCGTACGCCGCACATCGCTTTATTTTCAGCCGCAGTTCAGGGATAAAATCTCTAACGAAGGCTGGGCCAGTGTTTGGCACGAGCGTCTGTTTATGGCTGACGAACGGATGAGAGGGCACGAAGTAGACTTTGCCAGCATGAACGCCGGAGTCTTGGTAGATTACAAGCTTGGGCTCAACCCTTATGTTTTGGGAAAACGGCTTTTTGAATTTATTGAAGAGTTGGCCAAAAAGGGCAAGCTTTCCTACGACTATCAGTTAATCAAAGATGTGGATACGAGGAAACGGTTTGATCAAAGGTGCGGAGATGCGTACGGCAAAACGGCCATGCTTAAGGCGCGCGAAAATTTTGATGATTTCATGCTGATCAACTTTCTTTCGGACAATGATTTTCAGGATTTCGTCATTAAGCACAACCTTTTCATTGCCGGCAGACGGTTTAATGAGGATAAAATGGTGATTGAGGTCTACATTAAATCGCGCGATGGGAAAAAATACCGCAAAATGCTAAACGATAGCTTGTATCACCCTCCGTATATTGTAATAAATCACGACAAAGCCAAGGAAGGCGATCTATATCTGAATCACGTGTACGAAGGAAGATCGCTTTATACGAGATACATCCCGCCAGTTTTGATAGGCATTGCATATCTCGCAGGCAAAACGTTGAAGTTGGAGACAACGGAATTTGCAAAAGACCAAAGAGAAGAATGGGAATTGCTTATGAATCCGGAATACGAGCCTAAATACCAAAAGCACCGTGTGCTTTATGCTTGCCAAGGAAAAAATGTTAGAAGGGAAGTTCTTTCCTACGACTACAAGGAGGAACAATAAGATGGATGAAACAAAAGAAGCGCTTGAATCTTTAAAAATTGCGATTGAAAACCGAGAAAAAAGAACAGTTTTTGGCTTTGACGAGTTTGCGGATTTGGTGCGGAAAGAACCTGAAAGGATTTTGCGCAATATATTCCAACTCTTTCATGACATGGTAAGGAGGTACGTCGGCGAGGGCGAAGACGAATACCCTGGGGATCCCGAAAGCATTGGATTTGTTGAATACGACTGTTCCAAGATTTTTGCGGAGGGCTCCGACACCCCATTTTTTGCTGACATGCTTTTCGCGAATAGGTTTGTACGCCAAGTTTCCGGTTTGAGCCAGGGCGCCCAACAGAATAAAATTCATGTGTTTAAGGGGCCGCACGGATGCGGTAAAAGCACATTTCTTAATAACCTTTTAAGGAAATTTGAAGAATATACGGAGACGCGTGGAGGGCAAAGTTTTGAGATTTTTTGGAACATTTCTGTCAATGACACAAAAATTGAAGTGCCGTGCCCGAGCCATGACCATCCCATCTTGATTATCCCGAAGCTCTACCGCGCCGATTTTCTGAATAAACTATTGCCAGATTCTATGCAAGATTTTAAACGTAGGCTTTTGGCAAACAAGGAATACGCTTGGATTTTTGAGAACGAAGTCTGCACGATTTGCAAGTCAATTTTTTGGGCATTGTTTGATAAACTGGGTTCGCTGGAGAAAGTGCTTGACATGGTTAGGGCGCGTCCCTACATATTTGACAGGCGGCTGGGAGAAGGCATAAGCGTTTTTAATCCGGGAGATAGATTGCCGGAGAAAGCTTTTGCAATGAGCGATCGGCAGATTCAGATGAAGCTTGACAAGATTTTCGGAGCGAGCGTAGTTAAATATGTTTATTCCAAACACGCAAAAACAAATAACGGCATTTATGTTTTGATGGACATTAAATCGCACAACGTAGATAGGTTACTTGAATTGCATAACGTTATTTCTGAAGGCGTACATAAAGTAGATGACATAGAAGAGAGGGTGAATTCGCTTTTTTTGGCTTTGATGAATCCGGAAGACAAAGCCGCTGTTGAGAAGGAAACCAAAGCAGAGTCTTTCCAAGGCAGGATTCAATATAATGAAATCCGTTATGTGCTGGATGTGCCTACCGAAGTTAATATTTACTGCAGCGTTTTTGGCAACGAAATCAAATCGCGTTTTCTTCCCAAGGTTCTTGAAAATTTTGCGAGAGTAATAATTTCTTCGCGGATGAAGCTGGATTGCGCGCCCCTAAAAGAGTGGATTCCAAATTTTAGGGAGTATAGCAAGTATTGCGATGAGCCAGGACGTCTTTTAAGGATGTCAATCTACGGCGGCATAATACCTTCATGGCTTTCAGATGAAGATAGGAAAAAATTTACTATGCAAGTTCGGCGCAAATTGATTGCCGAGGGTGAAAATGAGGGAGAAGAAGGAATTACCGGAAGAGAATCCATCAGGCTTTTTGGCGATTTTTTCATCAGACATGAAGGCAAGCCCAATTTAATCAATATGGGTTACGTTACGGAATACTTCAAGCATGGCATGGGTCGAGATCGCCGCGATAAATACATACCGCAAGATTTCATTGTCTCGCTTGTAAAGTGGTACGACCACATGGTTTTGGGTGAGATTAAAGAGGCATTGTATTTTTACAACAAAGATCAAATAACGGAAGATATTCTGAATTATCTTTGCGCGGTAAGTTACGATATGGGAAGTAAGATAATTTGCCCATCTACCGGCAAAGAGATAGAAGTCACGCTTGATTATTTCAAGGCGCTGGGAGTTTGTTTTACTGGAAAGGAAATGAGTAACAATGCCGCCAGAAGTTATGCTGAAGAAATACAGAAAAGATACACGGAGCTTATTGCCAAAGACTGGCACGTGAATATAACCGAGACAGAACTTTATAAGGAGCTTTCCGGGGCGTATACCCGAAATCTAAAAGAAAAAGTTCTTCATCAGCAGATTTTCAAGACCGAAAGTTTTAGAGATGCCGTTAAGGCATTCGGAACGGAAGTTTTTGAAACGTTTGACACAAGGCTGAAGGAGCATATTGTGCACATGATTAAGGCTTTGGTAGAAAAATTCAGTTATACAGAACAAGGGGCCAAAGAAATTTGCCTCTATATGATAGACCAAAAATTAGCTGAAAAATTTTCTTAAGGCACCGGCCAAGTCCCGGTGCCTTTTTATTTTACATAATTTTACGCTACCCTGAGTGTATAAATGCAGAGTAATAAATCTTACCTAAAAATCGCGTTTTCGTTAGACTTGTCTGGCAGAGATAGGGCAATTTACCGCGCGCTGGAAATTTTTCCGGGCGCTTTGGCTTGGCTGACGCTTTTCGGAATGGTCGCCGCATCATATTTGTATCCCGTTGGCGCGGCGTTTTTTATAATAACCTTTGATCTTTATTGGCTCATCAAAACCGTGTTTTTGTCTTTGCATCTGCGGGCTAATGCCAAAAGAATGAAAGAAAATCTGAAAACGGATTGGGGGGAAAGATTAAAAAATTTAAAAACCGAACATATCTGGCATCTGGTTATTTTGCCGATGGCCAATGAACCTTACGAAGTTGTAAAAAGCTCCTTTGAGGCTGTTTTAAAAAGCGCGTGGCCCAAGGAAAAAATGATTATTACGCTTTCTTATGAAGAGAATTACGAAGAGCGCGGCAAAAAGGCGGGAAACAAGATTAAGGAAGATTTTGGGAATTTTTTTCCGAATTTTTTAATAACCATGCATCCGAAAAATTTGGAAAGGGAGTTGCCTGGCAAAGGGTCAAACGTAACTTGGGCTGGCCGTGAGGCAAAGAAGAATTTTGTTGACGAGAAAAAAATTCCTTACGAAAATATAATTGTTTCTTGTTTTGACATAGACACACAAGTTTATCCGCAATATTTTGAGTGTCTAGTTTGGCATTTTCTTACAGCGAAGAACCCGACGCATTCTTCTTACCAACCGGTGCCGGTTTTCAACAATAACATTTGGGACGCGCCGGCGCTTTCCCGCGTTGTTGCGACCTCCAGCACTTTTTGGCAAATGATGCAGCAGGAACGGCCGGAGCGGCTTACTACTTTTTCTTCGCACGCCATGAGTTTCAAGACCTTGGTTGATCTTGATTTTTGGCAAACAAACATGGTTTCGGAGGATTCGCGCATTTTTTGGAACGCGCTTATTTATTACGATGGAGCTTATGAGTCGCTCCCGCTTTCTTATCCGGTTTCAATGGACGCGAATTTGGCGCTGACTTTTTGGAGGACGGTGAAAAATGTCTATCGCCAGCAAAGGCGCTGGGCTTGGGGGGTGGAAAATTTTCCGTACGTCGTCTTCGGGTTTATAAAAAACCAAAAAATTCCGCTCCGTACCAAACTATATTATGTTTTTAATATGGTGGAGGGTTACTGGTCTTGGTCTACCAACGCTATTTTACTTTTTGCGCTTGGGTGGTTGCCGGTAATTTTGGGCGGCAGGGAATTTAACACGATGGTTTTGGCGTATAATCTCCCGCAAGTTGCTCGCATTATAATGACGTTTGCCATGGTCGGATTGGTGACATCCGCTATAATTTCAATGCAGCTTCTTCCTCCGCGCCCGCCGCATTACAGCAGATGGCGCACGGCAACTATGGCGATCCAGTGGATTTTGGTGCCATTCACCGTAATCTTTTTTGGTGCAATTCCCGCACTGGACGCCCAAACCCGCCTGATGTTCGGCAAATACTTGGGATTTTGGATAACGCCGAAGCATAGGAAGTAGCATTCCGGGTATTGTGTTTTGTTGAGCACTTTGTTAATTTTAGGATAGAGGCGGAGCATGGGAGAAAATACGTATGCCCAAAAAGGGTTGGCTTCAAGAACAGTTTAAGGAAGTGAAAAAAGATATTGCTACGTGGCCGCTCTGGATGAGAAAAGTAGCTAATTTAGAGGATCGTGCCGTTTTTCTTATTAACAATCGCTTGAGTGTGTATTGGTGTAAAGAAGATGGCGGAATACAGTTGCTCGTTAAAAATCATATGGAAGTTGACGAAGTACCAATAGCTTTAAGCGCGGAAGATAAAAGAAAATTAAGAGATGTGTTGAACAGGATAGTACCGTCCTGATAAGGGCTCTCGCGAGAGGGCTTTTTGTTTTTTTCTGATTATGCTAGCTTGGTATGAGATTGGAGGCCCGCGATGCATTATTTAGCGATTGTATTAACAATCTACTTTTTTTCTGGAATTGTTTCTGCATATTTTAATCACTGGCTTGTGATGGAAAGAAAGAGCATTATAGAAAAATTCCACAGACTTAGGCTTAAGGCTTTTCAAAACAATTTCGGGATACTAATTGAATTTAATCCAGATGTTTACAGAATCGGTTTTGATGCGGATGAGGCGCGTAAAATAGTTAGTGACGAAAAGGTTAAAAACTATTTGTCAGATGAAGGATTTAATGGATTAGTGGCAACGGCCATATTCCTTTGCGGCTTTATAAACATTCTTTGGCTTCGGAGCGACTATAAATATTTTAATAAACTGCGAGAAAGCTATCAGCAAGCAGAAAGTTTAGTTGAAGAGCGGATTGGTCCAGTTTAATAACTTTGCTACTCAAAATGCAGGGGCTCTCGCGAGAGGGCTTTTATTTTTTCTGAAAGTAAGGGGTGTTGGCCTAAAGATTTTTGTTCAATAATATTTCGAGCTTCGGTGCGGGCGGCCTCAACCATTTTGAGATTTTTGAGCGCTTCCATTCCGATGTCGGAGATTCCCCATTGTCTGCGGCCGGAGAGCTCGCCGGGGCCGCGGAATTCAAGGTCATATTCGGCGAGCTCAAAGCCGGTTTTAGCTGTGGTAAGCGCTTTTAAGCGCCGGAAAATGTTTGCGGAATAGGATCCTGCTAAAATAAAACAGTAAGATTTTTTATCGCTCCTGCCGACTCTTCCGCGAAACTGGTGCAGCTGCGCGAGCCCGAATCTCTCCGCGCCCTCAATCATCATAATTGTCGCGTTTGGCACATCCACGCCTACTTCCACAACGGATGTTGAAACCAAAAGCTTGATTTCGTCGCCGCGAAACCGGCGCATTGTTTCTTCTTTTTCTTTCGGTGTCAGTTTCCCGTGCATTATGCCAATTTCAAATTCCGGAAATATTTTCTCTTTCAGTTTTTTATATTCCTCTTTTACCGATTTCATTTCGGCTTTTAGGAAGTCCGACTTCCCAAGGAAGTCGGACTTCCTCTGATCCTGCGGCTCAATTCTTGGGCAAATCACAAACGCCTGGTCACCGTCTCTTAATTTGCTTCTTATAAATTCATAAGCCAGATTCCTTTCTTTCGGCGGGACAATTTTTGTTTCAATGGGTTTGCGCCCGGCGGGCATTTCATCAATTAAAGAAACGTCCAAATCGGCGTAGATGGTGAGCGCGAGCGTGCGGGGGATTGGAGTCGCGGTCATTGTCAAAAAATGAGGTATACTCATTTTTTGCGCGGACTCTCGCAGACTTGACGCGGATCCGCGCCGACTTTTTTCTGCGTCATTCTGCGTTTTGTCTGCGCTTGTTCTGCGCGCCAGCGCGCTTCGCTGGCGAACGCCGAAGCGGTGCTGTTCGTCCACCATCGCGAGGCCCAATTTCTTAAAGATGACTTTTTTTTCGATTAGAGAATGCGTGCCGACTAAGATTTGAAATTCTCCTTCGCGGATCCATTTTAAAAGCTGGGCTTTTGAAACGTGGGTTGGTTTTTGGCGGTCAATTTTTGACGGGAACTTTTCTGAAATGGAGGAGGTTAAGAGGCCGATTTTTAATCCGGTATTTCGCAGAACTTTGTAAAAATTTTCAAAATGCTGGCGCGCCAAGATTTCTGTGGGGGCCATGTAAGTCGCCTGAAAGCCGTTTTTGGCCAAGATGTACGCTGCGCATCCGGCTACGGCGGTTTTTCCGCTTCCGACGTCGCCCTCCAGAAGCCTGTTCATGGGATGGCCGGATTTTAGGTCTTTTAAAACATCGCCGATCGCTCTTTCCTGCGCGCCCGTTAGTTTAAAAGGCAGTAATTTTATAAACTCGCCCCGCAACGCCTCAAGATTTGAAAGTTTAATGCCGGATGACTTTTTTATTTCTTCTTTCTGGGACATTCTAAGAAGCTGCATCAAAAAAACTTCTTCAAAGGCGAAGCGCTTTTTGGCGGCCGATGCGTGGTCCTCCGTTTTTGGGAAATGCGCCCAGCGGAGCGCTTTTGCGAGCTCCGGCAGATGGTATTTTTCTATAATATTTTTTGGCAGAAATTCCGGAACTGCGACTTGCCGCCCGCCTTGACTCGGCGAGGCAAGAATAATTTTTGAAATCGCTTTTGATATCCAAAGCGAGGAGATGCCGGACGACGCGGAATAAAGCGGCTGGAGTTTGGCTGAATCCTCGCGTGAAAAAGATGGCACCGCGTTGCAAGGAACAACATCATACAGCGGGTTGGCGATATATTTCTCCTGCTTGCGCATTGCGACTTTGCCGGAAAATATCGCACAAGACCCCTCCGGAAGCATGCGCGCGATATATGGCTGGCGAAACCAGACAAGTTTGATATGCCCGGTTGGGTCTTCAACCGTGGCGTAGGCGATATTCAGTTTTTTCTTCCATGTCTTTTCGTAGTCAATTTTTTGCACTTTGCCCCAGATTCTGACCTTCTCGCCTTCAAAAACTTCCCCGATTCTTTTCAGGTCCGCAGGATTTTCGTAGCGATAGGGAAAATGGTAAAGTAAATTGTTGACGCTTCGGAGCCCTAAATTTTTCAATGCCGCTTTCTGGCGCGGATTGAGCTGTTTAAAAATTTCTTCAAGTTTAGTATCCGGAGTCATAGAGCATAGAAACTTAATAAGTGGTTGATGTGCGGCGCTGGATTTCTGAAATGTAAATTAAGTTTCTTTGCTCATAAATTTCATAGAAAATTCGATATGAACCAACGCGACGTCGCCAGGCATCTATTTTACCCTCCATTTTTTCGATATCTCCTGCGTATGGATTATGAACCAGCTCTCTCAAGGCTTCTCTGACGCGGCCAGAGTCTTGCTTAGGAATCCGCCTTAGATACTTTTTGGCCTTACCGTCGATGAATATGATCCAATTCATTGTCCAACTCTTCCAGTGTTATATAATTTCCTTTAGCAAGATTTTTTCGTCCCCTTTCTAATGTTTTCAGATCAGCCTTCGTTGGTTTAAAAGTTCTTGCCGACTTTACTTTTTTAAGCCAATCTAAAAACTCCTTGTATGCGTTTTTTGGTACGGCAACAAGTTCTTGATTTTTGGTCAGTTCTTTTGGAATGGTTATTGTAGTCATATGTTAGATACTAGCATATGACAAGATCATTGACAAGTTTAATGGATTTGCTAGTTTAAATCTAGATAAAAACTCGGAGGAAAAAGATGCTTATTTTGCTTGGTATCGGAGATAAATTGAGCGAGGACGCATTTGTAGACAATCATATTTGCGCAAATTTGTGCGAGTACAACTCAAACAAAATAACCTGCATTATGAAGCACAAAATGGGCACTTGGCATGTGACGGATTATAATTTTGTTGTTTTGTTGCCTCAGATTAGAAACTGTCCTCATTGTGGCTGGAAACTCAATCGAAGAAGGCGAAAAAATAAGAAAAACAAATCAAAAAAACGCCCCGATTAATCGCGGACGTTTTTTAAATTTCAGTGTTGAAAAAATAGCTCTTTCGGGTTATATTTACTTTGTATAAATTTTTGCCCTCGTCGTTCAACGGACAGGATGCAAGCTTGCGGAGCTTGTGATAGAGGTTCAATTCCTCTCGAGGGCGTCAAGATTTTGTTTCAAAACCTGGCAAGGTGGGAGAGGTTGTCAATCAGCGATTCTTCCTGTTCAATTTCCGGGAGGAATTTTATGACAATCTCGCGAACTTTGACTGGTTCGGTTTTTCCGAGCGGTATTTTGATGTATGGCATAAACGCCTTTTTGGATTCCAAAGACAAGTCTTTGTGGAGCGGGGGATTATAAAAAACCCAAAACGATTTAAGCGACTGCCACGGATAAAGAGTTTTTTCAATTAAAACTCCGCGCTCGGTGAGGTGGAATTTCAGCGTCCGCGGCGGACGCACTGCGTAAAGCACGACCGTAAACCACCCAACCAGCACCAAAACGCCGAAAAGGAAAGAACCTTGGTAGATAGCCAGCCCCAGCAAAACAACCGCCGCCAGCCCTGTCCACCAGTACCAATCCGTTCCTTTTTCATGATGAAAATACTCGTGGGCTTCCCATTCCAGAAGCGTTTTGCCGATGTGATCTTCTTTTGGGTTCATAGAATAAATTATACCACAGTTATTTCCGCCTTTCCTTGGGCGCTCTCAATGACTGCCGTTTCGCGGCATGCTGCAGGCACCATGGGCAGGTTTTTGGCAAAAGCACTCCACGCCCCTTTAATAATTTTTTAACTATCACGCGGCTGCAATTAAGGCATTTGACTGGTTCTTTTGTCAACATAAAATTATTGTAGCAAAATATGTATTTTTGTGCTAAATTACAGAAATTAAGGAAGCGTGGCTGAGCGGTCTAAAGCAGCGCACTGCTAATGCGTTAGGGGCCAAAAGCCCCTCGGAGGTTCGAATCCTCCCGCTTCCGAAATTAAAAAATTTTGAACCAAAATAAAAAAAATGCAGAACCGAACGCTTAAACAAATCACAAAATCTTTAAAAGAACTCTCTGAAAAAGGATGGATTAAATCTAATCGTAATCATGGCTTTGTTGTAGCTAAAATTCGGGATTGGTGTATAATGGGTTTATTACTGGTTAAATTATAAAAATCATGGCTAAATCAAATTCGGCTTTTATGAAGCCAATGAGTGTGAGCGGGGAGCTCGCTGAAGTAGTCGGCAAGGGCCCCATGCCGAGGTCGGAAGTTGTAAAGAAACTCTGGGTATACATTAAAAAGCACGGTCTTCAGGACGCGCAGAATAAGCGCAACATCAACGCGGACGAAAATCTTAAAAAGGTTTTTGGCGGCAAAAAGACCGTCAACATGTTTGAGATGACAAAGCTTGTTTCAAAGCATCTTTCGTAAGAAGCTCCGAGAGATGGAGACAAACGACGACATAAAAAATCTGCTTGCGAAAAATCTTGAGTCTACCGAAAAAGCGCTGGGGATTTTAAGGAAAATCCACCGCGCGATGCTTTGGCAGAGGATTTTTGCGTTCGCAAAATGGGTGGTTATCGCCGCGCTTGTTGTTGTTGGTTTTTTGCAGCTTCAGCCGCTCATTAGGCCGTTTTTGGATAATTACCAAAATATTTTGAAAATTTTTGAGCAGATAAATACGCTGCCAAAAAAATAATTTGGCGGGATGCCATGGTGGATTGAATGGGCCTGTCTTGTCCCTCCAATTCATTAAAAATTAAACTCAGAAACAAACCGGAAGCGTGGCTGAGAGGTTGAAGGCACCGGTCTTGAAAACCGGAAGCTGCGCAAGCGGCTCGGAGGTTCGAATCCTCCCGCTTCCGGTTTGTTTCTGAGTATTAAATAAATTTGGTGAGGATCCTCGATTTTGTAAACAAAATCGGGAAAAACCGGAGTATCCGAAAGGGCATCTGGGGTTAGAATCCCTCTCCCGCCGAACGCGAAGAAAATTTAAATTTATTTGATGAATCTGTTGACTCCGACCGAGGCTGATTGGGGAATTGTGACGCCGAGTTTTTCGGCGGTTTGCAGGTTTACTACCAGCTCCACTTTGCCGGGGGGTTCAATTGGCAATTCTGACGGCTTGGCGCCTTTGAAAATTCTGTCCACGAGCCGCGCCATTTGAAAACCGATTGATTCGTAGTCGGCTCCGTAGCTCATGAACGCGCCGCGCTCCGCGTCTCCGGCATTCGTGCCGGAAACCGGCACTTTATTTTTAAGGCCCCAATCAATGATCGCCTGAACTTTATCTGCGCTGACTGTGTCCGTTGCTCTTAAATAAACATCGCCTTGGCGCGGCTTGAATGTTGCCAAAAAAGCATCCAGTTCTTGCGGATTGTTTACTTTTTTTTCAAAAAGTTCTACACCGAGCTCTTTTATTTTGCTGCGAAGATTTTCAATACCGCTGGTACTCGGATTGTTCCAGGCCATAATCAAGCGTTTTGCGGAAGGCACTAGATCCAAAACCAGTCTGGCGCGTTTGGTTACCAAAACTTCGTTGGCCGGGGTTACTCCTGCAAAATTATTGCCGGAATTTTGCGTTGATTTAACGATGCCGCTGCCGACCGGATCCGAAACTACGCCGAACACAACCGATAAAGAGGGCGCGAATTTCTCCGTGGCTGTTTTGATTGAGCGCGTCTCACGGACGCCGGTTACTACTATTAAGTCTACCGGAGAATCAATTAATTCTTTGAATCGCTGTTCGGTGACAGCAGTGTCCTGCGCTGCTTCAACCGGAACGTATTCTAGATTGACACCCTCTTTGTATCCCAACCTTAACATCTCGGATTTGAATCCTTTTATTGCCGGCTCAAGAGACGGGGACGGCTTGATAACCCCAACACTATAAATTTTTTCAGGCTGTTTTACGCTTGGGCCGGCAAACCATATTATTAAGGCCGCCGCCGCGACTAAGATGATAGTTGGCACCAACATTTTTTTCCACATATGTGTTTATTTTACTATCCTCCGTGCGCAACAACAAGACCGATGATATCCCCAGCCCCTGCTTTTGCTAAAGCCTCCGAGGCGTGGATTAGTGTAGCGCCAGTTGTGGAAACGTCGTCAATGAGAACGATGGTTAAATTGTTAAATTGTTGAGTAGTTAAGTGGTTGAATTGTTTTTGATTGATTTCAAAAGCCCCGTCTAAATTTTTGATCCGCGCTTCTTTGTTTTCAACGGCAACTTGCGCTTTGGTTTCGCGCGTTTTGACAAGCGCGTTTGTCAGACATCGGATGTTTGACAGCTTGCCGAATTCCTGCGCCAAAAGCCCGGCTTGGTTAAACCCGCGCTCGTATTCTTTTTTGAAGTGGAGCGGGATCGGGATGACGACAAAGTTTTTTGCTTCGGAAGTCCGACTTCCTAAGTAAGTCGGACTTCCGAAGATTTCATGGAATTTTTTATACAAAAGTTCCCCCAAGGGTTTAGCCAGCTCTTTTCTTTTTTTGTATTTTAACTGCCAAATCGCTTCTTTTAGTTGGCCGTTGTAGTTACCAACCCATATAACTCTCCGAAGTCCGATTTCAATAGATTGCTGATTGAAGTCGGACTTCACTCCGAGATGGGAGCGGCAAATTTTTCCGGTGTTATCCCTAAATCCGCAGATAAGGCATTGCGCCCCGTTTTTGTATGAGGCGAACCTGCAGGGCTCGCAAAAAGACTCGTTTGCTTTGCCGCATCCGGCGCAGGTTTTGGGCAATAAAACATTCAAAAATATGTCTTGCGCGGTGTGGATAATATTACGCAATATTGGTTTCATTTGTGGTATTATTAAATCAGATGTTAGAATTATGAACAATGGCGCTTTCAACGATATTGGAGGGGTTTGGCCTTAAAAGGGCCTCCGGGTTTTTTATCCAAGAGGCCAGGTTTTTGGGCGTTGACATAGGCTCTTCTTCAATTAAGGTTGTGCAGCTTAAAAAAGAAAAAGAACGCGCTTTGTTGGAAACATACGGCGAGCTTTCTCTGGCCAGATACGGAGACGGATCCGTCGGGAGATCGTTGAGGCTTTTGGAGGTAAAACTGGTTGAAGCTTTGCAGGACATAATACGCGAGGCGCAGGTTAAAGCCACAAAAGCTATCGTATCTATCCCGCTTAAAGACAGTTTTCTGACAACTATGGATTTGCCGGAACTTGGAGAGGAGGATATGAAAGAAGCCGTGCCCTACGAAGCGAGAAAATACGTTCCTGTCCCGATAAGCGAAGTGGTTTTGGACTGGCATGTTCTTCCTCCGAAAAGCGAAGAGCAAAAGTCTGCTTCTATCGGCTCGGCTAGGAAAAAATTTCGCACCGTGTTTTTAGCGGCCGTGCCGAAAGAATTAATTTCTAAGTACAAAAAAAATTTTGAGAGCGCCGGGCTGGAAATTTCCGCGTTTGAAATAGAAGTATTTTCTTTTGCGCGCGCGGCTTTGCGGCGCGATTCGGAAACAAGCCTGATTATGGATTTGGGCGCCTCTTCTGTTAAATTGACAATTGCTGACGGCGGCGCGGTCAGGGCTTCGCACAGTTTAGACAGGGGTTCGCAGGATCTGACCTTGGCGCTTTCGCAATCGCTCGGCGTTGACTGGGACCGTGCGGAAATTTTGAAACGTGAAAACGGCATAATAAAAAAGCCGGAAACGGAAGGCGTGGCTTTGGTGCTTGAGCCGCTGGTTGAGTTTTGGGCGTCGGAAGGAGAGCGGTTTTTGCTGGATTGGAAACGCAAAGGCGGAAGATCCATTTCCAAAGTTTTGATTGGCGGAGGCGGAGCATTGCTCCCCGGCATCAAAGATTTGCTTGTAAAAAGATTCGGGGTTGAGGTGTTCGTGATAAACCCATTTTCTAAAGTAGTGTATCCTGCTTTTTTGGAACCGGCGTTGCGCGAAGTTGGCGCAACATTCACAAACGCTGTCGGCCTCGCACTCCATGAGTTTTAATAAATCAAATTTTAGATGTTAAAATATTTAAAAATAAAAAAGTTTAAAAATAAAAATGGCTGATACGTCTTTAATGCCAAAAAAGTTTTCTGTCCCGCAATACGCCGGGGAAACTTTGGGCGCGTTTTTTAGAATAGGCGTGATAGGTTTTTTGGTCGTCGCAGTTTTCGTCGGCGGCTTGTATCTTTATCGGGAATCTTTGAAAATCAGCCTGGAAAGCCAAAAATCCGTTTTGGAAAAGCTGGAAGTAGAATTTGAGCCTTCTTTAATCGCCGAACTGGAACGGGTTTCCAACACAATGGCAACGGCCAGAGACATTTTGAGGTTGCACAGCCAAACTTCTCCCGTTTTTAACAACGTTTTGGAGCCGAACACGCTGACCAGCGTGAGTTTCAACTCTTTTGCTTATTCGGCCGAAAAAAACACGGTAACTTTAAGCGGAGAAGCTGCAAGCTATTCCGACGTTTCTTCGCAGTCGGCGGTTTTTGAATCGTTGCCGAACGTCGTCAGCGCCACTTTCAGCAATTTGGCTCTGCGTGAATCCGGGGGGGTCAGCTTTACTATAAATATAGTTTTGAAAAAATGAGGACTATTTTTACAATCATTTTGCTTTTGGCGGCCGTCGCGCTTGTCATTTGGGTTGCAAGGCCGATGTGGGATGAAATGTTAAAGTTGCGCGCCGAAAAATCCGCGATTGAGGACGCTTTGGCGCGCCTTCAAGACCTCCAGAATTTGAGGGACGAATTGCTGCAAACTTACAACGCCATTCCAAAAAGCAAATTGGACAGGCTGAACGATTTTTTGCCGCCGAAACCGGACAGCGGCAACATGTTGGTAATGCTTGAGAAATTAACAAGAGATCGCGGAATACGCCTCCGCCGCGTGGAATTTTCAAAGTCGGAATCGCAAAGCGTTCAACCGGCCGCCAGTCCAACTGCCGCCGTAATTTTGAGAAAAGAGACGGCGAAAACAAACACAATTTCTTACACCATGACCATCTCGGCTTCTTATGAGGCGTTCAGATCATTTCTGGTGGCTTTAGAGAAGAATTTGAGAATTATTGACGTAACTGACATAAATTTCACCGGCGGATCGGCAAACCTTTTTGAGTTCACTTTAAAAGCCAAATCTTATTATCAAAAATGATTAAAGATAACATTGTAACTATTCTTGTGGCACTAGCGCTTTTGGGCGGAGCCGTTTGGTGGATCTCATCCGGTGGCGACGAAGCCGTAGCCATCCCGTCTGCCGATAAGACAAGCGGCCCGACTTTAGAGCTGGTAGAGCGCATCAAAAACATCAAGCTTGACATTTCTTTTTTAAACGACCCGCAGTTTCTTGATTTGGAAGTTGCTCCGAAAACCGACATCACCGGCGTTCAAAAGGGCCGCTCAAATCCTTTTCGTAAATAATACGACAGACAAACACTTAGACGTCCGACGTCTAAGTGTGCTAGATTAGCTATTATGAGAAAGATCGTATTTGTAAACGGCGAGTTTTATCACATTTATAACCGTGGCGCTGATAAGCGCATTGTATTTGCTAACAATTATGATTTCCAACGCTTTCTGCAAAGCGTGGAGGAGTTTAATTCTGTAGACCCAATAGGCAGTATTTATCAAAATTCTTTTTGCGAACCCCAACTTAGACGTCCGACGTCTAAGTTGGTGAATGTTGTGTGTTATTGTCTTAATCCGAATCATTATCATATGATTCTTCAGCAACGTATCAGTGGTGGAATAAGTGAGTTTATGAAAAGATTGGGTGGTGGTTATACAAAACATTTTAATTTTAAGCACAAAAGAAGTGGCGTACTTTTTCAGGGCAAATTTAAAGCTAATCACATCGATTCCAATGAGTATTTGTTGCACGCAAGCGCATACGTTAACTTAAATGGATTGGTGCATAAATTGAAAAACAAACAATTTTATTCTAGTTGGGAAGAATTTGTAAACAAGTATTCTAAAGGTGCTTGTAAAAAAGATATAATTCTTGACCAGTTTAAGGATGTAAATGAATATAGAATGTTTGCGCAAGACGCCCTTAAAAACATTTTGGCAAGAAAGGAATTATTGAAAGAAATGGAGGATTTGCTTGCTTTAGAAAATTGAAAACCCCACTTAGACGTCCGACGTCTAAGTGGGGGAAGAAATTAAAAATAAAGCCGCCTAAGTGGGCGGCGTAATCACAAAAGCCTTGGAATTTTGATTTCTTGCATGATTGGGCAAGGGTGTCTTCGAAGGAATGTTCCTTTTATATCCTCCCAGCCCTCTCCAAATAAATATGCCGAACTATGCATTTGGCTATCGAGTTCTTCATTGCATGTAAAGCAGTGATAAACAACCCATAAAGACGTGCATCCGTGATAACCAAATTTAACATCATGCTCGGTTGGATTTACCGTGTTTTCCATCTTCAAACCTCTCAATTAAAGCTATCATTAAATGTATCATTTTGTCAAGATGTGAATAGAAAAGGCGTTTTACGGTGGTTGTGTTAAAATAAAACCATGGCAACGAGAGGCCTTTTAGATGTTTTGGCGGGTTCTGGAGATATTACACTCCAGGAAGCTGCGGAGATACGAAAATTGGCGCGGTCCAAAAATATTTCCATTGAGGAAGAGCTTTTGGAGCGCGGCTTGGATGAACAAAAAATTCTCAAAGCCAAGGGGGAGGCCTTTGGCATTCCGGTGATGTCTTTGGCCGGCAAAAAAGTTCCGTTTGACCTTTTAAAAAATATTCCGGAAGAATCTGCGCGGCATTATCAGTTTGCGCCGATTGACACCGAGAACGGCGTAATTTCAATAGGAATGGTGAATCCAGAGAATATTGATGCCAAGGAAGCTTTGAAATTTATCGCTACGCGCTTAAACCAGCCCTTCAAAATTTTTCTTATTTCCAAACGGGACATGAACGGCGTTTTGGAAGAATACAAAGGCATTTCCGGCGAAGTGACAAAAGTTTTGGGCGAGCTGGAAATTGCTTTATCGGAAGAGCCGACAATTCCGAAAGAACTGGAACGGCCGGAAACGGCTTTTGTGGAAGAGGCTCCGATTACAAAAATAGTTGCGGTGATTTTGCGCCACGCTACCGAGGGCAGAGCCTCCGACATTCACATTGAACCCGGACGCGACAAACTAAGGGTGCGTTTCCGCGTGGACGGCATACTTTACACCAGCCTTTTTTTGCCGGTGAAATTGCACGACGCAATTGTTTCTAGAATTAAAATTTTGACAAATATGCAGTTGGATGAGAAAAGGAAACCGCAGGACGGAAGATTTTCGGCGAAAATTGATGGGAGAGAAATAGATTTTCGCGTTTCCACCTTCCCGACCTTTTTCGGAGAGAAAGCGGCAATCAGGATTTTAGATCCACAAACAGGCATCAAAACATTGGATGATTTTGAATTTTCGGAGGACCATGCCAAGGCGGTAAAAGAGGCGCTAGAGCATCCTTACGGGCTCATACTTCTTACCGGGCCTACCGGTTCCGGAAAGACAACCACGCTTTATGCGATGCTCCAGTCGCTAAACGAAGACCGGTGGAACACCGTCAGCCTTGAAGATCCGATAGAATATTCCATCGGTGGCGTAAACCAATCACAGGTTCGGCCGGAGATCGGCTACGATTTTGCCGAGGGGTTGCGCCATATTTTGCGCCAAGATCCGGATGTGATAATGGTAGGAGAAATCAGAGACAAAGAAACCGCGCAACTTGCCATACACGCCGCACTCACGGGGCATTTGGTGTTTTCCACGCTGCACACCAATACCGCCGTCGGCGTTATTCCTAGGCTTATAGATATGGGCGTTGACCCGTATCTTATTGCTCCAACGCTGATTATGGCTATAAGCCAGAGGCTTGTGCGCACGCTTTGCGAAGATTCCAAAGAAGAGGTTCTGCTTGAAGGCAAAGTAAAAGAAACCATCATGAAAGAACTGGAAGACATGGCCGAACCTGCGCGGCGCAAAATTAAATTGCCGCGCGTAATTTATAAACCGAAGATTTCCGCGACATGTCCTAAGGGTTCAAAAGGGCGCGTTGCAATTTTTGAAATTTTAAAAGTAACCACGGCCATGGAGCGCCTGATTTTGGAAAAATCGGACGAGATGGCGCTTGCGGGAGAAGCCAAAAAACAAGGCATGATAACTTTGCGCCAAGACGGGATTATGAAAGTGCTGGAAGGAAAAATTGGACTGGAAGAATTATTAGAAGTAATATAGAAGCATGTCCAAGGTTCTCATAGTTGACGATGACGCGTTTTTGCTGGATATGTACTCTATAAAATTTAAAGAATCCGGTTTTTCTGTTGAGATTGCAAGAAACGGCGAGGAAGCGATTTCCAAAGCCAAAAGCGCGAGCCCGGACGTTATTTTACTGGATATTGTTATGCCTAAGATGGACGGTTTGGCTGTTATGCGCGAGCTTAAAAAAGGCATTGTTCCGGATTCCACTATTATTATTTTGACCAATCTCGGCCAGAAAGAAGACGTTGAGCGCGGACTAAAATCTGGAGCGGACGATTATATAGTCAAGGCGCACTTCACTCCATCGGAGGTGGTGTCCAAAGTTAAAAATTTACTTATAAAACGCAAAACATAATTATGGAATACGGCAAATTTTTAGAGGAGCTTATTATGAAAGTGGCTGAAGAGGGCGCTTCGGATTTGCATTTGGCGGTAGGGCGCCATCCGGTGCTTCGGATTTCCGGAAAGTTGATTTCTCTTGAAAAAAAACCGATTTTGACCCCGTCCGATACCGAGGGTTTGGTGGAGGTTTTGATGGGAAAGGAGTGGTATCAGGAATTTCTCAAAAACAAAGAGCGCGATTTTTCTTACGCGTATAAAGACAAACTACGTTTCCGGATTAACACTTATTTTCAGAAGGGCTATATCGGCGCGGCGCTTCGGGTTGTGCCGTATAAAATAAAAACACTTGAGGAGCTGAATTTGCCCTCAATACTCGGAGAGTTTGCCAAAAAACAGCAGGGATTTTTTCTGGTGGTCGGGCCTACGGGCCACGGAAAGTCAACCACTCTTGCGGCTATGGTGGATCTTATTAATCACAACAAAACCGAACATATTATTACTATAGAAGATCCGATTGAATATATTTTTACGCACGACCGGTCTATTATTGACCAGCGGGAAGTTGGTTTAGACACGAAAGATTTTGCGACCGCTTTGCGGTCAATGTTCAGGGAAGACGTGAATGTCGCAATGATCGGAGAAATGCGTGATTACGAAACAATGTCCGCCGCGGTGACCGCCGCGGAAACGGGGCACTTGATTCTTTCGTCTCTGCACACAAATAATGCAGCTCAAACAATAGACCGCATTATTGATACTTTTCCCGGATTTCAACAGTCTCAAATCCGCACGCAGTTAGCAAGCTCATTGATTGGTATTTTTTCACAGCGCCTGATTCCGCGCGTTTCCGGCGGGCTTATCCCGGCTTACGAGATTTTAATTTCCAACGCGGCGGTGAGAAATTTAATCCGTGAAAATAAAGTTCATGAAATTGATTTGGTGATAGAAACCAACGCCGAAGCCGGCATGATAAGCTTCAACCGATCTTTGGTTGATCTTGTGCGAAGGGGCGAGATTACAATGGAAAGTGCGCTGTTGTTTTCTCTCAATTCGCAGGAGTTAAGGATTTTGGCTGGGAAATAAAGGAATTGGCCCACGTTCGGCGTGGTTGCCAAACCTTTACCCGCCTAAATTTTTTATAACAAATGTATTACAATAAACGATGATAAAACAAATAAACAATCAAATGAGGTATATAATGCCCAGTAAAAAATTATGGCGGGTGCTCAATTTTATTAACTCGCTAACGCTCGTATAAAATTGGCATGCAGTTTAATTACAAAGCCAGGACCGGTGAGGGAGAGGGGACGGAGGGGACGATTGAGGCCGCGAGCCTTGATTTGGCAGTTGCGTCTCTTCAGCGGCGCAATTTTTTGGTAATTTCCATTGAGCCGGTGGAAGAAGCGGCCGGTGTTATCGGCAGGGTCGCGGAGTGGTTTGGAATCTTTGAAAGAATACCGGGTGAAACTATAGTTATTTTGACAAGGCAGCTCTCTACGCTTTTTGAAGCCAAAGTGCCTATCGTGGAGTCGCTCAAAATTCTAATAGGCGAGGTTGACAATAAGAGGCTTCGCCGGCACATCTCCGACTTGCTGGACGATATTCAGGGCGGTATGGCGATGTCGCAGGCGATGGCGCGGCATCCGGAGGTTTTCTCGCGCTTTTATGTTGCGATGGTGAGATCCGGCGAAGAGTCTGGAAAGCTTGAAGAAATATTCGGATTTTTGGCGGACTATCTGGAGCGGAATTTTGAACTTGTTAGAAAGGCGCGCAACGCCTTAATTTATCCGGCGTTCGTGCTCTCAACCTTTATTGTTGTTATGTCTCTTATGCTTGTTTTTGTAATTCCGGGTTTGGCCGATATTTTGCTTGAGTCCGGCCAAGCCATTCCGGTTTACACACGCGCCGTTATAGGCATAAGTTCGTTTTTGAGAAGTTTCGGGTTGGTGTTTTTGGCGCTTTTGGCTGTGGCAGGAGTGTTTTTGGCGCGTTATGCGCGGACGGAGAGCGGAAAAGTGTATTTTGCGCGCCTCACGATTTCCACACCGCTCATCGGCGGGCTTTATAAAAAAATTTATCTTTCCAGAATCGCCGACAACCTTCACACCTTGCTTTCGGGGGGCATAACAGTTGTCCGGGCGCTTGAGATTACTTCGGAAGTCGTCGGAAATGAAATTTACCGCAGGATTCTTTTAGATTCAATGGAAACGGTTAAGGGCGGCAGTATGATCTCCGATGCTTTAGGTAAATACGAAGACGTTCCGCCGTTGCTTTCCCAGATGATCCGCATCGGAGAAGAAACGGGCCGGCTTGACCACATTTTAAACAGCGTTGCCAATTTTTACAGGCGGGATGTGGATAGCTTTATAGATAATCTGGTCAGCCTTATTGAGCCTGTTTTAATCGTTGCACTTGGTTTGGGCGTGGGGTTTTTGGTGGCGGCGGTGCTGGTGCCAATTTATAACATATCCACAGCCTTCTAAAAGTCGCGCGCTTTTTGTGCTATAATGAGTTTTACATGGTCGATTAACTAAATTAACGGTTTTTATTCATTTTTATGTTTAAATTTATAAAAAAAGAGGCAGGAGGGAAGGGTGTCAAATATGGATTCACCTTGATTGAGCTCCTCGTAGTCATCGCTATTATCGGCATTTTGGCCTCCGTAGTTTTAGCTTCCTTAAACACGGCCCGCAGGAAATCAAGGGATGCCAGGCGCTTGGCGGATATAAAGCAGATTCAGGTAGCTTTGGAGCTCTACTTTGACGCGAAGGGCGAGTATCCAGATGCCACCGCCAATCTTGCGGGCGCCAACGCTTGCGGAACTGGCAGTAGATGTATGCCTGCTGTTCCTAACGATCCTGTGGGCACAGCTGTTGCTTATCCCTACAATGCTTATGTTACAAGTGCCAACCCTCCTATTCTCACAGATGATTGCGTTGAAGCAACGGAAGATTGTATTTCGTATCATTTAGGGGCCAATCTTGAGGAGACTACCAATCCAGGGCTTGATAGCGATGTAGACGCGCTCGGAGATGTGATAGACGGAGATGATGGGGATGGATGTTCTGCTGCTGCTACGGGTCGATATTGCTACGATGTAATGCCGTAATGACCGCTGGTTTTGTCGTATTTCATAGAATTTTCCGCAGAAATTTTCCGCAGCAATTTTCCGCAAAAACGGGCTTTAAGCCCGTTTTTGCGGTTAACTTATAACTGATTGAAGTCGGACTTCAATCAGTCTATGGCGATATCGTCCACATCTTTGAACCCTTTGTTTTTTATCCATTCCGCAAAGTCATTTTTATATTGAGATGGGCCGCCAAATAAGCTATTAAGCTCTGTTTGGTCTATCACAGATGGAAAGTTTGGTTTGCCGATATAGTCCAAGTGGCTTGACCATTTATATTGTTCTAGACGCTGTATTGCCTTTTTGGGATTTACTGGTATTTCTTTAGCATTTTTTGTTAAGCTCAAAGGATTCATGTGTATGTAGAAAGGGAGGTAAGTATAATGACGCATTTCTGAAATCAATGAGAATTTGTATTTTCCCTGAAAAAGATGACCTGCTCGTTGGTATTTTAAATTAAAATAGTTTGTATAACCTGTACCAATCTTGCGCATAAATTCCGTTATGCCATTTTCGGTTAGTTGTTTTAGCATAAGATGGAAATGGTTTGGCATTAAAGCAAAAGCCCATATTTCAACCATTTTTTCTCTGTCATCAAATGATGGAAGTCCGACTTCAATCAGGCGGTTGTGATTTAATACGGGGGATATATCGTTAAAGGCAAATAAACTAAACACAAACCGCTGACGATCGCGGTCATCTAAAAATACATCTCTTTTTTCAACACCGCGATTAAATACATGGTAAATAGAATTAATTGCCGGTTTTATTCTTTGCATTTGGTTGTTATTATATGATGGAAGTCGGACTTCAATCAAGGGGGTGGCGGTGTTGGTATGATTAAGATATATGATTTTTGTGCTGGTATTTGTGCTAGGCGCTATTATAGGCAGTTTTTTCAATGTTGTTCTGTTGCGCAAGAACACCGGAGAGTCCATTATTTTTATGGGCTCCCGGTGTTTTTCGTGTGGTAAAAAATTGGCATGGTGGCAGAATATTCCAATCTTAAGTTTTATTTTCTTGCGCGGAAGATGTTTTTATTGCGGGAGCCGGATTTCTTGGCAGTACCCGATTGTGGAATTTTTGGTCGGGCTTTTAGCGGTGGCGGTATATTGGAGAGTTTGGGGAATTGGGTCAATCCTTATTCCCGCGCCTACTTTATTTGATGTTTCAATGAAAGGCGCGGAAAAAACAATAAACCACCTTTTATTTTTCTCTGCTTTCTCGGCGCTTTTTTTGGTTGCTGCGTATGATTTCCGCACTAAAATTATAGATTCGCATTTTCTTTATATTTTCGGCGCGTTTGCCGCTGTTGAATTTTTATTGCGGTATCCGGCCGGCGGTATTGCGGGCGATTTGGTTTCCTCATTTTCAATCGCCCTATTTTTTTATCTTTTGTGGAGATTTTCCGGCGGGCGATGGATGGGCAGAGGGGACGCGAATTTAGCGTTTTTTATTTCTTTGTTTTTGGGATGGCCGATGAATTCGGCGGCGCTTTTTGTCTCTTTTTGGCTCGGCGGAGCGGTGGGCATTCTTTTACTGATTTTTAAAAGCGGCAAGTTCGGGCTCAAAAGTGAAATTCCATTCGGGCCGTTTATGGCCTCGGCTGCGTTTGTGGTCTGGTATTTTGGGGATTTTTTCCGAGAACTTATAAAAGCTTTCGTGCTATAATTTACCAATGAGGCGCGTTTCCGGCTTCACGCTTATAGAGGTTGTGGTTGTTGTTGGCATTATGGCCATTGTGTCTTCTTTGATGCTGGCAAATTTTCCCCGTTTTAATAAACAAATCGCTGTTGATCGCGAAGCGGGAAAGCTCGCGCTGGCTTTAAGGAAAGCTCAATCATACGCGCTGGCCGTGCGGGATTTCAACAATCCGTTGTTTGCTGACGATCCTTTTTGCTTAACTCCGCCGGTCAGATTCCCGGGCTACGGTTTATTTATAGACCTTGCTGAAAAATCGCACTATTTTATTTACGGAGACATTGACTGTTCTACAGATCACGTAAGCGGGCTTGCGGAGGAAGAAATTGTGGAAACGGTGAACTTCGAAGGCCGCGTCTTAATTTCGGACATCATAGGATTTTCTCCTGGCCTTTGCGGCGGCGGGTGCAGCGATCTAACCGAGGCCTCTGTTTTATATGTGAGGCCCGGTCCTGCTATTTTTATTCGCAGCGGAGGCGCGGATTATAATTACGTAGAAATTATTGTAAGTTCTTCTGATGGATCTGTTACAAAGAAGGTCGTGGCCCGCTTTACAGGACAGGTATCTATAGAATAAATGAAAAATTCAGGATTTTCACTTTTAGAAACCATGGTCGCTCTTGCTATTTTGATTGGCGCGATTGTGGGCCCGTTGACTTTGGCATCCTCAAGCATCAAAGCTTCTTCTGTGGCGAAAAACAATCTTATCGCCGCGAATTTGGCGCAGGAAGGCATTGAGCTTGTAAAAAATTACAGGGCAAATAATGTTTTAAAACCCGGAGGAAGCGATTGGCTTGCCGGTCTTGGCTCCTGTTTTTCCGGATGCGAGATAGACGCGATTACTTTGGATATAACGCCATGCGGCGTTTCTTGCAATAATCCGCTCAAATTGGAAGGGTCGTCCGGGCTTTACAGCTACGGCGTCGGCGCTAATACTATTTTTACGCGCAAAATCAATATAGTTGATGTTGTAAGCGGCAGAGAAGTAAAAATCACAAGTACCGTGCTGTGGTCGGAGCGCTTTGGACAGCAGCAATTTGAATTAGAAGCTTATATGTTGAATTGGTAATATGCGCGGCTTCACTTTATTAGAAATGATTGTAGCTTTGGGCATTTTTTCAGTTGCAGCGCTGCTCGCAACCAGTTCTCTTCTTTCTCTTACTGACGCGCAAAAAAAGGCTTTTGCGCTACAGTCAGCTTATGATAATATCCGGTTTGCTCTGGAGATAATGGCTAAAGATATGCGGACAGGCAGCGTTTATTATTGCGGGGACAACACAGATGATTTGCCGGTGCCCGTATCAACACCAAAAAACTGCGAATCTGGCGGACCGGCTTTGAGCTACAAAAATTTTCCCGGTCAAAATATTGCTTACAGAATTTTCGGCGGAAGCATAGAAAAATTTATTGACGGCGTGCTAGTTGGCGCAGTAACTTCCGACGCTGTTGTTATAAACGCTCTAACTTTTTATGTTTTGGGCTCCCCGGAAGGAGACGATCTTCAGCCGCGAATTACTATTGTTATAAAAGGCACCGCTGGAAGCGGACGCAGCGCTTCCAAATTTGATTTACAAACGACGGTTAGCCAGAGAAAAATAGGACTATGATGAAAAAAGGGGTTACTTTGCTTTTGGCGGTATTTATTTCAACAATCGCAATTTCTCTAGGGCTTGGGATTTTTGCGATTATTTTCGGCGAGTTGAAGATTTCCGGTTCGGCTAAGGAGTCGCTGATCGCGCTATACGCGGCTGACTCTGGCGTTGAGTGCGCTCTTTATTGGGATTTAGCAGAAGGAGCTTTTTCTATAACTTCTCCCCCTGCGAGCGTAAACTGCGTAGGCGATGATCACCCGGTTGTATTTGATGCGCCGTTTTCACGTTTTACTTTTGATGTGCAACTTACGGAAAGCGACTCTTGCGCGCATGTGAGAGTTGAAAAACCTAGCGAAGTCACTACAGTTACCGCCTTAGGCGAAAACACCGGGTGCGGTTCTGCGTCTGCGCGCACCGTTCAGCGCGGCTTTGAGGTGAAATATTAAAGTGTCCAAAGCTCGGTTTTGGACATTCTGGTTAGTCTATAAGCAAATCATCGCCCAATTTTTCTTTGAGTGTTTTTGCTGTGCTTGTGTTTATAAATTTTTTATACTCGCTGATATTTTTAAATTGGCTTATGATAATGTCTTTTTTGAGCAATGCGCCCCAACGGCCCTTTCCGGTGTAATCGCATAAACTTGACCAAGGATAAATTGCTTCCTTGTCTTTCCATTCGCTCAATTCACGCGGGCTGCGATGAATATATGTAGAAAGATACAGAAGCTGTCTGTTGTCTTCGATATGCACAGCTTTATAAGGCCCCTGAAAGAGGTGGCCGGATTTATTGTATTTTGTATTAAAATATTTTGTGTGGCTACATAAAACCCTTTGCATGTATGCAGCTATACCTCCTTCTTTGAACTCGCGAACGGTAAGGTGAAAATGATTTGGCATAAGAGCAAAATTAATCAACTCAACATTTCTGTGTTTTTCAATATCTATAAATTCATCTTGTCCAATATTGAAAATCCTATTTTTAACAAAATGCAATATTTGCCGATTTATTTTATTGAAATTAGCTGGCGACTGGAGATATATAATGAGAAACAAAAATCGAATCCAATCGCTTTCCTCGGCAAAAATCGGTTGCTTATTATTGCCTCTATTGTAGATGTGGTAATATTCATCAGGTGCTATTGGTGTTTTGCGCATGGCTGGATGATAGCACATTTGAACATTTTGTCCAAAGCTCGGTTTTGGACAAAATATGCGCGCACCGTTCAGCGCGGCTTTGAGGTGAAATATTAAAGTTGCAAAAGCGCTGATTTTGCGCTAAAATTAAGTCAATAAAATGGCTCAAAAAGACAGCGAAAAAAATCCCCATTCGCCAGCTGGCGGAGGGGGAGGGGGAGCAATAGGGACGGTTTTGCCGCGCGAGATTGTCTCCGAGATGCGGGAGTCGTATTTGGACTACGCAATGTCCGTTATTGTGGCGCGGGCGTTGCCGGACGTCAGAGATGGCTTAAAACCGGTGCACCGCCGGATTCTTTTTGCAATGAATGAGATGGGGCTTACGCATTCGGCAAAAACGAAAAAATCAGCCAACGTGGTCGGCGAAGTTTTGGGAAAATATCATCCGCACGGCGACACCGCGGTTTACGATTCATTGGTGAGAATGGCGCAGGATTTTTCGCTACGCTACCCGCTGATTGAGGGGCAGGGAAATTTCGGCTCAATTGACGGAGATTCCGCCGCCGCTATGCGTTACACAGAGGCGCGAATGTCGACGATTGCTTCGGAGATGCTGAAAGATATTGAAAAAGAAACTGTTGATTTCGCTCCGAATTACGATAACACAAGAATGGAACCCGTTGTGCTGCCCTCGGCGATCCCGCATCTTTTACTCAACGGCGGAGTTGGCATTGCGGTAGGTATGGCCACAAACATCCCTCCGCATAATTTGACGGAAGTTGTGGACGCGACGCTTCATTTGATCGCGCACCCCCGGGCTACGGTTGAAGATCTCGCCGAATTCGTGAAGGGGCCGGATTTTCCGACCGGCGGAATCATTTTTAATAAAAAAGAAATTTTACAGGCCTACGCCACTGGTCGCGGGGGAGTTGTAAACCGTGGCGAAGCGGAAATTTTGGAGCGGAAAAATGGCGAATGGCAAATCATTATCACGTCCATTCCTTATATGGTGAACAAGTCGGAGTTGATAGTGAAAATGGCGGATTTGGTGCACGACAAAAAACTGGAAGGCATCCGTGATATCCGCGACGAATCGGACAAAGAGGGCCTGCGCATCGCGATAGACCTAAAACGCGACTCCTACCCGCAAAAGGTTTTAAATAATCTTTATAAGCACACTGATTTGGAGCGCGCTTTCCATTTTAATATGATTGCTTTGGTTGACGGAGGACGCCAACCGCAGACGCTTTCTTTAAAAAGCATTCTTGAAGAGTTTATCAAGCACCGCAGGGTCATCGTTGAACGAAGGGGACGGTTTGATTTGGCGAGAGCCCAAGAGCGCGAACATATTCTTTTGGGACTTAAAAAAGCGCTGGATCATATTGACGCGATTATCAAAACGATTAAGAATTCGGATGACAAAGAAGAGGCCCACAAAAATCTGGTTAAAAAATTTGACTTGTCGGACAAGCAGGCGACTGCGATTTTGGAAATGCGCCTTCAGGCTTTGGCTGGCTTGGAGCGGCAAAAAATAGAGGACGAGCTTAAAGAAAAGCAGAAATTGATAAAAGAATTAAAAGTCTTGCTTGCCGATTCCAAAAAAATTGACGAAGTTGTAAAAAACGAACTTCAGGACGTTAAGAAAAAATACGGAGACGAAAGAAAAACCAAAGTTATTTCCGGAGCGGCAAAAATTATATCCGCGGAAGATTTGGTGCCGGAAGAAGAGACGATTCTCATATTAACCCAAGGCGGGTATGTTAAGCGCATTAAGCCTGACGAATACAAAGTTCAGCGGAGAGGCGGCAAGGGAGTTATCGGCGTTACAACTAAGGAAGAAGACGTTGCTTACGATTTTATTTCCGGAAACACTCACGACGATTTGCTTTTCTTTACTAATCTGGGAAAAGTTTATCAGACAAAAATGTATGAAATTCCCGAGGGGACAAGGCAATCCAAGGGCAAAGCAGTCGCAAACTTTCTTTCTTTGGCTGCAGATGAAAAAGTAACCTCTGCTCTGCCGGTTCCGAAGGTTAAAAAGGGCCAGGCCAGCTATGTTGTTTTGTGCACCCAGAAGGGGATTATCAAAAAAGTTGACGCCAAGGATTTTGACGATGTTAGGCATTCCGGAATCCGCGCGATTAATTTGCAAAAAGGCGACACTTTGCGGTTCGCGCGGGTCGTAATGTCCGGAGAGGAAATTGTGCTTTCGTCAAAACTCGGACAAGCAATCCGTTTTAAAGAAAAGGACATCCGCGCGACGGGCAGAACCGCCCAAGGCATCCGCGGAATGCGTTTAAAAAAGTCCGCAAAAGGGGGCGGAGATGAAATAGTTGGGATGGATATTTTGCCTGTCTCGCCGAGCCAAGGCGGGCCTCAAGGCGCCAAAAAACTTGAAATTTTATCTGTTTCGCAGCTCGGATACGGCAAAAAAACGCTGATTTCACAATATCGCCTGCAGCGCCGCGGCGGGTCGGGAGTTAAAACATGCAAGGTTACGCCAAAAACAGGCAATTTGGTTTCCGTGCAGGTTGCCAAAGATGAACAGCAGGAAATTATCGCGATTTCCAAAAAAGGACAGGTCATCCGCGCTCCGCTTTCACAGATTCCTTCGCTTTCCCGCGCAACGCAGGGTGTCAGAATTATGAAACTAAACTCCGGCGATT
>MFIM01000018.1 GCA_001780725.1 Candidatus Giovannonibacteria bacterium RIFCSPLOWO2_02_FULL_45_28 | reverse complement strand
AGTTATAAAGGTTGACATATCTTCTGAAAATGCATTAAAATAGGCACATTCTTTAACAACGAAGACATAAAGAAATGGAGGGCAAATTTATGTCGGAAATATTAAAAGTTCTTTCAGGCATCAGGGCGACAGGGAGGTTGCATTTTGGAAACTTTCTGGGAGCAGTGCAAAACTTCGTGAAATACCAAAAAGATGGCAACATCTGCCTGTATTTCATAGCGGATTGGCACACGCTTACAACTCTGGAGAATCCAGAAGAACTTCGAACCAACCTCACTGAGATTGTAAAAGATTATCTGGCAGCGGGCCTTGACCCGGATAAATCCATCATCTATGCCCAGTCAAGCATTCCGGAGATATCGGAGCTATGCTTGTATCTTTCGATGCTCCAACCCTTGGGCGAACTACAAACCATTCCGACTTATAAGGAATTGGTGCGAAAATTCCCCAATAGAGTGACTTTGGGACTTCTCACTTACCCGGTTTTAATGGCCGCAGATATTCTTGGACCCAAGGCAACGCTGGTGCCGGTGGGTGAAGACCAGGTGCCGAACGTGGAACTGGCCAGGGATCTAGCGAAGCGTTTTAACAACCGCTATGGCAAAACCTTTCCCATCCCAGAAATGATGCAGGACATGGTGCGGATACCGGGACTCGACGGAGAAAAAATGGGGAAATCAGATGCGGATAACTCAATTGACATCAACGCCTCGATTGAGGAAATCCGCCGGCGCTATCTTACCAAAGGAGTAACCGACAAAAACCGGGTGCGCGCGAGCGACCCCGGCGACCCTTACAACGGCTGCAAGTCGGTTTACCCAATCCACGAGCTCGTTACGGTGGAGGAAACGGAGAATCGCCAAATTGCTAAGGCTTGCCAGGCCGCCGCCATTGGCTGTGCTGAGTGCAAAAATATTCTGGTGGACAACATCGCGAGAATATTAGAGCCCTTCCAAGAACGGCGACGCGAGTTGGCCGAAAAAAACGAGTATGTCCGAGAGGTTCTGCGTGAGGGAGGTAAAAAAGCACACAGAATTATCTCCATTACCGTTTCGGAGGTACGCGAGAAAATGGGGATTACAATCTACTAGAAGGGAGGAAAGGCCATGAGAGAGCTCAGCAAGAAAATTCTAAGGACGAGAATCGACCAGGCTAATAAAGTAATCATTGAAGCTGTGGCCAATCGGATGCGGCTCGCCGAGGACATGGCCGAGGTCAAATGGAAGCTCCATGCAAGATGGAGAAGCCATAAAGAAGGCGAGCCTGAGGAGATCGTCCAGCCGGACCGAGAAAAAGTTCTCCTTAAAGAGGTTCGAAAACTTGCGGCTGGTGAGGAGATCAGTGAATCCTTCCCAGACTCCATCGCCGCGCTCTTTACGCTCGTCATCGGGGAATCCTGCAAGGTTCAGATGTTAAATTGGCAGGAAAAAGAGAGAAAAGAAAAAAATGGTGGAGCCAACGGAGAAGATAAGTTCCGGGAGAACCTTCTCGTTCTCACAGAAAGATGGGTTCACTCCTACGACAGCGAATACGGCGGAGAAAAGCGACCGGTCGTCCAGGCCTGTCTGGATTTTGAGGATGAAATTCTGGAATGGGTTTTTTCGCATCTCGACGAGCACGGGTTAAACGGTTTGGCTTTGGACATAGGCACGGCAACGGGCCAAAAAACGCTTTCCGTTCGGAAGCGGTTTGAGGCCGTGTGGGGTTATGATGTAAGCCCACATATGATTACGGCGGCAAACGCCAAAATAACGGGTGCTGGGGACAGGATAAAGTTCGAGGTCAAAGACGTTGAGGAAGGAATTCCTGCCCTTGATGAGAGCGCTTCATTCGTCATCCTCAACCTTGGCACGGCCAGCGACTTCAGAAATACGGAAAAACTACTTCAGGAAATCTCCAGGGTTCTAAAGCGGGGTGGGGCGGCTTTTCTTTCTTTCTACAACCGCGACGCCATTCTTTACAGCTTGGAATACCTTCCCTGGGAAAGCGCCTTAAATGCGCGGATAAACCTGGACAAAGACTTTCTGGAAGTAGGGCTTCCGGGCGGGAAAACCCTTTCCATCTTTGCAAGCGCCTACAGTCTGGGGGAGCTCGAAAAAATCCTGCCGAGGCATCTCACCCTGATGCGGCATTTCACCTTTCCTACCATATCTGCCATCCTGCCGAATGACATTCTCAAGGAAAAAAAAGCAAAAGAAACCATCATCGCTTTTGACAAAAGCCTGGCCGAAAACGGCTCGAATTCGGGAGCTTATCTCATGCTTGTCCTTGAGAAAACCTAAGGCGCCGGTGTAGCTCAATCGCCTGCGCCAAACCAAAAAAGGGGTCCATCGGGACCCCTTTTTTATATTTTTGCAGCTTTAACGAAACGCTTAACTTTATTGATATCAATCCTCTGATTGAAAGTCGCGCGATTTATTTCATGCTTCGCCACCACTCCATCTTTTAATGAAGTACTTACAATAACGCCATCTGTATAGCGCAATAGCTCAGCTACATTTTTCTCGTCGGCACCGCTTCCAGCCAGGATAGGGAACGAACCCACGGCTTGGCGCACCAATTTCAACTCCTTGATATCCGGGGAATCTCCTGTCCACTTTCCGGTAATAATCAGAGCGTCAGAGCCCTTGCGTATGGCTAGCTTAGCTGACGCCACAATGCCGTTTTTTGACAACAATTTGGCGTGCTTTACGTGAATATCTGTAAACAATAGCACATTCTCGGCGCCAATCTTTTTTTGAAACCTCGTTACTTTCTGAGCATCACCCTGGATAACACCATAGACCGTCTTAACTTTATCGACAAAGACCGGAATCCGTACAAACTGCAAATTTAAAGTTTCCGCGATGGCAAGGCTGGCTCGGTAATCATTCCATAAGATATTTATACCTAGAGGCAACTTCGTCATGGCTCGCAGTTTTTGACCTAAAAGAGTCATGGCCGCTGTCGTCTCTGGTCCAACAACCTCCTTATGGGGAATGTCATAATTATTTTCAAAAATTATTCCGTCCACGCCGCCTTTTTTAAAAGCCATCAAGTCATAAACAGCATTGTTAAAAGCAGTGTCGATGCCGGGCGAATTTTTATATCCAAAAAGCGGCGCAAAATGAATCGCCCCTATTATTATTTTGTCTTTCTTGAAAATTTTATAAAGTTTCTTTGACGTGGTCATATAAAAATATTGAGAGGGTGATAAAATCATTTTATCACCCTCTCATTTTTAGCGCATCAACCACACTATCTAATTCTCCTTAGGTAGCAAGCGCCTTACCGCTTTCACCTTTTTACGAGCCAAGCCACTCTTATGGACCTCTTCCGCCATCCGGTAGCAAACCGCGAAATCAGAGCTTTCTCCTGCAAGATAGAAAAGAAGAGCTGCATTCGCCAGTACCATCATGATAGGAGGCCCGACTATATCTCCTTCTAAAATCCTGAGGGAAAACTCTCCTTTGCTGATACCGTTCGGGGAAATGGAAACATCGTCAACGATCTGTAGGCCGAAATCCTTGGCGTGCAAGCTTCGTTCCTCTACTATCTCATCTCTGAGCTCAACTAATCTGCTCCCGCCGCCGCAAATCGATAATTCGTCCACACCTCCCCTAGATGTGAAACCCCTGACAATGACAGCATGCTCCATAAATGTCAGCTTGCGAGCATTAAGGATCTGATACACCTCTGCCACCAGCCGCGGGCTCACCAAATGGTTTACTCCCATAACCCGCCGCCGTAATATTCTAGGATTTAGCGGATTAGTAATGGGGCCGATTATATCGTTCATATGAGGCAACTCTGCGAACCGGTGGGTTTGTTGATGAATCAACTTATAACGGGTGTCGAGCGCCTCGGTGTAGCCAAAGTTTTCTTGGCTAATAGAAAGCTCAACGCTTTCTTTGGATGCCATGGTATTTATTCCCAGAAGCGAGACAAAATCAGAACTGCCATGGCGTCCGATATCGGCGTTGGCCGGTGAGCCATGTTTACCGATCGGAATTCCTCCCGCCGCGGCGATGAAAGCAGCAATGGTAGAAACATTTGCGGTAGTAATGAGGTCCCCGCCCATACCGCAGTTATCCATCGCTAATTGAATTTTCGGCTCCAGAAAACCGAACTGCGACTTGCCAATATCCTCCTCGAAAATAGCCGCACATATTCCCGCGATCTGTTCGGCGGCATTACGCGGAAGCTCATTCTCGTGAACCAGTTGGGAACGCGCTGGATACTGCCAGTTGTAAGTCGCTTTGTTGTGCAAGGCACATAGTATCGCGGTGCTCTGAATCTGCGCTTTCTCATCACCACGACAACCCAGCAACGCATACCTTCCCAAAAGATAGGCTTCCTCATAGTTAAGAGGAATATTCTGGTAAGCGTGATGCTTCAGCAAATGTATTATCTTGTCCATTAACCCTCCCTTTCCAGACAATATTTAATGAATCTAACCAGCACCTCCCTGCCTTCCGGACAATCAACCACCCGTTCAAGAATACCCTGATAATGACGGGCTTCTTCGTGTTTTCCATCAGTCCGAAGCGACTGAATTCTCCCGCCCAACAGCTTTTCAAAAATCTGAGGCGTTAACTCTGGATGAAACTGAATTCCCCAGGTTTCACCTAAACGAAAAGCCTGAATTGGGGCGTAGTCGTTATACGCAAGCAGGACGGCACCCGAAGGCATAGATGTTACCGAATCGCCGTGAGTCATTTGAACGCGCATTGTCTCATCAATATCCTTGAATAGCGCATCGTGTCTTGCGGCGTTTGTCAGTATAATATCTCTCGATCCAACTTCTTTCTTCACGGGATTCCGCTCAACCTGTCCTCCAAAAACATGTGCTATGATCTGGTGCCCAAAGCAAACCCCTAGAATGGGACAACGACCGTGATACCGCCGGATTACAGACGAGAGCTCCGACATCCACTCCGTAACGCCATCTGACAGATTGTGCCTAGAACCCGAGATTACAAAACCTGCCGACTGTTCTTCTCTTTGGATTGTGCTCCTTAAATCTTTCAACCCATCAACTTCCACTATCACCTCTCGAGCTATTCCCGCTTTTTCGCACGCATCTCTAAAGATCTCCGTAATATTGAACGGTGGATCGTCTAAGACGTCAATCAATGCAATCTTTTTCTCGGTCATTTATTTTCCTCCCTGTTAAAGATCTATTACGGAAAGCTTCTAAACAAAAAGCTTCCCGTCCTTCGGGCAGAACAAAAATTCCGCCGAAAGGACGAGAAGCTAATCCCGCGGTGCCACCTTTCTTCTCCCCGCTAAGCGGGGGCTCTTTCGGGCGCTATCACGCCCTATCCCATGGTTACGGAGGAAGCCGGATTTGGACTTTCGCCCAAATCACCTCGCCGGTCCCAATCAACCGGGTCAGCGGTTTTGCTGTTTTTAACCTAAAATAAGCCTAGCAAAAGTGCTTTTTAAAGTCAAGAGGGCCGGAGGTTTTCTATTTTGGCCTTAAGAAAGGCGGTTCCCTCCTCAAAATTCAAAGCGTCGAGCTTGAAAATTTCTCCAATCGTTATAATGATTTTTCGCCTCTCAATTTTTATGAAAAAAGGCAGAACGGGAGCGCCGGATTTCGCGACCAGCGCGGCGGTACCGTTATAAAAAACTCCGAGATTATCTTCGCGCACCAGCTTCCCTTCCGGGAACATCAAGATCGTGCCTTTGCGCCGCAGAAG
>MFIM01000017.1 GCA_001780725.1 Candidatus Giovannonibacteria bacterium RIFCSPLOWO2_02_FULL_45_28 | reverse complement strand
GAAACGAAACGGACTTTTTCGGGCCTCTGACCAAAGCCGCAGTGATTAGATGCCAGGAGCAACACGCCCAAGAAATTTTGGCTCCTTGGGGTTTGACCAAAGGAACGGGCTTTGTCGGAAAAACCACCAGAGCGAAGATTAACGAGTTGATGATGAAATAACGGCTTAGAGCATTTTTACCGTAGTTGTCAACATTGCGCGATTCTTATTGATGGTTAGGATATAGTCGATGCCACACATCAAACCAGATATTGAATCGTTTGCCCGGATAAAGGTTGTCGGAGTAGGCGGTTCCGGGAAAAACGCGGTCAACCACATGATCCGCTCAAAAGTCCGCGGTGTTGAGTTTATCGCCGTAAACACAGACGCGCAAGATCTTCATCAAAGTTTGGCGCATAAAAAAATCAGAATCGGCAAGGGCGTTACCAAAGGATTGGGTACCGGCATGAATCCTGATTTGGGCCGACAGGCGGCAGAAGAAACCAAAGACGAAATCCACGAGGTTCTGAAGGGCGCCGATATGGTGTTTATCACTTGCGGGATGGGCGGAGGTACCGGTACGGGCGGCGCGCCAGTAGTTGCGCACGCCGCCAAGGCGCAGGGGGCGCTTGCAATTGGAGTTGTGACAAAACCATTTGCTTTTGAGGGCATGGAGCGTGCACGCATTGCCGAGGGCGGACTCATCAAACTTCGCGAAGCAGTAGACGCTTTGATCGTCATTCCAAATGACAAACTTCTTTCTGTCGTGACGAAAGACACTCCGTTTCTTTCCGCTTTTGCAATGTGCGATGAGGTTTTGCGGCACGCCGTTGAGGGGATTTCCGATCTGATTACGATCCCTGGAATTATTAATGTAGATTTTGCGGACGTCAGGGCGGTTATGCAAAGCGCCGGCTCTGCTCTCATGGGCATAGGTCACGGCCATGGCGAAGCGAGAGCGGAGGAAGCCGCGCGGGCGGCAATCAGCTCACCGCTTTTGGATATTTCCATAAACGGCGCAAGAGGCGTGCTCTTTGCGGTTGCAGGAGGAGCCGATCTTACCATGTGGGAAATAAACGAGGCCGCCAAAATAATCACTTCCTCGGTTGATCAGGACGCCCGTATCATTTTTGGGGCGATTCACGACGAGCGCCTTAAAAAAGGAGATGTAAGAATTACGGTAATCGCTTCCGGATTTCCGGACGACCATATTGGCAAGACGGCGACTTTATTCGGACCCTCTGCCGGTCCGGCAGGTTTGCCAAAAAGCTCTTTTACGCCCAAAACCGCTTCTTCCTCTACCCCCATTGTCGGCGGAGGCCAGAATATAAACGGAGTTAAAAAACCAGAAAATGGAGCAAACGGCCAAGAAGAATCCGAATGGGATTCCATTCCGGCTTTCATACGAAGACAGAGGAAATAAAAAAACCGCCGATGCATAGCCGCGGCGGCAGAAAAACCAACCGACTGTTTAATTAAAGAATTACTCCGGCGATAGTCCAAACCATAGCAATAAGGTAACCGCCAAACAGAAAACCAGTAGCCCATTGTCTGTCTTCGCCCGCCATGGCCGGGGGAACAACTGTGTAAATCTTTGTTTTGTTTTCAATTTTATACAACACAACGCGATTGACGTAAAGTCTGCGCCAAAACACAATAAAAAGGGCCGTCCAAACCACCAGCAAGGGAACGCCGATAATCATCCCTAGCAAATCCTTGCCCAAAACTTTGTACGCAACCAAAAACATTGTGAACTTGCCTACGCCTGTCTTTGCGAAATTGTCTGCTTGAACAGTGATAGAGGACAAACTTTCGTTTACAGCCGAACCGATTTCTTTCCCAATGCCAACCCATTTGCCGTAAGTTTCTATCCTCTTTGCCATTACGGCCAAAGACTGTCTTTCTTCAAGCCCTTTTAAAACATCCGGCGGCAAATCTTTTTTTCTTACTACAACAGTCTCATTATCCTCTGAAGTTTGCGTTGCGCTAACTACCGCCGAGCCTGAGAACAAGGCTATAGCAATTAGGCCTAGAACCACCAGTTTTTTCATCGCCAAACCCTCCTTTGGTTTGAATTTTTCTGTTAAGAAGCATAGCAAAATTGTCTACAGCTTGTCAAGCCCTACTTAGCAAGCGGTTATTTTGCTAAAATAAAGCTATGGCAAATGAGGCCTTTTTAAATCCGGAGGAGGCGATTGAGGCGTGGGATGTCCGGCCGGGGGACAAGATCGCCGATTTTGGTTGCGGAGCTGGTTTTTTTTCCGTGCCGTTGGGCAAGAGGGTTGGCCCAAACGGCAAAGTTTACGCGCTGGATATACGCCCGGAAGCGCTTGAGGCAACCCGCGCCAAAGTGAAACTCTTTCATCTTTTCAATATTGAACCGCAGCGCGCAGATTTGGAAGCTCCGCGCGGCTCCGGCATCAAAGATGAAAGCATTGATAAAATTCTTATCTCCAACATTTTTTTTCAGGTTGAAAACAAAAATGCCGTTGTGGAGGAGGCTTACCGCATTTTAAAAGAGGGCGGGAGCATTATGGCTGTGGAATGGAAAGAAGACTCTGTAGGCGGACCGGCTTTGGGGGAGCGTGTCGGAAAAGACGAAGTGAAAAAAATTATGCAAAACGCCGGCCTTTCTTTTTTTAAAGAATTTAATGCGGGCAGCAATCATTACGGAATGATATTTTCCAAAGTAAAATGAAATTTCAATTAGCCATCATTGGCGGTGCAATCATGTTTGTCGTTATTGCTGTTTTAGTTTTGACAGGCGCGCTTCCAGGTTTGAGGACCAACGAAGGGCGCGGCGCGAAACTGATTATGTGGGGATTTGACGATCCTGGCGCAGTCAGCCCGTTAATTTCTAAATTTACCGGCGCCCGCACCGATTTTGAAGTAAAATATTTTAAAAAGGACATTGGTGTTTTTGAAAGCGATTTGTTGAACGTAATCGCCAGCGGCAGCGCAGACATTCCGGATGTAATAGTTTTTCCGTCGGGTTATTTAAAGAAACACAAAGACAAGCTTGCTTCCGCGCCTCCCATATTGATAACGGAGCGCGAGATTAGGCAGGATTATGTTGAGGCGGCCTCCGCGTTTTTGGGCAGCAAAAACGAGGTATTCGGGATACCTTTTTACGCGGATGTGCTGGCGCTTTACTCAAACGGCGACCTTTTTACGAAAAATTTTATTACCTTGCCACCGAAAACATGGGATGAGTTTCTGGTATACACGCAGAAATTTACGCAAAAAGACAGCGCCGGAAAGATTTTGATTTCCGGAGCGGCCATGGGCCGCGGCGGGAATATCAAAAACGCGCCGCTCATTTTAACAACGCTTTTTTTGCAAAGCGGGGAGAGTATTGTAAAAGAAGACGGAGAGGTTTCGCTTGGCTCTTCGGTTAATGTAGGCAATACCACTCTGCGTCCGGCAGAATCTTCCCTGCGTTTTATAACGGATTTTGCCAATCCGCAAAAAACTCTGCAAAGTTGGTCATCCGCGCTTCCGGAAGACGAGGAAATGTTTATTGGCGGAAAGCTCGCTATGTATTTGGGCTTGATTAGCGATTATAATGAAATTAAAAGCAAGAACCCGCATCTTTCTTTCGCGGCAAGTCTGATCCCGCAACTAAAAGACGCGCAGCGGCCGATTGCGGGCGGGGAACTTTTCGCGCTTGCAGTGCCGAAGGCATCGCAAAAACAGGCGCAAGCTTGGGAATTCATAAAATTTTTAACCGATGCGGAAAATTCAGCCGCTTACGCGGATACAGCCATGAATGTTTCGCTCCGCCGCGACACACTGCCAAATTATCAAAAAGAGTCGGTGCGATCGGTTTTTGCGCAGTCTGTTCTGGCTCTCAAGCTTTGGCCAAACCCCGACCCCCTGCGCTCCGGCCAGATTTTCAGGGATCTGATAGAAGATGCGGTTTTGGGCCGCGCGACATTAAGAGAAGCGCTGGAGAAAGCAAGGGCGAGGTTAGATGAATTAAAATGAGCAAAACTAAACAAAATTATATTAGAATTTTATTTTTTTGCGGTTTGCTCGCTCTAGTCGCAACTCCGGCTTTCGCGCAAGCAGAAATCCTCGGCGGGTTGGTTCCTTGCGGAACGGCGGAAATTCCGTGCACGCCGTGCCACCTTTGGACATTGGCTGACAATTTAGTTGATTTTTTGCTTAATAAAATAGCCGCCCCGCTTTTAATTTTAGCGTTTCTTATAGGAGGTATTATATGGTTAACAAGCTCCGGAAACCCGAAACAAATTGAACTCGGAAAAAAAATTCTCACCTCCGGCATCTTCGGCATTTTAATAGCTTTTAGCGGCTGGCTTATTGTGGACACGCTCATAACCACTATCGGCAACGGAGCGTTTACGGCGCCATGGAACATAATGGGAACTTGTCCTTCGCCCGCAGCCGCCACCACGTCTACAACGGGTGCTACAACCCCGATCCCCACGCCAACAGGTGTTGCGCCGTTAGATAATAGTAAAAACGCTAACGCCCTTTTTGTTTCCGGTGTTCTATTCAGCGGAAACGGGAGCTGTGTAAATACCAGCGGCCAAAATGTCAGTGCCGCAACAAATCTAAATGAGTTGCAGAAGGGCGAGGGTTTAACGGTTTGCCAAAACGGCTGTAGCTCTACGGTTTTGAAAACTTGCACAAAAACAACAAACACTTTAGATCCGGCGGTCTTGCAAAAACTTCTTTTGGCCAAAAACGCTACAAATTTAAATTTCACCATAACCATCATAGCCACAGGAGATCACGCTCAGAATTCAGAACATTATCAATTTAAGGCGGTAGATCTGGTGCCAAGCGCGCCCACTCCGGAGAATTATTCAAAATTGAAAGATCAACTCCGGGTCTTCAGTCCGGGCACTAGAATAGAATGTGAAAATAACCAAGGAAACATAGTGGCCGGTTGCGGAATTGGCACAACGCATCTTCACGCTACCATTAAGTGATTAAAATAGTATATGATTAATTTATGCACATGAGCAGATTTAAAGACTTCATTTTTAAAGCAACCTGCGCTATACTTGGCTTAGAGGCAAGATTGGCATCTGCGGAAGAACTTAAAAAATTTGGACCAGAAAGCTTTGCCAGTTTAATGCAGAGCATAGCAAGGCTTGCCACCCAAATCGGCCTTCCTATAGCTGCACTTTTCCTTGTCTGGTCCGGGTTTTTATTTGTATCGGCAAGAGGGGACGCAAAAAAGCTTGAAACGGCCAAAAGCACGTTTTATTGGTCGGTTATCGGCACGGCGCTCATCGTCGGCGCATATGCCATAGCAACAGCATTAGTCGATTTCGCTAAAAAATTGTAAAATAATAAAAGGTCGTCCCGTCAAACGGGGTAAAATTAGTAGCATTCGTATCTTATTAGTAGATTAGTATTATATTAATTATGAATAAAACATTAAGAAAAATCGCCATTATCTCAACGTCCATTTTACCGCTTGTGGCTCTTGCAGCGACTACCGTACAGGGCGTTTTAATTCAAATTCGCGTCATTCTAAATCAGGTTGTTCCAATAATTATGGTGTTGGCTACTATTGTGTTTCTATGGGGTGTTATCAGGTATGTAACTGCTGGCGGAGACGAAGAAAAGATAAAAGAAGGTAAACAATTTATAATTTTCGGTCTCATCGGTCTGTTTATTATGGTAGCTGTCTGGGGAATTATAGCGTCTCTTCAGGGCACTTTCGGCCTTGGGACCGAACCAGTTCCACCTGGACCAGCGACAAACTTCTAATTAATGCCATAATTTATTGACAGACAGTGATAGCAGAAGCCAAAACAGTTGACGAGATAATCGGCGTTGTCCAATCATCGCTCATTCGGCCTGTTGAGGGTTTGCTTTTTGCTTTAGCAACCCTTGTGTTTATTTACGGCGTTGTTGAATATATGGCAGGAGCTTCAAACGAAGAAGCAAGAACCAAGGGAAAAACTCATATGATTTGGGGGTTGGTTGGGCTCTTTATAATGTTTTCCGTAAGCGGCATAATAGCAGTGCTTAAAAACTTTTTTGGAGTCCAATGAGTATTGCAGAACTCTTCAAAAACATCGGAGGAATAATTGGTCAACTGATACGCATACTCGTCGCTGTGGCAACCATTGTATTTTTTTGGGGAATCATACAATATATTGTTGCGAGCGGCGATGAAAAGAAACTGCAGGAGGGGCGGCAATACATAATCTATGGCATTGTGGGACTTTTTGTTATTGTTGCAATGTGGGCGATTGTAAATGCCGTAGCTAGTACGCTCTTCGGATAAAAAATCAAAATAAATAATCAAAACCCCCTCACTCGGTAGAGTGAGGGGGTTTTGTAAAATGCCGGAGGAGAGATTCGAACTCTCACGCCTTTCGGCACTCGATCTTAAGTCGAGCGTGTCTGCCGTTCCACCACTCCGGCGCAAACTTTGCATTGCGGCCAGGGGGAATCGGACCCCCATCTCGTCCTTGGCAAGGACGCATTCTGCCACTAAACCATGGCCGCGAAAACAATTTTTATTTTAGCATTGGGCATGGTGGGATTTGCCAGCCAATAGCTTCGCAATTTGGCTGGTCCGCCTAAATGCGTAGCTTTTGGCGGAAACCCTAATGCCTCCGAGAGGATTCGAACCTCTAACCCTTGCGGGACGGCGTTCTAAGCGCCGCGCGTATGCCAATTCCGCCACGGAGGCATGTATATAAGCGAAATTGGAGGCCTGGGCGGGAATTGAACCCGCGTATAAGGGTTTTGCAGACCCTTGCCTTACCACTTGGCTACCAGGCCGTGCGTACTATTCATTTTTAACTTTTTCCAGTAATTTTTCAAGTTCCATTTCTTTACCCCCGCCGTATAAAACAAATTTTATCTGTGGGATAAATCGCCTGCGCGATCGGGAAGCTACAAATCTGCGCGTTTCTTTTTCCATGCGTTTTATTTGTTTAAATGTTTCTTCGGCTTTGTCTTCCGGAAAGATTGTTACCAACACTCTGGCATTGTCCGATCTTTCCCCCGAAACGACTTTGGTGACGGATATAAAAACGCCTTCTCCGCGCCAGGTATTCCGCTGAAGAAATTCAGAAATTTCTTTCTTTAAAAAAGATTCAAATCTTTCTTGTTGATGCGCCATATTATTCTCCGCCAGAGGCGGATCCGCCTTGGGCGGAAAAAACTTCTAATTCGTCTCCATCGGCTGCCGTTGTCTTCGCCGAGATTAACGCGCCAAATTCATTGTCCGCAGCTATTTCCGGAACGCTGATTCGCCCCTGTTGTAAATTTTCTATTGCGCCCTCGCCGATTTTTTTCCCGCGCCTGAAAAGCTCAAAAGCCGCGTCTCTTTTTAAAACGCCGTCAATTATTTTCCCGCCCACGATCTGCCCCTTAACCGCCCCTTTGGCCGGAAAAATTTTTAAAATTTTGGCATGTCCCAAAATTACGCGGTTTACCTCCTTGGGCAAAATTGACTCTATTTTTTTCTTAAAGAAATCGGTGATGTCATAGATAATTTCAAACTCCGCAATTTCTACGTTCATGCGCTCCGCAAGTTCTCTTGTGGAGGCCGCGACCCGTGATTTAAAAGCAATGATTAGCGGTTTTGTTGAAGAGGCGGCCATTTTAACGTCGTCTTCGGATATGTCTCCAGCCTCGGCTCGCAGAATTTTGATTTCCAGCCTGTCGTTTTTTAGTTTTGCTATTTCATGTTCAATGGCTTCGGCTGAACCAAGGACGTCTGTTTTAATTACTATTCCGAGCCGGATATTTGCCGGAATGGCTACAGGCTCGCCCCCGGGCGAGAGGGCATCTCTCATCTTCCCTCCCTCCTTTTTTTCTTTTGTTCGGCGCGCGGCTTCCATTGCTTCTTTCTGCGAGAAAAACGTTTTAAATTCCGCTCCAACCGGCGGAAGCTTATCAAATCCCACGACTACAGCGGGCTGGGATGGAGAAGCGGAATCTATGGATTCGCCTTTAAAATTTTCCAAAATTTTTACTTTGGCAAGCGCTTCTCCGGCGGCTACGTATTCCCCTTTTTTCATTGTCCCGTTGATTATCAAAAGAGTGGAGGTGATGCCACGCCTTGGGTCTCTGTGCGATTCTATGACTACGCCGGATGCGAATGTTTTAGGATCCGCGGTGATGTCTTCAAGCTCGGCTAAGAGCAAAACTGTTTCCAACAACTTATCAACTCCGGAGCCCTGCTTGGCCGAAATTTCGGCAAATGGCACAGTGCCCCCTCTTCCTTCCAAAAAAACCTGAAGTTCGGCTAATTCATTTTTTGTCTTTTCCGGATCCGCTGCCGGTTTATCAATTTTATTGATAGCCACGGCAAACGGAATTCCTGCGCCTTTTATTGTTTCAAGCGCCTCTTTAGTTTGAGGCCGGACGCCGTCGTCTGCCGCTACGACAAGAATTGCTATATCCGCCACTCGGGCTCCGCGAGAGCGCATTTTTCCGAAAGCTTCATGGCCGGGGGTGTCTAAAAATGTCATCATTTTGCCGCCATGATCAACTTCATATGCGCCAATATGCTGGGTTATGCCTCCAGCCTCGCCTGCGGCAATGCTAGGCGGGCCGGCTTCCGAAGCTGCGACGCTGGATTTTCTGATGTAATCCAAAAGCGTGGTTTTGCCATGGTCAATGTGGCCCATGACGACTATTATCGGTGGTCTATTTTGCATTTTGTATTGCGTTTTTTTCCTCCTCCGTTAATTGGTATTGCGACGCGCCGTTTTGTATAGGTTTGGCGTAAACCCTGTTTACCTCGCGGCCGTAAAGAGAAGAAATTATTATGCCGTCATTTTGGTCGTTTAAAAGCGCGAGCGCGAAGCTTTGGTCGCCTCCGGCGTCAGAAAAAGGGTTGTATCTCACCAAACCGACTTTCCGGATGTTTTTTGGGATAGCTGTTTCAAGCGCGACGATTCTTTCCTTCAACTCTTCGGTTGTTTTGGCTGAAAGCGACTGGTTTTCCCGAAGCTCCAAGAGCACGCACTCCAGATCTAATCCGCCGTCCGGCGAATTGCTTTTGAAAATCGCTTTAAAATTTTTCCGCAAAATAAAAACCCATGCCAAAATAGCCAAATTCAAAACCAAAAGCCCCAGAAAAAAATAAACGCCGTATTTATTAAATAAATCTGCCAACCACGCCATAGACTAAGCCTAGCACGGATTTTGAAAACAAAAAAGACGCAATGTAATAAGTTTGCGAAAATCAGTTAAAATAAAAATATCATTATGCAAACAAAAAAGCGCGATTAAAAATCGCTCTTTTTTGTTCAATCTATTAAGGCATCTGGGTCACAGCTTTGTCGATACCACTCGGGTCATGCCGATAATAAATTGTCATGGCGGTGAGGGAGGGATTCGAACCATGTGGGTCGCACTACCCTCATCGTGTTGATTTTATCTTGTTTTTTCTACATAATGATAGCAATGGAACACGAATTTCTCAAGGAAAAATACGGCCTGCACAAAAGCTCCGAAGTGGAGAAGGCGGCAGAGCGCACAAAACAACGCACCGGAGAAAAAGTGCCGCAAAACCCCGACGCACGCATCCAAAACTATCTTGACCGCCTGGAACGCCTTGCTTTGGACCCCGAAAAAAAGCAGGAACGCAAAATGTTCGGAGACGAGCCGCGTCCGCGCGCCCTTTCGCTCCTCCGCGAAATGGTGATGAATAAATATGTCCGTCCGCACAAAGAGAAGATGGCCGAGGGTGCGGCAAGAGTCGAAGAGCGCGCCGCGCGGGAAATGGGAATCGAGACGCGCTACGGAGAACAAGAGTTGGAACAACGGGGCGAAATTGCCGTCGAAGATCTTGAAAAATCATTAGACAATTGGATTGCTTACCTTTCGGACGCGAATGAACCATACCCCGTATGGTTTAGGTATTACGCATTCCGTAACGTCCTCGATCTCGGCGATTACGACAAGGACAAAGGAGAATTTACAAAACGCTCACAGGGAAGCACGCGTCTCTTTCCCGACATCGATCGCGGAGCTTTGGCCTATGTCGAGCAAATAATCGAAGCGGCGAAAGACCCGACAATGCTTGAGCGCTTGAGGAGAGCGCAGGAAGCGACGGGCACTCCGCGCGATCAACTCCTCACCAAAGAAAAAGCCGGAGAGTTCGCAAAATTATCTTTCGCAAAACAATATGTCGAAGGCATCAAGGCCGCCGGAGAAATCACTCCGGAGATGCGCGAGGAAACGAGAGGCAGGTGGGTGAAGTACGGCAAAGGAACCGAACCCACGGCACTCTGGGCATCTCTTCAAAACAAAGGCACCGCTTGGTGCACGAAAGGATTCGCGACAGCAGAAACCCAGCTCAAAGGCGGCGACTTTTATGTTTATTACACCCATGACCGACAAGGGAGGCCAACGATTCCTCGTATCGCCATCCGCATGCAGGAAGAGGCTATCGGCGAGGTGCGCGGCATTGCAGACAACAATCAAAATCTCGAAGGCAACATGGCCGCCATTGCCGAGGAAAAGATGAAGGATTTGCCAGGAGCTGAACGATACAAAAAGGCCTCCGCCGACATGAAAACGCTCACCACTATCGAGAAGAAAACAAGCCGCGGAGAAAACCTCAATAAAGACGACCTCGTTTTTCTCTACGAGATCAACGCCCCTATTGAGGGCTTCGGCTACCAGTGCGATCCGCGCATCGCGGAACTCCGCGGCCAAAGAAATCCCGAGGAAGACATGCCGATTGTGTTTGAATGCGGCAAAGAACAAATCGCGCATACCATCGGAGAAATCAAGCAGGGCACGAAGGCCTATGTCGGGCCTCTCGTTCCCGGCATCTTTGACAAAATCCAGGAATACGACATCGAACACGTTTACACCTCTTTCCCCGAAGGAAAAATCCGCAAGGAAACCATAGAGATCGGTGGAAAGAATGTGAAAACGCTCATCAAGGAAATGCAGGAGAAAAAAATCAATGTATCAGATTACGCGATGGACATGCTGAAAAGCAAAGATTTCAAGGTGCTCAAGGAAACGGAAGATGCAATTCTCATCCGTCTCAAAGTCGGCGATCTTGGTTTCCCGAAAGGCAAACATCCAACGACGGACGAAGTATACAAGCGCATTGAAGAATTGGGATTGGAACTCTGCCCTGCGGAAACCGGGCCGCGCTGCCGTCTTAAATACTTAAATAAATCGATGGGCGATTGGTTCTGGATTGGCATGAAGCAAATCACCGACCGCGACGGCTACCCGGACGTCTTCTTCTTGGAGCGTGGCGAGAGTGTCTTGTGGCTGGACGGCTACTGGGCGGAGCCCTCGTTTGGGTGGAATCCCGACGATGAGTTCGTCTTCCGTCTCCGCAAGTTGAAAAACTTAAAAACTTAGCGCTTGGTCTTTTTTGACGCTTTGACTCTTTGATTCTTTGTATTTCTTCCGTCGCAATTTTTTGTTTGCGCTAGTTCGTCAATGGGATATACTATTTACCAGATAGGTTGCATTGGGCGGTCACTGCTTCCCAAGACCTATCCGGCACATGCAGATTGAGAGTCCGTCCGGTTACGGCTTGGCGGAGAGGACCTGCATTGGTGTTAACAAAAAAGAAACAACTTGGTGCGTTGCGCTGGCGGAGTTATGCTCCCAGATAAAATACAGCCCGATCTCTCCGCCATACGGCGGATTAGGCGGGCAGTGGCGCGGATGGCGCGGCGCACAAAACCGACCGCGACGGCAACCCGAACGTCTTCAACTTGGAACGTGACGAGAATGACTTGTGGCTGAACGACAACTGGACGAAGCCCTCGAATGAGTGGAATCCCGACAATGAGTTCGTCTTCCGTCTCCGAAAGTATTTTCTTTCCGCGCTTACACGGTGCGGTTTTTCTTTTCGGGATTCGTCAGACTTCTTTTCCAGCCGCCGAGCATTTTGCCGATCTCCTCCAGTTTGAAAGCAACACCCTCGCATTGCTTGTCCGAAATGAGTTTTCCTTCCCAGGCCGTGGCGATCAAAAATTTAAGAAGATCGGTTGCCAAAATACATTCCACGATTTTCTCCGCCTTCTTTTCTTTTTCGGTAAAATAAGCGATATATGCCGACTCCAAAAGATCAAGGAATTTATTTTCAATTCTCGCGCCAATAGTATAGCGGGCGCCTTTTGCGATATGAGGAGAAATATTCATCCAAAACAAATATCCCTCTTTGATTCGATTGAGGATGGAGGCATCACCGAGAGAGAGAGAGTAAACGGAGCGCCGAATCATATTTTCCATAATATCATTTCTTTGGAAAATTTGCTTGCCGCATGGCGCGAATTTCTGCGCGGCAAGCGGAAGCGCAAAGATGTCGCCGAATTTTCATTGAATCTTACAAGCAACATTATCGCACTTTATTGCGAGCTTGCCGATAAAACTTATCGGCATGGGGCGTATAAGTCCTTCAAAATAAACGACCCGAAGCCGCGCGACATTCATAAGGCGACCGTTCGCGACCGCCTGCTGCACCACGCCATTTACCGAATTTTGTATCCCTGCTTTGATCCAAAGTTCATCTTTGATTCGTATTCCTGCAGATACGACAAAGGTGTGCACCGCGCTATAAACAGATTTCGTGCATATGCACGGACGGTTTCAAAAAATCATACGCGAATCGCATGGGTTTTGAAGTGCGATATACGGAAGTTTTTCGCAAGTATTGACCACGAAACCCTGATCAATGTCCTAAAGCGGCGCATCAAGGATAAGGATGTCATTTGGCTTCTAAGAGAAGTGGTCGGCAGTTTTCACGCAGAGAGCAAGCCCGGTGTTGGTCTACCGCTGGGGAATTTAACCTCCCAGCTTCTGGTCAATGTTTACATGAACGAATTTGACCACTTCTTGAAAAGAGAATTGAAAATCGCCTACTGCATTCGATATGCCGACGACTTTGTTATATTACAGGAGGATAAAAAATATCTCGAAAATATTCTATCAAAAATATCGGCATTCTTGGAAACAAAGTTGAAGCTCTCGCTTCATCCGGACAAAGTTTTCATAAAAACTTTAACGTCGGGCGTAGATTTTCTCGGCTGGGTGCATTTCCCGCATCACCGCGTTCCAAGAACCTCCACAAAAAGAAGAATGTTCAAAAAACTTGCAACCACAGATAGCCCGCAATCCAAGGTTTCTTATCTCGGATTGCTGTCACACGGAAACACATATCGCTTACAGCAAAGAATAATGCGATTGAAATGAGTCATTCCCGCCGTCGCTAAAGCCTTGGCGAGCCAATCGGGTCGCGCTACTCTCGCGAGCATACGGGAACACGCCGATAAAAAATTGTCAATGCGGAGGAGGTGAGATTCGAACTCACGAGAGGATTGCTCCCCTACGGCTTTTCGAGAGCCGCGCCTTCAACCACTCGGCCACTCCTCCATTTAAATTTTTTAACTTTTCCGCCCCCTGGGAGTCGAACCCAGAACCTCTCGGTTAAGAGCCGATTGCTCTGCCGGTTGAGCTAGGGGCGGATAAATTTTAGTGCTGGGCGGGTATTTTAATAATTATACTAATTTTAGCCGAAAAATCAACCATATTTTGCGCAACCGGCTGCCGCCAGCGGCGTTTAAATAGGCAGAGTTGAAAAAATTGAGATGGCGCGAAAAAAACCGCGGGTACATATTGTCGGGACGGGAACTATCGGCGAGCCGCTGGTTTATTTACTGACGGAGCAAAGAAAGGAAATCGGTTTGGGGGAGGTTTCTTTTTATAAGCGCACACCGCTTGTTGAAGAAGTCGGCAAAGTAAAAAGAATGGTTGAAGTCGGCGCCGTTTTCTCCGCCGGCGAGGACAAGTTTCCGCAATTTAAAGAATTGGGTTTGCATCCCATGCTTACTCACCAGCAAGCCTTAGAAAGAGCGGATGTTATTATTGATTGTACGCCCGAGGGAAATAAGCTTAAAGAAAAATATTATCTGGCGCTTAGCCAAAAATACCCAAAAAAGGGATTTATTGCGCAAGGCAGCGAGGAGGGATTCGGAGTTCCGTATGTCTGGACAGTCAATGACAAATGCCTTTTCGGAAGATTTATTCAGGTTGTAAGCTGCAACACCCACCAGCTTGTATGTCCGATAAACACTCTTATAATCAAGCATGAAGGTATTGAAAATTTAAAGAACGGAAAATTTTTTATAGCGAGGCGGGGGAGCGATATCAGTGAAGATAAAGTGAATCCAGGGGTAGAAGCTGAAGCAGCAAAAGAAAAATACAGGCAATACGGAACCCATCAGGCGTATGACGCGGCGAGAGTTATACAAACGCTTTATTCACGTCCAATTTCGATTCCAATACATAGCCAGATAATCAAAGTCCCAACGCAGTATATGCATACGATGCTCTTCGATATTGAGATAAAATCGCCTATTCATTATAAGGAAGCGCTCGCGAGGCTAGAAGCGAACCCCTTGATTGTTTTTACCAATTTAAAATCAACCAACAGAGTTTTCGACAGAGCTAGAAACACGAGCAAGGCGCGCGGCAGAATACTCAACCAAACCGTATTTTATAAGCCGTCGCTGGATGTTTCCGAAGACGGCACACATATCCGAGGCACCTGTTTTACTCCGCAAGACGGCAACGCTCTTCTTTCGTCTGTCGCGGCGACATTGTGGCTTTTAGATCCGGCCACTTATAAAGAAAAAATGAAAGTATTTGATAAATTTTTATTTACGGAGGTGGTTTAAAAAACAACCCTGCTCCTAAAAAAACAACCCCGCCCCGGGAAGCCGGAGCGGGATTTTTTTGTCCGCCAGCTGGCGGACGACCTTGCAAATTAAAATTTAGAACTTTTGCCAACTTGGCAGAGCCGCTCCTCGTCCGGCGATGATGCTTCTCACGCTTCTCAAGAGCTTAACCGCCAGTCCGAAGCTTACAATGCCCGCCATTGAAATTAATATCAAAACCGAAGGCTCAACGCTATTTAATGCCGAAGCCACAAAATTAGACATTCCCAAAAACCCGGAACGAGTTGCCACTGCGAAGTTGGAAACAATTTGCGCCACAAAAAACCGCTCCGCCGCAACCCTTAAAGCGATGTAAAAAGAAGCCGCGCTCCCCGCAATCATTGGCAGACCTCGCCGGACGAACCAAATTGCGTAAATCCGCCTCATTATTCGTGTTTTAAGCTCATTTGCCATATATTTATAGCTCTGGACCCATTACATCTTTTATAACTTTGCGCGCGCGAAAAAGTTTCATCTTGAGCGCCCCTATGGAAATCTTGTGTTTTCTGGCGATTTCGGAGTAGGGCCTGTCATCAACATAGTGCGCGCGCAAAAGTTCGGCGGCTTCGGACGGCATTTTATTTATGGCTTCTCTGACTTCGGTGATGTTTTCGTCGCGATCTAAAGTATTTTCCATCGCGAAAAGCGCTTCGGCGTCTTCGCCTTCCGCCAAGATTTCATCCAAGTACCCGACGTCCCCGAAAGTCTTTTTGAGTTTGCGGTAATGGGTGAGCGAGGTGTTTACCAAAATTCTCCAAGCCCAGCTTTTAAATTCAATTCCGGGCTGTTTTTTGAATTTTTTGGCGTTTAGATAAATTTTTGTGAAAGCTTCCTGTACAATATCTTCGGCTTCTTCTTTGGAATGCACAATTCCGATCGCCTTTCTCACAAAAGGCAGCTGGTATTTGTCAATTAAAATAGAAAAAAGCGCCGGATTCGCCACCGATTTTTTTAAAATCACATCGTCTGGCTCGCCTCGCTGAAGCTCCGGCGAAGCGGGCAACTCTTGCGGATCTTTCGTGTTCAAATAGCCCATTTTTAAAGAATAACATAACAATAAAACTTCGGTAGCTTGACAAATTAAAAAAAGTTGATGCGCTAGACATCAACTTTTGGCAGACATTTTTCGCAACGTTCAAATTTGTCTTTCTTGGCAGCCGCTTCATTGAGCACCCCAGCCTCTTCCCAAGGCCGCGCCTTGGCGCAATAAGAAGTTTTGTGGTAAGTACTACCAACAATCTCGCTTTTTCTTCCGACAAACTTTGGCTTTCTGTGAGTAGGCAGTAAAGAGCCGTTATTCCAAACCCAGTGATAAGGATTGTTGTCAAAAACAGCCCGCTCCCATCTTTTGTCAGGCAAAAATTCCTGCTTGGCTTCGTTCCAAAATTTCAGAGTTTTAAAAACGTGCTTAATAAATTTTCTGCTTTTCCAATTTCTCCATTCGCGGGTGCGGTATACCGGGTCGGAAACCACTAACTCGTCGAATATAAAAACGTTTAGGTTCGGATTACCTGTAAGCGGCAACTCTCCAGAATATTCTCCGAGTTTATCTACAAAATTATTTCCAAAAAGCTCGTAAATATCGTAGTCGCTATGAATCATCCATTCGCCTGTGCCGCAAGGATCCCAAAACGCCCCCGCCTTCCTGCGCATAACCGGCGGGTTATGCAAAAAGACAGCCAAGTGAATACAGTTATCGCAATTTTCATCAATGTGAGTAATGTCTTCAAAAGTGCCAACAGCCGAAACAAACGGCACCGCTTTAAAGAACTTGGCGAAACCGGCCGTCGACACCTTTAGCATTGCGGGTGTATTGCCGTCCAAAACATCGTAATCCTCAATTTCTCTTAGCATTTCGCGCCTCCTTCTTTTGGATTGCACTTTCTTCTTCTATTCGTAGCACTGGCTTGCAGCCCCTGCAAGGCCCAAATCCAGCCTTTAGAGCGTCTGCCCAAGCGTGAAAAAATACAAGATTTTCTTTTTTTGCGCCGCTTTTGTGAGTCAGTCTTCCGAAAACTTTTGTGGTTTTTACTCCGACATAAAGCCCGGGATACGGGCTTTCTACAATCTCGCCGCCCTTCCAGATTTTATAAAGCTTCATTCCGCCCCCCTTTTTTCAAAAGCTTCGGTTCACCCACGCGAAACTCCAAAAACACTCTAAAAACAATTTAGCAGTAATTTAAAAAATCTAGTAGTGGGTAAAATTTTGGACCTACCGGGAATCGGACCCGGACCTCATCCATGCCATGGATGCGTAATACCATTTTACTATAGGCCCGTTTTAAAAATTATAAATAATCCTAGCATAAATAAAATTGTTGATGTAATTGCGGAGGCCATGCAATAGAGGCAGATCGCGCCGATCACGAAAAGCTGGAGATATACGAACCAAAGAGATGCGGCAAATCCTAAAATTGTGAGGTACGCGGCAAACCGCAAAAACTGCGTTTTGCCGGTATCCCAGTACAAAATAATTAAAATAAAAACAGCGAGATAATAAAACACTCCGAAAAGCGCCACGGGCACTCCGGCAACAATTGCGTATTTGCTCGTTAAAACCTCTTCGCAGCCCTCCAAAAGAGAACAAACCACCGGCTCGCCCAAATAATGTTTTACGGCGAGATACGAGGCGTCCAAAAAACCGATAAGGCTAAGCGTCAGGAAAGACAGTGTTTTTAAGTTCTTCATAGCTTCGGGGATTTTGCATTTGTTTGCCGTTCAGGAAAAATGTCGGCGTGGCGTTGACGCCCGCTCTCAAGCCGCTTTGGTAGTCGCTCTCAACTTTTTCCTTTACCTCTTTTGAGCCGAAATCTTCTTTGAATTTCGCAATATCCAGCGAAAGTTCCCCCGCGTATTTTATAAACAATTCCTCTGCGTTTTTTTGATCAGACCAAACTTTTTGATTCTCAAAAATCATATCGTGCATCCCCCAAAATTTTCCCTGCTTTCCGGCTGTTTCCGCGGCCCAAGCCGCTGGCTCCGCGTTTTTATGGGTTTGCTTTAAAGGAAAATGGCGGTAGACAAATAGAATTTTATTCCCCAACTCTTTATTTAATTGTTTAACCAATGGATAGTAGCTCGCGCAGGCCGGGCACTGAAAATCGCTGTATTCTATAAGAGTTATTTTGGAATTTTTATCGCCCAAAAACCAATCGTTGCCGGAAATGGTGTCCAGCGCCGAAGCCATGAGATTGTTGTTGGCGGGGGATGCGGCGAATTTTACCGCGCCAAAAACGGCTCCGCCGAGAACAACGGCAACCGAGCCCCACAAAGCAATGCGGCGTATCGTTTTATTTTTAGCTTCGCGTGCGAACTCCGCGGTTTTTTCCTGCCTTTTTAATTCTCTCCGTTCCTTCCTGCTTAAGTTATTATTTTCGTTTTCCATAAAATTTTGCTAATTTTTACCGGTTGAGCCGAATCCGCCGCGGGTTTTGTTTCCCAAATCGTCAACTTCCTCCCATTCAGCCTTGTCGTATTTTTTAAAAATACACTGCACAATTCTTTCGCCCCGCTCTACAGAAACAGGCTGATTTGTAAAATTGTATAGAGGCGCGTGGTATTCATCTTTATTGCCAGAAAAATCTTCGTCAAAAATTCCAACACCATGCGCGAGCATCAGACCTTTTTTGTGGAGCGATGAGCGCGCCGCGAGCATTACCATATATCCGGGAGGCGGCTCAATGGCAACATTAAGCGGAACACGGACTATTCCGCCTGGCAAAAGAGTAACGGAAACCCGTGGCGCAAGGTCAAATGCTACGGCCCCGGCAGTCTTATATTCCGGCAACGGCAGTGATTTATCAAATCTTTTTATTCTGACTTTCATCCGATTTTATATTTTGCCTAATGCCTGCGCAAGATCGTCAATCAAATCCTGCGGATGTTCGCGGCCGATTGAAAGCCTGAGCATGCCATCCGGAATTCCGGCTTTTGCGCGCTCCTTCGGGGTTAATTGCCCGTGCGTTGTTGTGGCCGGATGGATCACGAGCGATCTTGCTTCTCCGATATTTGGCGCATGCCAGAACAGTTTTAAGTTTTCTAGCACGGTTCTTGCGTTTTTTGCCCCGCCCCGGACCTCAAAAGCCATAAGTCCGCCGAATCCCTTGGGCATTAATTTTTTGTTGAATCTTGATTTGGTTCCGACGGTTGGGTAATAAACCCGTTCAACTTTGCGGTGGCGCGCCAGATATTTTGCAACCAGCGAAGCATTGCGGCAATGCTCCGCCATTCTGCCAAATAGTGATTCAATGTGGTAGCAAAGCACCACAGCATTGTCCGGCGAAATGCAGGGACCCGTGTCTCTGAACCAAGTAAGCCTTAAATCATCAATTAGTTTTTGTTTTCCCAAAATCGCGCCGCCGATTACCTCGCCGTCTCCCATGTATTTGGACAGCGAATGAACCACGGCGTCCGCACCAAATTTTAGTGGAGCAAGAAGCGCTGGAGTCGCAAGAGTGCCGTCTACCACCAAAGGAATATTGTGGAGATGCGCAAGCCGGGCCAGCGCTCCTACGTCAAAAACATCAATTACCGGATTGGAAGGCGTTTCCACATAAAGAAATTTTGTGTTCGGTTTTATGGATTTTTCCCACAGTTTTAAGTCAAACGGATTTTCCACCAGTTTTACGGAAATGCCGAGTTTAGGCAGATTTTCGCGAAAGAGGTGGAAAACTCCGCCATAAAGCCTGTTTGACGAAACTATGTGTCCGCCTGGGGCGGCAAGATGCAGGGCGAGCAGGGCGATCGCCGACATTCCCGAAGAAGTGGCCAGGGCCGCTTCCGCGCTTTCCAGCGCGGCGAGTCGGCGCTCCAATTTGTCCACACTTGGATTATTTATGCGGGTATAAATAAATCCGCGCTCCTCGCCTGCAAAAAGTTTTTCGGCGCGCTCAAAGGAACCCAAAGGAAATGCGGTTGCGCGGTAAAGTCCGGGCCGGAGTTCCGTGTCTTTTTCTGATCCGCCGCCGTGAATTTCCAGCGTTTTCAACTTCAATTTCCACGGTTTTTCGGCTTCAGCGTGCTTTTTGCTCTTTTTCTTCATTAGTTAAAAATTACCTCAAGCGCCAAAATTTGTAAACCGTCTTGATTTTCTGTCAATTTTTTGGTAGGATTTGGAAGTCTTCCTGCGCACAAAGCTTCGGAGGATAAACTTTGAAACAAAGTTTAGATAAGATTTTAATAGCTGCGGTTACCCCCTTCTTTTTGGATAAGGGGGCGGATTGGTTTACAAAGAATTTAAAAGAAATAGAAGAAAATCGGGAGGCAAATCAGTTTTGGAGAAGAAATGCTTTGATTTTTGAGGTCGGCAAGCAAATCAAGCTTTCGGAGTTTTTAAGAAATATCGCGGAGCTTGGTTACACGAAAGTTTGGGAGGCTCAACATCGCGGAGAGTTTTCGCAGAGAGGCGGAGTTGTGCATATTTTTCCAATAAATTCGGATAAAATTTTCGCGTTTGAGTTTGAGGGGAATATTATAGCATCCGTATCGGAGCAAATCCAGAATTTTTCTGAGACGCGTCGGAGCCCGCCCCGTTTCGGGGAAGGGTTAAGCGCGAAGAAAATTACTGGATTTGCGAACGGAGATTACGTCGTCCATATTGACCACGGCATCGGTGTATACCGCGGACTCACGCAGACTGAAACGCAGAAAGACGCGGACATTATTATTGAATACGCGCCGCCGCGAGATCGCCCCAATTTCCCGGACCTTCTTTTTGTTCCAACAATTCAAATTAAAAAACTCTCTCCTTATCTGGGTTTTAAAAAACCGGAGATTCATAGGCTTGGCACGCGGGCGTGGAATTTAACCAAGAAAAAAGCCAAAGAGGACATTGTCGCTTACGCCAAAGAGCTTTTAAAAACTTTAGCAGAGAGAAAAACCGCAGTGCGCTGGCCCTACGAAGCCTTTCCGGATTTGGAAGAAGAACTAATTTCCAATTTTTCTTATGAATACACTCCGGACCAGAAAAAAGCGGTTGAAGAAATTTTTTCGGATATGTCTAAAAATGCGCCGATGGACAGAGTTCTTACAGGGGATGTTGGTTTTGGAAAAACCGAAGTTGCGGTACTTGCTGCTTTCCGCGCCGCGCTAAATCAAAAACAGGTTGCTGTGATGGCGCCGACAACTATTTTGGCCGACCAGCACACGGAAGTTTTTAAAAAAAGACTTTCGGGTTTTGGGGTAGAGGCGGCGCGGCTCACGCGGCTGGAAAGCGGCTCGCAAGTTAAAGAAATTTTGAAAAAGATTGAAGCGGGAAGCATTGACATCGTCATTGGCACGCACAAAATTTTATCTAAAACAATAAAGTTTAAAAATTTGGGGCTTTTGATTATAGACGAAGAGCAAAAGTTCGGCGTATCTCATAAGGAAAAATTTTCCGCCATAGGCGGATCCGCCTCTAGCGGGAAAAAAATAGTCACTCCAGACATGCTTACGCTTTCCGCAACTCCCATTCCTCGGACTCTGCATTTGGCGCTTTCCGGCATCCGCGCGATTTCCGCCATTGAAACTCCGCCGGAAGGAAGACTTGAGATTAAAACTTATGTTTTGCCGAAAAATTCCGCCAAAGGCGGATCCGCCTCTGGCGGAAAAAACATCATTAAAGAGGCAATCACATTTGAGCTCGCAAGGAACGGCCAGATTTATTTTTTAGCCAACCGCATCCATAAAATTCCGCAGCTTTTAGAAGAATTAAAAAAATTAAAAACCGCGGCGAGGATCGGCATTTTGCACGGCAGGATGCCGGAAGAAAAAATTGTAAAAACAATGCATGAATTTCGCGAAAGAAAATTAAATCTTTTGGTTTCAACTACAATTATTGAAAACGGGCTTGATCTTTCCAACGTAAATACTTTGATTGTGGAGGATTCCACAAAACTCGGCCTTTCGCAGGCGCATCAGTTAAGAGGCAGGATAGGCAGGGGAGACAAAGAGGCTTTTGCTTATTTTCTTTATCCCGCGCAACAATTAAAGGAAAAAGCCGCAGAGAGGCTTGAGGCTTTGGAACGTTATTCTTGGCTTGGAGCGGGACTGGAGCTTGCCAAAAGAGATCTTGAAATCCGTGGCGCCGGAAATATTTTAGGCCGCGCCCAGTCCGGCACCGCCTTCCGCATCGGATTAAATCTTTATTTTGAACTTTTGGATGAGGCGATTGCCGATTTACGACATCGCAAGTCGTAAAATTGTAAAAAAATGAAGAAGATGAGATACATCGGTAATACCCCTGCGGCGCCGTCGCTGGTAGGATTAAGGGGATATTACCAGCATAAATCT
>MFIM01000016.1 GCA_001780725.1 Candidatus Giovannonibacteria bacterium RIFCSPLOWO2_02_FULL_45_28 | reverse complement strand
CTCAATGACCGTTGGTATTAGATAAGTGTTGTAAACCTCGTCTTCCATGAGTGGATATTAACAAAGTTATCTTTGTTTTGCAAACGGAAAAAGTTTTTTTAGATTTTCTTTCTCTTCCGGACTCATGTTCATTTTGATAAGGTTTTTTAAATGTGCAATATTTTCTTTCTCCGTTCTTCTTTTGAACTCGTACATTTTTTTATCTGCGCTGCCAAAGCCAACGGACGCAAACTTCTTATTCAGGCCATCCAGATTATCAACAGCTTCTTTGAGCTCAACGCGCAATTTTTCTTGAGAAATTCTATTGGCCTCGGCGATGCCCTCTTTTTTAACGTATTCAATCGTTTTTCGCGCAAGATCGTCGTTGCTGCGGTTCTCTACTCTGTCGCTGTTTTCCATTCCGGCATCGTAGCATAAATTTATTTATTTGGCAAAAAACAAAAGCCCGGATTAGAGCTCTTCTTTTTGGCTTAACTTTTTTTCGTGATCGTACAGCTCTTGCAATGCCTCATTGAGTTTTTCCCCCGCGGCTCGCAGTTTATCTTCGTCTTTCTGCCAGAGATTATATGTTAAATTTTTTGCCATTTTCGCTTCGTCAAATCTTTCTCTCGCCGCTTCAACTTTCTCCCAAAGCTCGTCTAACTTCGTCTTTTTGTCTGCTTTCTTCGCCACCCCCTCCTCCTTCCGATCCTTTCCTTTCAAACAATCTTTAACAACCTTTGCCTAATGTAGCACAAAAGTAAAACCCGCTCAAGGGAGTGCCGTGGTTCAATTATTTCAAAAACGGGACGAGCAAAAGGGCGACTATGTTGACTACCTTAATCATCGGGTTAATTGCGGGGCCTGCGGTGTCTTTGTACGGATCACCGACGGTGTCTCCGGTCACGGCAGCTTTATGCGCATCCGAGCCTTTGCCTCCATATCCGCCTCCTGGCTGATCCTCCTCAATAAATTTTTTGGCGTTGTCCCAGGCTGCGCCGCCGGAAGTCATTGATATTGCAACGAAAAATCCCGTAATGATTACTCCGATCAAAAGCCCGCCTAAAGCTTTAGGTCCCAGCAAAAAACCAACGATGATTGTTGCAAAAATCGGCAAAATTGCCGGCAAAATCATTTCTCTAAGTGCGGCGCGCGTCACAATGTCCACCGTTGCTGCGTAGTCTGGTTTTTGCGAGCCCGACATTATTCCGGGAAACTCTTTAAATTGTCTTCTTACTTCCAAAACCACCGCCTCCGCGCTTTTCCCAACCGAGCGCATTGCCAAGGATCCGAATATATAAGGAAGCATTCCTCCGATAAGTAGGCCGGCTATTACTAAGGGATCGGAGAGGTCAAAAACCGCGCTTTTTCCGGCCGCGGCCAAATCCGAAGCGTAAGCGGAAAACAAAACCATTGCCGCAAGTCCTGCCGAAGCGATGGCGTAGCCTTTTGTGACCGCTTTGGTTGTATTGCCGACGGCGTCTAGCGGATCCGTCACTTCGCGCACATTTTTTGGAAGCCCTGCCATCTCGGCAATCCCTCCGGCGTTATCCGTAATTGGTCCAAAGGAATCAATTGCTATAATAATCCCCGCCATTGAAAGCATTGAAACAGCCGAAAGCGCTACGCCGTAAAGCCCGGCGAAAATGTAAGCGGCGTAAGCCGCAAAAGCAATGAGCAGCGCCGGCAATGCGGTTGATTCCAGAGACACGGCAAGCCCCATAATAATATTTGTGCCGTGTCCGGATTTTGAACTTTCCGCGATGGATTTAACGGGCCGGAATTTTTTTGAAGTGTAGTATTCCGTGATTAAAACCATTCCTAAAACAACGATGAGCCCCACAAGCGCGGAGAAAAAATACCAAACAGCGTCTCCGGGCACTTTTACAACTTTGGCAAAAGTATTGCTCCACCCCATCTCGCCCGGTCTTGCCACCAGTTCTCCGATTGCCCAATAAAATCCTGCAGCGGACAAAATCCCGGCTGCCACCAGACCTTTGTACATGGCTAACATTATTCCTGCCTTGCCGGCAGGCAGGTTAGTAATGCCGGACACGCGAACAAAGAAAAATCCTATTATGGAAGCCCAAATCGCAACCCCGCCCAAAATCAGCGGCAAAAGAACTGCCGCGTCCGCTCCGGCGAAAATTGACCCGCCCAAAAGCATGGCGGCAATTAAGGTTACCGCGTAAGTTTCAAAAAGATCTGCGGCCATTCCTGCGCAATCCCCGACATTGTCGCCGACATTGTCGGCAATCACAGCTGGGTTGCGCGGATCATCTTCGGGGATGCCAGCTTCTGTTTTACCGACGAGGTCTGCTCCGACGTCGGCGGCTTTAGTATAAATTCCTCCGCCCAAGCGCGAAAAAACTGAAATTAAGGACCCTCCGAACCCGACGCCTATGAGCGCGGCGAGATCTTTTGTCCACCACCAAAAACCGGATACAACCAAAAGGCCGAGTCCGACAACCAAAAATCCGGTTACGGACCCGCCCTTAAAAGCAAGCGAGAACGCTTTTTGGATCCCGGATTTCGCGCTTTCCGTAACGCGCACGTTTGCCATGACCGCCGTCTGCATTCCCAAAAAAGCGGCGAGCGAAGAAGCAGTGGCTCCAACGACAAAACCGAGAGCAATTAAATTTCCCAAAAAATACCAAAGCGCAAGTGCAACCGCCACGCCCACCACAAACACCGACTTAAACTGCCTTTTTAAAAACGCGCGGGATCCTTCACGGATAGCCTCGGCGATCTCCCGCATTTTTTCGTCCCCTTCGGGTTCTTTTTTCACGCTTCTTCGCAGAACTAGCGCAAAAAGTATTGAAATAGCCGACGTCCCGATTGCAAAATATTCTATGGTCATATTATGTTATGTATTGTTTTTTCAGTCGGAAAGCAAGGTAACCAATGAGAATCAAAAGCAATCCGGCAATAACAAGCGAAAGTTCCCACCCCAAACTGTCATAGAAATATTCTCCGGTAATTTTTATGATGTAAGCCATCAGATAAAGAGCGCCAAGCGTTAGCGGGGCGCTGTTTTTAACGTAAATGCTCAAAAATATAAAAACGAAAACAAGTCCGGGAAATGCTAACTCCCAAAAAATATTTTGTTCCGGTTTCCATCCGCCAAGCGCAAAAGCTGCGCCAAGAAAACCGAGCGTTCCCAGAGCGTACAGCCTGCTTGCTGCAACTTCTCTATTTTTTGCGGCAACATAATAGCCCAGCAACAAATAAACAAGCCCCGCCAAAAGAATTCTGTATTCGTAGAATTTGAGCGTGTCAAAAAACGGGTTAGTTCCGACTAAATAGCTCGTAAAGCTAAAATAAAACCATGTGCCAAAAACAATTGTGAAAAAATATAAAATATCTTTTTTAAAAATCAGCGCCGATAAAATATAAAGCGCAAGTAAAACTGCCGACATCAAACTCTGCGACCCGAAAGTGCTGAAATCTATGTTCATCGCATCCAAAGTTACGCCAAAGCCAAGCGGCATAATCAGTCCGGAGATCATAAAAAACGCCTGTCCTATTTTTGATAGATTCTCGTCCCGATTCATTACTGCGCCAACTATATATGCCGCGACAGCCGACCCGAGCGTTGCAATAATTTTTGTAAAAGAGCTCAACTCAGACCAATGCTGGGCAATCAAAATTCCGATGCCCAAAACCACCAAAAGCGCGCCCATTGCATAAAGTATTTCGGAGATGCCCAATTTATGCGAAAGCAAATCGCTGCCCGGCGCGGCGGCGCCAACGGGCTCTGCTTTTGCCGTTGGGGCGCCGAACAGCGCCGACACATCTTCTTGAGTAACAATGCGCTCCTCTATCCATAGTTTTATCTGCTGTAATACGAAGTTTTTATCCAGCATAATACTATTTTAACACCCAGCCTAAAAATTTAAAATCGCCATAATAATAAGAGTTGCCGGATTTCAAATTTAATTTTTTGCTAAAGCCATGGCCGACAATATATTTTGAGTTGTAATCGTAACCGCCGGAAAAGAACAGCGGAAAAAGCCAGTTGTTTCTGCGGCCAAATTGTATTTCGAAACCGTCCGGCGAAACCGAGCTCGGATCAAGTTTAAGTTTGCCGGTTTCTTCAAAAGGCATTTCTCTGCTTTCATTTAATGCATTGTTATAGTAAAAAAGTTTTGGCTCTTGTGGTGGTTGGTAGCGTGTCGGCTCCGTAGCGGTGTGTTTTATTATTACGCCTCCATTAACAGAATAGGTGCCATTTGAGTAATAACCATCAGGATACGAATAAATAAAATCGTATTTTGGTTTAATAAATAACGTGGGCAAATAAATGCTCCCGGCGACAAAAAGAATCATCAAAATCGGCACCGCAACGCCGACGATGAGCGGAATATTTTGTTTCCAATTCATTTGTTAATTCTAACACGACTTATTGGAAAAATAAAAGGCGCCGAGTTGGGGCGCTTTTTAAAATGGATATGTTTGATTGAGGCCGCATTTCTTGCAGCGAAATCGTTTGGTGTTTTTATCAACGCGTTTTTTATCGCTGCATTTGGGGCACGGAACAATGTCCGTGCTAGTTCCTTCGCTTCGGTAGGATCGTTTTGAGGTTTTAGCAGTAGTCTCAAGACCCAAAATTTTTGCTCTCTCAATAGAATGCTGTTTTAATTCTTCGTACGGCGGAAGAATGGGTTTGCCGGTAGCCGCATCCTCTTTAATTCGGTCATAGGCATAAAGAAAAAGACGATCTGCCATCCCCTGTGGAAAAATATCGGAGAGTCTTTTAAAAAAAAGCTCTACGTGGTCTAGGCCTTCCTTATCCCCACGCACGGCATCTTTGGCCACCGCGATTCTAAGCGCGGTATCAAAAAACTTATTTTGTTGGAGATCTTTTTCGGTTACAAAGAAAACAAGCTTGGCAACTTCTAGCTCGGCTTGCTCTTTCGGACTGGCCGATTCGTCTTTTAGGGCATCAATGAAGGTTTCGATGCCATTTTCCACCAAAATTGATAGATATAGAATTGACCTTTCTTTGTCTGCGTTAGAAAAACTGATAGACTTTACAAAATCAAAAAACGAACGATTCTCCATATCTAATTCTCTCCTTGTTCAAAGAAAAACCACCTGCTTTAATTATATGTCATCTAAAATAAAAAGTCAATAGCGGCTCAACTTCCGGGAAAAAATAAAAGGCGCCGACTACGGCGCTTGTTATTTTATTAGAGCGGAATTAATATGCTTTGTTATTGTTTCCTGATCCACACATGGCTCCAACGTGATTATCCAAACATCTTCCCAATCGATATTGGGCGTCTGTGCAGTAAGTTTTTTCTCGAATATCATTGTTGAATTGCGCGGAAAATTCCAATCACGCCTCTCAAGTTCGTAGTTGTTTTTTGTAAATATTCTAAAGAGCCAATCCAGCTCTTTTTCCGCCTCGTCTAAATCATTAATGTCTCTGGGGAACTCGCAAACCTTAGTCGGTCCAATGCCGGGAATCTGTCTTTTTACAACAACCATAAACATAAAATCACCCCATTGCTTAATTTTCCTAATTGAGATTGTAGCGCAGAGAAAAGTTGTGTCAAATTGACCGTGCGCAAAAGATTTGCTACCATTCAATCATGAAGCAAAAAGTTCTTTCTTATTATGCTGTTTTTGAGCCTGCGGAAGAGGGTGGTTATAATGTTTCGTTTCCTGATTTTCCCGGCTGTGTTACTTTTGGACGAACCTTTGAAGAAGCCAAGATAAAAGCGAAAGAAATCTTAGAGCTCTGGCTTGAAGAGCTACTGGAAGAAAAAGCATCAATTCCTTTTTACGTTTCGCGCCCAATCATTGATGAGATTGAGGTTGCCGTATCGCGATAACCAATGAAATCAATAAATGCTGCTAAATTGGTTAAAATCCTTAAAATTCACGGATTTGTTTTGGCGCGCCAAAAAGGCAGCCACATGATTTGGAAAAATCTAAAAACAAATACAATTGTTCCTGTGCCTTTGCACGGTAAATCAAAATCAATTCCCGTAGGCACTTTACTTGCGATAGTCAAACAATCAAAAATTCCAAAATCAAACTTTTGTTAAAAATATTTAAATATTTACTCTGCCGCAATCCCTTCGCCGACCACCTCGCCTTCGGAGGTGGCTTCAGCGACGGTTTCGCCGGAGCGGGAACGGATGTCAATTTTGTATCCGGTTAGTTTTGCGGCAAGCCGGACATTTTGTCCGCCCTTTCCGATAGCCAAAGAAAGCTGATCTTCGGAAACCGTTACTTTGGCTTGCTTTCTCGCTTCATCCACTTCTGCTTCCAAAACTTTCGCCGGGGAGACGGAACTCGCAATAAATTTTTCCTTGTCTTCAGACCACGGCACAATGTCAATTTTTTCTCCTCCGAGCTCGGCGATAACCGTTGTCACGCGCACGCCGCGTTGTCCGACGCAGGAACCAACCGGATCAATGTTTTCTTCCTTGGAAGCCACGGCGATTTTGGTGCGGCTGCCGGCTTCTCTGGCGACGTTTTTAATTTCAACTACGCCTGAAGCGATTTCCGGCACCTCAATTTCAAAAAGCTTGGCGACCAGTTTAGGGTGGGATCTAGAAAGATAAACCCCGGGGCCGCGCGGAGTTTTTTCAACCGACAAAAGCAGGGTTTTAATGCGCTCTCCCACGCGGTAACGCTCGCCCCGCACCTGCTCATCCGGAGGCAAAACGCCGATTGCGCGCCCCAAGTCCAAAAATACCGCGCGGCCTTCTATGCGCTGAACGATTCCGGAGATAACGTTCCCTTCTTTTTCTTTAAATTCGTCAAAAACCGAATCTCTTTCCGCCTCGCGGACTCTTTGCAAAATAACCTGTTTGGCGGTTTGCGCGGCAATCCTGCCGTAGTCTTCTTTTGATTCCAAAGGAAAAACTAGTTCGTCGCCCAAGGCGGCGCCCTTTTTTAATTTTTTGGCTTCGTTCAGCATAATGTGCCGGTCGGGATTAAAGCGGATTTTTTTTATTTCCCCGTCAGCCGCATCTTCAGCCTCGCCGCCCAAAGCCTCTCTTGCAGCCTCTCTTGCTTCCTGCCTTTCGCTAAGAGCTTCAAAACCGCCGGCGGCTTTTGCCGCTTCCTCTTTGGCAATTTCCTCTTCGGATTTTATCATTGACTCGTCCACCACGGTTTTTACCTGCCAAAACTCGGCCTTGCCTGTTGCTGGATCAAATTTCGCGCGGACAACCTGCGTTTTTTTGCCGTAATCGCGCTTATATGCGGCGGCCAAGGCCATATCAATAGTCTCCATGATTTTTTCCTTGGAGATGCCTTTTTCGGCAGTAAGCTGGTCCAAAGCCGCGTTGAAATTTTTCAGGTCTAACATGTGATTAATATTATTTTGTAAAACCTATTTGTCCTTTTGGTTTACTTTCTTGAATAAGAAGCTGTTTTAATACGTCAAAAACCTGCCTCAATTCGGCATCGTATTTTTTTTCCATATTTTCTATTTTTACTCTTAACTCTTTGTTTGTTGCCAACAATTCTCTTAATTTAGTAAAAGTTCTTATAACTTGGATATTTACTTGTATAGCTCTGTCGCTATTTAAAATACTGGAAAGCATTGCCACGCCTTGTTCGGTAAAAGCATAAGGCACATAGCGTCTCCCGCCCCACCTTGAGGTTTCAATTTGTGACCTCAAGTTTTTAAACTCCTTCTCTGATAGTTGAAACATAAAATCTGACGGGAAACGGGCAAGGTTTCTTTTGACTGCTAGGTTAAGCGCTTTAGTTTCAACCACATACAATTCGGCAAGGTCTTGGTCTATCATCACCTTTCTACCTCTAATTAAAAATATCCTGCTGATAATTCGCTCGCTTGGTATCATTATAATGCCTCTTTTATAAGAATCGCTCCCTGTTTTGCTCATACGCCTTAAAATTAAAAGTCCATCTTATGAATGGACTATTTCCAGTCTAGCAAAGACGAGGCGTCGTGTCAAGCGCGCTGTTGATTTAAAAATTTATTGTGCTAGATTGCCGGTAGAGCGTCTTTGATTAAAGAAAGGACTTTAATATGGCGAAAAATGCTCTGGACTATTCGCGGCTTGTAAGAGCGTGCGGTTTTGGCGACAGATCCGGCGACGAAAAGGATATAAAAGAAAAAGTTTTGCATTTTTTAAATCAGAACTTTTCGGCAACAGTTGCCGAATTCGGAGAACAACTAGAAAGAGTTAAAAAAGAAATACGGAACATTTCACTCCAAAAATACAGGAAGCCGTCAAATTTTGAGGCCGCATTGAAATTGGTGAACATGCCCCCGCCGCTCAAAGACTGGGATTTTCTATCTTATACTGATCCGCAAAAAACCGGAATTTTATGCGGAACATCCGACAAAGAAAATATTTTGCTAACTGAAGAAAGTTTCAAGCCATTTGATCTTTTTGAGCGCGAATCAATGTGGGGCGACAGTCTGCTGTATGGACTGTGCTTTTCGCTTTCTTGGTGGCGCGAGGCGGTCTGTTGTGTCTGGGCAGGTATAATTATGAATTGCTTGATTCGCCATTTTCAAAAAAAATCTGTACTTGCTTTGCCTGCCGTGGAAGCGGTCTTTTCAAAAGACGGCTTTGCTGATCCAAACGAAAAAATTGGCAGCGCGCTTGAGCTCAAAGGCACAAGCGATAAAAAGGCCGAAGATTTTTATCATATGTGTGAACAAGCGGCACTTGGTTCTGCATCGTGCGAAACGGACGCTTCGGAGGCTTTCAAAGAATGGCTCTGCTCGGCAAACATCGGCGTTCTCCAAAAATATAATTTGGATTTTGAAGAGGCGCACATGCTGTTATTGGCAGGAAGCCAACGCAGGCCGGAAATGGAAATTGAACTTCAGTGGAATCAAAAAATTGGGGCGTATCAATTTGTTTGTTTGATAGAAAATAACGATCTACATGGCTACAAAGATAAGAAAAAAACTGCAGGCATTCCGGCAAATATCTTGCTTGATTTTTTCAAAGGCTCCGAACAAGAAATCAAAGAAGATTTGATTCGCCTTCTTATCCGTGGCGGATGGCGCAAAGCGCAAAAACTTCTGTATGAAGGACTAAACCATCACACAGACTAAAGTCCCCATTTGAGGGATTTTTTTATATGTTTTTTCAATGCTATACTTATCCGTATGGTTGCGAGTTGGACGGATAACATAAATCTTAAAAAGGTTTGCTCCGAATATCGGGTCGGCCTTTGGCAATGTCCGCAATTTTTATTTTTAATCATGGGCATTATAATTATCTTGGCGATGCTTGTAACTTACGTAGTGGCAAGCCGCTACCAAGAGCCGGAGCTTGCGGCGCTTACCGTGCTTGTTCTTACTGCGATTTTATTCGCGCTCGGCAATCTGGTGGTCAAAGCCTTTGAAAAAGTAGCGCTATCCTCGCGCTCCAAATCCGAATTTATAAGCATTATGTCGCACCAGTTGCGCTCTCCGCTTTCTGCGATAAAATGGCAGTTAAGCCTGCTGCTTCAAGGGCAAAGCAGCAAAGCCTATTCCACGGGCAATTATCTGGAAACAATCATGCAGCAAAATGACCGGATGATCCGCGCCGTAAACGACCTTTTGGAGGTAAACCGCATAGAGGACAACGATTTGATACTCCGCCCTCAAAAATTTTCCTTAAAAAATCTCACTTCAAAAATAATAGAGGAGTATAATAAATATGCCTCGGCCTATAACGCTCAAATTTCTTTATTGGCAGACGGCGAATTGCCCGAAGTTTTCGCGGACGAAGAGCGTATCGGCAGAGTAACGGAACATTTGCTGGACAACGCCATACGCTACAGCATAAACGGCGGCAAAATCACCATTAGCTTGGAAAACAAAGAAAATAAAATTTTATGGAAAATTAGCGACGAGGGACATGGCATATCGCCCGCCGAGCAAAAACGCGTTTTTGAAAAATATTTCCGTTCGCCCTCCGCGGCCAGGTACCAAACCGGCGGGTCCGGTGTCGGACTTTTTATTGCCAAAGCTATTATTCAGCAGTCCGGTGGCGAAATAGGATTTTCCTCGCAAGAGTCAAAAGGGTCGACATTTTGGTTCTCATTACCAATTAATAAAACTTCATGAAAAAAATACTTTTTATAGAGGATGAGGAGGCTTTGCAGCGCACAATGGGCGAAATGCTAGAGCAAAACAGCTACAGCATATTAAAAGCTCTTGACGGCGAGGCCGGCCTTAAGATGGCCAAAAAGGAACTGCCGGATCTGATTTTGCTTGATTTGATATTGCCCAAAAAAAACGGGTTTGAGGTTCTGGAAGAGCTAAAAAAAGATTCTGCTACAAAAAACATTCCGGTGGCGGTTTTAACAAATCTGGAAGGCAGCGCCGAGGTTGAGCGGGCTCTTGCTTTGGGCGCCACAACCTATTTGGTTAAAGCCAATTATAAACCGGACGAGCTTTTGGCAAAAATTGAGGTCATTTTGAATCATCATTCTTAGTTACAATGAAAATTGAACAGCAACAACTCAAAGCCTTCCTTTTGGATTCGGAGCTGGTTACAAAGGTGGATATAGAAAAAGCAGAGGCCGAAGCGGCGGAGAGCGGCAAGAAAATAGAAGACATTCTTTTGGGTTTGGGCAAAATCAAAGAAGAAGAACTGGCCCGGCTAAAGGCCTATATTTTAGGCATACCTTTCGTAAATTTGGAGGAAGAAAAAATTGATCCGAAAGTGCTATCCGTAATTCCGGAACCGATTGCAAAAAAACACAACATTGTTTCTTTTAAAAAAAGCGGCAAGAATCTTGAGGTGGCAATGCTGGATCCGGAAGACCTTGGAACAATAGAATTTATCAAAAAAAAGTCTAACTTAAAAATTTTACCGCGCCTTACCAACGTAGCTTCAATGAAATACGCGCTGGCGCAATACCAAAAAAGCCTGGAAGCTGAATTTGGAGAAATAATTAAAAGCGAAGTGTCTACAGAGACGCTCGCGACCATTTCCAAAGATGTCGGCATAGAAGGCGCCGACTTGGAGGATTTAAAAAAAGCAGCCGAGGATTTGCCGATCGTGCGCATAGTTGACACCCTTATCCGCCACGCGATTTTGCAGCGCGCTTCCGATATTCATATAGAACCGATGGAGAAAGAGGTTTTGATAAGATACCGCATTGACGGAATTTTGCACGATACCATGGTGCTTCCGAGGCAAGTCGCCTCCGGCATCGTTGCCAGAATAAAAGTGCTGGCTAATTTAAGATTAGACGAACATCGCCTCCCGCAAGACGGCAGGTTGAAAATAGAAACTCCGGATTACAAATTTTCTCTACGCATCTCCGTGCTCCCTGTTTTTGACGGCGAGAAAGTTGTAATGCGCCTCTTGCCGGAGTCGGCTAAGGGTTTTACTCTGGAAGATTTGGGGTTTCACGGCGACGCTTTGGAGGTTTTATATAAAAACATAAAAAAACCGCTGGGGATGATTTTGGCAACCGGACCGACCGGCTGCGGCAAAACCACTACGCTTTACACGATTTTGTCTTTGCTCAACGTGCCGGGAGTAAATATTTCAACCGTGGAAGATCCGATAGAATACCGCATGCCGCGGATAAACCAAACGCAAGTGCGGCCGGATATAGGCTTGACTTTCGCCAACGGCCTCCGGTCGCTCGTTCGCCAAGACCCCGATATTGTCATGGTGGGCGAGATAAGGGACACGGAAACGGCGTCTTTGGCAATAAACGCGGCGCTCACCGGACACTTGGTGCTTTCAACCCTGCACACCAACTCGGCTGCCGGCGCACTCCCGAGGCTTTTGGATATGCAAATTGAGCCTTTTTTGATTGCTTCCACAATAAACGTTATTATTGCCCAAAGACTTGTGAGGCGATTGTGCAAAGAAAAAGAGCAATACACGCTGACGGAAGCCGAGCTGAAAAAATTGGGCGAAAATGTGGATTTGGAAAGGGTGTTGAATTTCCTGAAAAAAGAAAAAATCGTGCCGCCGAAGACGGTGTGGAAAGATATTTCTTTTTATAAGCCGAGGCCCGGTCCGGAATGCCCAGACGGATATTTAGACCGCTTAGGCATTCACGAGGCTCTGCAAATGACCCCTACTATTAAGGAGCTTCTCATGCAAAATTCAACCTCTGATCAAGTTGAGGCTCAAGCAAAAAAAGAAGGCATGATGACGATGGTTGAAGACGGCATCATCAAAGCAGTCCAAGGTTTTACAACGATTGAAGAAGTCTTTAGGGTGACAACGGAATAGCTTTTGGCGGGTTTTTGTGTTTGATTTTTTCAACCAATCTTGCTAATATAACGTTAATGGCTCAATCAGATATTTTATCTAAATATCGCAATTTGCAACTGCCTCTTTTTGTAGAAAAAGACGAAGACGGTTTGTATGTGGTGGAGTGTCCTATTTTAGAAGGTTGCTATAGTCAGGGCAAAACGCTTGATGAAGCCTTGCGAAATATCCGTGAAGTTATTGACTTGGTTTTGGAAGAAAAGGAAGCCCAAGATATTTTGCAAGACTACCGTCCGCGAGAACTAAGTTTACATACGATCACTCTTTAATTTTTCATGGTGCGATTGCCGAACTAATTAATTTGCACTCGCGACACATCAAGCAGAACCGACATAAAGTTGTCGAGCTGTTTTTGCGAGCGCTTTTCATGTTTATTTAATGAGCGATGATTAATTCGCTTTATGTTTTAAACGGGGCAACCAACGCACTTTTTATTTTGCGTTTGACAAGTATTTAAAAGCATGCTAGTCTAGAACCAGAAATTAATGGGAGGTAATTGTTATGGAAGCACTCTTGCGGATATTGGGCATACTTGCATTAATGGGTGGGTTCATAGTTGCTTTGGTTAAAGATTCTCCGGTTGCACTTATTTGTTTCTTTTTGGGCCTAGTAGGGCTAGTTTTAATTATCGTAGCGAACAAGATGATCGATCTGGAAGATCAAAATAAAAAGTTATCAGGAAAAGACAAGACCAAGATCTTATAAGAACAATATACAAGAAGGTTGGGGGCGAAATCGCCCTTTTTATTTTTATAACTTTGTGTTAGAATTTAAAGAATGAAATTCCAGAAGAGAACTTTCAAAAACGGTCTTCGGTGTGTTGTGGCGCCGATGAAGGACACAGAAGCGGTGACGCTGTGGGCGCTTTTCGGGACTGGTTCAAAATACGAAACAAAAAAAATAAGCGGCATCTCGCATTTTTTAGAACACTTATTTTTTAAGGGCACCAAAAGCCGCCCAAGGCCCGGGCAGATTTGGAGAGAGCTTGACCGGATTGGAGCGCAAAAAAACGCTTTTACCTCCAAAGAATACACGGGTTACTATGTGAAAGCCGCCGCCAAGCATTTTGATATCGGTTTGGGTATTGTTTCGGATATTTTAATTGAGCCTTTGTTTAAAAAAGAAGAAGTAGAGCGCGAGCGCGGGGTGATTTTGCAGGAGATTGCAATGTATGAAGACAATCCGCAGCGCCAAGCTTACCAGCTTGTTGAAGAGCTTATGTACGGGGACCAGCCAGCTGGCTGGGATATCTCCGGCACGCCGGAGACAGTAAAAGGAATAGCGCGCAAAGAAATTTTAAAATATAAGGAAAGCCATTATGTTACGGCGAACGCGGTTGTTGTAGTTGCCGGAAATATTGATTCCGAGATCGCTTTCGGAAAAATTGAAAAAGCTTTTTTAAAAATGCCGCAAGGCAAGAAATTGCATAAAGCCGAAGTTTTTGAACGCCAAAAAAAACCTGGCATCCAATTCAAAAAAAAAGACGTGGACCAAACGCATCTCCGTTTAGCTTTGCGCGCTTACGACATGTATGATGAAAGGCGATACGCTCTTCAAGTTCTCGCGACCATTTTGGGGGGCAATATGTCCAGCTACTTGTGGCGCGAGATCCGTGAAAAAGCAGGATTGGCTTATTATGTCGGCGCGTCCGCAGACGAAGCTACCGACACGGGTTATTTGCTGACTACCGCCGGAGTGTCGCACGCGAATTTTTTAAAGACTGTGAAAAAAATCGTTGAGATTTTAAAACACATAAAATCAAAAGGCGTCGCGCAGCGTGAGTTGGATTTCGCCAAAGAATTTATCCGTGGCTCTATGGCTTTGGCCTTTGAAACCACAGATGATGTCGCCACATTTCTGGCCTCGCAGGAGCTTTTTTACGGGCGCATTATGGCTCCGCAGGATATTTTGGCAAAAATTGAGAAAGTCGGGCGGCGTGATATTATTGGTATAGTTAAAGATGTATTTAGGCGGGATAAAATCAATTTGGCGGCCATTACGCCGGAAGAAAATACCGCTGATTACGAAAATGTTTTAAACACACTTTAAACCATGCTTCAAAGAGAACAAATCATAGAAATTTCATTTTGGACGATGCTTAAGGCTGCGCTTTTGGTAATTTTGCTTTGGGCGCTTTGGGTGTTGCACGATATTCTTGCCGTTATTTTGATTTCCATTGTTATTGCTTCAGCAATTGAGCCGGCAAATCATTTTTTCTCTAAGTTTAGAATCCCGCGCATTATTTCTGTAATCCTAATTTATTTTTCTGCATTTTTTTTGTTTTCTTTAATCTTTTATCTCATAATACCGCCTCTTTTTGGAGATATTTTGGATTTTGTAAATACTCTGCCTGCTTACATTGAACAGGCCCTGGGACCCGGGAGTCAATTATTCCCTTTCTTACCGGAGCTCCCCGTAGCGCTTACAGATTTTTTAACTAGCCTTTCGCTTTCCTTAGAACGCTCTATCCCGATCTTTACTGCCGGCATTTTTTCCGCTGGCACAACGATTTTCGGCGGAGTACTTTATTTGATTTTGTTGATTGTGATTTCTTTTTATCTTTCGGTGCAAGAGCACGGAATTGAAAATTTTTTACGTATCGTAACGCCTTTGGAGCACGAAGCGTATATTTTAGACCTTTGGCAACGTTCGCAGCGCAAAATAGGAAGATGGTTGCAGGGACAGATTCTTTTGGGGGTGCTTGTGGGTGTAATTGTTTTTTTAGGTCTTACTATTTTAGGCGTGAAATACGCAATACTTCTTGCGATTCTTACCGCCACATTTGAGGTAATACCGGTTTTCGGGCCGGTTATGGCGGCGATTCCGGCAATTGCTGTTGCTTTTGTCCAGAAGCCGATTTTGGGGCTGATGGTTTTGGGGCTTTATGTAATTGTGCAGCAATTTGAAAACCACCTTATTTATCCCTTGGTCGTCAGAAAAACAGTCGGCGTCCCGCCGCTTTTGGTCGTGCTTTCGCTCGCTATTGGCGGCACCTTGGGCGGATTTTTCGGCCTTGTGCTTGCAGTTCCAGTCGCCGCCGTTTTGGTTGAATTTTTGAACGACGTTTCAGCCAAACGCGTTGCTCTTAAGAAATGAAAACGGAGAAAGACAAATTTTATATCACAACTTCCATTCCTTATCTTAATGCGCCGCCGCATTTGGGGTTTGCGCTGGAGGCGCTGCAGGCTGATGTTGTCGCGAGACACTCGCGGCTCCGCGATAAAGATGTTTTTTTTCTTTCCGGAACGGATGAGCATGGGGCAAAAATCGCGCGCGCAGCCGGGGAGGCCCAAAAAACACCCAAAGAATTTGTTGACGGGTTAGCTGTGGTTTTTCAGGATTTGCTCAAAAAACTAAATATTTCTAACGACGATTTTATCAGAACATCGGATAAAGAGCGCCATTGGCCGGGCGCGCAGCTGCTTTGGAAAAAATTAGCCGAAGCCGGAGATATTTATAAAAGTTTTTACAAAGGACTTTATTGCGTCGGCCACGAAGCTTTTATTACGGAAAAAGACATGGAGGGTAATGTCTGCGCGATCCACAAAAAACCGCCGGAGGCGATAGAAGAAGAAAATTATTTTTTTAAATTATCAAAATATACTAACCGATTGCTGGAAGCAATCTCTAAGGAAGACATGAAAATTCTTCCCTCTTTTCGTAAAGAAGAAACATTAAATATGTTGAAAGAAATCGGCGACGTAAGCTTTTCGCGGCCTTCCAAAGATATTGCTTGGGGCGTGCCAGTGCCAAGCGACGCAACACAGACAATGTATGTCTGGTGCGACGCGCTTGCGAATTATATTACGGCGCTGGGTTACGGAGAAAGCTTTGGAAGTCCGACTTCCACTGGAAATCGGACTTCCAAATTTGAGCGTTTTTGGCCCGCCGACATTCACGTTGTAGGCAAAGATATAATGAAGTTCCACACGATTTTTTGGCCGGCGATGCTTATGTCGGCCGGGCTTTCTCTGCCCAAAATAATTTTTGTGCACGGCTGGGTAAATGTGAAAGGAGAAAAAATGTCCAAATCTTTGGGCAATGTGATTGACCCCATTCCTTTAATTGAAAAATACGGCTCGGAGGCGGTGAGGTTTTATTTGGCGCACGAGACTTCGGTGTTCGGCGACAGCGATTATTCCGATAAGCACTTTAGCGAGATCTATAGCGGTTTACTGGTGAATGGTTTGGGAAATCTTTTGGCGCGCACGCTGAAAATGATCAGTTTATATCCCGCAATTTCCAAGCCGGAGGAGGGGGCTCTGGCCCGTTATCCGATTAAAAAAAATCTTGAATTTTTAACAACCGGCGAAAAAAAACGATGGTCGTTTGAGCAGGCCTCGCCGTCATTTTTGGTGGATAATGTTCTTTGGCTGGCTTACCAGAAAGCTATGGCGGCGTATGAAATATCTCAAGCCATAAAAAACATCTGGATTTATTTGGGAAGGTTAGACGAATACATTGAAGATTATAAATTATACAAAATGGTAAAATCGCAGCCGGAGGAGGCAAAAGTTGTTTTGTGGCATCTGGCTTATTCTTTGGCTTCGGTAGCTTGGATGATAAAACCGTTTATGCCGGAAACAGCCGATAAAATTTTACTAAGTTTGGGCGTTGAACCGACATCCCGTGAAGAGTGGAAAGAGTTTAGCGCTAAGGAATTTGCGCACCTATTCCCGCGCATTCAATGAAATCAAAACTTGTAGACATTCATACTCACACGCAATTTTCGGCATTTGAAAAAGATCGCGATGCGGTAATTCGGCGTGCGCTGGAGGCGGGGATTTGGATGATAAACATTGGCACACAGCGCGACACCTCGGCTAATTCGTGCGAATTAGCGCATAAGCATGAGGGGGTTTTTGCGACAGTCGGGCTTCATCCGATTCATACAGAAAAAAGTTTTCATGATGAGAAGGAGTTGGGCTCCTCCTTCGCCAAAGCTTCGGAGGACAAGGGGGGTTTTACTAGCCGAGGTGAAGATTTCAACTACGACTACTACAAAAAGCTCGCCCAAGATACAAAAGTTGTAGCTATCGGCGAGTGCGGACTGGATTATTATAGATTGACGGAGGACACAAAAAAGAAACAAGCTGAGGTATTTATCAAACAAATTGAGTTGGCGCGCGAAGCTGGGAAGCCGTTGATGATTCATTGCAGAGAGGCGTTTACTGATTTAATCCAAATTCTAAATTCTAATCGCCAACTTCTAACTTCTCCTCCGGGCATTATCCATTTTTTCTCAGGCACAACCGAAGACGCGCAAAAACTTATGGCTCTCGGCTTTTCATTTTCTTTCGGCGGGGTTGTTACTTTCGCGCGCGAGTACGAAAAATTAATTAAATTTATTCCGCCGGAGCGTATTCTTTTAGAAACCGACGCCCCGTATGTTGCGCCCTTGCCTTACCGCGGCAAGCGCAACGAGCCACTATACGTTGAAGAAGTCGCTAAAAAAATCGCCAAAATTTTAAACAAAGACTTCGAAGAAGTCGCGCGCACTACAACCGAAAACGCAATCAGAATTTTTAATTTAAAATAAAAACCCTCGGATGTCCGAGGGCTAATAAAATTAATCCCTGTCCAAATAAGAAGGAGCGAAGTCTGTTGGCTTATTGAAGGTAAATCCGAGAGTGCTCAATTCTGTCCATTGCAGTAGATTTGGCCACCATCCAACTTTGCTGTTAGTTCCTGATTGCCTGGCTCCCGAGAAAGGCTGTGCGCCGACCATGGCTCCCGTTGTTTTGTGATTGTACATATTCCCGGCAACATACCGCAGAGCTTCAAGAGCCTCGCAAAATTCATACATATGACTTGTGTGAATCGCTCCAGTAAGTCCGAATTCAGAAGTTTTATCGCAAAGTTTCAATACTTGTTGTTTATAATTCTTTCTTGGAAGCACACAGACCGTGACTATCGGTTCAAACATTTCTTCTTTCATCAATTTATGATGCGGATCTTTCGTTAATACTATCATCGGCTTGTGAAACCACCCGCCCGAGCCCGCCGTAAGGGTCCCTTCCGTATAAACGGCTTCCGTGGACGGGCAATGATATGCGTACTCTACATATCTCAAGTAATTTTTGTGCGCCGCTTCATTGATATCGGAGCCCATAAAATTTTTGAAATCCGCCGGATCTCCGATTTTGATGGCGCGCATAAAATCCAGAAGCGGCGTCTGTACCTCGGGCCACTTGTCTTCGGTCATATAAACTCGCGAAGTCGCGGAGCATTTTCTTCCTTGAGCCCCGAATCCGCCCATGACAATTGCGGATGCGGTTGCGACTGGGTCATGACTGTCAAAAACAACGATCGGGTCCTTGCCCCCGGTTTCTCCGACGGTTCTGACCATCCCTTTGTAGAGCCGTTTATTATATTCATTTTGAGCAATGGTCCAGCGCATTTTTCTGAATGTATCAGTTCCACCAGTAAAATGTACTGCGGAGAGCATGGGATTGCCTAAAACAATGTCGCTAATCATTTGCGAGTCGCCGTGGAGAACCGCCATAACGTCCGGCGGCAAACCCGCTTCCAAAAGTATTTTCAAAACGAGATGGAAAGAGTACACGACGTCCGAAGACGGCTTTGCGATTACGACGTTTCCCATGATAAGTGGCGCTGTGGGCAGATTACCCTCAATGGCCACAAAATTATTCGGGGGGGCGGCGTAAACAAAACCTTCCAACGGACGGTAATCAACCATGTTGCTGGTATCCAGATTGCTTTTCGGCTGTTCGGCATAAAGTTTGGCCGCGTAATAGCTATTGAATCTCCAGAAATCCACTAACTCCTGGACATCAATTAGTGCCTCATATGGGTTCTTGCTGTAGTCTTCCATCACGGCCGCCACCATTTTGCAAAGATATTTTGTTTCAAGCAGGCGGGCCGCCGACTGGAAAATGATCAAGCGGTAAGGCCATGGAAGCTGCATCCATCTTTTTTTTGCCTTAAGAACAGTTTTAATTGCTGTGGTAACATGTTGTTCCGAAACTGTATGATAGGTCGCAAGCGTCCGGTCGTAATTGTGCGGCGGTATGCAGCGGCGCTGTTCGTTTTTTGTGGTAACCGGACCGCCGATCCAAAGCGGCAGTATTTCCGGTTTGCTTTTTCTTATGTTTTCAATTTCTTGCTCAAGGAGCGTTCTTTCTTTAGAGCCCTTTTCAAAACAAATAAATGGAGAATTTTCTGGTTCTCTGATTTGCGGCAAAGCGTTTAACATCAGTGTCATTTTTTCCTCCTCAAATATCCCAATCGCTGCCGAGAACCGTATCTACTGGTGGCAGAAGTGTGCCGATAGATACGCAACCTCTCAACTCCTCTTCAACTATTTTTATAATGTTTTTTCTAGCATGTTTGCGGACGCCGATTGCGGCTTCTGCCGCAATCCGTTTTTCAACAGCCTCCAAAAATTCTTTCAAAGACCCTTCTGTCATAATCATAAAAACTTCCTTATCTTGGATTCTGGCTTAAACATAGCTCTGCGGGTATAATTGTCAATATATGCCGTATGACCACAAAAAAATAGAGAAAAAATGGCAGAAAGAGTGGGAGAAATCAAAAATCTACGAAACGAATGACCAACCCAAGGCTGACTGGCCTCGGGCTAGAAATTTTTATGTTTTGGTTGAATTTCCGTACCCGTCCGGCAATCTGCATACCGGGCATTGGTATGCTTTTTCCGTGCCCGACATTTTTGCGCGAAAAAAAAGAATGGAAGGAAAAAATGTTTTATTCCCGATAGGTTTTGACGCTTTCGGGCTTCCTGCGGAGAATGCTGCCATAAAGCGCGGATTAAATCCTAAAAAATGGACATACGGCAACATTGATTACATGCGCAAGCAAATCAAATCCATGGGTGCATCTTTTGATTGGTCGCGCGAAGTTATAACTTCCGATCCGGAATATTACAAATGGACACAGTGGATTTTTTTGCAGTTTTTTAAAAAAGGGCTGGCATATCAAGCCGAAACTTCCGTTAATTGGTGTCCGAAAGATAAAACCGTGCTCGCCAATGAACAAATAGTCGGCGGCTGTTGCGAGAGATGCGGAGCGGAAGTTGAACAGAAACAGATGAAACAGTGGATGCTGAAAATTACGAATTACGCCGATCGGCTTTTGTTTGGTTTGGACAAGTTAAATTGGAAGGAAGAAATAAAAGAAGCGCAGAGAAATTGGATAGGGAAATCGGAAGGGGCGGAAATAGAATTTAGAATTAAGAATTTGGAATTTAAAATAAAGGTTTTTACAACGCGTCCGGATACTCTCTTCGGGGCGACTTATATGGTGCTTGCTCCGGAACACCCTCTAATTTCTAACCTCAAACCTCTGATTTCTAACCTCAAAGAGGTTGAAAGATATATTGACGTAGCAAAAAAGAAAACGCAATTGCAAAGGCAGAAAGCAGAAAAAGAGAAAACCGGAGTTGAATTAAAAGGCATCAAAGCCGTAAATCCGGCAAATAAGGAAGAAATTCCGATTTGGGTTGCCGACTATGTTTTTATGGGCTACGGAACTGGCGCGATTATGGCTGTCCCCGCGCACGACCAGCGCGATTTTGAGTTCGCAAAAAAATTTGGTCTGCAGACGAGAACTGTTGTTGAGCCGGTTACCGGCGAGTTGCGTGAAAACGAGGAATTTAGAAAAAGCATTGTAGCTGTTGTTGAGGATTCTAAAACGGGAAAATTTTTATCTATAAACTGGGGACCCAAGCTCGGCGGGAATCTTTTTGTCGGAGGCGGGATAGACGGCGCTGAAAACTACGAAGCCGCTGCGTGCCGCGAAATTCAAGAAGAAACCGGCTATAAAAACCTGAAACTGGTTTCGGTTTCAGAAAAAATACACCACCACTATGTGGCATTTTCGAAAAACGTGAACAGAAACATTAACGCCACGGGTTTGCATTTTCAATTGCTAAACAATGAGAAAACGCCTCCAAGATTGGAAAATACAGAGAAAGAAAAATTTTCGTTGGAATGGCTTAGCAAGACAGAGGTTCTTGATAAGGTAAAAGATCAACTGCACAGTCTTGTTTTTAGGCGCCTAATTTTGGGAGAGGCGTATGCCGGAAGCGGTATAATGGTTAATTCCGGAAAATTTGACGGGATGGATTCGGAGAAAGCAAAAAAAACAATAACAGAATTTGTCGGTGGGGAAATAAAAACGCAATACCGCTTGCGCGATTGGGTGGTATCGCGGCAGCGTTATTGGGGGGCGCCGATTCCGATAATTTATTGTCTAAAAGACGGTGCGCTGGCCGCGCCGGAAAAAGATTTGCCGGTTTTATTGCCCGAGATAAAGGATTACAAACCGCGTTCGGATGGGAAGTCTCCGCTTGCTAAAGCTGAAAAATGGCTAAAAGTTAAATGTCCGAAATGCGGAAGCGTTGCGGAACGCGAGACAGACACGCTGGACACCTTTGTTGATTCTTCCTGGTATTTTTTGAGATATTGCGACCCAAAAAATGAAAAAGAATTTGCCCAAAAGAGAAAAATGGAAAACTGGATGCCGGTTGATTTATATTCCGGGGGAGCCGAGCACACGACAATGCACCTTTTATATTCCCGCTTTTGGTATGAAGCAATGTTTGATTCGGGGCTTATTCCGAAAGAACTGGGAGACGAACCATACAAAGACAGAAGAAACCGCGGCATTATTTTGGGTCCGGACGGTCAGAAAATGTCCAAATCAAAAGGCAACGTGATTGATCCGGATGAATATGTTGCCAAATTCGGAGCGGATACGGTGCGGATGTATTTGGCTTTCATCGGCCCATATAATGAAGCCGGTTCGTATCCGTGGAACCCGCAGGGCATTTTAGGCATCCGGAGATTTTTGGACAGAGTTTGGAAATTTGCCTCGCCTCGCGGGAAAACACTCGGTGTTTTTCGGGATTCAACACCGAGTGTTGAGGAGCGAGGCGATTTTGCGCGAGCGCTGAATAAAACCATAAAGAAAGTCGGAGAAGATATTGAGGAATTTCATTTTAATACCGCCGTTTCCGCATTAATGGTGCTTTTAAATGAAATGGAAAAAGTCGGAGCTTCCTCTGAAAATTTCAGCGTATTTTTAAAGCTACTTGCTCCGTTTGCGCCACATCTTGCCGAAGAACTTTGGTCGCGCTTGGGCAACAAAGCGTCTATCCATTTTGAGCCTTGGCCGAAATACGACCCGAAGCTCGTTGAAGAAAATACTTTTGAGCTTATTATCCAAATAAACGGCAAAGTGCGCGACAAATTTGAAGTCCCAGTCAATATTTCGCAATCCGAAGCCGAGCGCTTGACTCTCGCGCGCGAAAAAGTTAAGCTCGCTCTAGAAAACAGAAAACCACGAAAGATTATCTTCGTTCCACGAAGACTCGTCAACATTGTGGTTTAAGGAGGGGGCATTATGTTGGGCGGTATAGCGATGGCATTTTTAGTAATTTTGGTCGTGATTTTCCTTATATCTGAGCGGGCAAATAGCCCCGCTTTTTTGTTAAATGCAGGCGAGGGCGCTTGACGTGCGGATAATCTAAGAGTATTTTTTTGGTAGAGTCTTGCAAGTTGGGGGAGAGTATCTGTGTCAAAAATTTACGCGATTGCGTTTATTGCTGTGGTTATGCTAGACGCGCTATGTGTGGCATTCGTATTCCCATCTATTCCTCGTTTGAATGGCGTTTCCAATATGGGCATCGCTTTGCTCCCAGCGATATTTATAACGCTCGTAAGCGCGATTGCCATCGGCATTCTTTTGCTTGAATTCGGAGGCGGTTTATTAATGAATTTGCTTAAGAGAATCGGTGCGTCCAAAAAACTTTCTCGCGCTGTTGTTAAAAATATTTATGCAACAGCGGCCCCATTGCTTAATGCCTTAGCGCTGATAATGTGGACCAAACTATATCCAGAACTGGGATTTTATTACATAGTTCCAGACGCGCTAATCGCCGGCACGATACTTCATTACATTGATTACGGCGTTGTTGTCCCTTGGTTTTTTCATCTTGAAAGGGCATTTAAATAAAACATGTAGTATTGAGTGGGGCAAATAGCCCCGCTTTTTGTTTTTGTAAAAACGTGTTAGGTTTTGGGAAGAATCGGATCTGAAAAATGCTTATCATCGCTCATCGCGGGGCGTCGGCTTCAGAGAAAGAAAACACGCGCGAAGCGTTTGTGGCGGCGCATAAAATGGGAGCGGAAGCTGTTGAGACGGATATAAGGCGATGCAAATTTTGCGGAAAACTGGTTTTATCGCACGACCCAATTCGCACCGAAGAAGAATGCCGCGCAGCGCTCGCCTTTGAAGATTTTCTCAGTATTAAAGTTAAGGGAGCCCATCTTCCTTTGTCCAATGAGCGGTTTTTCTTGGGAGAGCAAATGCAGCTTCATCTTGAAATTAAAGAAAAGGGATTGATTCACGAAATTTTGGAAATGACTCAAGGTCTTCGCTGCCGCGACAAAATCGTATTCTCCTCTTTTTTGTGGCTTGAACTTTTTAAAATCAGATTTTTAGAAGGAAAAAAGCCGCGCGCAAAGATCGGTCTTTTGTGGGATCCGGTTGAACGCAATTTGTCATGGTGGCTGGTTGCCGCAGTCGGCAAGATTTTGAAAGCAAAGAGTATCCATTTTAATTTGGCGGCTTTGAATTTGAATCGGGAGATGGTAGAATATTTTCGCAAAAAAAGATTTTTGATCTATGCTTATTCCGATAAATCCTTCCATCCCAAATCCCAGATTACTTTGGCTTTATTTCTTGATTTGGACGGCATATTCTCTGACTGCCCTGCTTACGCGAAAGAGATTTTATGGGAAATTACTTTGCAATAACCCGGCGTAACTATACGCTGGCCTTTTTGTTTTAATTAATGTAATAACGTTAATATAAATTTGGCATGTGCGGTATAGTCGGATACATTGGCAAGAAAAACGCTCTGCCCATTGTTATAGATGGACTGAAAGCTTTGGAATACCGCGGATATGATTCAGCGGGTGTAGCGCTTTGGGACGGCGTTAAAATCAGATTTGAAAAGACGGCCGGGCGCGTCTCCGCGCTTGAGAGCAGATTGTCGCGGAAATCTTGGAGCGGCAAATCCGCCATTGCCCACACGCGCTGGGCGACTCACGGCAAGCCGTCTGACAGAAACGCCCATCCCCACGCCGATTGCCAAAGTGGAATTTTCGTTGTGCACAACGGTATCATAGAAAATTACGCTGAGCTTCGTGAAGCGCTTATTCGGGAGGGACATTCTTTTTTGTCGGAAACGGACACGGAGATTTTGGCTCATCTTTTTGAGAGGCCATTTTTATCGGCTGGGCAAATATTTTTAGAAGACGCGGTGTTGGAAGGTTTGCGGCACGTTAACGGAACTTTCGGCCTTGCTGTTATTTCAAAACACGATCCGGAAAAAATTGTCGTTGCGCGGCGCGGCTCGCCGATTATTTTGGGTATAGGCGACGGCGAATATTTGGTCGCCTCCGACGCGTCGGCTGTTGTGGGTATTACAAAAAACGTGATTTATCTTCATGATAATGAGGCGGCGGTTCTTACTCCATCAAAAATGGAAATTTTCTCCACCCTAGGCGGATCCGCCTTTGGCGGAAACCTTTCCAAAAAAACATTACAAAAACCTATAGATAAAATAGATTGGGATATTTCGGAGGCGCAGAAAAGCGGACACCCCCACTTTATGCGGAAAGAAATTTTTGAAGGGCCGTCTGCGCTGGAAAACGTTCTGTTGGGACGGCTTTTGGAAGAGGGCAGCGCCAAACTGGGAGGAATTGTTGCTGTCCGAGACCGTCTGCTTCAAGCGAAAAAAATTATAATTTCTGCCTGCGGGACTTCTTATTACGCCGGACTTGTGGGCAAATATTATTTTGAAGAATTGGCGAAAATTCCGGCTTCTGTTGAGTATGCTTCGGAGTTTAGATATTCTAATCCGGTGATAGATCCGGATACGGTTGCCATTTTTGTTTCTCAATCTGGAGAAACCGCAGACACGCTGGAGGCTCTGCGCGAAGCGAAAAAGCGGGGCGCTTTAACTTTGGGCGTAGTCAATGTTGTAGGTTCAACTATTGCCAGAGAGTCCGACGCGGGTATTTATAATCACGCCGGACCGGAAATAGGCGTTGCATCAACCAAGGCTTTTATCTCGCAGTTGGGCGCGCTTGTGCTTCTTGCGTTATTTTTAGGCCGCGAGCGCGGCGCCGTCTCGGATGTGCTAGGCCAAAAACTGGTAATGGAACTCAAAGCCTTGCCGGCGAAAATGAAAAAAGTTTTGGCCGGTGACGCGGGAGTTAAAAAACTTGCTGAAAAGTATTCTAAGTACAAAAACTTTCTGTATTTGGGGAGAAAATACAACTTTCCGGTGGCTTTGGAAGGAGCGCTTAAATTAAAAGAGATTTCTTACAGGCATGCCGAGGGTTACGCTTCCGGTGAGATGAAGCACGGACCCATAGCTCTCATTGACGAAAATTTTCCGACAGTGGCTTTGGCGCCGAAAGATCCTGTTTATGAAAAAATACTCTCAAACATTCAGGAGATTAAAGCAAGAAATGGGCGCGTTTTGGCGGTGGCCACGGAAGGGGATGAAAAAATTGGCAAACTCGCCGACGATGTTATTTTCATTCCGCAGACTCTGGAGATGCTCACGCCAATTCTTTCAGTGATTCCTCTTCAGCTTTTCGCTTACCACACTGCGGCTCTTTTGGGTTTGGACGTGGATAAACCCCGCAACTTAGCAAAATCTGTTACAGTGGAGTAGCGCTGGGTTGACAAGCGGACTTTAATTTGCTATACTTGAGTTAGAAATCAAGAAATCCAAGAAGGGAGAGAAAAGATGAAAAAATTGATTTTCGCAGCGTTTTTGTCGGTTTTTTTGTCAAGTGGATGTGAGGCAATACTGTTTAATGTAGTAGCAAGTAAGTATTGTTCCGGATTAACCTTGGAACAGCGGCAAAAACAAGTAATGTGCCTTTGAGCCATCGCGTTGTGTGCGGTGGCCTTTTTTTATATGCTCTTGCGCAGTATAATAATAATATGCATGTGCATACGCAAACGCAAAGATTTTTCGCAATATTTTTGATTTTCGCGGTTTTTTTGTCTTTCTTTTACCCATTTTCCGAAGCAAAAGCGGCTATTCCTTTAATTCAACCCTTAAATAAACCTTTCGGCGGCAAAATCACAAAAATTCAAGCTTGTTTAACACCACCGGGGTTCATTTTGCATATCGGTCCGCCCGTTGGCGGCAAATTTTTTCTAAATCCCGCCACGACAATCATTCATCCCTACGGTGTCATCCAGCCCGGTGTGTGGACCTTAGGCAACGCCGCGCCGGTTCCGATCAATTGTTCAAAAGGAAATCCATCGGGTATCGGGGGGTTTAGCATCGGCGGATTAATGGAATCAGCCGGGGGTATACTGCAAATCAATCCTATTTATGCGGCTGGCGTTTTTGATCCCGCGATAAGCGGGGCGCAAATAATAGGAGCACAGATTATCGGACCGCTTGGCGCTTTTCAGGTAACCGGCCCTTTGGCCGAAACCTTGCTTTCTGCGGCAGGAGGATTTGGGAATATTTTGCCGGGCATCGGTATTATAAGTTCGCTGATGGGCGGCGACTTTTTCGGGGCAGGGATAAGCCTAGTTAGTTTGTTTGTGGGTGGTCCGATAGGAGCTGTTGTCGCCGTTGCATCCGCGATTTTTAGCTTTTTAGGCATAGGTTTTGGCAAAAAACCGCCATCTTTGGGCTCGGCTTATCCAATAATCCACATAGGCACCGGCCCGGCTCCAAACCCCATTCCAGCGCTATCACCATCCACACCCTAATTGCCACATAAAGGTGGTATAATTAGGGAGGTGAAATGGGTTATTTGCCATCAAAAAATTTCATAACCCTTGTTTTTGCCGCCCTTGTTGTTTTACTCGTGGGCTGGTTTGTGATGCGAATTTGGCAAACGTCAAATTTGCAACCTCAAACTTCAAACTTCAAATCTCAAACCTCGTTTTTAACCGCCTACCAAGACGCCAACCGCGACAGTGACAACGACGGTCTCAAGGATTGGGAAGAAATTCTTTGGAAAACCGATCCGAAGAAGCCGGACACCGATGGGGATGGCACACATGATGGCGAAGAAATAAAGCAAGGCCGCGATCCTTTGGCGGCTGGGCCAAACGACAAGTTAAAAAAACCGGAGGAGCAAAGTAAAGCATCCACGACTACACCACGCACCTTGACCGATAAAATAGCCCAAGAATTCGCAATCCAATACCTCACAGCCGCGGGGTCCGCAGAGGGAGCATTGGACACCTTCCAGCAAAAGGCAATCTCCGAATCCTTGATAGAATCTTTGAGCCGAGACGCGCTTTTATACAAAGATACGTTTTCGCCGTCCGATGTCCATGCGGAGCAAAATGTTTCAGCTGACGGAATTAAAAAATACTTAAACGCAACCGGCGATTTTTTAAATAAAATTTTCGCTGGCCTTCAAACGCCGGAGATAGATATTGTAAACGCGGTTTTGGCATCCGAGCGCTACGAAGATCTGAAAAAACTCGGCGCTTACATTGCGGCTTACCAAAAAACAATTGATTTTTTAAAAAAACAACGCGTCCCGGCAAATTACGCGTCATTACATCTTGATCTTATGAATATACTGCAAAACACCGCCGCGGCCGATAGCTTTATGATGGTTACGGATAAGGATCCGGCGCGGGGGCTTATGGGATTGGTAATTTATTTTAAGCAGGCGGAGCGCGCGCCACAATTTTACAAATCAATGCAAAGACAGATAAAAAACGACGGACTCAATTTCGCCAAGTCGGATGGCGGATATCATTTTGTAGGATATGGATTATAAAAAAAACTTTTTGAAAACGTTTGTTGCAATCTCACTCATTTTAACTTTTGGGACTAGTCTGGTGATGCCTAGTTTTGTGTTCGCAATAGAAATAACAGGAGAAGAAGGATTCAACGAACCGATTAGCGGAGGCGGCGGTATAGGAGATATTTTTGGCGGTTTGGGCAGTCTTTTGGGACTTGTGTCCGGAGGGAATTTTGTGCCAATAGCCAAGGTGCAGGATAGACCGGGCACTTTGAAGGACATGGCAAATGACATGGCTTGGAGCGTTGCTAAACTCATGGTGCACAGGATTACACAAGATATTGTTAATCTAATCCGCACCGGCGGACAAGGGGGGGCGCCGCTTTTTGTGCAGGATTGGAAGGGTTTTTTGCTTGACGCGGCGGACCAGGCAAGCGGAGTGTTTTTGAAGGAATTAAATTTCACACAGCTTTGCGAACCGTTCGGACCAAGACTCCGGCTTATTTTTGCCAGCGGGAGAAGGTCAATGCAGGAAAGATTCAGATGCACAGTATCGGCGGTGGCCGGAAATCTGCAAAGCTTTTTTACCGATTTCAACAACGGGGGATGGCAAAGATGGATTGAGCTTACGCAAACGCAAAGTAATCCATATGTATCCTTCTTAGGACTTGCCGCAGAAAAAGAAAAAAGGGAGGCAATCGCAGTACAAGCAAAACTCAACGAGGCCGTGTCCGCCAACGGATTTTTGGGAATAGAAGACTGCAGTCAGGCCGGACCGACGAAAGAAACCGATGTCGGGGATCAGCCGATCGGAAACGTGTGTCCCATCGTAACCCCGGGCAAATATCTGGAAAACCGGCTGGCAAAAGCCACAAATTCGGACATTGAACAGCTTAACCTTGCCGACTCATTTAATGAAATTTTAATCGCGGCGTTTCAGTCTATGATCAACGGATTATTCTTCGCGCCGGGCGGGCTTTCCAGTTCAAATATTTACTCAACCACCATCACCAACCAGCTCCAGCAGGACTTGGACAATCTCAAACGCAGCGGCATCCAGCTTTCCGGGATTGATTCGGCAATAAACATTACTCAATCAATAATTGATAAAAAGGAAGATTCGCTGGCAAAAATAAAAGACGAAATTATCGTTTTAGGAAAACTCAAGACGTGCAAACAAGACAAAAGCGAACCGATAAGCGATGTAAATAATAAAATTCAAACAGCTACCACCACGAAGGCGGCGCTGGAGGGGAATATTATAGACCAGACAATTTTCATTGAGCTCTTAAAAGACGACCGCGCCGATCTTTTGCTTGCCCAAACAATTGAGCAGTTTAATCTAATGCTGCAGAAAATCGCCACGGATGTGGCGAAAACGAAATCGCTCGCAGAGGCAGTTTCCGAAAACGAGCAGATCGCAGCGGACAAATCGCAGGCCGAAGAAGATTTACAAAACTGCTTAAACCCGCCGGGCAATGTCATTGAATAACCATGAAACATGAAACCTGAAACGCAAAACATAAAACTTAAAACTCGCAACTTGAAACTTAAATGCTCCAAGTTTTACGTTACATGCTCCATGATTTTATTATTGGGTTTGGTTTTGAGTTTTGCGATTGCGCCGTTGGCGCTGGCTGTAAGCACACCCACGGGAGTCAAAACCTCGTTCGACAATTCAATAGAACAAAAAGGGACAGGGCTAATCGGTTATCTTGGTACCGGCTTTCTTTGGGGTTTTAACGGTTTAGTAGTTGCGTTAGGAAAAACGGTGGCCGGACTTGTTGATCTTACAGCTATGGTTTTTGATGGTGCGCTAGAATTTTCTTTGTCAACACTAAAGCAACAGAGTATTATCGCGAGCGGTTGGACAATTTCCAGAGACGTTGCAAATATATTTTTTATTTTAATACTGTTGACCATAGCAATAGCTACAATTTTAAGAAGTGCCAGCTACGGCGCAAAATCGCTTCTGCCGAAATTAATTGTTGTTGCCTTGTTGATTAACTTCAGCTTGACAATAGGGTACGTAATTATTGACGCAAGCAATGTGTTGGGACTCCAATTTTACAGAGCCATGACCACAAATGGTTCTCCCGGACCAACATCTATTGCTAGCGCGATTGTGGCTGGCACAAAACTTCAAAATGTTTGGAACATGGAACCGCCAAAAAGCTCTGTTGTGGCCGAGATAAGCCAAGTTGGCAGAGGACTAGCTGTGGGCGCTGGAGCTGCTGTGGGAATTGCTGCTTGTTTAATAATTCCCGGATGCGGCTGGGTTGCATTTTTTACTTTGTTAGCTACTGGAGGCGGTGTAGGCGCAGTAGGATGGGCTGCGGTCACTGGCAGCGATGTCGGCAGCGCAACTGAATTTTTCTATCTTAGCATGGGCTCGCTTATATTTATGATCGCTGTTTTATTTGTTCTTGTAGCTGGGGCAATATTTTTGATAATGCGTGCGGTTATGCTAACTCTCTTGTTAGTTTTGGCGCCTATCGCTTTTATATCTTATGCTTTGCCGGTCACCGAAAAAAAACTTTGGCAGTCATGGTGGGAAACATTTATAAACCAAGCTTTTTTCCTGCCTGCTTTTATGTTTCTTTTGTACATAAGTATAGGTTTTATAAACCAATTCGGTAAAGATGTGCCAGAAGGAAATATTCTGCTCAATCCGCCAGCAATACTTCTCATAATGACCGCAACGCTTATGCTGTTGACCTCGTTTTTACTGGCCAGAAAAATGGGTATTCTTTTTGCTGACAGCGTAATCAAGGGTGCCACCACTGCTAGAAAATGGCTCACCGGAGCGGTGGGGGGATTGGCAGCGAGATACACAACGGGGTTGTTGGGAACGGCGATTGCGCCGGCGGCGGCGAAGTTGCAAGAGCGTGTGCCGCTTCTTGGCACCGCCCCGACAAGATTCTCCGGCTGGCTGAAAGGTTTGGGCGGAACAGAAGCGAGGGCAGGAGCGATGGCGGATTTCGCGAAACAATTAACTCCGGAGCGGCAAGCAAAGTATTTTGCCGGCCTTGGAGCGCAAGAAAAAGTTGCTTTACTTAGCAAATTAAATCCGGAGCAACAAGCAGAGATGATGAAGTTTATGTCCAGTGAAGATCGCGCAACGGCCGAAGGTATAATCAAGAGACAATTGCCTCCGACTGCGGCCGCAAGGTTTGACCTTGAATCATGGAAACGGCTTTCGTCACCAGAACAAATAGCTCAATTCGGCAATTATTCGCCAGAGGCCCAAGCGCAAATTTTGCGAAGTTTCCCGGACGACGAAAAGAGGGCTGAATTTGTGCTCAATAAGCTTTCCGGCGCGGCCCAAGCCTCCGCAAAGAACATTTTGGCTTCACCCGCCTTCATTACCGCAGAGCAGTTAAGCTACAACAAAGCCGAAAAGCGGCAAGAGATGCGCAATGCCGAGCTTAAAGGAGGAACCGCTTTTGAAGACTTTATAAATTCTAAAGATCCCGGCGAACAAAAGAGATATTTCAAAGCGGCTGAAGACCGCCAGCGCGTACTGTGGCTTGAAAAGATGCACACAAACGCCACCGCTTTGGGCCGATATCAAAACTCCGTCAAATCCGAACTTAATCCGGAAGAACAGGCCAAATTCAACAGTGAAGTTTTGCGGCGCGTGTCAACTCCAGCCGTCACTTCATATGTTGACGCCCTTCCTCAAACTGAAGCGGAAAAGGTTGTTGTCACGCTTTCCGCTGACCAGCAAGCCGCGCTTTATATCCGATGGGCTAAAGATAAGCCGCGGCTTTCCGTTGTTGAAAAAGCAACAGGTGCGTTGTCAGCCGACCAGAAAAAGAATTTTTACACCTCTTTGGCGCAGCAAACCGGACAAAAAAATATCGCTGAAGTTGCCGACATTTACCTTGATTTGCCCCCAGAAACTCAAAGTATTGTTTGGCAAAGAAATCCGACAAAAATGGTCTCCGTCGTTGAATATGTTAAGGGCGCAAATCCGGACGCTCACGCGCGCATGGCAAGCGTTGCCCTAAAACAAGGAGGCCTGAAACGGGAAACCATAAAAGCCATTATTACTCCGGAAATCATCAAACATCCAGAAATGGTAGAAACAATAATAAGCTCCGGCAGTATGGGCAGCATTGAGGCAATCACCGGCGGGGACAAGGCAAAAATTAAAGCCCTTCAAGACGCCGTATCAAATTCTATTGCGCAAACAACAAAAGACGCCGGCAAGATACCAAACGTTAAAGCTAAAATTAGAACCTCGAAACCATTCCAAGACTTAAAAGCTGCTAGTGGCGGTATGATTAGCGATGAAGATGCTTTTGAAGAAGTACTAAAAACAGAAAAAGACTTTAGGGCGGAGGCTTTAGCCGAAATGATGGAAGAAAAAAATAATCGCCTTATGGCGAAGCAGATCAGAGATACTCTTGCCGGCATCGCTTCGGCGGCGCATCAAGAAATATTAAATAGGTTATTAGGAACATAAAAACATGAAGACCGTAGACAATAAAAAACGACAAGCTATTTCCGAAGCCTTGGAAAAATTACCGGAAGATTTGCGTGGGGCCCTGTTTGCGCCTGAGACTACCGACGCCGTCCAAGCTGTAGGCAAAAAAGCGGAACTCACAATTGATAAAATCGGGGAATTGGCGGATGAGACGGGGCTAGTGATGCTGGGAATTACATCGCCATCGGATTACGTGAAAAATCTAACAAGCCGGCTTGCAGTGCCTGCGGAAAAAGCCAGAGCAATTGCGGAGGAAATCAACAAAAAAGTTTTCCAGCCGGTAAGAGAATCGCTGAAGAAGATTCATGGGTTGGGCGCGCCACCAACTCCGCCCTCCTCAACACTCAGTGTTGAGTCCAAAAAAACACCGAGTGTTTTCCATGGCGGCGCAGAGCCTACGGGCGGCGCAATTTCTAAAACAACCCCCCCGCAACCGCCGACACCCAAACCTCTTCCAACCCATGAAGAAATTGTTGCGCCAGAACTTCCACCCTCCCTTTGGGAGGGGGAAGAAGGGGGTGGGTTAGTATTTAAACCTCCACCCCCTCCCGCAATTCTTCCACCCATCTTCGTCAAAAAAATGCCAATACCGGATTTGCCGCCGAAGCCGGACATTTCCCCGGCTCCGAAAGAAAAGTTGCCGCAAAATTCTCTTATCGCAAAAAGCGAGCTGGAAAAAGCGCTAAACGCCGAGCCGCAGCCTCCTAAAAAAACTTATCAAAACAGCGATCCTTACCGCGAACCAATAGAATAATATGCAACATCAAGTCCCGCAATTTATAGAAGTAGAAGATAAAATTTTCGGGCCACTAACCGCGAAACAGTTTTTTTATATTCTCGGCGGCGGAGCAATAATTTTCATAATGTATGTTTTCCTGCAGCTTTGGCTCGTAATAATTTTGGGCGCTCCGGTTGCCGCGTTCGTAGCATCTTTGGCGTTTTTAAAAATAAACGGGATGCCTTTTATTAAAATGCTTGCCGCCGCATTAAATTATTCTTCTTCGGCAAGGCTTTATTTGTGGAGAAAAGTGGCCGCGCCGACCCCTTCGAAGTCCGACTTCAAGTCCCCAAAGAAGTCGGACTTCTTCCCTGCTGGCGACTTCAAGGGGGCCGGTGGGGCAGCGCCCAAATTAACGGAAAGCAAGTTACAAGACCTTTCTTGGTCGCTTGATGTGCAACAGAAATTAAAACGCTGACTATGCCTACAGCATTACCATCGCAAGATATCTTGCAAATAGAAGAAATCCGGGACGGTGTTTTGATTTTGAAAAACGGCTCTCTGCGGGCAGTGCTTATGGCCTCATCTCTGAACTTTGCGTTAAAAAGCGCGGACGAACAAACGGCGGTTGTAATGCAATACCAAAACTTTTTAAATTCACTGGACTTCTCACTGCAATTTTTTATAGAGTCCAGAAAACTCAATATTGAGCCGTACATAGAAACATTGCGCGAGTCCGAGGTCAAACAAACCAACGAACTATTAAAAATCCAGGTCGCCGAATACATAGAATTTGTCCGAACGTTCGTCCGCGCAGCGAATATTGTCACAAAAAATTTCTACGCCGTCGTGCCGTTCACCCCCGCCCTTTTTACAACGCCGAAAGAAGGAATATCAACATTATTGGGTGGCATCGGCAGCTTGTTGGGCACAAAACAATCCAAGAAAGGGGATGGGTTAACCCAAGAAAAATTTGACGAATACAAAAATCAGCTTTGGCAGAGAGTTGACTCGGTAATCCAAGGACTTGTTCGCTCCGGCGTCCGCGCCACACCGCTAAATACGGAAGAATTAATAGAGCTGTTTTATGGGCTATACAACCCGGGCGAATTAGAAAAAGGCAAGCCGCCGGCAATACAATAAAATGTCCATCTTAGATATATTTAAAAAGAAAAAAGAAGAAACCGAAATTACCCCCGTCTTTCCGGAGGAAATTTATCGCGCCGGAGTTTTACAATTAAAAGACGTTATCGCCCCGGCCGCGCTGGAGATTACGGCCAACCATGTCCGGCTCGGTGAAAAACTTATGCGTGTAGTTTTTGTTTTTTCTCTTCCAAGATTTCTCTCTTCAAACTGGTTTAGCCCGATTATAAATTTAGATAAAGTTTTTGACGTTTCCATATTTATTCATCCGGTAAACACGGCTACTGTTTTGAGAAAGCTGCAAAGAAAAGTCGCCGAGGTACAATCTCAAATAGCAATTCGCCAGCAAAAAGGCTTGGTGAGAGATCCGATTTTGGACACGGCCTATCAGGATCTGGAATCTCTTCGCGACAAACTGCAGCAAGCGCAAGAGCGTCTTTTTAACTTCGGACTCTATATCGCAATTTACGGAAACACAATTGAGGAGCTTGATAAGGTGGAGGCGGAAATCAAATCCATGCTGGAGTCCCGCCTGGTTTACGCCAAGCCCGCGCTTTTTCAGCAGCAAGACGGAGTAAATTCGGTTTTCCCGCAGGGAGAAGACATGCTCCAAATAAACAACTATTTGAATTCTTCTCCAGCCTCAAGCGTTTTTCCGTTCGTATCTTTTGATCTTACTTCAAATAAGGGCGTGCTTTTCGGCATAAATTCCCACAACAATTCCCTCGTTCTTTTTGACCGCTTTAGTTTGGAAAATTACAACTCCGTAATTTTCGCCAAAGCGGGCGCAGGAAAGTCTTACGCAACCAAACTGGAAATTTTGCGCTCTTTGATGTTTGATACGGATATTATCGTTATAGACCCGGAGCGCGAATACGAATATCTGGCCGAAGCGGTCGGCGGAAGATATTTTAATATTTCTTTGACCTCACACCACCACATAAATCCTTTTGACTTGCCCACCCCGCGCGAGGACGAATCGCCAGCGGATGTCTTGAGATCGCATATTATAAATCTGGTGGGACTTTTTAGAATTATGCTCGGCGGACTTACTCCGGAAGAAGATTCTATTATAGACCGCGCAATCACCGAAACATACGCATCGCGCGATATCACGCCGGATTCCGATTTTTCCAAAGCCATACCGCCGATTCTTTCCGACTTGGAATTGGTGCTTGCCGGTATGGAAGGCGGGGGCTCCATGGTAGAAAGATTGCGGAAGTTTACCAAGGGCACCTGGGCCGGATTCATCAATCAACCAACTAATGTGGATATCAACCAGAAATTTATTGTTTTTTCCGTCCGCGACATGGAAGAGGAGCTCCGTCCGGTTGCAATGTATTTAATTATTAATTACATATGGAACGCGATCCGCGCAGAAATCAAAAAACGCCTTTTGGTAGTGGACGAGGCTTGGTGGATTATGAAAAATGAGCAAGGGGCCTCCTTTCTTTCCGGAATCGCCAAACGCGCCAGAAAATATTATCTTGGCCTTGCGACAATCACGCAAGACGTCGGAGATTTTCTTAATTCCAGTTACGGTCCGACCATTATCAACAATTCATCAATACAAATTCTGCTCAAACAGTCGCCTTCAAGCATTGACCAGCTAAAAGAAGTGTTTAAATTAACCGAGGAAGAGAAATTTCTGCTATTGGAATCCGATGTCGGAGAGGGAATATTTTTCGCCGGCTTAAAGCATGTGGCGATAAAGATACTTGCCTCATACACGGAGGATCAAATTATCACCTCCGATCCTGCGCAGTTGCTGGCAATTAAAAAAGCGAAGGAGGACTTTCAGCAACAAAAACAATGAGCTTAATTCGTTTAACAAACCATGAGATAATAAAAGTAATGAGATATTTGGTGTTAGTTTTGGCATTTATTACTGCTTGGCACGCTTCCGCGCTCATTCTTACCTCTCCGAATGACCTTGTTTTAAGCATTTCTCCGGCTTCTCCGAAAGCCGGGCAAACAATAACCGCAACGGCGAAATCCTTTGCGTTTGACGCGGCGCGGGCAAATTTCCGATGGCTTTTAAACGGGAAAGAGATTGCCTCCGGCCGGGGACTTATAGAACAAACATTCACGGCCGGCAGTTTGGGTTCCGGAATGGTCATACGAGCCATAGCAACTTCCATAGACGGATCTGTCTTTGAAACCCAAACGGACGTTTCTGTCGCGGACATTGATTTTATAATCCACCCCCTAGCTTATACGCCAGCTTTTTACAGAGGAGCGGCTTTGCCAACGCCGGGAAGCGTTGTTGAAATAATAGCCGTACCGCACCTCTTTTCCGGAGGCGCAAAACTAAAACTCCAAAATCTGATTTATGAGTGGTCTTTGGACGGCAAACCAGTGCAAAATCAATCTGGCGGCGGAAAAAATAAACTTGTTTTAAGATTGGCGGATGTCGGATCCAGCGAATATATTGTTACGCTTAAAACAAGCTCGCTCGGCGGCGTGGCATCAACGCAAAAAAACATCCGCATCAGAACATATCAGCCGGAAATTTTATTTTATGAAGTTAATGCGCTTACCGGCATTAAACCGCAGGCAATTGTTTCGTTTCTCGGGCGGGCGGGAAATTCGTTTTCAATCCTGGCCGAACCGTTCTTTTTTGGCCTGGAGTCTCTTGCGCGCGCGCAAATCGGCTGGAGCGCGAACGGAGAAAAAATCAGTCCACCGGCCGACGGAGTCGGGAATCGGCGGCTTTTAGATCTCACCGCTCCGGCGGAAACAGAATCGCAAACTAATTTTTCTATAAAAATTGAAGATAAAGGCGCGCTTTTTCAGCAAGCAGAGGCGGGATTATCAGTAACAGCCCGACAATGAAAAACAAATTTTGGATTTTTGGATTGTCATTTTTGATTTTGGTTTCCGGATTTTACATTTCCTCTGCCGCCGACGGCGTTCCATATTCTTTGCTCCAGCCGCTTCCGGGCGTTGGCCAACAGGTAAGCACATTTCCGGAGTACATCAAAAATATTATTCCTTTTATCTTAAGCCTCGCCGCAGTGCTGGCGGTTGTCATGATTGTAATCGGCGGAATCCAATACGCGATCTCCGAAGCGATTGATTCCAAGGCAGATGCCAGAGACCGCATTACGCAGGCGATTTTCGGGTTGCTTCTCGCGCTTTTGTCCTATCTGATTCTTTGGACAATTAACCCGCAACTGGTGAATTTGCAGTTGGATATAAAAAGCCTTAATCAAAACACCACTACAACACAACCACAGCAACAAACCACGCAACAACCGCAACAAAATATTATTATACCGGGATCGGAGGGAATAGAAAACGTAATGTAATCAATTATGGAAAATCTTTTAACAAGAAGAAATATAATAATCGCGGAGCACAAACTAGACAACGCCTTAAAAATGTTGTAAAATAAAAAGATGATAAAATTGACGGAAAAGAAAAAGGAAGAGCTAAAAAACGTAGCGGAGAAATACGGGCTTAAATTGCTTGTGCTGTTCGGCTCGTCCGTAACAGGCAAAACACATAAAGAAAGCGATGTGGACATCGCTTATTTGAGCACAAAAAACCTTGGTATCAGAGAAGAAGCTCAAATGATGCTGGATCTCAACCCAATTCTCAAAAGTCAGCGCATTGATTTGGTAAATATACATCTTGCCCCACCACTTTTGCTTTACGCGATATCCGATAACGGACAAGTTTTATATCAAACCAACCCCCTAAATTTTTATGAACTGCGAGCTTACGCCTTCAAACGATACGTGGAAGCCAAGCCGCTTTTTGAGCTTAAAGAACGGAGATTAAAGGAGTACGTGCAAGGCATAAGCTAAAATGACTTTTGAAAAACAATTTGTGGAAGCAAAGTTAAATGAACTTCGAGGTTACGTTGAAGAGTTGGAAAATCTTTTAAAGCTCGGTGACGCTGCAATTTTAGAGGATTTAGACAAGCTTCGGCACCTAGAAAGGGCTTTCCAGTTGGCTGTGGACATAATGATGGATATCAATCAGCATTTTATTAAGGAACTGAAATTCCCAATTTCGGATGATTTTCAAAGCACGTTTTATGTTTTAGGCGGCAACAATGTGTTGCCTAAGGAGTTCGCGGATCGCGTTGCTCCAGTGGCTGGCGTACGCAACCGAATTGTACACGGTTATGAAACCTTAAATCGCAGGCAGTTTCTCAAAGATTTGCGCATCAATTTTGAAGACTTCAAAAAGTATATCAAATTCATATCGGAATATAATGTTAAAAAATAAAACATGAAAGAATTTTTACAATCGGCGGAACAAAAAATAGAAAAAAATGACGAAGTCATTCTGCGCGGAGTGGATTTTGAAAAAGGAGAGCCCGAAAAAATACAAGATTTATTTAATCAAAAAGTCGCTGAGCACAGCGCGGAACTAGCCAAATAACCCATGGAAAATCTTTTAACAAGAAGAAATGTGATAGTTGCGGGAGTGGCAATTGCAATAATTATCGGAACTTTGGTTTGGTTTGGATTGAAAAATGGAGAAGAAAGAGATGGGGTGGGCTTTTTGGGAATTTTTCCTTCAGCTGCGCCTTCCGGCGCGCCGCCCTCCCCAACACTCGGTGGCGAAACGCCCCAAAAAACACCGAGTGTTTTCCCGGGCGGCGAATTGCCCCTTTCTCCGGAAACCGCGCGAAGTTTGCCGATTGGCACAATGATACGCCTAAGTTCCGATAATATTTCTTCATTGGCCGGGATTGGCACAACGTCCGTGCGCTACCACAAAAATATCCCCGAAAATTTAGGGCATCTTTTTGAAAGGCGCGCAGATGGTTCGGACGAAGAGCGCAGGATTTCAAATTTCACAATTCCGCAAGTTTTGCGCGCCGTCTGGGCGCCGGACGGAAAGCGCGCCGTGGTTTTTTACAATTTAGACAATCAGATAAGGAAACTTTTGATTGATTACTCAACCACGACTCCGCGCACGAATTTTCTGCCGGATTCGGTTACTGACGTTGCGTTTTCTCCCGATTCAAAATCGCTGGTATTTATAAACGATCTGGGCGACAGCCAAAATATTTTTATCGCAACATCCGACTTTAAAAATCAAAGAAGAATTTTTGACAACAATGTCCCCGGTTTTGAAATTTCATGGCTCACCGCAAATAACATAGCGCTCAAAACTAAGTCTTCCTACGGCGCGCGAGGATTTCTTTACACGCTAAACCCATCAACCGGGGCTTTCAATAAAATCGCCGATGGATTGGGGCTTGATGCGGTTTGGAATCCCGATGGTTCAGGGTCGCTTTATTCAACCTCTGACACGGATGGTAATTTGCTTAATTTAAAATTTGTTGATGTAAAAACCGGAAATGTAAAGGAGTTTGGCGTAAAAACAATCGCCGAAAAGTGCGCGTTTTTACGGACGCAAAAAAATATTGCGTACTGCGGAGCACCTCGCTCCTCAACATCCGATGTTGGCGGGCTTCAAACATCGGATGTTTTCCCGCTAGGCATTCCGGACGACTGGTGGAAAGGCAAAATCTCTTTTCGAGACAACTTTGTCCTAATTGATACATCAACCGGCAAAGTTTCAGATTTCATACCGACAAGTTTTGACGTCACAAGCCCCAAGCTTCTCTCCGACGATTCCCATCTCCTCTTCCGCGACAAATCTTACGGTAATTTATGGAGCTTAAAATTAAAGCGAGTACTAATTACGAATTAAGAACAAATATACGAATAAATTATTAGTAAATTAGTAGAAAATTAGTAATTAGTACTTGATGTTGGACGAACTAAAAAAGATTGGGCTCTCGGAGAACGAGGCGAGGGTGTATCTCGCGCTTTTGGAATTAGGGTCGGAAACTGCGCAGGAGATTGCTAAAAAAGCCGCGGTAAAACGCGCAACAACTTATGTGCAATTGGAAGCTCTTATGAAAAAAGGGCTGGTAACCTCGTTTGAGAAAGGAAAGAAAAGTTATTTCCGCGCAGAAGATCCGGAGCATTTAATTAAAATCGCCGAGCGAGAAAAAAAAATGGCCAGAGAACGCGAGAGCGCGCTGGAAGAAATCCTGCCCGGCCTCGGTAAGCTTTACATTTCCTCCGGCGAGCGCCCGAGGGTGAGATTTTTTGAAGGAGTAGAGGGTCTGCGGACAATGCAAGATGAGTTTTTAAAAACGAAAGAAAAAGAAGCTTTGGGTTTTTCCTCCGCAGACGATATTTTAAGAATATTTCCATCTCACCCAGCAGAGTATTCTCCGCGAAGAGTAAGGCGCGGAATACATTCTAAATTAATCTATACCAGCTCGCGCGGAAAAATTTTAAAAAAACAAGACGACGAATTGCTCCGCGAGGCACGCTATATTCCGGCCGATAAATTTCCTTTTACTTGTGATGTTGCGGTATACGGAAATAGAGTAGCCATATCCGCCTTAAGAAAAAACCCGATCGGAGTCATTATTGAAAGTGAGGAAATTGCCGATTCTCTAAAAACAATTTTTAATCTCGCCTGGGAAGCAACAGAAAAATATAATTAAGAAAAATCCAGGGGGCGCGCGTGTTGCGGCCCCCTTAGGGTTACTGATGTTTTTTTTGTTTTTTCTCCCCCGACACTTAGTCGGGTTTCTGCCGAAAATTTTTTCATCCACGAAGCCTCTTCTTCGGTTTTTTATCATAGGGCTTCGGAGAAAATGCTTTCAAAAAAACGAGAACCTTCTGCCTCCAAGAACGACAAACCACTTAAACAAAGCTGCAAAAACGAAACCGAACCCACCCACTCTTCACTTACCGCACTTACCACACCATTTAGCCTCACCTCCTCTCTGCCTCAATTATACTCCTTTTATTAAAAATGTCAAGGGCTTGTGGTAAACTGTTTGTTTTCGGTTGAAAACAGCTTAAATAAGGCTAAATTGGGCCATATTGTCAATGCCACTTGACAAATATTTTAATAGGAGTATAATGGAGGTAGTCACGCTTGATAGCAGGGATAACGCGGTATCGCGGGCATAAACCAAAATAATAGCCCCGGCTGACGAATTATCCCGAAGTTTAATAGGTGAACATGGGTGGTCACCAGCCTCGCCTGGCGCGTCTAGGCGGGTCCTTGGGAGACCAAAGGATGGGTGCATGGGTCCCCGTCCTTCGGCCTCCTAAGAGGGACTTTGAAAAAAGAAAAGGGTGTCTCGGGGGAACAACATCCTTGTCCTGAATTATCGGGATCGCGCCAAAGGCGCGAATGGTCGGTTTCGAAACAACCCGAATCCGACCCAAGGAGCCGCGCGGGCGAATTTTAACCTCACGCCCCAGCTCCATCCCCCTTCCATCAAAGCCTCTTGATTTTTCGGAGGTTTTGATGGGGGAAAGTGGGTGGGTGAAAGTTTTTTCGAGTGCGACGTTTGGAGGTTGCGTCCTGCCGCGTGTGGCGGCGAGTCCTCCCGGTGTGACCACACCATACCGATTGCGTCAATTGGCGCGCCCAACTCGTTTTCCCCGGCAAAAGTCCTCGCGCTTTTGCCACCCCATCAAAGTTCTGATATTCCGACATTCTTGAGAATGTAAGAATGTCGTAGAAATGAGAGTTTTGACGGGAGTTCTTTGAAACAAAACGTGGGGAATGGGTGGCTTGGGCAGCCAACTATTATATCTTAGGATAAGTTGTTTTGTCTGTCGGCACCCCGCAAGCGCTGCGGCAAAATAATACCGAAAGCAATGCGTTGCCTGACGCGTTTGTTTGTGGGTGAACAAGAAGCTGGCGGAGACATCGATCTCTAGCTCAGTTCCCCTCTCTCCATAAAAATCAAACCCGCGTGGGCAGGTGGCCGAGTCTGGCTAAGGCACCGGACTGTAAATCCGAGGTCGCCTCGTGCGTGGTGGTTCAAATCCATCCCTGCCCACCAGAATTTTTTTTGAAAGGAGAAGCTGGTTTGACAAGCAAGCAAGTGCAGGCAGGCGCGCGCAGCTGCCAGTGTGCACGGGGATCCGCCCCTCCACGGGCATAATGTGCTTAAGTCCGGTGGCTGTGAGTCACACAGCGGAAGGCGGCATCAGTTGGTATGTCGCAAGGGTATGCCTTCCTAAGTCCTAGGCTAGAAAAAAGCAACCCACTGCGCGCAATCAAGCTTCGGTTCAATGAAACCGGAGTTTTTGTTTGGTTTTTGACACCAAAAGGTGTTTTATTTCACTTAGCAATCGGATTGCTAAGTGTGCATGCATAAGGCCAGATACATATTGCACTCCGTAAAGCCTCCCGCCTAAGGCGGACAAGTGAGCTTTATGGAGTTTTTTCATCAC
>MFIM01000015.1 GCA_001780725.1 Candidatus Giovannonibacteria bacterium RIFCSPLOWO2_02_FULL_45_28 | reverse complement strand
TTCATTAGGCCTCACCAAACGCTCGGTTATGACACGCCCTGGGAGTTCTACCAGAAAACCGCCAAGGTGTTACCAATGTACTCATCTCGTACAAAAAATTGACAGAAAAACGGCGATTTGCTACTATGTTTTAAGTTTGAAAACAACGTGGGAGGTGAAGATGGATAACGGAAAAATGATGATGTTGGCCGGTAATATTTATGAGTTTTTTAAAAGCAAGCAGCGTGAGATTTTGCGGGAGTATATAGACCCGCCGCCGCTTTATGAAAAATCTCCTGGAAATTATGTTGGAGCTGTTGATGAGGTAATGCAAGAGTGGTTTATGGATTTTTTGCCCAGGCTTGTACCATGCGATGTTATAAGCGAAGAAATCAATCACCCTTGGCATACGCGACCGGACAGGTTTTGGGTTATTGATCCCCTAGACGGAACTCACAACCACTCTGCGAAAATGTTTTTCGGCCACCAATTGGCGTTGATTGAAGACGGAGTACTGGCTTTTAGCGCAATTTATTTACCTTTGGAAGAGCAAGCCACATGGGACGGTTTTTTCTTCGCGGCCAAGTGTGAAGGCGCATGGCAACACGTGCCTCAAGGATTGAGGCTTTTATGCGCCAGCCGTCAGAAAAACTTGAAAAAAGCCCATTTGCTTTTGGAGGGTCCTAGCCGGGGTTTAAGGAAACAAGAGTTTCCTAATCGTGTTGCGCTTGAAGCGGAGAGAAACCATAATGGCCTTTCTTACGCATATTCTGCCACCAGATTGGCCATGGGTGGTTTGAGACCTTTGGGTGTAGATGCGTTGATTGGGTACAAAGGATGTCCGTGGGACACACTCCCAGGGATTCTTCTTTTTGAAGAAGCCGGAGGATTTATGGTGACCGGTTGGGACGGCAGTCCGTGGTCCTTGGAAAATTGTGGAAATTTGATATTCGCCGCGACGGAGCAGCTTCTTTGCCAAATTTTGGCTCTTAATATGGATTGAGAGCTTTTTTATTCTTGCGCTTCGGTCTGCGGAGTTTTCGGAGCCTCACCGGGTTTACCCAACAGAGAAAATGAGAGCTTTTTGTCTTCCGGTTTGTAATTTACTATCTGAAAAACATAGGTTTTGCCTGCATCTATTGTTTCGCGCATTTTTTTCTCGGTGCCAAAATCGGAAATGTGCGCCAGTCCGTAGATGCCGGTGTCCAAAGTCACCAATGCGCCGAATTTGTTGAGCCGCAGGACCTTGCCTTCCACGATGTCTCCTTTTTTATACTTTTCTTTATTTACTTCCCACGGATTTGGTTTTAACGCTTTTACGGAAAGCGAGATTTTGTCTCCTTCAATTGAGATGATTTGGGCTTTAACTTTTTCCCCGATTTTAAAAAGCGAATTCGGATTTTCCACCAAAGCCCAATCAAGCTCCGAGATGTGGGCGAGGCCCTCAAGTCCTTCTTCTATTTTTATAAAAATTCCAAAATCAACTACCCCCGTAATATCGCCCTCAATTATATCGCCGACTTTGTACTTTTCAACCACCCTTTTGAGATCCTCCGATTCCGTGCCTTTTTCTGAAAAAATAAGTTTGTTTTCTTTGGGCTCAAAATCAAGAATGGTGACGGTCATGTTTTCACCAACCAATTTTTTAAGTTCGTCAAAAATTTTAGTCTTGTCTCCGCCCTCAACTCGCGGGTAGTGCGAAGCTTTGAGCTGCGAGGCGGGCAAAAAACCTTTAATGCCGCGCCATTCCAAGACCAGCCCACCCTTGTTTGCTTCCAGCGCCTTCAGATTAAGAGTTTCCTGCGATTCTTTGAGTTCTTTGGCGTCTTTCCATACCATATCCGATCCGGCTTCTTTCAGTGAAAGCTCAATGAGGCCGTCTTTGTTTTCCAGTTCAACCACTTTGGCGGTGACCTTATCTCCCAACTTCAAATTTTTAATAATCTCTCTGGCGTTTTGGTACTCTTTGCCATAAATAGTGCCGGTGCCGTACACGCCCAAATCCAAAAATATCTTGGCGCCCTTGCGGCCGAGCAGGGATCCTTCTATAAGATCGCCGATTTTTAAAAACACCTTAGGCTGCGTTCTCAAAAGCGCCTCCATTATATGGTTGCCGGGTTTTATATCTGTTTCTGCTGTAATCGTTGCCATTGATTGGATTATAGTTATTTTGCTAAGATTGTCTAGTATGGTCATCACTTATTACGGGCTTTCGTGTTTTAAGATTCAGAGCGGGGATACAGTTTTGGCGATAGATCCGTTTTCCAAAGAATCCGGGCTTACTCCGCCAAGGTTTGGCGCTGATGCTGTTTTGGTTTCGCACGAGCATGAAAATCACAATAATATTGATGCGCTGACCGTTAAAGACGGCGAAGCCAGTCTTAACTCGGCGAGGCAAGGTGGCGTTTTTAAAGTTACCGGTCCGGGAGAATATGAATTTAAAGGAATTTTGGTGCGCGGTACGGAGTCTTTTCATGACAGTAAAAACGGCAAACAAAAAGGCAAAAATACTATTTATATTATTGAATGGGATGGGATGAGACTGGCGCATCTGGGAGATTACGGAGAAGAAATTTTGCGGAGCGAAGTTCAAGAAGCGCTCGGTACGCCGGATATAATGTTTCTGCCGGTAGGGGGAATGGATACAATTGACGGCGAGGCGGCGGCAAAGCTGGCAAATCAGATTGAGCCTCGCATTATTATCCCGATGCACTATAAAATTTCCGGATTGAAAGCGAAATTAGACGGTGTGGAGGTGTTTATGAAAGAAATGGGAGAGAAAGCTGAAGCGGAGGAAAAATTTACTATCAAAAAAAACGGCTTGCCAGCGGCAGAGGAATCGCGGATTGTGATACTTAAAACGCCGTAGCCATACGACTCTGTTATATGCCAAAAGACCCTCTTAGTTTAATAGAAAAACTCCAGAAAAAATCTGAAGCGGAGCGGATGACAATTGCCGCGCTGATTGTTGTTTTTCTTATGGCGGCGATCATCGGTGTCTGGATAACGACTTTTTCTATTACTCCTTCGGAACCGATTGCCTCCGCCTCCGAACCTTCGCCATTTTCCCTTTTGTGGAATTTTATAAAAGAATCAGCAGGGCAGATTTATAAATGAAAAAATGCCCAATGTTTTTACGCATCGGGCATGATTGTGTGTTGCGGCAGAGAACTATGCTGTGCCATGCCTACTTTGGATTTCTTTGATCGCACACAATGCTGCAAATTTTACAGAAAGCTCCGCCGTTATATATCCAGACAGGGCGATGGATTATCTAAAATGGTAAAATTATTTTATGACCAAACAAGAAGCAAAGGTCAGAATAGAGAAATTGAAAAAGCTGATAGATAAATACCGCTACCAGTATCATGTTTTGAATAAGTTAGAAATCTCGGAGGAGGCGCTTGACGCGCTTTTTTGGAAGAGTAATATAAATATATGAGCAATATTGTTGCAGTGCCAAAAACTGAATACGAAACTTTAAGGAAAAAAGCTCGCACGTACGAAGAGTTGGCTAGTTTATTTTTCCAGAAGGTTAAAGGTGATGCTACAGGAGAAATTGTCAACGATTTTAAGAAGGCCGGTTTATATTCAAAGGGTTTTTTAAGAGACCTAGAAAGTGGACTTAGGTTTTCTAGCAAATCTAAAAAATGAAGATTCGGCCAGTAGAGTCGCATATTTTGCGCCGGATTAAAAAGTGGCGCCTTGAGAAAAAATGGACTAAGGCCATTTTTCTTTTTGTAAGCAACCCAAAGCACCCATCTTTGAATTTAGAGTTACTTGAGCCAAAACACCGCGGTATTTATTCTTTTAGACTCGATAAAAAATATCGAGCATTGTTTTTTATTGATGGAGGTGAGATAGAGATATTTCAAGTAACTAGTCATTATAAAAAATAAAAAAGCGGGTATCAGGATTATCAACCCCGCCGCTTTATTTAGGAAATGGCCCTTTGCCATACTTAAACATACCCACCACAGAAGAAACAAATAAAATTATGGCGCTTATAACTACTATATTTTATTTTGTCAAGCTAAGCTGGTGTCGACTATTTTGCTAAAATTTGATTATCTATGACCAAACCCGAAGCCAAAGGGCGAATAGAAAAACTCAAAAAGTTGATAGATAAATACCGCTATCAGTATCATGTTTTGAATAAGTTGGAAATTTCGGAGGAAGCGCTGGATTCACTGAAACATGAACTCAAAAAACTGGAGGATGAATTTCCGGAGCTTATAACGCTGGATTCCCCAACGCAGAGGGTTGCCGGAAAACCGTTGAAAGAATTTAAAAAAGTTAAGCACCAAACCAAAATGATGTCTTTGGAAGATGTTTTTTCCGAAGAAGAATTTTCGGAGTGGCTTACGAGGATAAAAAAACTGGCGCCGCGCGACGTTTTTCATTTCTACGCCGAACCGAAGTTTGACGGACTTGCTTTAAGCATTGTTTACGAAGACGGGGTTTTAAAATATGCCGCGACTCGCGGAGACGGAGAGGTTGGCGAGGATGTCACGCAAAATGTCCGTACTATTGAGTCGGTTCCTTTAAGAATTGATGCTAAAGGTAGAGTGGAAGCGCGTGGGGAGGCGATTATCACTAAAAAAAATTTTGAGGCCATCAACCGCAAGCAAAAAAAGAAAGGCGGTCAAATTTACGCCAACTCCAGAAATTTGGCAGCGGGGTCTTTGCGACAACTGGATCCAAAAATTACGGCTTCCCGCCGGCTGGATTTTTTCGCATATGATCTTTTGGGCGTTGCTCTGGAGAAACACAGCGAAGAACATAATGCATTGCGCGACTTGGGCTTTAAGACCGGAGATGATTTGGAGGAGCGCCGTAAGGATGCCGGTGAAGTTTTTAAGCATTATAAAAAAATCGCCGAGCGCCGCGAAAAACTTGCTTACAACATTGATGGCATTGTGGTAAGCGTTGACGGAAACGGTCTTTTTAAAAAGTTGGGGACTGTCGGAAAAACTCCGCGCGGCGCGATTGCTTTTAAGTTTTCGCCGAAAGAAACAACCACAAAAGTGGAAGATATCATTGTGCAGGTGGGGCGGACCGGCGCTCTTACGCCTGTTGCGGTTTTGCGGCCGGTTGAGATCGGTGGCGTAACGGTGAGCCGCGCAACTCTTCATAATGAAGATGAGATAAAAAGATTGGGCATCAAAGTAGGAGACAGCGTAATTGTCGGGAGGGCTGGAGATGTGATACCGGACGTACGCAAAGTTTTAAAAGAACTCCGCACGGGGCATGAAAAAGAATTTCATATGCCTAAGCATTGCCATGTCTGCAATCACGAAATTAAAAAAGCGCACGGCGATATCATCGCATATTGCGTAAATAAGAATTGTCCGGCGCGGCACAGGGAAAATCTCTACCATTTTGTTTCCCGCAAAGCATTCAATGTTGACGGCCTCGGCCCAAAAATTTTGGATGCGTTTTTGGATAACGGTCTGATTCAGGACGCTGCGGACATTTTTGAACTAAAAGAAGGAGACATCGCGCTGCTTGAAAGGTTCGGCGAAAAATCAGCGGAAAATTTGGTGGAAGCTATTAAAGACGCTAAAAAAATTCCTTTGGCGCGGTTCATTTATGCTCTTGGCATTTTGCACGTCGGAGAGGAGACTGCGGTTGATTTGGCAAATCATTTCGGGTCTTTAGAAAAACTGGGAAAAGCCGGTTTGGAGGATCTTGAGAAGATACCGAACGTTGGAGAGGTCGTTGCGAAAAGTGCTTATGATTGGTTCCGCGATGATCACAACAAGAATTTTTTGCGTAAATTGTTGAAGTATGTACACATTGAGAAACCGGCCCTAGGCCGGTCCGCCTCGGGCGGAAAGCCCGGAAAACTTGCCGGAAAAACATTTGTCTTTACTGGCGAACTAGAATCCATGAGCCGCGATGAAGCGAAAGCCAAAGTCCGCGATTTGGGCGGCGATCCATCGGAAACTGTTAGCAAAAACACGGACTACATCGTCGCCGGAGAAAATCCAGGCTCCAAATACGACAAGGCCAAAAAACTCGGAGTAAAAATTATAGATGAGAAAGCATTTTTGAAGCTGATATGAAAATTTGACAAATTTTGTTTGGTGTGCTACTTTGAAATCAGGAAAGGAATAGGTGAAAAATGAAAAAATTTGCTACTGCTGGGGTACTAATTATTTGCGCGGGCATCCTCGGCTTAGGCCTATCTGCTGCAAAAAATGACGACAGTATTGTTTTTTTACAGCTGAAAACTTACAAAAACGGCAGAATGGCTGCGCACCTTGCCACAACATTTAGCATTCACGATTTTTTGCGAAGAAAGGTGGAGTTTTTAAAATGTGAGACCGTTGTGAGCGGCACGAACTACAAATTGAAAATTGATCGGTTAGAAAACGACAGCATGTTTCTGCTTGTTTACGGCGAGAGAAAAAATATGCCGCATCCAAATTTGGACCGATTTTACGCGGCTAGACTCAAACTTGCGCCGCCTGATATTGTAACAGAAGAAATATTTCGTGCTTACGACGACAAGTCGCAATTTGAAATAATCGTCACTGTCTTTGAAAATTTACCAATGTTTAAATATCTACAGATGTCCAACCCGGATCTGGATGGCTATCTGCCATTGAGATGCCAAGAACAACTCCGAGCCTCCCCATGAGGCTTTTTATTTTGGCTGCATAAGGCCAGATACATATTGCACTCCGTAAAGCCTCCCGCCTAAGGCGGACAAGTGAGCTTTATGGAGTTTTTTCATCACGTAACATCAGATATCAAAGGAGTAAGAGGCTTTATGACCGTCTACCAAGATGCGTTACGCTACCGGTATATGATTACGGAAAAAGCTCTTAAGAAA
>MFIM01000014.1 GCA_001780725.1 Candidatus Giovannonibacteria bacterium RIFCSPLOWO2_02_FULL_45_28 | reverse complement strand
ACATCAACCTTCCAACAGGCAAGTGCTACCAGGTGAATGGAAGCTGCACTCTCATGAGCGCCATTACATCTCTTAACGGACTTACTGGAGCAACACAAACTTTTGTATCAAATGACCTAATCAGCATTGTTTCTCCTGCCGTGGGCACGGTTCATAATTTCTACGGCTCCACAACTCCGACATTCGGATGGCTAAATGCAACTTCAACCAATATGTCATCATTTGCCGGAGGCATCGGAATTGGTACAAGCACTAAAACCGCGGCGCTTAATCTTGACGGTTCAACTTCTGCCGCCAACGGAGTAGCCGCGCTTTACGGGAACGCTTTGCTTGCGCACGGCTCCGGTGCGGCGTTCGCGAACAGATTTATTACAACGGTTGCGAATTCCGCGGTTGCTACCAGCGAAGGTTTGTTATTCAGAATGATTGACAACACTTCCGGATTCGGCGATAGCCAATTGGTAAGGGCGATGGAAATTCAAGCTAACCGCGGCACAAACGCCGACGGCGTAAATACCGGTCTTCTGGCATTCGGCAAAACTTTCGGATTGCAGGGAGTAACCACTGGCTCGGCGGCCGGCAATTTGATTCCCGCTGGAGTTTACGCGGAAAACCAAGGTACCTCTACTGGCGTTGCTCTAAAAGCTTACACATCAACTTCAACAACAGCGGATTTTGTATCTTTTTACCAAGAGGGAACGCAGATATTCAGCGGCAACGGACTCAATATGCAATTGGGCATGGGCGGCAGTTCATTCACCGGCAATTTCCTGCGGTTCGCAAGCGGCACTTTGACTACGGTTCTTATGACTAACACCGGCTCCACGACTTTAGGAAACGGAACGTATCAAGCCGGGCTTGCGATACCATTCGGTGGGCTTTGCGTGGATAGCGACGGCGCCTGCAACGCATCAACCACAGGCCAAATTGCCGGCCAATTGATTGTTACCAATCAATCCGACCTCGCGGAAAATTATTTCTCAGATGAAGCGCTTGAGCCAGGCGATCTTGTCCGCATGAAACCGAGCGCCGACGGCAAACATTCTTTTGTTGGAATTGCTCAATCTGCCGGCGACGAGGCTCTTGTCGGCATAGTATCTTCCGCGCCCGGTTTTGTTCTGGGTTCCAAGTACGAAGAAGACGCGGCTGCCGATCCGCTTTACGACGCTTACCCGATTGCTTTGTCCGGAAGAGTTCCTGTAAAAATTTCTTTGGAGAATGGCCAGATTAAATTAGGAGACAAACTAACATCCGCTTCGGAAAAAGGCTACGCGATGAAAGCGCGGCCGGGAGATCCGATAATAGGATACGCGCTGGAAGATTGGGGCGGCCCCGACGCTTCGGTCGGGGTGGCAGGCGACTCGCTTTTAGTGCAAACAGAAATCAAACAAAAAACAAATCTTCGCCGGTTGGCGGGAGGCACCGATGGCTCCGCGAGCGCTTATGACAGTTACAAAGACCACGGCGGCGGAGTGGATACTATAGATGAAAATGGAGTGGCGAAGCAGAAAGAGAAAACCCCGCCTTCCGGGAAAACATCCGATGTTTTAACTTCTTCAACATCGGATGTTGAGGAGGGAGGCGGGCAAACACAATCATCTATCCCGCGTATTCTCGCTTTTGTCCAGCGCTCCCATTCCAAGCTGGATATGACCGCTTACGATTATTTCGCGGCCTCCGAAAATAAGCCGATTTGGTCAATTGACCAAGAAACCGGCGAGCTAAAAAAAGGATTCTTCATTGATCTGAAAGAAGCCGATGTCATCAACGCGCGCTCAATACTTTCCGCAAACGGGAACTGGTCAATTGACGAGAATGGGAAACTTACAGTGAAAGAAATACAAACCGACAAACTCTGCGTGGGTTCAACATGTATTACGGAAACGGAGCTTAAAGCGCTTTTGGAACAAAAAGGCATCGCGCCTGCGGAAACACCGCCTTCCTCCTCAACACTCGGTGTTGATGGGCCGCAAACACCGAGTGTTTTCCCGGAAGGCGGTGAAACCATTTCTGACACAGTTCCCCCCACCATCACGATTTTGGGGAATAATCCCGCGGAAATAGAAGTCGGCGCGGCATATTCGGATATGGGAGTTACCGTTCTGGACAACGTAAATCAAAATTTGGGATACACCGCGTCGGTTGACGGCCCGCCTGGTGGCGAGGCAAGCGGGCCAGAATTTCCGCAGGGCGACGGGCTTACGATAGATACTTCACAGCTAGGCACGCATACTATTATATACACAGCGACCGATCAAGCGGGGAATACTGCGACAGCCAGCCGCACAGTAAATGTTGTTTCTAGCGCGCCGGTTGTAAGTACGGAACCAGCATTATAAAGATTTAAGCAAAATGGTTGCTAACTTGTTGACAACTTTTATTTTTTAGACTATAATGAAGTTGTCAACTAATTGACTATGGATGTAAAGCATTTTATCTTAAAAAAACTGGCTAAGGCTGGAAGGGTGCGCACTTCTGATGTTGCGTCAGAAACCGGTTTTTCGCGCGCTTACATTAGCCGTTTTTTACAGGAACTGCAGAACGAAGGCAAAATCCTGCGGATTGGCAGGGCCAATCAAGCTCGTTATGTTTTTGCGCATGGAACGGAAATTGTCGCGGAAAAGAGAAAAATTTTGCGTGCGCACAGAATATTAAAAAATAAAAACCTCTCGGAAGACGCCGTTTTGGACGAAATTAAGCGGGAGAGCGGAATTTTTTTAAAGCTTCCTAAAAATATTTCCGATATTTTGGATTATGCTTTTACTGAAATGCTTAACAACGCGATAGAACATTCGCGTTCCAAAAGCATTGAGATATCGGCAAGGCGAGAACCGGACTTTATCGGTTTTGACGTTGTTGATCGCGGCGTTGGCATATTCAATAATTTAATGCGGAAAAAAAGGCTGAAAAGCGAGCTTGAGGCAATTCAGGATTTGCTTAAAGGGAAACAGACAACAGCCCCCAGACAGCATACTGGCGAGGGCGTCTTTTTTACGTCAAAAGTGGCCGATATTCTGACTTTTAAGAGTTCAAACAAGAAATTGATTTTTGATAATATCGCCAGCGATGTTTTTGTAAAAGACATAAAAAATGTTAAGGGCACTAGGGTTTCTTTTTTCATAAAAATTAAATCCAAGCGCGACCTCGCGAAAGTTTTCAGGGAATTTTCGGGAGATTCTTTTGAATTCGGCAAAACTCGCGTGATTGTAACGCTCTACAAAATGGGAGAATCTTATATTTCCCGTTCGCAGGCGCGAAGAGTGCTTAGCGGCTTGGACAAATTTCATGAGATTATTTTGAATTTTAACGGGGTAGAAACGGTCGGACAGGCGTTTACCGATGAGGTATTTCGCGTATGGCAAGCGCATCACCCGCGCATAAAAATAAAATACGAAAATGCCAACGATAATATCGTTTTTATGATAAAGAGGGCCACTAAGCAGGCGCCATAAAATAAGCCTATTTTATCAAGCTTTATGAGGGTTACCCAAAACTGTGGTCCCGCCAAAAGTCCGCCTAGCGGACAATTAGGCGGGTCCGCCACAATGCTCGCTCTGCGGGCTTTGGGCGGATATCCACAGCGCCTTTTGAGGATAAAAATGGTAAAATGAAGTTGTGCGAGCGGATACGGACATAGAACAGATTATGATCACAATCATTAAAAGATTTTTGGAATGGATGACGGTGAAAGAGAAGCTGCATAATACCAACTCAGAACCCCCGCTCGTAAAGGAACGAGATTTGTGGTGGGTCAGTTTCGGAGAAAATGTCGGCTCGGAAATAGACGGGAAAAGCAAATTGTTTTCTCGTCCAGGAGTTGTGATTAAAAAACTATCTCGAGGATTTTATCTGATTGCGCCAACGACTTCAAAGAAAAAAGAGGGATCGTGGTATGTTGAAATAAGGCAGGAAGGAAGGCTTATGTATGTGTGCCTGCATCAGATTAGGGCCGTGGATTACAGAAGGCTTTCAAGCAGATTGGGAGTAACAGATGAAGAGGATTTTAAGAAGATTAAAGAAGCTTTTTTGCGCCTTTACCAATAAATATTCCCCGCTTTTAGGGCGGGGCCGCGGCAAATCGCCGAATGTAATTTAAGTATAGCAACCCCAAAAACCATGTCAATAGCGTTATCCACAAGTAAACAATGAAAAAAATCGCAAAACAAGTTTTTATACTTCTAACAATCGCCGGCTGGATTTTTTACGGCTTGTCGGCGGGGATAAACAACGCTTGGGCGGCGAATTAATGATAAAATTAATAAATATGATTTCAAAAGAAAACAATTTTGCGTTCATAGACAGTCAGAATCTCAATCTCGGCATTCGTGCTCAGGGTTGGGAGCTTGATTTCGCGCGGTTTCGTGTATATCTCAAAGATAAACACTACATCAGCAAAGCGTTTCTTTTTATCGGATATGTGAAAGGAAATGTGGACGCCGAACTTGTATTGCACGCCATGATTCATATCAACGACTTTGACCAAGCGTTAATCGTTACTGGCGACGGCGATTTTCATTGCCTTGTTGAATATCTTCTGGAACAAAAAAAACTGCTTGCGCTCATGGTTCCTAACAGAAAGAAGTACTCGGGTCTCTTAAAACGGAAATATTTTTTGCCGTACACTCGATTTGTTGCCGACATAAGAAATAAGGTCCAAAAAAAAAGAAAGACCCCGATGAGGACAAAACCTCATCAGGGCACCCTTTCCGTTCGTGATAATTCAAGCATATCACCCCCAAAAATCATGTCAATAGCGTTATCCACAAGTAAACAATGAAAAAAATCGCAAAACAAGTTTTTATACTTCTAACAATCGCCGGCTGGATTTTTTACGGCTTGTCGGCGGGGATCAATGACGCGCGGGCGGAGTTATACACAGCTCTGTTCTTGACAGCGGTTTTGGCTTTTGCTACATTGATAATAGTTAACCCCCCCCGCGCTTACTTCGGTAGGTGCGGGGCTTTATTTTGTTATAAAATACGATTATGAGCGAAAACGAAAGAGTTTTAATTCTCGTTGACGGAAATAACTTTTATCATCGCCTTAAAGAATTGAAGCTGGTTAATTTATTATCTTTTGATTACGAAAAATTCGCCAAATTTCTTATTGGTAGTAGGTTTTTGGCGTCTCAAAATTATTACATCGGCGCTATCCGCGAAGAACGCAATAATCCCAAAAGCAAGGAATTAACCAAAGAAGATATTCAGCAGTTTTTAGCATGAAAAAAATCGCAGAAATTTTGTTTATAAAAACCAAAAATCCCGTCCAGCCAACTGGCGGACGAGACGGGATTTTTGGTGTGGACCCGACGGGGTTTGAACCCGTTTCTGCGCTTGTCAAGGGCGCTGTTCTACCGCATGAACTACAGGCCCGGGTCCACGGAGCAATCATAAAACAAAAAAAGCCCCATTTGCAAGGACTTCCTTTGTTGACAAGCGCATTTGCTCGCAGTTCATACGAACACCGCCCCATATCGCCATTATACTCCTTACAAAAACCATGTCAATAGCGTTATCCACAACCACAGAAACAATATGACCAAAAAACTTTTTCAGAAAATATTTGTTTTCGTTCTTGTTTCCGGCTGGATTTTTTACGGCTTGTCGGCTGGGACAAATATCGCGCGGGCGGCTATTGTCTACATAACAACTACCGGTACAAGCACATGGACTGTTCCCGAGGATTGGAATGACAACGCGAATTCTATTGAAGTAATCGGAGGCGGCGGAGGAGGGGTTAATGCGTCAAACGGACAAGGAGGATCGGGCGGCGGCGGAGGCGCGTATGCTTCAAGCACCAATATTTCTTTAACTGCGGGCGCGTCAATTACTGTTTTTGTCGGCGCGGGCGGCAATGCCGGCACAGACGGAGCCGAGGGAAACCCAGGTCAATTTACTCTTTTTAATGTTGATGGAATTACAGAGGGTTGCGCTCAAGCTGATGTTTGTGCCGCACCCGGTGGAGCCGGGACTACCGCGGCCGGAATTTCCGCGACTTCAACCGGAGGCGAAATAACGCGCAGCGTGGGGCAGAAGAAATATGCCGGAGGAGACGGAGGAATGGGAGACGGAAACGGGGACTCCGGAGGCGGAGGCGGAGGAGCGGCCGGGCCTAAAGGGGATGGCAGATACGGCGGTAAGGGAAGTAATTCAACCAGCGCAGGCGCTGGCGGAGGAGGCGGAGCAGGAGGAGGCGTCTCAACTGAAGGGAAAAGCGCGCCTGCCAACGTCGGAGGCGCCGGAGGCACGGGACCTACCGGACAGGCCGGAGGCGCCGGAGGCAACGGAGGCGCGGGAGGTGCAGGCAGTGACGGCTCCGGCGGAGGCGGCTCGGACAATGGCAACGGCCCCGCAGGCGTTGGCGGAACCGGAGGAAATGGAACAGAATGGGATTCAACTCACGGAGCCGGCGGAGGAGGCGGAGGTGGGTCAAATACTGACGATGGCGCGAATGGAGGATTATATGGAGGAGGTGGTGGTGGTGGTGAGACGCTCGGAGGAGCCGGCGGGCAAGGAATAATCGTAATACAATACACTCCGGTTTTTAGGGTTTCAGGAACTTTATATAATGATGAAGGCCTAAACGCGGACACTTCGGGAGGGGATACGATAAAGCTTATGATTGCGACAGGGACTATTCCGGGGCTTTACGCGACTACTACAAGAACCAACGGATTTTTTGATTTTAAGATTCCATACAATAGCGGATTTGTGAACGCGACCGGCGCGCCGATGGTTTTGTGGCTTGACGGGCAGAGCGCGAAAGCTGTTGCCGTAAACAAAGCATCAAGCACCGAAACCATGAGCATGATCACCGGCTACAATCTTTATAAAAATAGGGTTATCGTAAAGCATGAAGAAAACGACGGAGCGACCGGAACATCAACCACAATCGCGGATTTCCAAAGATACGACAGCGACAACGACTCCGACATTCCATATATCGCGAACAACAACACACTTAATGTTTTGGCAGGAAACGGGCTTTATATTTTTCCGGGTTCGGAGTTCGCTCCGGGAGGAGCAGTAACAATTTCAGGAAACGGGCCGTCGGGAGTTTTCCCGGACGGAGTTCTGCGATTAGCAGGTAACTCAACCAGCTCCATTCTTACAATGGGCAGTAATAATCTGACTTTGGCAGGTTCGTTATTCGCCAGTTCAACTTCCATATTAAGCAATGGCGGCACGATTACTTTTAACGCGACAACGACAGGAAAACAAATCATCGCTTCTTCCACGCCGACTAGTGCTTTGGGCAATGTAACTTTCAACGGCTCCGGAGGCGGATGGACATTCGGAGACAACGCCTCAACTACGAATTTTAATATTACTAATGGCGCCGTGACCGCTCCATCTCTTCTTTCTATATCCGGCAATTACACCAACGGCGGAACATTCACCCACAATTCCGGCACGGTTTATTTAAGCGGCGCGTCTCCCCAAACGCTTTTCGGAGTTATGGCAACCTCCTCGCCGTTCAACAATGTGCAGTTTTTAGGAGCCGGGACAAAATCATTCGGTTCATCTTACGCTTCAACCTCGGCTTTTACAATTGATTCCACCTCCGGCGCGGTTACAGCTCCTTCCACTGTTTTGTCAATATCCGGCAACTACGCAAACAACGGAACTTTCACGCACAACGACGGCACGGTTTTGCTTAACGGCTCCTCGCCGCAGACGCTTTCCGGGACGCTTTCGGGAAGCACGGGTTCGTTCGGCAGTTTAACTTTATTAAATTCTTACGACGGGAACCCCGACTCCGACCCCGCAATAATCTTCTCCGCCGCCGCTTCAACAACCGGAGCTTTCACCGCCGCCACTGCCTCCACAACCATAAGATTTGCGGGCGGCGCAACAACAACTCTCCAAAACATTGTATTTACCGGCGGCTCGCCAACCTCAATGGTTTGGTTGAGGCCACCAAGCGCAGGCACACTGGAACTTGCCCCTACCACTTTTTCCGGCGCGGTAGATGTTACATATGTCTCCGCCGCCATGGTTGACGCCGACTCTGTGGTTATTGCTTACCGGGATGTCTCCAATTCCTTGGGAAAATACGCAATTTACAACATCAACGGCACACAGGAACTTGCCCCTACCACTTTTTCCGGCGCGGTAGATGTTAACTATGTCTCCGCCGCCATGGTTGACGCCGATTCTGTGGTTATTGCTTACCGGGATGCCACCAACAGTCCTTTTCCTGGAAAATACGCAATTTACAACATCAACGGCACACAGGAACTTGCCCCTACCACTTTTTCCGGCGCGGTAAATGCTCAATATGTCTCCGCCGCCATGGTTGACGCCGACTCTGTGGTTATTGCTTACCGGGATTTCACCAATTCCTTGGGAAAATACGCAATTTACAACATCAACGGCACACAGGAACTTGCCCCTACCACTTTTTCCGGCGCGGTAGATGTTACATATGTCTCCGCCGCCATGGTTGACGCCGACTCTGTGGTTATTGCTTACCGGGATGCCACCAATTCCTTGGGAAAATACGCAATTTACAAAACTGGCAGTGGCACTTGGGGCCTTGCCGTTCCGGGGACGAGGTCCGTGAGTTATGTTAATGTTGCCAACTCAAACGCCTGCAGTAATTTTGCAAATATTGACGCATCCGGCGGGACGAATACGGACGCTGGAGGAAACAGCTGCTGGACTTTTACGGCTCCGCTGACAGTTTCAGGCGCGCTTTATTCTGATGAGGGTCTGACGCCGATTACGACCAGTAAGACAATCAAGCTTTCAAGAAACGGAGGCGCGGCGCAGTCAACTTCTTCCGGCGCCGACGGAACATTTTCGTTCAATGTATCAGGGATTCAAACCGGAAATCCGATAGCGGTCTGGGTTTCCGGGGACGCTTCCACTCGCGCTTTTTCGCTGACAAAAGCCAAAGACGCGGGAGTTTCCTCTATTCCCGGACTTGTTCTTTATCAAAATCGGCTAATAATAAAACATGAAGCCGCCAGCGGCGATTCGGTTACCAACAGCGATTTAAACTCTTTTCCGGCGCTTGATTCAGCGATTCAATATACGGTTTCCGGGAGCGCGCTCACCGTAAATTCCGGGCAGGAGCTTCACATAGCAACAAGCTCCGAATTCGCTCCCGGAGGAGATGTAACGATTGCCGGAAACGGCCCGTCCGGAAGCGGTTTGGACGGGAGTTTGCACCTGCCAACCGCGAACGGGACTTCGTCAATTATGACTTTGGGAACCAACACGCTTACTTTGGCTGGGTCTTTCAACGCGAGTTCAACTTCAATATTTACTTCCGCAACATCAACTCTTTTTAACGCAACAACCACAGGTAAAGTTATAATCGCAACAACCTCTCCAGTAACTTCGCTCGGTGGAGTAACTTTCAATGGCTCCGGAGGCGGCTGGAAATTCGGCGACAACGCCTCAACGACTGATTTTAAGATTTTAAGCGGCACAGTAACGGCTCCTTCTTCTTTGCTTAGTGTCGCAGGAAACTTTGTCAATAATGGCACCTTTACTCATAATTCAGGAGCGGTTTATTTCACCGGAACTTCTAAAACGCTGAACCCCGGAAGTTCCACTTTTAATAACGTGTTTATGACGGGGTCTTACGGTAGCGATCCGTCTTTGACGTGGACAGTCGCAGGGAACGCGGATTTTTCCGGAGGCACGTTTATTCCTTCATCGGGGCATACGCTCATAATGAACGGGACTTCAAAAACTTTAACTTCCGCTTCGCAAGAATTCAAAAACCTTACTCTTTCGGGGACGATTACTACCGCCGATGCGGTTGCCGCAACCGGGACAATGATTCTTTCCGGCTCCGCAATTACTTTGGGCGGAACGGCGAGCACGACAGGAGCCGCAACGCTTTCCGGGACTATTTATCCGCAACAACAGCCGGTGATATTAAATGGAATTAACGCGACGCTCACCGGAGGAGGAACGGTCGGGGCGCTTTTGACTAACGGCAAATATACTCTTTCAGGAAGCGATTTAACAGTCGGCACGACTACTATAATAAACAGCGGCGCGCTGACGGTGGGAGCAGGAAGGATTTATACTTCCACGTCCACATTAACTTTGGTCGGTTCAATAACCGGAGCGGGGACGACCACTATTAAACATTCTAATTTAAACACTGAAGGGACTTTGAGCACCAATGTTAGTTTTGATGCTTTGGGTGGAGCAATTACCGCGCCCGCAAGAACTTACGGAGCTAATGTTGAAGTAGTAAACGGAAGCGGAAACGCTGTAACCGCCGCAGGGAATGCGACTTCCACTAATGCATTTATGATTAACGCAGGAGGCTCTTTCACAGCCCCAGGAGCCACCAACTCTTTATACATAGGAAGAGATTACGCAAATTACGGGACTTTCACGCATAATTCCGGAAAAGTGTTTTTCAATGGCACTGGCGGACAGATTATTTCCGGAGCCACAAGCTCTTCGGCTTTCAATAATATTGATTTTTCCGGCTCGGGCGCAAAAACTTTCTCCGGAAATGCCTCAACAACTAATTTAACAATGCAGGTCGGTTCGGCGGTTACCGCCCCGACCCTTTTGAGTATCGGGGGAAACTACAGCAACTTGGGGACTTTTTCCGCAGGCAACGGGACAACCACATTCAGCGGAACTTCGGCGCAAACAATAAGCGGCGTAGCGACGGGGACTTCCGCGTTTTATAATCTTGAGATTTTAAACAGTTCAGCAAGCACCACTTTTGCCGTAGCCGCCTCCACCACTAAGAATTTTTACGTTGTAACTGCTGGCGCCAAAGTGGAGTTTGCGGCCGGAGCGACCTCTTCAATTACAAATCTGATAATCAACGGGCAGGCGGCGAATACTTCAATCAATCTTTTCTCCGGAACTCCCGGAACGCAATGGAATTTATATGCGACCAACACAAGGTCGGTTCAGTACGCGAGAATACAAGACTCGGATGCTTGCAGCGATATCGGGGATATTGACGTAACGGGAGGGACGAACACAAACGTTGGCAATAACGAATGCTGGACATTTGTTGCCACCGTCGCGGCGACCGCAACCTCTTCCGCCGATCAGACATTTGAGGTAAATCAAGCCGCAACCGCGATGTCCATACTGACGGTAACTGCCGGACAAGGCACCGGAGGAATTGAGGCGGCTGACGCTACCGACGACTTGCGGATAGCGATTGCCACTTCAACCGTAAATATGCTTTGGGACCAGACTAAAACCGACGCGATTTTCGGCGGCACGGCGTCTTCTTCCGGAAAAATTGCGGCTTGCGGATGCGTGAGTTTTGAAGGAGGAGGTTCGGTTGCAAAAATTGATGTAACTACGGACTTTAGTTCTGGAGATGTTCTTACGGTCTCCGGCCTCCGGTTCACAAACTTCGGCACGGTCGTGGCTTCTTCAACCGCAATCCAGCTTTTCTTAGACGGTCCCACCGACACCTCTGCCAACGCGCAGGATACAATGCGCTCCGTCGCGATTTACGGAAAACTCGCTTTGGGAGCGCATACTCTCGGACAGCCCGCTAACAAGTTTGATCAAGGCAGCGCTTCTTTAACTAATCAGGATGTTTTCAGATTCAAATTTACTCCGACCGGAGAAAACGCTTCCAATACTCCAATTATCTCGCTTTCCAATATTTCCGGATTTGTTTCTGCGCACATCACAAGCCCGACTCTTTACGTTGACGCAAACAGCAACGGCTCGGTTGACGCAGGAGATTACGCGCTTGGCGGAACCGGAGCAGTCTCTATTTCCGGCACGGCCGGCACAATCACTTTCTCAACCCCGTTTGCCGCGACCACAACGTCAAAAAATTACATTTTGCGAGCCAACTTTACAAGCGTAAATACCGGAGACCAGATGACTTTCGGGCTTACGACCCCCAACATCACCGCTTCCGGAACAGTGAGCCAAATTACCATAACTCCGACTGGCTCCGTTGCTTCCATAATCCATTTCCGACCCTTCGGCTCCGGCGCTCCGCCGACCGGAGGCTCCGGCCCCGCTGATACGGGCGTTTTCGGAGGCACAGGTCAGAGCGGAGGGGCGCCTGAAGGCGGCGAGCCACCTCCAGGCGGACAGCAAGGCGGAGGCACTGACCCGGGCGGCGGAACAGACGGTGGAATTGACTTGGAACCCTTACTTCTTCGCAAACTTGCAGAGGTTTGGGACGGAATGGAGAGAATCTTGACGCTGTTTAGGAAGTAAAATTAGAATTATATTCTATCCACACCCAACCACTTGGGTGTCGGACACCCAAGTGGTATGATTGTGAGATGAGAAAGATAAGATTTGCAAACGGCGAGTTTTACCACGTTTATAATCGCGGAGTGGATAAAAGGGTAGTTTTCCCTCACGACGACGATTTCGAACGTTTTTTAAAAAGCATGGAGATATTTAATTCAACCGAGCCAATCGGTAGCTTATTTGAGTATTCGTTTTTAGAAAAAAAAGCAAAGCGTTTTCCTAAGCTAGTAAACATAATTTGTTATTGTCTAAATCCGAATCATTACCATTTAATTCTGGAGCAATTGAGTGACAATGGTGTGAGTGAATTTATGAAACGCTTGGGTGGTGGATTTACAAATTATTTTAATTTAAAAAATCAACGAAGCGGAGCATTATTTCAAGGCAAGTTCAAAGCTGTTCATATAGATTCAAATGAGTATTTACTGCATGTTGGCGCTTATGTGAATTTAAATAATTTAGTACATCGAATCAGGGCTGAAAAGTTTAGATCAAGCTGGAGAGAATATTTTGGCAATGCAAACAAAAAATTATGTTCTAAGAATATTATTTTGAAACAATTTAAAAATAAATATCAATATAAAGATTTTGTGGAGAGTTCATTAAAATCAATCATAGAAAGGAAAAATATGCTCCACGAGCTCGAAACTATGCTTCTAGACTAACTTGGGTGTCGGACACCCAAGTTAGGTGGGGGCCGCCGTTCACAACTAGGTGTTTTTTCGGTATATTTAGGTATAATTACTATTATCATGGGTCGAGGAAATTTATAGGCCAAGTTTATTATTAAAAAATTATTATGGAAGAAAATGCCAATAAAAGTTTGTGGCGGTCAAAATGGCTGTGGATAGCGGTTTTGGTTTTGATTCTGGCGGTTTTGTTTGCCGGCTGGTGGAAGGGTTGGGAGGCGGTTTTTGCGAAAAACACTTATCAAGCCGTATTTCTGACCAATAGTCAGGTTTATTTCGGTCGGCTTTCGGATGCCAGATCTTCTTACCCGGTTCTTACGGACATTTTTTATCTGCAAGTCGCACAGCCGCTTCAGGCAGGAAATCCGCCCGCAGGCGGGCAGGTGCAGCTGGTAAAGTTGGGTAACGAGCTTCACGGACCGAAAGACGAGATGCGCATCAACCGCGACCATATTTTGTTTGTTGAAGATTTGAAGCCGGATTCGCAGGTAGTGAAGGCGATAGAGTCGTTTAAGGCAAACACGAAATAATGCGCGGTTTCGCGTTCAGTTTCGTGTTGTTTGGCGCGTTGGTGTTTTTAGCGCGGGCGGACGAGTTTACCAGTTCCGATTTTAAGGTTTTAGAACCTGTATTGCAGCCGGCCGGTTATTCCAGTTCCACGAGCTACATTTTGATCAGCACTATTGCGCAGATGGCGATCGGAACAAGTACGGCCACGGCTTTTAATTTGGCCGGCGGATTTTTGTATTATCCTTTTGCTTCTTCGCCGGTTGTTACCGCAACTGCTGGCGACGGGCAGGTTTCCCTTTCATGGACCGCATCGGAGGGATTTTTGGGCTGGACTGTTTCTGGGTACAATGTGGGGCAATCCACCTCTCCCGGCGGGCCGTATACTTTTTCCGCTTCGCTCGGAAGCGGTACTAATTCCACGCGCACTGGGCTTACCAACGGCACTACTTATTCTTTTGTTGTGCGCGCGGAGGATGCATTTGGAAATTCTGTAGCAACTTCATCCGAAGTTTATTCAACTCCGATTGCAGCCCCAGCTCCGGCGCCGACGCCTACTCCGACACCGTCTCCGGGCGGAGGAGGGGGGAGCGGCGGGATTCTTTTTACAAAGACCAGAGTTATCTTGAAAGGATATGCTTACCCGTCGGCCAATCTGTTTGTCTTGAAAGACGGCTCGCAGGTTTCCAATTTTCGGGCTGCAGGAGACGGCAAATGGGAAACGGATGTTGAACTGGCTGGAGGGATTTACACATTTTCAATTTATGCGGTGGACTCCGAAGGCCGCAGATCTATAACTTACAGTTTTACGACGAATGTGCCGAAAGATCAGGCCGTTACCATCTCCGACATAATTATTCCGCCCACCATCGGCGCGGATAAGGCGCAGGTCAAGTTCGGAAACGACATTAAATTTTTCGGCGCGGCTTATCCAAATTCCCAAATTAACGTTATAATTAATTCAGAGCAAGTTTTTGCGGATCAAGCGACCTCCAGCCGGTTCGGGTTATGGAATTACACGCTCAACTCGGCAAATTTGGAAACCGGCGAGCATGTTACAAAGAGCCAGGCGGTTATCGCGAAGAGCCTTGTTTCCGGATTTTCCGAGAGCCTTGCTTTTCGGGTGGGGGATACAGATGTGCTTTTTGGGAAATTGCTTGCGCCTCTGCGCCCGGCCCCGGCTTGCGGCAAAAAAGGCGACATAAACAGCGACGGCAAGGTAAATATCGTGGATTTTTCCATAATGCTTTTCTTTTGGAATCAGAGAAATCCGCAAAATCCCTGCGCCGACATTAACGGCGACGGCATCGTGAACCTGTTTGATTTTTCAATTATGCTTTACTATTGGACCGGGTAGCCCCGCAAAGCGGGAATTTCTAATTTTCAATTTCTAATTTCTAATCAAATCCTAATGACTAAATTTTCAAAATTAATACCAGCAGTTATCATCGGTTTATTGCCGTTTTTTGCGAGCGCGGAAAATTTAAATTTAAAAAGCGCTAAAACCAGCTACAGCGTTGGAGACAGTTTTTCGGTGTCTTTGACTTTGGATACAAACGGGCGATCAATTAACACTCTTAGCGCCACTATTTTTGCCGATAAAACGCGCCTTCAAATTGTAGACGTAAGATACGGGAGTTCAATAATTTCTTTGTGGGTGGAACGCCCCAAAATAGATTCTTCCGGCAACATTGTTTTTGTGGGAGGGGTTCCGGGCGGTTTTTCCGGTTCAGCCGGCCCAATTTTAACTTTTGGTGTGCGCGCTAAATCAGAAGGCCAGACAAATATCGGCGCAAAAGACATTAAAATACTGCTTAACGACGGACAGGGGACAGAATTGGCCGGAGCCACATCCGGAATTTTGAAATTGTCTATCTCTAAAGCCTCTCCACAGCCAGCGCCGGCAAAACCTGGAGAACCGGCGCCGAAAGAAAAACCCAAAGAGGAATACATTCCTCCTCCGGACACGACTCCTCCCGAAAGTTTTATCCCAATGATAAGCCGGCATCCGAGCGTCGCCGATAATAAATATTTCGCGTCGTTTTTTGCGGTGGACAAAGATTCTGGAATTTCTTATTACGAAATTCAGGAAAAACCGCTGTTGCTTACGCAAATAACCGCGAATTTTGACACAAAGCCGGCAAGGTCGGAAAGCCCCTACATTTTAAAAGGGCAGTTGTGGACTTATAAAATTGTTGTGCGCGCGTATGACCAGGCGGGTAATTTTATGGAGGGGTATGCCGTAAAGCCGTTAAGCCCGATTGCGGAAATTATACTGGTTTTGATTTTGCTTGCCGCGGCTATTCTGATAACTAGGTGGTGGTATAATAAAGCATGAGTGCTTCCGCGGTAATACGAAGAAATAAACGCAGAAAGACGCGGAAATTTTCTGCGTTGTTCAGTGTTGTTTTGTTGTCTGCGTTTTTCAGCATTGCCGCTTCGGCAAACGCCCAGCAGCTCGGCGCTTCTTTATATATTGCGCCTCCCGCAGAAAATCCGCAGGCAGGAAGCAATTTTACTTTAACCATTAAGACGGACTCTTTGGCCCAGCCAATCAACGCTGTTAAAGGTGTTTTGGGCTATAACAAAGACAAGCTGGAAATAATTAATGTTTCCAAGATCGGCTCCATTTTTAATTTGTGGATTGAGGAGCCTCAATTTTCTAATGTTGACGGAAAATTGAGATTTGCAGGCGGCGTGCCGAAGCCTGGCTTTGTTGGCAACGGCGGAACGGTGCTTTTGGTGATTTTCAAAGCCAAATTGGCGGGCACCGCGTCTCTTGTTTGGGAGAAGGGCGAGGTTTTGGCGGCAGACGGAGTTGGCACGAATATTTTAACCAATTTGCAAAATCTGGATTTTAATATTGAAGAAAGGTCCGCCCCCCCCCCGCAATCCAGGCAAGACACCAAAACAATTGATGGCATGACTGCAATAATATTTTTGCTTTTTATCGCGCTTGTTTTGATTGCGGCAAATTATGTCATAACAAAATTCGCGATTCGCTATCATGATATGAAATTTCATCATCATGGCGATACTCACAGCGAAGAAAAACCGGACGACGCGCATCATAACAACGTGGTATAATTAAAACATGTTTGCTTTAATCGGTGCTTTGGCGCTATTGGCGCAAGCCCAGCAATTGGGCGCGTCGCTTTATATTTCTCCGCTTACGGAAAACCCAAGGGCGTTGAGCAATTTTACGGTGACTATAAAAGCGGATTCTTTGGGCGAGCCGGTAAACGCCGTCAGAGGCGTTTTGACTTTTCCGCGGGATAGATTGGAAATTATCGGCATTTCCAAAATCGGCTCCATTTTAAATTTGTGGGTGGAGGAGCCGCGCTTTTCAAATGTTGACGGCACCCTCAAATTTCAAGGAGGCGTGCCAAACCCTGGTTTTATGGGAAGCGGCGGGACGGTTTTGCATGTCATTTTCCGCGCCAAATCGGCTGGCGCGACCTCTTTAATTTGGAAAGAGGGCGAGGTTCTTGCCAACGACGGCAAGGGGACTAACATACTCACCGGTTTGCAAAATCTTGATTTTTTTGTTGACGAAGCTTTCGCAGCCGCCCCAAACGTGCCTGCTCCGACGCCGACGCCTTGGTGGAAAAATCCGCTTATAATAATAAATCTTGTTTTACTTGCGATTATTTTGCTGATAGGGGTGGTGTTTTTGGAAAAAGCAATTTTAAATTACCATGACAAGCATTCGCATCACGAATCTCACGACGGCGCCGATCGGTATCCGCATGATCAAGGCGGCAGGGATTCTTGGGATGAGACTATTATAAACGGAGACGGCGGGCATGATATAATAAAAAAATGAAGCTAATTCGCGCACTTAGTTTATTCGTAGTGTTTAGCGTATGGCCTTTGGCTGCCTGGGCCCAAGCCACCCTTTTTGTCTCGCCTGCGGCGGGCAGTTATAAAACCGGAGAGCTTTTTTCCGTATTAGTAAATGTCAATTCTGCCGGAGCCGCTATCAACGCCGCGTCCGGCCAGATAAATTTTGACAACCAGCGCATGGAGGCGGTTTCTGTGGGATATTCGCAGTCCGTTTTCAGCATTTGGACGGAGGAGCCGCGGTTTTCCAACGCCGCCGGTACGGTGCGTTTTTCCGGCGGACTTCCTAGCCCGGGTTTTACCGGAGCTTCCGGCGCGATTTTGCGCGTGACTTTCCGTCCAAAAGCGGCCGGACAGGCGTCGGTTGTTTTTATTTCGGGAGCTGTGCTCGCCAACGACGGCAAAGGAACTAATATTTTGGACAGTTTAAAAGGGGGGCTTTTTACCATTATTACCTCGCAACCGGAGTCGTCTCCGGCGGCAAAACCTTCAATAGCCGCGCCGGCGTTTCAAGAGGTTGAGAAACCAATTGCTGTTCCGATAATAACCGATTGGCCGAAAGAGTTAGAAGAAGGGTCCGTGCTCGCCGTTAAGGGTTTGGGATACCCTAACAGCAAACTTTTGATTTTTGTGCAAAAAGGGTCGGAAGATCCCGTTATTCATGAGGAATTCGCCGGATCCGATGGGAGATTTACGCATTCGCACAACAAAACGGTTTCCGCCGGGCTTTACAGGGTTTGGGCGAAAAATGTGTCCGCGGACGGCATAGTAAGCGGCTCGTCAGAAATTGTTACGATAGAAGTCGTCAAGCCGCTGTTTTTCAGGATAGGCACCATAGCTTTAAATTACGCTTCCATAATAGTCACTCTTCTAGCGCTCATTCTCCTTTTGATTTTAATGATTCTTTGGATTTGGTGGCGGATACGAAGATGGCAGGAGCGGCAGGGGATTGAAATTCATGAGGCCGAAAAAGCTCTTCACGAAGGATTTGCAAAGCTTCAGTCGGGTCTGCGCAAATACACGCGTTATCTCACGGCGACAAAATCGGTTGAGGATATAAAGCGGAGGGAAGAAGAAACGGAAGAGGATTTGGAAGAAGAGCTTAAAGATATAGAGGGCGGCATAGAAAAAGAACTTGAAGATGTTGAGGCTATAAGCGAGCGCAAAAAACACAAGCACTTCGGCCACGACGACCGCGACCACCGCTAACCACTTGGCGGCTAAGCCCCCAAGTGCTAGCATTGCGGTATGAGAAAAACCGTTTTTGCAAACGGAGAATATTATCATATTTATAATCGTGGAGTGGATAAACGCGACATTTTTGTGGGTAAATTTGATTTTGAAAGATTTTTGCAGAGCATGGAAGAATTTAACACAAACGAACCGATAGGTAGCATCTATGAAAATTCGTTTTTAAAAGGTCAAAACAGGGCTAAAAAGAAAAAACTAGTTAATATCGTTTGTTATTGTTTGAATCCTAATCATTACCATTTTATTTTGGAGCAACTAATTGACAGGGGAATAGAAATGTTTATGCATAAATTGGGTGGAGGATATACTACATATTTTAATTTAAAAATTCAGCGCAGCGGGGCGCTGTTTCAGGGTCCGTTTAAGGCGGTCTACGTAGATTCTAACGAATACCTTTTGCATTTGAGCACTTACGTTAATCTTAATTTTAAAGTCCACAAACTTGGGGGCTTAGCCCCCAAGTGGAGAGCGAGTTGGGAAGAATATAATAATGAGCGGTTTGGCGTCTGTTTGTGTAAAAAAGACATTATTCTTAATCAATTCAAAAACCGCGCGGAATATAAGAAGTTCGCGGAAAGCTCTTTGGTAGATATTTTGCACAGGAAAGATATTGCCAAAGAGCTGGAAAGTTTGTTTTTAGAATAACTTGGGGGCTTAGCCCCCAAGTGGAAGTAAAAAGAAAATAGAGGCTTTAGTAAGCCTCTATGCCGGATTGCGCCGATTTAAACGGCAGGAGTAAATATTCCGGATTTTCCAAAACTCTTCTTTTTAGGTATCCGGCCCAGTTTGGGCCGAAGATGAAATAAATATGCGGAGGTTCGCCTATTTCTTTAAGCTCCTTGGCTTTTTGAACATTTATTCCCAAAAGCATCGCGAAATGGGCGAAAGGAGGGAGATGGCCGCTCCCGATTATTACATCATCGCTGGTCGCGATTTCGGTCTCTACGTAGTGCGATATCAATGTCCGCGCCGCGTATCTATACTGTAAAATTATTTTTGGATATTCGGTTTCAAAAGAGATCGTACCTGGGTCATTTCTGTAGGCGCCTTTGCATATTCGCGTTGGGATCGGGACTCTCGCGCAGTCTTTTATAAATCCTTCCCAGTTTTCGTCTTCGGCGTTGGCCTGAATGACTCTGCCGAGATTTTCAAAACGTTTGCGCCAAAGAATCGGCAGGACGAAGTTGTAGTGTCGACGCGCATCAATGTGTTCCGCGTCCATCCATGTTCTGATACCGGCGTCAAGAGTGCGGTTTAAAATATCAATGAAAAGCTCTATTTGGTCGGATTTTAAATTTTTTAGAATATCGGTTGGTGTAAGGCCGAAAGCGCTGAATTTTAAGGAAATTGAAGCGCGGATTTTTCTTTTCTTGAGCCATTCAATTAATTCTATATTTGCATTGTAAGCGGTTTGAGCAGTTTTGAAATCGCTTGCGTGCTCGCCCGCGTAATTGAATATCAAAGGATAGCCTTTTTGAGAAAGCCGGAGCGCGCGTTTTTTTGCTTTCTGCAAATCTGGGCCTGCGATAAAATTTTTAGCCATCGGCCACGCCCACAACTCCCAGAATGGCAAGGCGGCAGCGGTTTTTGCGGCAAATTTTAAAACCTCTGTTTTCAATGTACTGCCCTCTATTTGCAAATAAGTTAGCAAAATTATACAATTATTTCAAATGTCTTCTCAAATTGAGGAAATCAAAAGCAAAATTGATATAGTTGACCTAGTCGGTTCATACTTAAGGCTTCAGAAAGCTGGCGCCAATTTTAAAGCGCTTTGCCCTTTTCACGGTGAGAAAACCCCTTCTTTTAATGTGTCTCCTGTGCGGCAAATTTGGCATTGTTTCGGCTGCGGGATTGGAGGAGACATTTTTGAGTTTATACAAAAAATAGAAGGCGTGGAGTTTGTGGATGCGCTTAAAACGCTGGCCGACCGCGCCGGGGTTGAACTCAAAAGGGAAGATCCGCAATTCAGGACCGAACGGAACCGCCAGCTTGCGCTTTTGGAAGAGGCCGCGAAATTTTTTGAAGATAATCTTGTCGCGAATCAACAAATTTCTGAAAAATTTGTTGATTCGCGACAAGAAAACAACGTGACTCCTTTCAATTACCTTCACCAACGCGGTCTTACTGACGAAACCATCCGCGAATTCAGATTGGGCTACGCGCCGGATGAGTGGCGGGCATTGTCCGGACATCTCAAAACGCGCGGCTTTTCAAGCGGCGAGATAGAAAAATCCGGATTGGTGGCAAAAAACCAGCGTGATTTTTACGATCGTTTCCGCGGCAGAATTATGTTTCCAATCTTTGATTATAATGGACGCGTAATTGCTTTCGGAGGAAGGATTTATCCAGAGAAAGAGAATGAAGCAAAATATGTTAATTCGCCGGAGACGGCGTTTTACCAAAAAAGCAGGATTCTTTACGGCCTCAATAAATCCAAACAGGAAATTTTGCGTACTGGCGAGTGCGTTTTGGTGGAGGGCTATATGGATATGGTTATGTCTTGGCAGAGCGGAGTAAAAAATGTTGCGGCTTCTTCCGGCACCGCTTTAACGCTGGAACAGCTTAAACTGTTGAGCCGCCTTTGCGGAAAAATCATTTTGGCTTTTGATATTGACGTTGCTGGCGATGCCGCCAATAAACGCGGGATTAATTTATTAAAGAATATTCTGGAACAGAATTTAGAATTTGATGTGAAGGTTGTTAAATTGGATAAATTTAAAGACGCGGCGGACGCCGTTAAAGAAGACCCGGCAGTTTGGCGCGCGGCCGTGACCGCATCTGTCAGCATAGCAAAGTTTTATATAGATACAGCGCTTAAAAAATACGGCTCCGGCACGCCGGAGGCAAAAATAGAATTTCAAAGAAATGTTTTGCCGCTTGTCGCTTCTTTGGCAGAACTGGAACGGGCCCATTGGGTTCGCGAAATAAGTAATATTTTAAATATACGAGAGGATTCGGTTTGGGACGCCTTGAAGAGAATAGACGTAAAAATTCCGGTTCAAAGCAAACCCGCGGAGATTGTCAAAAATAAAACCAGAAAAGATTTGCTTGAAGAGAAGGTTTTAGGTATTGTGGCTGAATATCCGGCGCTTGCGCCTAAGCTGGATCCGTCGTTCGCGGCGCTTGTTTCCGCTGGCAGTAAAACCGGCATTTTTGCGGAGATGTTTTTAAACGGCGCAGCAGAGGCGGAAGCGGAGCTTATAAAATGCCAAAAGGAGCTTAAAAAAGAATATCTAAAAGAGCGCCTTACGCTGTTATCCCGTGATATAAGCGCCAAGGAACGAGCCGGCGGCGAAGATCTCAAAACACTGCTCGACGAGTTTTATAAAATTTCAAAAGAATTTGCCAAAATATGACAAAAAAGCAAAAAATCAAAAAAAAGAAGCTGTCTAAAAAAGCCGCGATCAAATCAAAAAAGCCGGCGCGGAGTGCCGTGCCCCTGAAGCCCACAAAAGCGGAACTCAAAAAAGAATTCAGCGAAGAAAAAGTTGATGCGCTTTTAAAAAAAGGCAAAGAGCGCGGTTTCCTGACCTACCCGGAGATTTTGGCAGCTTTTCCTCATATTGAATACAGCGTAATTTTTTTGGAGGATCTTTACTCGCGCATGGATGCTGCCGGAGTTGATATTTTGGAAGGAAAAGAACTTTTGGAAATCGCGCCGCCGCCTTTGGCCGGCGAACCTGTAGGTAAAGGAAAGGCAAAGAGAAAATCGCGAGAGCGCGCGCTGGCTTTGGATCAGGAAATCACGGCGGCGGATTCGGTACAAATGTATCTGAAAGAAATAGGCAGAATTCAGCTTATTTCCGGCGAAGAAGAAAAAGAGCTCGCCAGAAAGATTGAAGCGGGAGACGAGGATGCCAAAAACCGCTTGGCGCAAGCCAACTTGCGTTTGGTAGTTTCCATTGCGAAAAAATACGTCGGGCGGACGCCGAACCTGACAATGCTTGACTTGATTCAAGAGGGCAATTTGGGGCTATTCCGCGCAGTGGAAAAATTTGATTGGCGGAAGGGCTATAAATTTTCCACTTATGCCACTTGGTGGATCAGGCAGGCAGTCACGCGAGCAATCGCTGATCAGGGAAAAACAATCCGCATTCCGGTGCACATGGTGGAAACAATTTCAAAATACCAGCAGGTCAGGCGGCGCCTTACGCAGGATTTGGGAAGAGACCCGTTGGCAGAGGAGTTGGCTGCGGAGATGAACGTTGATGTGGAAAAGATACATCATATCCAGAAAATTTCGCAGGACACCGTGTCTTTGGAGGCGCCTGTTGGGGAAGACGACGAAGATTCGGTTTTGGGCGATTTTATTGAAGACGAAAAAATGCTTACTCCGGCACAGGAAGCCGCCAGAAAACTTTTAAAAGACCACATCAAAGAAATTTTGGTTGATCTGATGCCAAGGGAGCAGAAAATACTCCGTATGCGTTTTGGTTTGGATGACGGCATTACGCATACTTTGGAGGAAGTTGGTGCGGAGTTCGGCGTTACTCGCGAGCGCATCCGGCAGATTGAAGCCAAGGCTTTGGAAAAAATCCGCCAGCACCACAAAGTCATAAAATTGTATGAGTATTAATTCAAAACGTCCCGACGAATGTCGCGGGCGTTTTGAATTTAATAATTCGGTTTCACTCTTACATCGTGGCAGACTGCCAGCCGCCGCACATTTTGCAGTCGGACTTGTGCATCGCAATCAGATAGATTGCAGAAAGGCCCACAAGCACGTAAATTGCGCGCGAGACGAGAGCTGTTGACCCGCCGAATAATGCGCCTATTTCCCAACCAAAGACGCCCAAAAGAAGCCAATTTAAGCCTCCGATGACCAAGAGCGTAAAAGCGACCATGTGTAATATTTTCATAGAGTAATTATACCAAAATTCGCGCGCCGGCTTATTTGAACTTATCCACAGCCTATTTTCTCTGATTTTCCAGGTGCTGGAGGATTTTTAATATCAATTCGTTTTGCTGTTCAAGGTGAAGAAGTATGGTTTCTATTTCTCGCTCGGCTTTTATGTTTACTTCAAAATCCGCTTCCGCCCGAGCCTCATCGCGCCGGCTTTGCAGGTTCTGTCCGACCATAATCAGCGGCATCAGGAACAGCTGGATCATATTGGAAATAAAAAGCCACGCTACAAAAGCAGGATAAGGGTCAAAACGCACTGAATGCGGGGCAAAAACATTCCAACTTATCCACAGCGCTGTCCAGACAAATATAATAAGAAAAAAACCCGGCGTGCCTACTCTCTTCGTGACAAAAAGGGCCAATTTATCCAGCCTGCTTAATTTTTCGCGGTGTTCCAAATTGACGTTCCGAAGAGGCCTTCTTAACGTCTTTAATTCATCCAGCGATTTTGGTTTTCCAGCCATAATGCCTTAATTTTACCATAAAAAATTGCGATTTTAAAAGGCTACAGTGAAGTAGCCTTTTTGGGGTCAGTTCGCTTTTCTTTGATGTTGATTCGCTTGACTAGCTCGTTCAAGTCCTTGTCTTCAAAAACCTTAAGCAGTTTCATTATTGAAATTGCTTTTTCGCGCGCCGCCATAATAAATTTATCAACATCCGTAACTTCAACCTCAAATTCAGCGCTAGGAGTGTTATAAATATCCATTTTCCCAGCTGGATTTTCTTGTATCACAAGCAATGGCGTTGGGGTTTCACCAGGTTTAATTTCGTACAGCGATACTGCTTTGATCTTGCCCCCAAGCATATAGATTACTTGCATTACAGACTTCTCTGGTGTGATCCGGGTGGTGCGCGAAATATATTCGAGCGAACCGAACGGGGTGTTGTGCACCACGCCCCATACCCCACCGTTTCCGTGATCCAGAGCATAAACCTCTGGTATCTGTTGTAACAAGAGTTGCCTCGGCGTTAGTTCTTTCTCCTCCGCTTCGGTGGCAACCGCCGAAACAACAAAAAACAGGCTAAAGACGGCGGCCAAAACCAATATTTTTTTAAACATTTCAATGTCCTCCTTTGGCTAAATTATACACCCAAAATCTTTTCTTGTCAAATTTAGCTTTATTTTCGGTTGTAGAGCCCGATAAGTTCTGCCGAGGCGATTGTGTGTGCTGGAATTTCTTCAACCGAATTTATTTTTTCCGTATCCAGCGCGTAGAGTTTGAAAAAGTAGCGGTGCGTGCCCTTACCGATACTTTTATCTTGATTGGGTGGCGGGCATGGCCCGCCGTAACCCGGCTTGCCGAAGCTGGTTTTTAACTCAAGCGATCCGGTAGGAACATTATTTTCTGTAATTTCCAACCTACCATTTTCCAACTTCTCACCTCCAATATTCAAAATGACCCAATGTATCCATGTTATGCCGCGCGTTGCATCCGGATCATCAACTATCAACGCCAGACTTTTTGCATTTTCAGGAACGCCGGAAATTTTTAGCGCGGGATTTATGTTTTGTCCGTCGCAAGTGTATTTTTCCGGAATGCTTTGGTTGTGCCCGAATACGGGGCTTTCAATACGCATGTTATCTGAACCACTCCCGCCAACTTTTGGGCCAACCGATCATAATAAGCAACGCCAGCGGAGCTCCCCAGTTGGCCCATCTTTCCACGAAATCCCAAACCGGCATTCCGACAAGCGGTCTTATAAGCGCTGTCCAGAAACCCCAAAAAACCATCCAAAGAAGCGCGACGCGCACCGGTTTTATAAGAACCAAAATCGCAAGCGCAATATCAATAATGCCCACAAGGAAAAGAAACTGCGTTGCGAGTCCGGCATCGGCAACTCCGAATTTGGCGAACCACCTGATCCACTCTTTTTTTCCTTGCAAAGCAAACACGCCATGCCCAATAAATTCTCCGGCCACGGAGATTCGTAATACCCACTCAATAAGTTTTGTGTTGTTCATGACTATTTTATTAAAAATTTAACTTTTAAGGCGGGCTTGCCCGCCGAAGCCTATTGGCGCAGACTGGGTTCCACCCTTTTTAATAATACTGCGTTTGTCGCCACAATAATAGAAGACGCAGACATCAAGAGCGCCGCAATCTCCGGACGAAGCGACCAGCCCAAAGAGTTATAAAACACTCCTGCCGCAACCGGAATTGCGAGCATATTGTAAATCGCCGCCCAAAACAGATTTTGCTTCATTTTGACGACTGTTGCTTTGCTTAGCCGGATCGCCGCGACAATATCATACGGATCCGATTTCATGAGTACGATGTTGCCGGTTTCAATAGCCACATCCGTGCCCGCGCCGATGGCGATTCCGATGTCGGCTTGCGCCAAAGCTGGCGCGTCGTTGATGCCGTCCCCGACCATTGCCGTAAATTTACCTTCGCCCTGAAGTTTTTTTACCCAATTTGCTTTATCGGCAGGAAGAACTTCTGCGAAAACCCTATTAATACCAAGTTCTCTCCCAATACCATCCGCCACTTTTGTATGGTCGCCCGTGATCATTACAACTTCCAGCCCCATATTTTTTAGCGCGGCAACGGTCTTTTTAGAATTGGGCCGCGGAGGATCTGCAGCGGCGACTACGCCGACAAAAATTCCGCCAACCGCCAACAAACTTAATGTTTTTCCCTCTCCGCTAAGCCGCTCAAGAATATCGCGTTTGTTCTCCGTCGCGATGTTGTTATCGCGCAACAATTTTTCTGTTCCGGCTAAAATTATTTTATTGCCAATCCGCGCTTTCAGTCCGCGGCCGGCGATTGATTCAAAATTTTCCATTGGTTTAAGAGGCAGGGCGCCGCGCTTTTCCGTTTCTTCAAAAATCGCTTTTGCCAATGGGTGATTAGATCCGGCCTCCAGACTCGCTTCATAGCGCAGAACTTCATGTTCACTGAAATTATTGAAAGCAACAACGTCAGTGACTTTTGGTTTTCCTTCGGTTAACGTTCCGGTTTTATCCAAAATAATTGCGTTGATTCTTGAGACGTTTTCCAAGGTCGCCGCGTCTTTAATTAAAATATTATATTTTGCGCCGATGCCGGTGCCAACGGCAACTGCGGTCGGAGTTGCAAGGCCAAGCGCATCGGGGCAGGCAATGACAACCGCAGAGACGGCAAAAGTAAGCGCGGTTAATAGTTCCGCTCCTGCGCCGAAGTACCACCCAAAAAATGCGGCAAAGCCGGAACCAATTGCAACTATTACAAGCCAGCCGGCGGCTTTGTCGGCAATCCGTTGGCCGGGAGCCTTGGAATTTTGGGCGGTTTCAACAAGTTTGATAATTTGGGCAAGAACGGTTTCCGATCCAACCTGCATGGCTTTGAATTTTACGGTTCCGGTCTGATTTACCGAACCGCCGACAATTTTATTACCGGCTGTTTTTGCAGCTGGTATTGATTCCCCGGTGACAAGTGACTCGTCAATTGATGATTCACCTTCAGTGATGATACCGTCCACCGGAACCTTATCTCCAGGACGCAGTATAACAATGTCATTATGGATAATTTCCGCGCTTGGAATGCTTATTTCTCTGCCGCCGCGGATAACTTTCGCTTTCGGCGGCACAAGATCAAAAAGCGCGCGCAAAGCATCTGATGTGCCCCGGCGCGAACGCATTTCCATCCAATGCCCAAAAAGCACGAAAGTAACCAAAAGCGCGGCGGCTTCATAAAATGTCTCGCTATCCGGCCGCATCGCCGTAAGCAGAACGCTGAAAAGATAAGCCGCCAAAACGCCGGTGGCAATAAGCACTGCCATATTAAGCTGGCGCGCCTTGAGCGAATAGTAAGTTCCTGTGATAAAAATTGATCCGGTCCAGAAAACGATCGGCGTAGTAAGAATCAGAAGAAGCCAATTAACTGGGATAGGGGAAGCGAGTTTCAGCCCGAAGAGATTTATTGCCGCCGGCGAATAGAAAAAAATGGGGACAGAGAGGACAAGTGAAATCAAAAACCTCCGGCGCATGTCGGCTTCCATTTGTTTGGCAATCCGAGGGTCTGCCCCCGCACAAGACATTTTGTGATTATGTTGATTCATTAAGCGGCTTTCATGAAGCGATTATGCAGCCACGCAAATACATACGTTGTAACGTAAGTAAGGACGACAACCTCAATTAATCCATATATTGCTTCTGGCAAACCAACTATTCCTGCCTCCAGATTCACGATGTGAACCATATAACTGAAAAGTTTCATAGCCAAATCCGGCACTAGAGCGACTAAGGTTGCACAAATAACATACCAAACACCCATTACTGCGCTTGCCGCCAGCGCAAATTTATTTTTATCAAGTTCCATAATTTTATTCAGTTTGTTTAATGATTTAATTTATAATTTTTTCGACATTTTGTTTCCAAAATATTATATACCGCATCCCTGCTGTGGTTTGGCGGCTGGCTGCCCGCTATCCACTCCGCAGCCGCCGCTGCTCCGAGATTCTGTTTGAGGAACCAAAGCCGCAATCTTGCGAAAACCGGAGGCGCTTGAATAATTCCTTCCCAATATTTCTCTGGGATCCGCGCTTTCAATGCTTTTGCCTTTGCTTTGCAAATATTTTGCAATTGTCGCGTATTGGTCGGGAAACCAGAATTGGTTAATGCGCAATGCGGCTTTGTACATAGTTTGCTCGCTTGCGCCATTTGCGGCCAAAAGCTCCAAAAGTCCGAGCATCGCCATGCCGTGGTTGCAATCCGGAAAATTGGTTGCGTTGTCGCAACACGGTCGGTAAATATTTTGGCTCACGCGCTCCACCAGTTTTTGCTGGTCATCCGTCAGCATTATCAGGCGATGCCTAGAATAGTGGTCCATCGGGTCGTTTTTCGCCAAAATCCACCCGCCGGTTGAAGCAAAATTGCCGACGTCTCCATATTTGCTCATTGGCCCTGATTCCAAAATATCATTTTTGTTGCCGAGCCCCAGCGCCCAGAGCATGTTCAGCAAAAATCCGGCATTTTCCTCGGTCATTTTTATGCTTTTATTGTCACTGCCGTAAAGAATTTGTTTTTCTTCGGGAGATAATCCGCCCCTCTGGGCATAAATAGATTCAAATTTTTCCGGATCAATTACTCCGACGCTTATCATTTTTACTCCCAAGTCACCCCAATTCATTGGGATTTCAAAAGAAGCGCTCTCGGATTCTTTTTGCGGTGTTTGGCCGGTTTTTGGCGCTCCTTGCCCGGCGGAGTAGGCAATGTATGACGCAACCGCGACCGACAAAACCAAAACACCGATATGCACAGAGGATCCGTTTTTTATTTGATTTTCATTTTCCATATTGTTAACAGCAATCTTTTAATTTTTCTTCCAGTTCGTTCGGCTTTGGGTTGTCAGCCGAGATTTTTTGCTGCGGTTTTGCAAAAAAGAAATAAGCAAGCGCGAAAAGAGCCGCAAGTTCAAGAATAAAAACCCAAAAACTCAAATTCCGCACCGCCCAAAAAGCCAAGATAATGCCTACACCAATTATAAGAGGTTTTTGTGTTTTTGCGCGGTCGGCTATGCCAACAACTGTTCCGCCCATGAGAAGCAGAACTAACGGCATAAAAGTTTCGGCATTCAAATACCTTGCCAAAATTAATGCCGTCAATATAAGCCATGTGCCGGAAACAGCCGCGCAGATTTTGCAAATTTTAATTCGCATATTTTAGAGGAATAAAATAATAATGCCCAATGCGACCATAGCAATCCCGCCCCAAAATCTCATTGCCAATTTTTCTTTTTGATGCCAAGACTGGATTTTTTCCAGAAGTTTTTTATTTCCGGCCAGCAAAAGAATTATAATGAGAGGCAAAACAAAAATAGCGTTGTAAATCAGGAGATACCAAAGGCCTTTGAGATAAGTTGCTTGGTCGTGGAGCAGTCCCAATGCCATCAGATACGGCCCGCCAGTACACGGAAATTCGCAAAGCCCAACGAGCGTCCCCAAAAAAAACGCGGCCGGCAGAGAACCGATTTCCATTAGCAAAGCCATTTTTTTGTGGGCGAAATTGGGAATTTTTAGCTTAATCGGAAAAGCCGGAACAAATTCATTAATTAAGTTGATGAGTCCCAAAACTATCAGCAAATACGCACCGATTTTAGCCATAAAGTGCGGAGTATTAAAGATGTGCAGAGTTTGGAGGATGCCTAAGCCGATCAGCATATAAATCAGAAAAATTCCTAGAATATAGAAGCCGCCGATTGAGAGAATTTTGGAGCGCAATTGGCCTACGGAAAAAAGAAAAGCGATTGTCAGAAGTAAAATTGAAAACGCACACGGATTGATGCTATCAATGACCGCTGAAGAAACTATGAGAGGAAAGAGCCATGTCCCGCTATCGGACAGATTCCAAATTATTTCGGTCATAAGTTTACGGCGTAACTACGGCGGTAAATCGCAACTCAAGAGGCTCCCCGGCATCATTTTCTATAATAACCGCCCTTTCTATCTTGCCTACCCCCGCTGGCCCGTGCGCCGCCGGATCAAAAACTACTTCGGTGTCCGCTTCTGCACCCGGCGCGAGTTTGATTTTCAGGCTGGGCACAAACCCATGCCCGGGCATGCCGAATGGCCCCCATTTTTCGCCGCCAACCTTCAACGTCGCGGTTGTGCACATGCAGGAAGTGTAGATTTTGTTGATTATAGCGTTGCTGGCGCCTGTGTTTTTAATTTTGAAGTTGTGCGAGACATTGCCCTTGGCCATTGAGACCCCGCCGAAGTCAAATGAAGATTCTGATGCGGCTATTGCTCCGCTTCCAGAGTTTGCGTTTGCTTCTTGGTTTGCTGGCGCGTTCGGTTTGGCGAGCCACACAATGCCGCCCAGAATTAGCAAACTTACAAACGCTCCCAAGAAAATATTTTTATTTTGATTCATAATGAAAAATTAAGCGAATAAAAAGCGCCTCATTCTTAAAAAACAGAACAGGCGCGGAGTCAGATTTCCGGGCTGTTTTCGTGCAGCGCTAGATACGCCCTCATTTTTTTTATTATCGTTGGCGCGTCATTGTCCGCAATCTCAAAACCGATTTCTCTGTACCGCAGAATATCGTAAATTTTAAATTCAAAAACAAGAATGCCGAGAATCAAAATTATTGCAAAAATTATAGCCAGAGAGAAGCTTTTAAAAACGTTCGTGTGGAAAAAGGCCATATTAAAGATGTTTTCGCTGGGACAGATCGCGCCGGCCGCTGTTGCGGCAAGACATCCTTTGTTGTGGTCAGTCATGTTTTCGCTCATAGCCAAAAACCCGAAAACTGCAATAGCCGTAAAGCTCAAAATCAGCCAAAGTGTAAGCGTAGACCTCATAACGTAATTGTATTACAACGTTACCGAATGTCAAAGAACTGTATGAGGCCACCCACTTTTGCACTCCTCGCCCGAATTAATAGTTTGTAATTGTTTGTTTGCCGGTAATGATAACATGAATTG
>MFIM01000013.1:4932-16331 GCA_001780725.1 Candidatus Giovannonibacteria bacterium RIFCSPLOWO2_02_FULL_45_28 | reverse complement strand
TTCTCCTTCCGGCGTTCTTCCTTCGGGAACAACCCAAGCAACTCTTTCTTTAACGACTGATGAAAACGCTACATGCAAATATTCAACTACCGCAGGTACACCTTATTCCTCCATGCCAAACACCCTCTCCGCTACCGGAGGCGTTTCTCACTCAACAACTGTTACTGGCCTTACCGATGGGAATACATACACCTACTATATTAGATGCCAAGATGCGGTTGGGAATGTTAATGCCGACGATTTCATTATTGCTTTTTCCATAGCTTCTTCAGCGCCGTCAAGTTATAATCTTTCCGGGTGGGCGTGGTCAGGAACGGTGGGATGGCAGAGTTTTAATTCTACGAATCAAGGGGGTTCGGTAGATTACGGCGTAAATGCGGATTCAGGCGGTATTATGTCCGGCTATGCATGGTCAGATCAGGTTGGTTGGATAAGTTTTAACGAAACTTCCGGATGCCAAACTGACCCTGATTGCCAAGCACAACTTAGTTTGGCCACCGGAGAAGTCTCCGGATGGGCAAGGGCTCGTACGCCCGTCGGACATCCGCAGGCAGGTGGATGGGACGGCTGGATTCATCTTAGGGGCACGGCCGTAAACGGCGACCCTTACGGCGTTTCCGTATCTGGTTGTGATTGGGATGGTTGGGCTTGGGGAGCCGACGTGGTCGGCTGGGTTCACTTTAAAGGATTAAGTTACGGAGTTTTGGGAAGCGGAACGGCTTGCGTCAATCCTACACCTATTTGCGGGAATGGAGTGGCTGAAGGAGATGAACAGTGCGACGGTTCCGATTTAAGAGGCGCTACTTGCGCGTCTCTTGGTTTTAAAGGGGGACCGCTTAGTTGTACTACACCGCCAGCAACAACTTGCCTTTATGACACAACCGCCTGCACGGCTTATCAATGCTCCGATGGTTTTGATAATGACTCTGACACTTTTATAGATTTTCCTAACGATCCAGGATGCTATTCATCAACAGATGACGACGAACGAAACTCCTCTGTTCAATGCGATGACGGTTTGGATAATGACGGGGACTTGTTCATAGACTACCCGACCGATGTCGGATGTTCTTCTCCTGCGGATAACGATGAAAGAAACCAGTGCTCTGACGGCATTGATAACGATTTTGACGAAAAGATAGATTACTCTTCAATAAATCCCGTAAATCCGGATCCGGGCTGTTCATCGTCCGAGGATAATGATGAGCGCGATTTAAAATATAGAGAAGTTTTTACCCCGTTTATTTATTCCGTAGCCTCAGCATTGCGTTTTGAGGGCGGTTTTAGTACAATTCAGGAATGGATAACAAACTACTTATTCCATCATCAATTATTTTAGCCGGGGTTATTGTAGCGGGCGCTTTGCTTTATAGCCGATTGCCCCCATCGCCGAACGGGAAAACACTCGGTGTTGAATCCCCAAAAACACCGAGTGTTGAGGAGCGAGGCGATTCATTAAAAATCCGCGAGGGCGATTTTGTTTTGGGAAACCCGGCAGCCGAAGTCGTTTTGATAGAGTACGGCGACTTTCAATGCCCGTTTTGCGGAAGGTTTTTCAGCACAACGGGGCGGCAACTGAAAGAAACTTACATCAAAGAAGGCAAAGCCGCTTTTGTGTGGCGCGATTTTGCTTTTTTGGGTGAAGAGTCCTTTAAAGCCGCGGAGGCAGCGAGATGTGCCGGTGAACAGGGAAAATTTTGGGAATATCATGATTATTTGTTTAATCATCAAAATGGCGAAAATGATGGCGCGTTTGCCGACAAAAATTTAAAAAGCTTCGCAAAAACATTAGGGTTTAACGAAACGGCTTTTAATTCCTGCTTTGATTCCGGCAAATATCGTAAAGCGGTTGAGGACGCGACTGCGGAAGGAAAAACTTTTGGTGTGAACGGCACGCCTGCAACTTTCGTGAACGGCATACTGGTTCCCGGCGCCCAGCCGTTTTCAGTGTTTCAGAAAATTATTGAGGAAGAGTTAACAGGCAAAATTAAGTAATTTTTACTAAAAGAAGCCAACCGTAAAAATTCCTTAATTTCGCTTTACCATAAAAAATAAAATGGAACTTACCAAAAAAGAGCGACGCGCGCTTCGCCGCGAAGAAAAAAAGAGAGAAATCACTGGAGGCGCGCGCCAAAAACAGATTAAATCGTGGGCTATTTGGTCTGCGGCGATTTTGATAATTGGCGGAGCCGGTTATTTCGGTTACCGCGCGCTTTCGGGAACTGTTAAAATTCCGGAAATGGGAGAAATTTATCCGATAGAAGGCAGAGACCATGTGCCGGACGGTACGAAGGTAGAATACCATACTAGCCCGCCGTCTTCCGGATCGCATTACGCCAAAGAAGCCGAATGGGGAGTATATGATAAGGCGCTTTCTGATGGACAACTGGTACACAATTTGGAGCACGGGGGGGTTTGGATTTCATATAAGCCTTCAATTCCGACTATTGCGACAGAAAAACTAATAAGTCTGGCAAAAAGCTATCGCAATAAAGTGATTTTGACTCCGCGCGAGGCAAACGACAAAGACATTGCGGTGGTGAGCTGGGGCAGAATTTATAAATTTGATTTGGCTGTGGACGGTTCGTTTGATGAAAACGCAATTAAGAATTATATTAAAAAATATAAAAATACCGGCCCGGAAATAGTGCCGGACTAACATGCTTTACGACACATTAATTATCGGCGGAGGGCCGGCCGGAGCGGCGGCGGCGATCTACGCGGCAAGAAAAAAAATGAAAACTTTGCTTATCACCGATTCTTTCGGCGGGCAGTCAGTCGTTTCTGACGACATCCAAAATTGGATAGGCGAGCAGCATATATCGGGATTTGATCTCGCGCAAAAACTTGAAGCTCATGTGCGCGCCTTTCAGGACGCCGTGGAGATTAAAATGCCGGAGAAAGTTGCGGAAATAAAAAGCGTCAAATGCCTGCCCGACGGCAAGGCGGGTTCTACTTCTGACAGAATCTGCGATTTTGATGTAAAGACAGAGCAAGGCAATGTTTATGAGGGTAAAACTCTAATTTTGGCTATTGGAGCGCGTAGGAGAAAGTTGGGTGTTCCCGGCGAAGATAAGTTTTCAGGAAAAGGCGTTGCATATTGCTCAACTTGCGATGCGCCTTTATTTTCCGGGAAGAAGGTTGCGGTGATCGGCGGAGGGAACGCCGGTTTGGAGGCGGTAGTTGATTTATTCCCATACGCTTCGGAAATTTATCTTATTCATCGCGGAGACGCTTTAAAAGGCGATCCGGTAGAGCAGGAAGAGATTAAAAAAAATCCGAAACTTAAAGAAATAATTTTAAATGCCGAGACGCTGGAGATTTCGGGGGACAAGTTTGTTACAGGATTAAAATATAAAAATATAAAAACCGGAGAAGAAAAAACATTGGTTGTGGATGGTGTTTTTGTTGAAATTGGCTCACAGCCCAACTCGGAGTTAGTCAAAGATTTGGTTGAACTTGACCAATGGGGACAGATAAAAATTGATCCGCGGCACGCCTCAACTTCGCATCCGGGAATTTTCGCCGCCGGCGATATCACAGATGATCCATATAAGCAAAACAATATCTCCGCAGGAGACGCCGTCAAAGCCGCTTTAGCAGCTTATAGTTATCTTCTGAAACGCGAAAAAATGCCTCCGGCGGCAGGGTAGGTTGTGTGTGCATATGTGCCGTACATAAATCTAACGAAGGGATATAATCAAATCATATGAAAAACATAAAACTAGCTTTTGCGGGTCTGATTTATTTCGGCCTTATTTCAGGTGTATTTATTGCTACCCCCTCCATAGCCAGCGCGGCTCTTACGGAGAGCCAAATTCAGGCGATTTTGAGCCTACTCCAATCGTTCGGAGCCGACCAGACGGTTGTCGGCAATGTTAATAACTCTCTTCGCGGATTGCCGACGATGGGCGGAGACGGAACAGCCGCATTTTGCCCAACTTTCACATACAATCTTTATCTCGGGCTCAACGATTCCGATACCGAAGGACAGGTTTCCCAGCTTCAAAAATTTCTAGCTCAAGACCAAACCGTTTATCCGGAAAGGACAATTACCGGTTTCTATGGCCCCTTAACCGAACAAGCCGTAAAACGCTGGCAAGCCCAACAGGGAGTAGTTTCTTCCGGCTCTCCTGATACTACGGGCTACGGCGTGGTTGGCTCAAGGACAAGAGAAAGGGTAAGGGCAAATTGCGGTTTTCCAACTCCGGTTCCTCCTACCCCAATTCCTCCTCGCTCTTCAAATCTCTCGCCTGTTATCAGTGGAGTTTCCGGCCCAACAACTCTTAATACAGGCCAATCAGGAACTTGGACTGTAACTGCCCGCGACCCTGAAAACGGCCCGCTTTCTTACAATGTTGTTTGGGGAGACGAAGCAAGTTTTTCTGTCATGGAATTTCGGATGCCTTCTGCATCCGAACAGGTTAAACAAACAGCGACTTTCACACATACCTATTTCAACGAAGGCGTTTATACTCCCATTTTCTATGTGACAGATGATCATGAAAGTTCGGCAAAAACAAGCATTAGTGTTAATGTGGGCGGTACTGTAATTTCTCAAGGCTCGCTCTATCTTTCGCCAAATGATTTAAGCATTCGGGCGGGCCAGAGCGCTGAAATCCGGGCCTTTTATCAGCCGCCCATGCCCTCTTGCCCGCCGGGTTTTGCTTGTATTCAAGTGATGCCCGCGGCTTATCCGGTTAGCGCAAAATGGGTTTCCAGCAATCCTGCTATCGCATCAGTCAGTTCTAAAGATTCCACCACAGAAATTATCACCGGCGTTTCTGCGGGCAGCGCAGAAATAAAAGCGATTTACACCGAATCATCCGGCAACGTTCTTACCGCAACCGCGAAAGTTAATGTAATTTCTACTCAAACCCCCTCCATCACTGTTGTTTCTCCGAACGGGGGGGAAAGATGGGTCCAGGGTCAGAGCTATGACACAGTTTGGTCAGCGCCAAGCAATTATTACATAGGAATATTTGCGAGCCCGATTTCTGGCGCAGCCGATATCTCGATTTCAAATGGGTATGCTCAAATCAGCCCGCCATTTCGTTGGGGGGTACCATCTACAATTGCCACCGGTGATTACAAAATAAAAATTCAAATCGCAAAAACTGATGCCGATGGGAGACTGCAGTTTGTAGCGGAGGATAAAAGCGATTCTGCATTTAGCATTGTTTCTGCTGTAACTCCCTCCATCACCGTTCTTTCTCCGAATGGAGGAGAGAGCTGGCAAATTGGCACAATCCAAACCATCCGCTGGTCAGCGCCATCGTCATCGTCCTACGTTTCTATTTCTCTGATTGGATATTCCAAACCCTGTACGACGGAGCCATGCCCGCTTTATGCAGTTCAAAGTTTTACTTTAGGAAAGGCTCCGGCAAGCGGAGGATATTTTAACTGGACTGTTGGAAAAGACATTAACGGCTACGCAATTCCCAGCGGACAATATCTTTTGCAGATTACTGACACGACCACAAACGCTTCAGACCAAAGCAACGCGCCGTTTAGTATTGTGGCGCAAAAAACCGGAGACGTCGCAGTCGATATAAAAGCGAATGGTTCGGATGGGCCGATTACTATTCAAGAGGGGGACCCGCTGACTATAACGTGGACGTCAGCGAACGCCACCAATTGCGGCTCCGGCGGATCTGGCGATACTAGTTATTACAATTGGGGCGCTTTAACACGGCCTCTTAATGGCTCGTTAGTTATTACAAATACTAAAATTGGTTCGAATAGTAAAAACGAATTTCTCCTCGATTGCGTCGACAATAATCGCGTACAGGCAGAGGGTGTCAATCAATCAAATCGTAAATCCGACACAGTATGGGTCACCATTATTCCAAAGGTTGCTCCTTCCATCACCGTTCTTTCTCCGAATGGGGGGGAGATGTGGAACACTGGAGATTATACGACACAAACCCCCATTTACTATGTTCAGTGGAAAATGCCGAGTGATCAAATTTACAATGTAGAGCTTTATTTGATACCGCAGGGATCAACGCCTGTTAAATCAACCCCTCCAGCCCCTGGCAGTAGCGATGTTATGATTGATCCTGTGGTTGGTGGCTACGGTATTGGCGGACAGACATTAAATTATCTTTCGTCCCAATCAAGTTATGCATGGGTTATAAATCCGAAATATCCCGCAGGCACTTATAAAGTCCGCGCGTACCTAATGTCTAAGGACGCAACTTATTTTGACTCTTCAAAGGTTCTGGCCAAAGGCGAATCTGATGCGCCGTTTAGTATTGTGGAGGCTCCGGCTTTGAGCGCATCTCTTGGGAGCACGAATGTTGATGCAGTCTCCGCGGCAGATCAGATAATTGCCAAAATACAATTAACCAATCCTTCAAGCTCTTCGGTAATGCTCAATACTCTTGCAACAAAATGGAATTCCAATCAAACTGTCTCAGGAGCTTTGAGCAACATTAGAGTAATGGATGCGGGCGGTGCTACTATCGGCGGCCCGATTTCCGGCTTTTCGCTTCCAGTTACAAATTATAATTTCGTTGCCGGTCTTAACTACACAGTTCCAGCAAGTTCTTCTCGGGAAATTCAAATCCGAGCCGAAACAACACCCCGCGTAGTCTCGCTTATTATCAATTTTGATTGGTTAAGTTTGAGAAGCGACGGTTCAGGAAGGGCTAGTGGATTCCCAATGATTTACACCGTGCCAACTTTTGTTCTTGCTCCAAGCTCGTCCGGACTCGCCAATGTTTTTGAAGCAGTAAAGCCGTTGTGGTGGCCGACAGGATTTTGATCTGTGCAAGAGCGCGCTGTTATGCTACAATAACGGCATGCATAATTGGGATTACGATAAAAAGGCGTACGAAAAACAAAAAAGGGCAGATCCGATTTGGCATCTGGAGCGGCTTATTAACTATGGGCTTGACGGAGAGAAAATTGATCGCGAAGCACTAAAACAATATCTTCCGCGGCTGCGCATACCGGAAGATCGCCGGGTCTTTTTTGAACTTCTTTTATGGAACAAGCCGTTTTAACTTCAAATCAGAAGAAGGTGATTATGAACGTTGCCGCCGAAGATCGCCTTTCACAGTTTTATTTGACGGGCGGAACCGCTCTTGCGGCATACTATCTTAATCATCGTGTTTCCGATGATTTGGATTTTTTTGTTCAAAATGATCCTGACATTATTTTTTTAAAAGAATTTGCGGAGAGATTAAAAGATAATGTGGGGGCGCATGAAGTGCTGTTTGAGAGGCTATATGACCGCAATCAATTCTTTTTTAAAATTGGAGAGGAAGAATTGAAGGTGGAATTTACCAAATATCCCTTTAAACAACTCGAGGAACCGGGCATGAGAGTGAGAGATGGAATAAGAATAGACAGTTTGCGTGATATTTCCGCGAATAAATTGATGGCGATGCTTGATCGTTTTGATCCAAAAGATTTTGTTGATCTGTATTTTATTTTACAAAATACTTCTTTGGTGGACGTGCGCAAGGATGCAGAAACAAAATTTGATATGAAGATCGGCGATATATTTTTGGGCGGAGAATTTGTTAAGGTGCGGCGCATTGAGGCATTGCCGCGCATGATAAAGCGGGTGGAAATCGGGGAATTAAAATCTTTTTTTGCCGATCGCGCCCGCGAACTTTCCCCAGTAATTTTCAAAAATTAATTTGACCTGTTACCTTGACTGGTTGCCCAGCGTTTTGATAATATACCCATTAGCACTCGGAGGTCAGGAGTGCCAACATCGCTAAGCGAGGAATTTCAAATTATTAATTATCAATTTTTAATTGCTACGAATATGAATATCAAACCACTAGGCGATCGCGTTCTTATTGAGCTGCTTTCCGACGAGGAAAAGGCCAAGCAGTCAAAGGGCGGGATTTTGATACCGGATACCGCTGATAAGGAAAAACCGCAGGAGGGCAAGGTCGTTGCTGTTGGCGAGGGCAAGGTGTTGGAAAATGGAAAATTGCAACCGCTTCCGGTGAAAGCCGGCGATAAGGTTTTGTTTTCCAAATACGGGCCGACGGAAATTAAAATTCCTGCCTCGCCGGCAGGCGGGGACGATAAAGAATATTTAATAGCCAAAGAAGAGGATATTCTAGCGATTATAGAATAATCGCAATGTTTAATTATCAATTTCTAATTTCTAAATATTATGTCAGCGAAACAAATTTTATTTAATGAATCAGCACGAGGGGCCATAAAAAAGGGCATAGACAAATTGGCCGACGCCGTGCGGATGACTTTGGGCCCGCGCGGAAGAGCGGTGGTTATAGAAAAGAGCTACGGCGCGCCGCAGGTGACTTTTGACGGCGTTACGGTTGCCAAAGAAATTGAGCTTCAGGATAAATGGGAAAATCTCGGGGCCGAATTTATCAAGCAAGCCGCCGACAAAACAAACGACCGCGTGGGCGACGGGACAACCACGGCGGTGGTTTTGGCGCACGCCATTATAGAAGAAGGCGAGCGCGCCATACATGAAAAAGGTTTTAACGTGATACAGCTCGCGGAAGAGCTTAAAAAAGGAAGCGAGGCGGTGGTCAAAGCGCTGGAGGCCCAAAAAGAAGATGTTTCCGACAATAAAAAATTGCAGGAGGTTGCGACGCTTTCCGCGAAAGACGCCGAGATCGGCAAGCTTCTTGCCGAAGTAATGTCCAAAGTCGGGCGGGACGGCGTTGTGACGATTGAGGACTCAAACACGGTAGGGAATTCGCACGAAATGGTTGAAGGTCTGCAATTTGACCGCGGCTATATCTCGCCGTACATGATTTCCAATCAGGAAAAGATGACGGCGGAGTTGGAAGACCCTTATATTTTGGTGACGGATAAAAAAATATCTTCCATTCAGGACATTTTGAAACTGTTGGAGAAAGTTTTGGCTACAGGCAAAAAAGAACTGGTTTTGATAGCCGACGAAATTGAGGGCGAGGCGCTCGCGGCGTTGGTTGTAAATAAGCTCCGCGGAGTGCTTAATGTTTTAGCAGTCAAAGCGCCTGGTTTTGGGGATCGCCGCAAAGATATGCTACAGGATATCGCGGTTGTCACGGGTGCGGAATTTATCTCGGAAGAACTCGGAAGGAAATTGGAAAATACCGATGCGAACCATTTGGGCCATGCGCATCGCGTTGTTGCTGACAAGGACAATACAACGATCGTAGGCGGAAAAGGCAATAAAAAAGCGATAGAAGACAGAGTTGCGCAAATCCGCAATCAAATCAAAAAAACGGATTCGGATTACGAAAAGAAAAATTTGCAGGAACGGGTCGGCAAACTTTCAGGCGGAGTAGCCGTAATCAAAGTTGGCGCTCCAACCGAATCGGCGCAAAAGGAATTGAAACAGCGGGTTGAAGACGCTGTTGCCGCAACTCGCGCGGCGATGGAAGAGGGGATTGTTCCGGGAGGAGGCATCGCGCTCTTTAATGTGAATTTGGATTTGGGTTCCAAAAAAGATTCGGCTTCGCTGGTGGTAAAAGCCGCTTGGGAAATTTTAAGCCGCGCGCTGGAAGCTCCGGTTTCCGCCATTGTGCAAAATAGCGGGGAGAACGCCGGGAAAGTCGTTAGTGATTTAAAAACGCAAAAGGCAAACAACCAGTCTGCCGGTCGAGCAGGAAATCAGTGGCTCGGATTCAATGCCATAACAAATAAAATCGGCGATCTCAAAGAAGCCGGCATTATTGACCCGCTGAAGGTTGTGAAAATTGCTTTTCAAAACGCCGTTTCCGTAGCCGCAAACTATCTCACCGTCGGCGCCGCCATAACCGAAATTCCGGAGAAAAAAGAGCCTCCTGCCGGCGGTGGCATGGGCGGCGGCCACATGGACTATTGATTTTGTGCTATAATCTGACTAATGAATGTTTTATATGTAATTTTGGGCGTTGTTGCCCTGGTTATTCTCTGGATTATCTTGGCTTATAACCGGCTTGTAACTTTGGGTTATCGTGCCAAAGAAGCCTTGTCTGACATAGATATTCAACTCAAGCGACGGTACGATCTTATCCCCAATGTGGTGGAGACGGTGAAGGGATATATGCAGCACGAACGTGTGGTTTTCGAAAAGGTAACGGAGGCGCGCGCGCGAGCGATCTCCGGAAGTGGATCGCTTAATGAAAAGGCAAAAGCTGAAGACGCGCTTTCCATGAACCTCAAAACTTTGTTCGCGGTGGCGGAAAATTATCCGGAGCTTAAAGCGAACGCCAATTTTTTGGATTTGCAGATGGAGCTTGCCGATACTGAAAATAAAATCCAGGCCGCGCGGCGTTTTTACAACGGCAACATTATGGAGCTAAATACAAAAGTTGATACTTTCCCCACAAACCTAATCGCGCCCTCGTTCGGATTTTCCAAACTGGAATTTTTTGGAGTTGAGTCTGAAGCCGAAAAACAGCCGGTTAAGGTTCAATTTTGATGTTCGCGCGGTTTGTAAGGTTTTTGGCGCTGTTTAACATGTTTCTGATAATTTCTGTTTTAGCTTTTTTGCATTATGGTTCTTTGCGTTTTAACGCAGAAAATCTTACCGAAGCCGCCGCCTGGAAAAGTTTAGTGGATTTTTCATTTAATCTTGTTATTTTTATTTTTTATTTTTTACTCGCCGCGCTGATAGTATTTTTTGTTGTTTATTTAAGAAGATCAAAATAAACTTATGACTATATACACACACAGAGATTCTAATATCCGTAAAACGTGGGCGCTTTTCAGCGTTTTTTTAATCGTTGTTATCTGGTTGGGGTGGATATTTTCACAAATTTACGGCAACGCCTCCATTTTATTTTTCGCGGTTATTTTCAGTTCTTTAATGAGTATAATTTCTTATTGGTATTCTGACAAAATTGTTTTGGCAATGGTTCGCGCGAGGGAGCTCCAAAAAAAAGACGCGCCGGAGCTTTATAACATCGTGGAAAATCTTACAATTACAGCCGGGCTTCCGATGCCAAGACTTTATTTGGTGGCTGACAGGGCGCCGAACGCTTTTGCAACTGGACGGGATCCGAAGCATGCTGTTGTGGCTGTAACCGCAGGAATTTTGGAAATTTTAGACCGCGCGGAACTGGAGGGTGTTTTGTCGCACGAACTCTCGCACATCGGAAACCGCGATATGTTTTTAAACACCGCCGCGGTGATTTTAGCCGGATTCATTTCCTTGCTCGCCGATTTTTTTATGCGGAGTATGTGGTTCGGGGGTTTTAGGAGAAACGAAGACAGGAATGGTGGAGGGGCTTTAATTTTAATCGGCATTGCGCTTTCTATTCTTGCGCCGATCGCCGCAACCCTGATGCAGCTGGCTATTTCTAGAAAACGCGAATTTTTGGCGGATGCGTCTGGCGCGCTTTTAACGCGCTATCCGGAGGGACTTGCGCGCGCGCTTGAGAAAATTTCCAAAGTGCCTATACCAGTTGCTCACGCAGTTTCTACTA
>MFIM01000013.1:1513-4910 GCA_001780725.1 Candidatus Giovannonibacteria bacterium RIFCSPLOWO2_02_FULL_45_28 | reverse complement strand
GCCGATAGAAGAGAGAATTAAAGCATTAAGAGCAATGAGTGCCTAAATATTTTATGAATATATATATTTCTTCATTATTTGACGTGTTCAATACTGTTGCGTGTTTTATTGCTGTTTTGCGTCTGCGGCGGTCGCATAAGCAAAAACCAAGCGTTTTGGTCAAAGATTTCTTTTATTTTTATTTGCTTTTTGCGATATTCTTTTTCTTTCTGGCGCTTCCGGTTATTTTCCACAATAATTTAAGAACCGTACAGCTCTTTTTCGTGATTGGCCACCTTATTCTTTATTTGGCGCTTTCTTATTTTACAAAAATTTTATTTGCTCTGATCGGCTGGAAGAAGTTTTTGTTGCCGCTGCAGTCAGTTTTGGTGGCGACAGGCATTGTTGTGTTTGTGATTAGTGTGCAAGCTTTTGATTCGGCTAGAGTATGGGAGGCGGGTTGGAATACCTACAGACTAATTGCTTTTAGCCATGGCGGAGCGCAGTGGGTACGCTTTTTAATAGGACTGGTCGGCGGGTTTAGCGGATTGTTTTTTGCTTTAGTATTCGGCATCCAGAGTCTGCGGTTGGAAGATCCATTTTTGCGAAACCGCGCGTTGTGGCTTGCAATGGGGACGTTTGTGCTGGGGCTTGCGGCGATTTCCGCTTTTACATTTTCAGTTTTCGCGTTTTATTCTTTCGGCATAGTGCTCACCGCCGAAGTTCTGGCTATTTCGGGGCTTTTAATAATGATGATTGGGATTTTTTATGAACGAGAAATATAGCTTCGGGGGGGTTGTGATTGTGGCTTTGGGCGGGTCAATAATCCATCCGGATAAAAAAATTAACGCCGCGTTTTTAAAAGAATTTAGGAAATTTATTTTGAAATGGATTGGGCGCGGAAAAAGATTTGTGATTGTGGCGGGCGGGGGATCCGTCGCGCGGGATTATCAAAAAGCGGCGAACGCCGTTATCTCTTTAAGCTACGGAGACAAGGATTGGATTGGAATTCATGCGACGCGGCTTAATGCCCATCTTCTGCGGACGATTTTTTGGAAAGAAGCCGATCCTGTGGTAATTGACTCGCATTCAAAGGTTTCAAAAAAAATGCGGTACCCTGTTACCATTGCTTCCGGATGGCGGCCGGGATGGTCCACCGATTACATCGCGCTCCGGCTCGCGGCGGATTGTGGAATTAAAGAAGCAATTATTGCCGGCAGCCCGGCATTCGTTTATACAAAGGATCCAAAAAAAGATAAATCCGCGCGCCCGATAAAAAAACTTTCGTGGAAAGAATACAGAAAATTAATTCCTGCAAAATGGATTCCCGGCGCGCATTCTCCGGTGGACCCAATCGGCGCGCGGTTAGCTTACGGCACGGAGCTTAAGGCAATCATTATTAAAGGAACCGACCTTAAAAATTTTGATAGATTGCTTGCCGGAAAAGATTTTAGGGGTACAATAATTGAATAATGGAGAGGTCGCATAGTGGTCTAGTGCGCTCGCTTGGAAAGCGAGTGTGCCGAAAGGCACCGCGAGTTCGAATCTCGCCCTCTCCGAAAAATTATAAAACCTTAATAAACTTTAATAAAATTATGCTGAAATCTTTAAATTACCATAGCATAATTGTGAAAAAATTACAGGATAGCCGAAAAATGTAGTCATTGAATATATCTGTGGATAACCCCGCCTTGGGCGGGGTTATTTTTGTGCGATAATAAAGCTATGAACCTTAGCACGAAAAAGGGGGAGTTTGTGCGTGTTTTTGTGTTGCTCGCGGTTGCGTTTGTTTTTATTTTTTTTGCATCCAATATTTCTAAAGCAGCTCTCGGCGTTCCAACTATTATAAGTTATCAGGGAAGATTAAGTAACGCGTCCGGAAATCTTTTGCCCACGAGCGGCACTAGTGCGACTTTTTATTTTAAATTTTCAATTTGGGATAATGCCACCGTAGGTTCCGGTAACAGGCTTTGGCCAATAGCTGTTCCTGCGACAACAACTGCAACTGTCCATCAGGGAGTTTTTAACGTTAATATCGGAGACGTTGCAAATGGCTACCCGGATCTTTTGGATTTTAATTTCAACACATCAAGGGATGTTTATTTGCAGGTAGAAGTTTCTTCCGATAATAATTCTTCGCAAACGCTTTCTCCGCGGCAGAGAATTGCCGCGTCTTCCTTCGCGCAGCTCGCCGCGGCTGTAAGCGGCAGTACAACACCGTCTTCTTTCGGCACCACAACTCCAATCGGAAATTCTGTTGTAACCATAGAAGCGACTTCAACGAATGCGCTTTTGCTTTCTTTGCGTGCGGCGCTAAACCAAGTAGCAAATCTTTTTCAAATTCAAAATTCCAGCGGTACGAATTTATTTTCCGTAAATAATATCGGCGGGTTATTTGCCTCTTCAACTTTTCAAGTTACTGGCGCGGCGACGTTTTACGGAAACACAACATGGACCTCCGCTTCCACCACTTCGCTTACTGCCTCGCAATATTTTCAAGCGGCTGGAGATTCCGGACTCACAGTTCTTTCTTCCGGCCGTGTCGGTTTGGGTACTACTACTCCTTCAAAACTTTTTGCGGTTCACGGTGACTCGCTATTTTCCGGCGATTTGTCTTTGGCAAATCTTATTGCTACTGGAACCACCAAATTCAACGGCAACACTTACACATGGCCGGATACTATTGAAAATGGGAACTTTTTGAAAACTGACGGGTCCGGAAATCTTACGTGGGCATCGGTGTCGTCCGGCGCAGGATCGGATGTAAACTGGACCTTTATAAATACCGACGGAGGATTTATCAGAGTTTCCACTTCAACAAACCGTGTTGGGATAGCGTCTTCCACTCCGTACGCAAAACTTTCCATCAGCTCTGACGACATTGCCACGACCACTCTAGCTATCGCTCCAAAATCAGGACAACTCGCCAACATTATTGACATATACAATACTTCCGGAGCTCTAACTACCACGCTGGACGCGAATAATTTATGGAAATTCGGAGGGGGATTCATTTCATCCGCTTCTTCATCAATAAGTTCAAACTTCAACATCTCTGGACCTCTCTCCGCTTCTTCATCTCTCTCTGTATCCGGCGCAGTTACTTTTAGTACCGCCCTCACTGCCGCCAACGGAGGAACCGGTTCAACAACTCTCGGAGGACTTCTTGCTGGCAACGGTGGGCAAGTCATCTCTGCCACTACCACATCTCCTTTAGCTTGGACTTTGGCTGATGGGCTTACTTGCACAAATTGTTTAAACACAGCAACAGCCAATGGACCGCTTGCCATAACCTTCAGCGGCTCCTCTTACACCTTCAATGCTTCTTCTTCCCCATACTTCGGAACCCTTACAGCTTCCTCCACCGCCCACATCAACACGCTTCTATTGGACAATGCTCTCACTGTTGCAAACGGAG
>MFIM01000013.1:885-1501 GCA_001780725.1 Candidatus Giovannonibacteria bacterium RIFCSPLOWO2_02_FULL_45_28 | reverse complement strand
ACCCCCGGAGACATGCTCTACGCTTCGGGAATTGCCAAACTCTCCACCTTTGCCTCATCAACCGACGGCTTCATCCTCTCCCTCCAAAGCGGCAAACCAATCTGGGCAGCCACCACAACATTCAGCTCTCCTCTTTCATACACTGACGGAGCAGTCTCCTGCGCCAACTGCCTCAGCTCCGCAACAGCCAACGGCCCATTAGACATTGTCCAGTCCACCAACGCCTACACCTTCAATGCTTCATCCTCTCCATACTTGGGAACCCTCTTTGCTTCATCCACCGTAACTCTCTCCGGAGGACAACTTGATTACAGAATCTCCTCAACCTCAACCATTCCCAATCTCGCAATCAACGCCTGGAGCATTGCCACCTCAACTTCCAACACTCCCGTCTTTACCATCTCTTCCACTTCTTCTCCTTTCGGACTGATAGGCATAGGCACCTCTTCTCCTTCTTACACCCTCTCAATTGCTGGAAACGAATACCTTACAGGAGGACTTGGAGTCGGCAAAGCCACCACAACCGCAGGAGCCATTGAGTCTTCGGGACTCATACTCTCCGGTGGAGTCTTTGCTGCTTTGGGAACTGCAACCTCAACATTCAATGGAGACATCA
>MFIM01000013.1:0-857 GCA_001780725.1 Candidatus Giovannonibacteria bacterium RIFCSPLOWO2_02_FULL_45_28 | reverse complement strand
GAGCGCCATTACATCTCTTAACGGACTTACTGGAGCAACACAAACTTTCTCCGCCAACGGTCCATTGGCAATCACATCGGCAGGCACAGTCCACTTCTTCAATGCTTCTTCTTCTCCATACTTCGGAACCCTTACAGCTTCCTCCACCGCCCACATCAACACACTTCTATTGGACAACGCTCTTACTGTTGCAAACGGAGGAACCGGCATCGCTTCCTACACCCCCGGAGACATGCTCTACGCTTCTGGAATTGCCAAACTCTCCACCTTTGCCTCATCAACCGACGGCTTCATCCTCTCCCTCCAAAGCGGCAAACCAATCTGGGTAGCAACCACAACATTCAGCTCTCCTCTTTCATACACTGACGGAGCAGTCTCCTGCGCCAACTGCCTCAGCTCCGCAACAGCCAACGGCCCCTTGGCTATTGTCCAGTCCACCAACGCCTACACCTTCAATGCTTCTTCTTCTCCATACTTGGGAACCCTCTTTGCTTCATCCACAGTAACTCTCTCCGGAGGACAACTTGACTACAGAGTCTCTTCAACTTCAACCATTCCCAATCTCGCAATCAACGCCTGGAGCATTGCCACCTCAACTTCCAACACTCCCGTCTTTACCATCTCTTCAACTTCTTCTCCTTTCGGACTCATTGGCATAGGCACCACTTCTCCTTCTTACACTCTCTCCATCGCAGGAAACGAATACCTTACAGGAGGACTGGGAGTCGGCAAAGCCACCACAACCGCAGGAGTCATTGAGTCTTCGGGACTCATACTCTCCGGAGGAGTCTTTGCGGCTTTGGGAACTGCAACCTCAACATTCTCGGGAGATATCAATCTTCCTACAGGCAAGTGCT
>MFIM01000012.1 GCA_001780725.1 Candidatus Giovannonibacteria bacterium RIFCSPLOWO2_02_FULL_45_28 | reverse complement strand
CTCGGGGATTTACTCGGTGAAAATGCGATACCGGTGAAGATGCCGGTTAAGTGCAGTTAGACGAAAAGACCCCGGAAGCTTTACTGTAAGTTGTTATTGGCTTTATGTTTTTAATACGTAGCGTAGTGGGGAGGCTTTGAAGCGTTTCTCTCGGGAGGCGTGGAGCCGCCAATGAAATACCCATTTTTAAAAATGTAAAATCTAACCTGTCCGGCAAAACCGGATGGGGACAGTAGCTGCTGGGCAGTTTGTGTGGGGCGCAAGCCTCCTAAAAAGTAACGGAGGCGTTTATTAAGGTCAGCTAGGCGCGGATGGACACCGCGCTAGTCGTGCAATGGCATAAGCTGGCTTGACTGGAAGTCGGACATGACGACCAGATGCGAAAGCAGAACATAGTGAACCGACCGTTGGCACTCGATGCCACGGAAGATTAACGGATAAAAGCTACTCCGGGGATAACAGGCTAGTTCCGTCCAAGAGTCCATATCGACGACGGAGTTCGGCACCTCAAATCGGGGCGCAATGAAAGTAATTTCATTCCTGGGGCAATTAAATTTGCCCGAATAAAAATTTGGCTTATAACGGTGGACTCCAAAAAATAAATGATAGGAAATTTATTTGGACAATACCGTGGGAAGTCGTCTACTCAAAATTTTGGAAAAATAGAATAAAAAAATGACCGCATGCTAACGGTCATGATAGATAGAACAGAAATGTGTTAAGAGCCATATTCGCTAAGAAAATTAGTGAGGAATGATTTTGGAGCTCGTTTGGCTCTCGTATTCAACTCAGTTATTTTACAATAGACATACTCAATTTCATTGTGACTACGACAGAACGCCTTGAATTTCTTAACCCATTTTTTTGCGGCCTTTTCATGAAAAAATGGACCGACTGGATCAAGCGAATAATTAGGTTTAGACCAATGTGTGTTGAGACAAACCGAAGTTAACACAAAAATAATTTTTTTCATTTCTCACCCTCCTTAAGGGAGTTTAGCATATACAATTAATTTGTCAAGTATCAAGGCTTGATTCCAAAATTTTGAGTGGATTGACCCCGTAGAGACTTCTCCGATGTACATCGGAGAGAGCGGCGCAGACATAATGCGCGGCTAAGACGCCAACCCCAGCATCCGCCAGCCGGCGGAGCAGGGTGAAGATATAGTCCGATCCTTCTAGTAATAGAAGACAAATACGACAGCGATGTCGGCTCATCTTATCCTGGGGGTGGAGAAAACAAAACTTCTCTCTCCGATGGAAACATCGGAGTAATAAACAAGCTCAAAACGGTGAAGGCCTATTCATGCGATCTGCGAAGTTTCTCGCAGGTCCCAGGTGTGATACAATTCACGCACATGAAGGCTAACGCCGTGGGAAAGATAAGTAATGAAGCTGGTCGAGCCTATCTTGCTGGCTTGATTGATGGTGACGGGGCTATTATGGCTACCATCGAAAAACACAGCGAGAAAAAGTTTGGTTTTAGAGTTCGGTTGGAAATAAAAATTACTCAGAATTATACTTAATTTTATTTCGCCGTATTCTTTGGCTAAACAAAAGCAAATTAAATTGGCTATACAAATTTTGAATATAGATATTCAAACCAAGGTCGATTTGATTCGCATGGCGAGATTGGCGGATGCATTGTCGCGATTTAATGTACGATCTAAAAATCGCCGCAAAAATTATGCATCAATGATCTAATTATTTATCTCCCCTAACGACTGATTGTTGTAATTTTAGTTACAACATGAGATATGCCCCGCTAAGCGGGGGTATAACACGGCTTGCACCTACTTCTTCTTTGGTAACAAAGACAGAAACGGTGATGGAATAGTCTGATACTTGCGGTAACGCAAGATAACAAAGAAACGAGCTCCCAAGGGTTTGGCTGTTCGCCAATTAAAAAGGTACGTGAGCTGGGTTCAAACCGTCGTGAGACAGGTTGGTCTCCTATCTACTGCACTCGTTGATTCTTGAGGGGGGTTCTTCCTAGTACGAGAGGACCGGAAGGAGGTGACCTCTGGTTTACCTGCTGTCCTGCCAAGGGCACCGCAGGGTCGCTAAGTCGCCAAGTGATAAGCGCTGAAAGCATCTAAGCGCGAAGCATGCCCCAAGATTAGGAATCTGATCCCTTGAAGACTACGAGGTTGATAGGCTCTAGGTGTAAGATCCGCAAGGATTTCAGCCGTGGAGTACTAATAGATCAAACAAACCTGATAAGATTTATCCGTCTTGTTAGGAAATGCGCTTATGAATTACAAAAAATATTGAATCTTTTCATTCGGTGGCTTGAGGCGGTGGAACTACCTCTTCCCATTCCGAACAGAGAAGTAAAACGCTGTACTGCCGATGATACTCCTTTTGGGGGAAAGTAGGCAGCCGCCGATTGAAAGGATTTAATTTATATGGTAGTCTGTGTTTTATGGGAGCGGTTTTGGCTGTGGCTCAAGAGTCGTTGGCAGTAAAAACTGCCTTGGGGTTCAAATCCCCACCGCCACTCATTGAAAGGCGGCCTCCTTTCCGGCTCGGCTGCACGCTGTCCTGCTAAGCGGGACCGCTCCCACCATATTCAGCCTCTCCGCCAGCTGGCGGACGGGGCTTTTTCATTTTTTGCGCTAACCACTTGGCGGTGCCACCGCCAAGTGTAACTACTCAAAAATACCTTATAAAATAAGGCTTTTGCGCTATTGACAAATCATAATTTCTATGATAAACTCACAACAGGAGGTGCCGATTATGAAAACCATAACAATGTTTGGTTCATGGGTTGTCGCGGTGGCGACATGTGGGTTTTTGGTCGATTTGTTTCTGGTGTTTAATGGCGGTTTAGAGATGACCATCGCTGCCTACATGATAGCTGGCGAGAAATCTCTCGGGGTTCCGCTTCTTGGCAGCGGTATTTATCTGGCTACTTTTGCAGCGATTCTTGTTCTCTGGCTCCATAGCATGATCGAAGGCCACGAGGAGAAGAATCGGCGCGCTAAGGCAAACTTCTAGCGCTACGATGGTTGCACGGATAGTTTCTATGGGGCGGTGCGGGGAGAAAAATTCCTGCATCGCCCTTGCTTTTTACAATGTCCTAAACTTAGTTTCGGACAGACTTTTTCTCAAAAAAGTTTTTGACGCCTTGGTATGTTGTGAGAGCCGCGTCACGCAGGGCGTATGGGCGGATTTCTTTGTCATAAAATTCAGGTTCGTAGATATATCCGTATTCCACCAAAATAGAAACTCCGTCGCGCGAGGCGTTGGAGCCGATTGCTATTAACTGCTGATCTTCTATGATAATATCTTTTTCTTTTGGAAAATTGCTCTCGGTCTGGATTTTTTTGAGCTCTTTTCTTATTGATTTTGCAATCTCTAAACTTGCCTGATGATTAGGAAGTTGATCGTCCGGAATATATATCGCAAAACCGTTGTATTTGCCCGGCATGTCGTATTTTCTGCCGGGGTAATCGTTGAAATGCAGATGCAAAACTATGTCTACACCACTATCATTTGCCCACTTGTTTATGCCATAAAGAAGTTTTGAAGAATTATCAGCCGCGGGGTTGTGGTAAACTTTTGTTTCTATTTTAATCGCCCCTATTTTCACGGCGTTTTTAAAAATTGATTTTACCTTTTCTTTAAAAGTGTTGATTGCCGTTTCTTGGTTTTTTAAATAATCCGAAATCCAGTCATTATACTCCCCGGTGTTTTTATTTGTAATGAACGCGGTAAATTTTGGGTCGCTTCTGAAATATTCAAAGAGCTGACTGCCCAATTCGGCATTTAGGCTCGCCTCCGTGACCCCGCGGTATTGCGCCCCGTAACTTTCTTTGTTATGTCCGGGGACTATCAGAATTTTTATGTTGCCCTTTTCGTATTTTTTAATCAATTCTTGCGGCGACGTCGTCTTTTCAAAAATCAAACTCGCAATATAGTAAGCCGGAGTTTCAAGCGCGGTGCCTAAATATGAAAAGCCGGTCCAATAAGTCAATGCAAAAGCCAAAAGCGATATTACCAATATTTTCGCCCGCGTAGCCATAAGGGTATTATAGTATTTTTGCGTTAAATTTTATATACTGGAGTTATGCCGTTTTTTACTTGGGGACTCCGGAGACAGCTCGCCATTTTTTCTGTTTTTGCAATAGTTGTTTTGCTGATTGTCTTCGGCGTTATTTATTATCTCCGACCGCAGCCTACTTGTTTTGACAACCGCCAAAATCAGGATGAAGAAGGCGTGGATTGCGGCGGCGAGGTCGCGCGCTGCGCGCCTTGCTCGGAAAAAATTCACGACCTCACGATTTTATGGACGAGATTTTTTCCGGTCAGAGAGGGCGTATATGACATCGCTGCGCTTTTGAATAACGGCAACCAATTTCTCAAAGCCCAAAAATTTGTTTACGCTGTCAAACTGTATGATGAAAACAATGTTTTAATTGCTATCCGCGAAAACTCAACTTTTATTTTGCCGGGAGAAAAGTTTCTTGTTTTTGAGCCTAGTATTGTAACCCAAAACCGGACGCCGAAAAATGCAGTTTTGGAAATGCGCGCCGTAAGCTGGGAATCCAGCAGGTCGGATCCGCTCCGAATTGATGTTTTAAAAAAGGACCTGTTTCTTACTGATGCGATTGCCCCGCGGCTGGAGATCGGAGTAAAAAACCAATCAAACAGCGAAGTTTATCAAAAAATAGAAACCAGCGCTGTTTTGCTAAATAAAGAAGGCGAGAGTTTGGGCGCCTCCAAAACAGTTATTGATAAATTAAATATTTTTGAAGAAAGAGGCGTGACCTTTACGTGGCCGCAGGCCATAGAGGGGGTTTTTAAGGCGGAAATCTTTTTCAGACCGATTCCATGAACCCAGCGCAGGCATTTAAACGTTTGGATTGGGTGCTTATTTTAAGCGTTCTTACGCTGGTTTTTTTGGGGCTTACAACGATGAAATCATTTAGCCCGCCGATTGGCGGAGAACAGGGCGGCGACTATTTTTTTAACAGGCAAATTGTCTGGATATTCGTAGGGCTTGCGGTTTTTTTTGTGAGCGCGATTTTCATAGATTGGAGCTTTTTAAAAACAAACAGCATATTTTTGATGATACTTTATCTAATTTTAATTTTGACTCTTGTGTTTCTGATATTGGCGGGCCGCGCAATAAAAGGGGCCGCAAGCTGGCTCAAGGTTGGCGGAACCAGCGTTGAGCCGGTTGAATTGATTAAGCTGATCATTGTTTTAATTTTGGCTAAGTATTTTTCTAAGCGGCACATTGAAATTGCGCGAATTCTCCATTTGGCAATATCTTTTTTATACGCGGCGTTGCCGATGGTTTTGGTTGCGTTGCAGCCAGATCTCGGCTCGGCTTTGGTTTTGGGAGCGATTTGGCTCGGTATGGCTTTGGTTGGCGGAATAAAGCTCAAACATCTTTTGGCGCTTTTTGTTCTAGGCGCGGTTGCCGCTTTGATATTTTGGAGCTATTTTCTTCTGCCGTATCAAAAGGCGCGCGTCATTTCTTTTTTAAATCCCCAAAGCGATGTTAGCGGCAGGGGTTATCACGCAATTCAATCGGTTATTGCAATAGGTTCCGGGCAAATTTTCGGAAAGGGTATAGGTTTCGGAACCCAATCGCGTCTTGAGTTTTTGCCGGAGCACGAGACTGATTTTATTTTCGCGGCTTTTGCGGAGGAATGGGGATTTTTAGGTATTTTAATTTTACTGCTATTTTTTTCTTTAGTTGTTTGGCGGATTTTGCGCGCGGGGATTTACGGTGAATCTAATTTTGAGAAACTTTACGCGACAGGGCTTGCCATTTTTTTATCTTTTCAGGCGGGGATTCATATTGGCATGAATTCCGGAGTTTTGCCGATCACCGGTTTGGGAATGCCGTTTTTAAGTTACGGCGGTTCAAGCCTGATTACTTTGTTTTTAGCTTTAGGCATTTTGGAAAGCTTTTCTTTACACAAAAAAGGCATTTTGCTTGGTGGGGAAGAGCGCTACAAAGAAGGTATTTTGGGGGCTTGACATGATTTTGGTGCTCTTGTTAGGCTGAAGGTGACATGGATTTGACACTTTTTTATAAGTTTGCTAGTGTTTATTTAAACATATGAAATACGCATTACCGGTTCATCCGGAGGAGGTCACAAAAAAGCTGTTTATGGTTTTGCCAAAGCGGACCAAAGATATATTGGAGCAGCGTTTTGGTTTGAGTAAAAATCCAAGGCGAATGACTTTGGAGGCAATTGGCCAAAAATACAGCATTACCCGCGAGCGGGTGCGGCAGGTTGAAGCAGATGGCTTTAATCGCATTAGAAAATCTCCGCAAATGCAGGAGCTGACGGTGGTTTTTACGGCCTTGGAGGAGTATTTTGAACACGAGGGGCGTGTTTTAAAAGAGGAGCATGTTTTGAAAAATCTTGCACCGCATCCAAAACACGAAAACCATGTGTATTTTTTGCTTTCTTTGCACAACCCATTCTTAAGATTTCATGAAAACGACGAGCTTTGCGATCGTTGGGCATATGGCGAAGGGGCCGAAGAACGCGCTCAGAAATCCCTTTCTCACGCGGTTGAGGAATTGCGCAAAACAGGCCACCCGGTGGAAGAAAGCGGGCTGTTTGAAACGCTTTCTTCGTCCGCGCGGCATATTACTGGCGGGGAAGTAAGCAATATCGTTTTGGCGAATTGGCTCGGCCTTTCCAAGCTGATTGCCAAAAATTATTTCGGCCAGTGGGGTCTTACGGAATTTCCGGAAATAAAGCCCAGAGGCGTGCGGGATCTTTCGCACATGGTGCTTGTGCGGCACGGCAAGCCACTGCATTTTTCCGAGGTCGCTTCTAAAATCGGCAAATTGGTTGGCAAGCCGGTACACACGCAAACCGTGCACAATGAACTTATTAAAGACGACCGCTTTGTTTTGGTGGGTAGGGGTCTTTACGCGCTTAAAAACTGGGGATATGCTCCTGGGGTGGTTAAAGATGTGATTACGGAGGTGCTCAAAAAAGACGGCCCAATGGCTAAAGATAAAATAATTTCGGCTGTTTTGCGCCAGCGAATCGTGAAGCCAAACACTGTGTTTATTAATCTGGAAAACAAAAAATATTTCAAAAAGTTAGCTGATGGCAGATATAATCTTAAATGACCCCGTCGTAAAGGAGTTCATTTTTTGGGCGAGCAGAACCTGGTTTTTGTGGATGCCTATTCTGTTTTTTTTTATTTTCCGCGACTCCTGGCTGCATTACGTGCGCGCAAATTTTATTTCTACCAAAAAGTACATTTTGCTTGAAGTAAGAATACCAAGAGAAGTGTCAAAAAGCCCCAAGGCTATGGAGAGTATTTTCGCTGGCATACACGGCGCGGCGCGTAAAGGAAATTTAATAGACAGGTATTGGGATGGATGGGTTACTCCTTGGTTTTCTTTGGAGGTAATAGGAGACGAAACAGGCATTCATTTTTACATATGGACGATGGAGTTTTTTAAAAGAATGTTTGAGGCGCAGATTTATGCACAGTACCCCTCAAGCGAAGTTAGGGTTGTGGAAGATTATACAAAAAGTTTGCCTGCGGTTTTACCAGACAAAGACTGGAATTTGTGGGGAACGGAATTTGTTTTGACCAAACCGGATGCTTATCCGATTCGCACGTATGAAGATTTTGTTTTGGAAGATATTAGTTCTAAAGAAGAGGAGCGAAAAATTGATCCGCTGTCTTCACTTTTTGAATTTTTTGGGCAATTGAGGCCCGGTGAGCGGCTGTGGATACAAATGTTGGTGAGGGCCGCGGATGATAAATGGAAAAAGGAGGGCGAAGTGTTGGTGGCTAAGATGACCGGGAAAAAAGCCGTAAGTAAAAGCCCACTCATAACGCAACTGGTTGACGCGATCCACGACACGGTTAAAACCATTTTGGGAGTTTCTGCAGAATCCAAGCCAACAAAAAAAGAATCTGATCAGTTCAGGATGCTCAATCTTTCTCCCGGCGAGCGCACTACCATTGAGGCAATTGAACGCAATATTGCCAAAATTGGTTTTGAGGTTTGCATCCGCTGGATATATTTGGCAAAGAGGGATGTATATAATTTTTTGGCGGTGCCCGCGATGTTCGGGATTTTTAAACAATTTTCTTCGCAGTCGTTGAACGGCTTTAAGACGAATAAGAAAATTACAGTCAGCATTGATTATTTTTTTAAAAATTACCGCGAACCAAAAAGAAAACAGAGGCTTTTTAAGTCTTACAAACTGCGCTCTGTTTTTTTACCCCCGTACAAAAGACGCAGCAAACCTTTTGTGCTCTCTTCTTCAGAACTGGCTACGGTTTATCATTTCCCGGGCATGGTAGTCGCCGCCCCGACAACTCCGCGCATAGAAGCCAAACGCGGCGCCCCTCCTCCTAATTTGCCGATATGAACGACGAGCAAAAAACCACATATTTTGGAGAGACCAACTTCAGAAATCAGCTGAAGAAATTTGGCATAAAAAACATAGACCGCAGGAAGCATATGTATGTGATCGGGAAGACCGGCATGGGAAAAACCACTCTTTTGGAAAATATGGCAGTACAGGACATCCAATCCGGCGAGGGAGTGGCTTTTATTGATCCTCACGGAGATACCGCAGACCGCCTTTTGGATTTTGTGCCAAAAGAAAGAATTGGCGACGTCATTTATCTTAACCCCGCCGATACTGATTGGCCTATTGGCTTTAATATTATGGAGAACATTGATTCAGAGCGCCGGCATTTGGTTGCAGATGGCTTGATGGGTGTCTTTAAAAAATTATGGCAGGATGTCTGGTCGGCGCGCATGGAATATATTTTAAATAATACGATTTTGGCGCTTTTGGAATATCCGGATTCCACGCTTTTGGGAATTAATCAGATGCTGATAAATAAGGATTTCAGAAAAAAAGTGATTGAGCATATAACCGATCCGGTCGTAAAAGCCTTTTGGACGCAGGAATTTGCCAAATATACCGACAGATACGCTGCCGAGGCGACTCCGGCGATTCAAAATAAAGTCGGGCAATTTGTTTCAAATCCGCTGATTAGAAATATCATAGGCCAGCCGAAATCTTCTTTTAATATGCGCCAGGCCATGGACGAAAAAAAAATAATTATAGTCAATCTTTCCAAAGGGATGGTTGGGGAGGACAACTCAAGGCTAATCGGCGCCATGCTTGTTACCAAAATTTATCTTTCGGCGATGAGCCGCGTGGATACGCAGGAGGCGGCGCGCCCGGACTTCTTTTTGTATGTAGACGAGTTTCAAAACTTCGCTTCGGAATCTTTTGCCAATATTCTTTCGGAGGCGAGAAAATACCGCTTGTCTTTAATACTTACGCATCAATATGTTGCGCAAATGGACGAAAAAGTGAGGGATGCGGTTTTCGGAAACGTCGGCACTACAGTAACTTTCCGGATTGGCGCGGAAGACGCCGAGCTTTTGGAAAAAGAATTTTCTCCCGAATTTGAAGTGCAGGACATTGTTAATATCGGCTTCGCAAATATTTATTTAAAACTTATGATTGACGGGGTAGCTTCGCGGCCTTTTTCGGCCGCGACTTTGCCGCCGATAAAGAAACCGGACGAATCTTTTCGCAGCCAAATTATTGAATTTTCACGTAAAAATTACGGCGCTCCTAAGGCCGATGTTTCGGACAAAATAAACAAGTGGATGGAGGAAATGGAGGTCGCTGCGGAAAAAAAGACTGCGGCTGCGCCGCGCGAATTTGGGGAAGATGCCCGGCCTCAAGCGCAGTTATATGACGCTACCTGTTTTGTTTGCGGAAAGCTCACAAAAGTGCCTTTTCAGCCGGATCCGAACAGGCCGGTATTTTGCAAAGAGCATATCGGAATGGCCGGACAATATAAACAGCAAATGCCGCGCCGCGAACCACCGAGGCCACCTCGGCCAAGTACCGGTGAATTTTCGGCGAGACCCACAGAGCGCACAGCATCTTTAAGAGAACTTGAAGGGCGTCCGCCGGAACGCAGAGATTTTCGCCCGCAGCGTGTTGAAATGCATCAGCCTTTCCGGCGCCCGGAAAATCTCCAAGTTTTGCGCGAGGCGCTGAAGAAATCACTAGAATCAAAAAAACAAAATGTTTCGCAAGAGGTAGATAACCCACCCCCCAACCCCCTCCCTAAGAGAGGGGGAGAGGGGGAGGGTTCTTCCAGTTCTGGCACCCTCCGCCCCGGCGAAAAACTGGAGCTCTAGACAAAAATAATGAAATTGTGCTATTTTTTATCCAGAAGGGATACGGCGGAATTTCAATGGATAAAGAGACATTCACGAAAATGCTGATGGACAGCACAATTTCTGGCAGGACGGTATTTGAGGCGCTTTTACAATATTTAAAAACAGCAAAGGCTAGTGATCCAGTAGCTGAAGAAGAATTTTCAAGGCTTGTGGCTGAACAACGCCCTAAGGTTTGGAAAAAATTCATAGAGTACGTTACAGGCGGGCACGAATATTGTTGCGGCCCAAACGCAATTCGGGATGATGATGGTTGTTTAACTAAAGCACATAAAACCATTTTGATGTGTTGTCATAGAATTAAATGGTATCTAAAGTTTGGTGAGTGAAAAACCCCGACACCGTCGGAGTTTTTATTTTTTCTCGGCGCGCTGATTTAACAATTTTGACCGATCGGATGAGTTTGTTAAATTACAAATCTGACAGCTATAGCGCTCAAACTTGCAATTTTAGATGGATAAAAGTTGAGCTCTAATTTGCGTATTGTGTTATAATACCCATGTCTCTACCGAGTTGCACAGAGGAGGGACTATGCTGGCCCAGAGCTGGAACTAATGGGCATGCGAAAAGCGCTACGTCGCAAGTGAAACCGGCGTTCCTACTTGGGGAGCGGCCTAGACCGTCAGCTGACGAGCTGACCAAGAGGCGAAATACGTGATGCAATCTCGCCGCATCTCCATTTTAAAAGGGGCTGTCCTTGACAGCCCCTTTGCATTTTTGCGCTTTTATTTTTTCTCGGCGCGCTCAACGTATTCGCCGGTTGAGGTGTTTATGCGGATGATGTCGCCTTCGTTGATAAACATCGGGACTTGCACCATAAGGCCGTTTTCTAATTTGACGGTTTTTGAGCCGCCGGTGGCGGTATCGCCTTTGTAAGAAGGCGGGGCTTCAACGACTTTGTAATCCATTTTTACCGGAAGCTCTATATTGATGATTTTCTCTCCGAATTTGTAAGCGATTGCCTCTGTATTCGGTTTTAAAAATTTTGCAATGTCGCCCAATTGCTCTTCTTTCATAGAAAAGCGGACGGTTTTTGCCCGCCTCGACTCGCCTTGATCGTCAAGGCGAGGCGGGGGATTGCCTTTTTCGCAAAACCAAAATTCTCCTTTGTTGGAATAGAGGAAAATTATCGGCTGTTTTTCTATTTCGGCTTCGGGAAAGGCGTCGCTTCCTTGGAAAGATTTGGCAACGATTTTGCCCGTAATCAGATTTTTGAGCTTGGTTTGCACGGTGGGTTTGCGCTGCTGCATGCGCAAAAAAGTGTACTCCAAAACAAGATATGGCTCGCCGTCCATCTCAAACATTGTCCCCTTTGTTAAATCGGTGTATGACAACATGTTGAAAAAATTGTATATTAAATTTAGTGGAATATCAAGCGACAATCGGTCTGGAAATACACGCGGAGCTTCGCACAAAAACGAAGATGTTTTGCGCTTCCAAGAACGATCCGGATGAGAAACACCCAAACATAAACATTTGTCCCGTGTGCATGGGGCACCCGGGGACGCTTCCTGTGATAAACGAAGAGGCGGTGCGGCATGTCCAGCGGGTCGGGTTGGCTTTGGGTGGCGAGGTTAAGAAATTTTCGCGTTTTGACCGCAAAAATTATTTTTATCCGGATCTTCCGAAGGGCTATCAAATTTCGCAATATAAACACCCATTGGTGTTTGGCGGCAATTTAAAAGGCGTAAGGATTACAAGGGTGCATTTGGAGGAAGATACTGCCAGATTAATTCACGAAGCACGAAGCACGAAACACGAAACATCAAGTCTTGTGGATTTCAACAGAGCCGGGATTCCGTTAATGGAATTAGTTACTGAACCGGATATGACTTCAGCAAGGCAAGCGCGTGAATTTGCCGAGGAACTGCAGTTGGTTTTTCAGTATCTTGGCGTTTCCGAAGCAAACATGGAAAAAGGGGAAATGAGGTGCGAGGCCAATGTTTCAGTTAAAAAAACTGAAACCGCCGAACAACGCGGAATGGGCGCAGAAGGTCGCGGAACTGATTCTGTTCTGCGTAATTCTGCGTCAGATCAGCGTAATTCTGCGACCTTGGGTACAAAGGTTGAGGTAAAAAATCTTAATTCTTTTCGCTCGGTTGAAAAAGCGATTGAATACGAAGCAAAACGGCAAATTGAGGTTTTAGAATCGGGTAAAAAGGTCGTACAGGAAACGCGCGGATGGGATGAAAATAAAGAAGCAACTTTTTCCCAGCGCTCCAAGGAATCAGCGCATGATTACCGTTATTTTCCTGAACCGGATTTGCCGCCGATGGAGTTTTCGGATGATTATATTGAGGAATTGCGCGCGACTATTCCGGAGTTGCCCGCAGGGAAGAGAAAAAGATTTACGGAGGAATACGGAATTTCGGCCGGTTTAGTTGAGACTTTGGTTCGTGAACGCTCGCTTTCAGCTTTTTGGGAAAAAGTTATTTCTGAATTGCGGGAATGGCTTTCCGGGAAAACACTGCCCGGCGGGAAGAAACCTGGTTTTTTGGCAGTCTCAAAACCAGGTTTCGAGGAGCCGGGTAGTGTTGAGGAGGAAAGCTACAAATTGGCTGCTAATTATTTTACCTCCGATCTTTTGGGATTAATGAAAGAAAAAGAAATTCCGCCGAACGAACTTTTGGTTGATCCGGAAAATTTCGCAGAACTGATTAAAATGATTTATAAAAAAGAAATTAATTCGCGCGTCGCCAAAGATGTTTTGCGAATAATGGTTGAGCATGGCGGCGACCCGTCTACAATCATAGAATCCAAGGGGCTAAAACAAGTAGGGGACGAATCAGCTCTTTCGGAAATCGCTAAAAAAACAATTTCTCAAAATCCAAAAGCGGTTGAGGATTTTAAAAAGGGGAAACAGCAATCTCTCCAATTTCTGGTCGGTCAAGTGATGAAAGAAACTAAAGGCACCGCAAATCCGGAGATGATTAGGGAGGTATTGACAAAAATAATAGGAGGAGTATAATAAAAGTAAATACGGGGTTATTTCCCGTCCTTGATTGATATTGGCACTCTTCGGAGTGCTTCTTTGTTTGCGGAAATCCAGCGGATCTCCTTGTTTTTTTTGAAGTATGTCATCTGGCGTTTTGCATAGTGCCATGTGGCAGTTTGTAGTTGAGTAGCCATTAGTTTATAGTCCAACCTGCCGCGCAGATATAGCGATATGTATCTGTATTCCAGCCCAAAATCATAGAGCCTTTTCCAAGAAACTCCGCTTCGGCGGAGCTTCTTTACTTCGCGAATAATTCCGAGAAGGCGTTTGATTAAACGCGTACGAATGCGTTTTTTAAGCTCTTCCGGCATGCGTTTGATGCCTAACCAGAGAATGTTTTTAGGAGAAACTAATGCACCCTCTTCACTCATTCTCGCTCCGCCAGCGCGGGGCTCCGAGGGTTTCGCACCTTTTTGCCCCTCGCTACGCTTGGGGACCGTGCCAAAAAGGGCGAAAAACCCGTTCAGAGGGTCATTAGTTTCTCCTCTGCTAGCAAAATCAACACCGCAGCGCTTTTTTGGAGAAGAGTCATGCTTTGCTGACGCTATTTCAATTGCCCGAATCAGCCGCCGCGGATTTTTTTGTTCTATTGATTTGGCGCGCGCGGGATCTAATTCAGTTAAATAGTTGAGTAGTTGAGTGGTTGAATAGTCGGCAAGTTTTTTGCGGAGCACTGGGTCCGGCGGAACTCCGCCTAATTTTATGCGTCCAAGCGCTGCGTCAATATAAAAACCAGCGCCGCCTACTATAATTGGCGTTTTCCCGCGGCTTAAAAGATCCGCAATAGCTTTCTCTGCGCATTTTCTAAAATCCAGCGCGGTAAAAACTTTTTTCGGATCGGCAATGTCTATGCAACGATGGGTGACGTTTTTATAAATGAAAACTCCTTTTTTCCATCTACCTCTAACTTTCCCACTTCCAACATCCAATTTTTTATACACTTGCCGCGAATCGGCGGAGATAATCTCGCCGTTTAATTTCTTGGCCAATTTCACTCCCAATTCTGATTTCCCGCTCGCGTTCGGCCCGACAATCACAATAATCCTTGACTCTTTCATAGCCAAATGCTAGCATTACGGAAGAAATTTATACAAGAAAATGGAGGTTGATATGGGCGATTTAGAGAGTGAAGCTTTATCTAACAGGTATGTGCCGTCTGTGGAGCGGGCTTTCGCTGCGTTTCACGATATTGAAGGCGAAAAAGGACAAGTAATTAAAGCACTTCTTGTTAGTGTTGCCAAAGAGCTGTTTGAGGATAATTTTCCAAAAATGACCTTTTCTGTTCAACACGGCTCTGTTTTTCATGAAGTTTTGCTCACCGGCATCTTGGTGCATGCACCAAGAGAAGGAGATAAAGATCTTATTTATGTGCTTATGCTTCCTGACGGGCTTTATGAAACCGGTGGAGATTGTATGATTGATGTTAGCTTTAGGGCGGATTTGCTTAGACCGATGACGTTGTGGCAATACGCTAATTGGGCAAGACACGCTTTGCATGCGATGAATGACAAGAAAAGTGTGTCTATTTGAATAATAGTAAATCAAAACCCCCGTTAAGAGGCGGGGGGTTTTTCTTTGTTTTCGTTTTCTTTTTTTAAAATTTCAATTCTGGCTTTGCGTTTCCTTTTTCTAATTACCAACAATTTTTGCCGTTTGAGTTCAATTGAGCGGGGGAGGCGCTGGCCGCGTTTTTCTTTTAGTTCTTTCTTTTCCCGCCAAAGCTCTACCTGTTCTTCTAATTTTTTTTGATACGCCGCATCTGAATCAATGGCCGTTTTTGCTTGCGGATTTAAAGCCGCCATCGCCTTTGCAAGTGTTGGCGCAAGCACCATTGTGCAGTTATTGAAAGATTCCCACGGGAGCTGCGAACCCATTTCGTAGGGCGTTTCCCGAAAAGTGCCCGGGTCGGCGCGTTTTATCCAAATTTTATTGTTACCTTGAGGCTTGTTGATCGCAAAATGCCTCAAGATTTCATGCACAGTAATCAGATTTTTGTTTTGATATGCAATCTCATCTGACCTTGTTTCTTGGCGGAGGGTGCTCAAAATAACCACTGTGACGCGGAGCCCTATGGATTTTGCCACAAACTTCTCTAAATCTAACTTTAGCTTAAAACCTTTTTAATAAGCTCGTCAATATTCATTATCCCAATATCTCCCTTGCCGCGTTCGCGCACGGCAACTTTATTTTCTTTCATTTCTTTTTCGCCTACCACTAAAATGTACGGAACGTGCTGGATTTCCGCCTCGCGGATTTTTTTGGCGATTGTTTCATTTCTAGAATCTAATTCGGTTCTAATATTTTTACCTTGAAGCTCTGCGGTTACGTTTTGAGCGTAGCCCAAAACTTTTTCGTTTATTGTAAGAACCGCTACTTGTACTGGCGAGAGCCAAAAAGGGAGAGCCCCGTCAAAATGTTCCAGTAAAATCCCGATAAATCTTTCAAAAGAACCGAAAATCGCGCGGTGTATTACCCACGGTTTTTGTTTTTTACCGGCTTCATCCGTGTACGCTAAATCAAATTTGTCAGGCAGCATGACCAAATCCAGCTGGGCTGTTCCCAATTGCCAATCCCGCCCCTGGCTGTCTTTGATATGTGCTTCAATTTTTGGCCCGTAAAAAGCGCCCTCGCCCCTGGCAAGCTTATATTTTATTTTAGACCGCCCAAGCCCGTTCTCAAGCGCTTTTTCCGCAAGTTCCCATTCTTTTTGTTCGCCCAGCGCCTTGTCCGGGCGGGTAGCCAGATAATACTCTGTTTCAAAGCCAAGACTTTTGTAAAATTCGCTGATTGTTTGTATCACCTTTAAAATTTCCGTTTCAGCCTGATCTTGGCGCACGTAAATGTGCGCATCGTCCATCGTGATTTGCCGCACCCTAAACATCCCGCCCAAAGTTCCAGAAAGTTCGTTTCTGTGCAGTCTACCGATTTCTGCTAGGCGCAAAGGCAGATCGCGGTAGCTTCTGATTTTTGAATTATAAATATAAGTTGATTCGGGACAATTCATCGGTTTTATGGCAAGCGTTTCGTTTTCATCCACGGGATTTTTAAACCAAAACATATTGTTGCGGTAATGCTCCCAATGGCCTGATTTCTCAAAAACTTCCCTTTTTACCATTATCGGCGTGGAAATTTCATCGTATCCTTCGCGGTCGTTTATCTCGCGCGCTTTTTTCTCAAGTTCCCTGAAAATTATCATTCCCTTGGGATGCCAAAAAGGCGCCCCCGGTGCGATTTCATGAAATGAAAAAAGGTCCATTTCCTGTCCCAACTCGCGATGGTCTCTGTGTTTCTTGCTTTCAGGCATGGTTTTATGCTAGCACTTTTTGGGTTTTACAGAAAGAGGATTTCGGTGCTATAATTGATTTATATGAAAAATTTATATAAGGTTGGGATTGTTCTATTATTAGCCATAGCTATAGGTTTTTATTTTTATCGCAATTACAAGAGCGAAGTTGTGATAGAGCCGTTAAAAGTGTCGTCTGCGGATGCGCCTGTGGATAAATTAATCACCAGGGTTATAAAAGACAAGAGTTTTGATAAAAAAAACGGCTTAAATATTGAATTCAGCTATACGGCTCCCGGGGAAACAGTAAGAGTCATTTCCGAAAAAGTCGGTGGCGTGGAAGTGGGCAGTATTCCAACGCTTTCATTGGTTGAGGTAAATTCCAAGGGGCACGACCTTGTGGCTTTCGCGCCTCTCATTTGGGGAAGCCTGGACTTTATTGTTGACGCAAATTCGCATTACCAGAGTTTGGACAATCTCAAGGGCGCGCGAGTGGCAATTAGGCCGAAAGTATCAGCTGCGTACAAAAGCTTGGCGTTGGCAATGAAAGTCGCCGGATTTAATTTGGAAAAGGACTACAGATTAACGTTCGGTTCTATTCCTGACAATTTAGCATCGTTTTTTAAAAAAGAAGTGGACGCAGTTCTCTCTGTGCCTTTCGGCGGCGCCGATCTTATCGCGGAAGGCAAAGTAAGAACAGTGCTTGATCTGGAATCAAGATGGCGGAACACGACCGGATCGCGTATGTCATTTGCAATGATGTCTGCGCATAAAAGTTGGATAGACGCCCATCCGGAAACTTTCAAAAAAGTCAGCAGGGTGTTTTTAGAGGCGGAAAAATATGTTTTTGAGCACCCGGAAATAGTTGCTGATTACAAAGATATGCTTGGCATAAAAACAGAAAAAGGACTGGAGGTCGCCAAAAATGACGTTAAGCGGGTTATACCGGATTCTTGGGATCCGGAAGTCCATAAGATGGCAATCAAAAAAGCCATAGAATTTGGCTTGGTGCCAAATATTCCCTACGACGATTTTTTCATAAAATAAATTTTTATATAAATTTAACCCCCACCAATTTCCTTGGTGATAAGGGAGATGGCAGATTAACATGCGCAATGTTGTTGCGATTGTTGAGTTTTTAATAAGAATTTGCTATCATTTCTGGCAGGAAATATGGCGCTATGCTTACTGATAAGTTTGGTGAAAAAATAACCACATCAGAATTACTCGCGGCTATCTTGGCTTTAGTGCCGGATTTTGCAAGAATTGCCGGCCGCGAAAAAGTTCATACATTATTTGGAGAGTTGAGAGCTTATCACCCTATCCTTAGAGAATTTGACGGCTTTGATACGCGCTGGCCGCAAGTCTGGTCGGAGAAGCTGGACGAGGCGTTTAGATGGCTGTCGCTTTCCAGAATGATAAAGCAAGACGGGGAATTTCACGCGTTTGGCATAACTCAAGACGCAACAGAAATCGTGAAAGAAAAAATTTTAAGCCGTTTTACAACCGAACAGATTTTGGACGCGCGCGAGGTTGCAAGAATTATTTCCGAGCGCATAGTTTGCAAATGCGATTGGTGCCGGACAATCAGCAAATCCCTAAGAATGTAAGAATCACGAGCCCGCCCCGCGGGCTTTTCACTTCCAAAACATTCCAACATTCTCAAGAATGTCGGAATGTTTGATTCCCCGATTCGCGCGAATTGTAGAATAGAGCGAGCACCGTTGACTTTACAAAGAGTACTTGCTAATTTTCAGATAGGATAGAAAGGAGAATCAATGGTTTATTGGGCTATTGCTACTTCAAGTAAATATCCTGATGTTTATGTTGAGCGAATTAAGGCGCAGAGCGACGGGGAAGCAAGCGAGAAAGCCGAAAAGTGGCATAAAGAAAACATGGGATTTCGCTACTCATTTGTGGTAGCGAAGGAAATTTCAAAGTCAGTTTTGGATACGGCCAACAACGCCTGTTTGGAATGCGGCAGCGATTTAAGCGGTGGATTTCACGGCGATGGCTGTAGTTTTAATGGCTTTTATAAACCATATTCAAAAATAGACGTTTCTAAAAAAGACGGGCAAAAGTAAGCCCGTTTTTTATATTTTAGTTAACATTTGTTAACAATTGACACATCAGTTAACAGGGATTATCATTATTCTATATGACAAAAGAGCTGTTTTCTACAAGCGAAGTGGCTAAGATATTGGGAATCAGCCGGGTTGCGGTGTTTAAGAAGATTAAATCCGGAGAAATAAAGGCGGTTAGAGCCGGCCGCAATTTCGTTGTACACAGAAAAGATTTGCCGGTTATTTTAGGAAAAGTATTGACTGAAGATAAAAAGAGGGAAATTGCCTCCGCGGTAAAGCGGGTTGTCCGAGAATACGGCGAAACATTAAAATTACTCGGCCAAGAATGAAAACAATCTCAATAGTTGAGGTTGAATATATTGCTTATAGTTTAGCCAAAGAACTTCTGAGTTGGGATGAGCCAATTCCCGATTTCGGCTCGCGATTTCCGAATGTTTTAGAAAGCTGCTTGGCCGCGCTATTTCATACTTTCGGCGGCAAAAATCTTTACAAAGGGCTTATTCCGCGCGCATCGGCGTTGTTTTATTTAATGATTAAAAATCACCCGTTCCAAAACGGCAATAAGCGCATTGCCATGACTGCGCTTTTTTATTTTTTATATAAAAACAAAAAGTGGCTGAAAGTAGATAACCAAGAGCTTTACAACTTTGCCAAATGGGTTGCGGCAAGCAACTCCAAACTCAAAGCCGAAACTCTTTTGGCGATTCAAAAGTTTATTAAAACTTATTTGGTAAGCCGCTAATTATTCAGTTCATATCTTCCTAATCTCCTCGGCGATTATTGACGGAGAATCGTTGCGGAAGGAGTAGCGGCCGCGGATTATAATGCAGTTTCCTTCCAAAATATGCTCGCCGTAGTCCCGTAGTGCGCCGGGGAAAACGACCGCCTCTATTTCGTCGGTCATGTCCTGAAGTTTAACGAACATCATCGCGTCCCCGTTTTTTGTTATGATTCTTCTGGTTTGCGTAATAAGGACGGGAACCGCTACGGTGCTCGGAGGTTTATTTAATTTGAACGCTTCAATGGTCATCGCTTTGCCGTTTTGGCTTTTTTTGACAGCCTCCAAAGTTTTTTCCAACGGATGTCCCGAAACGTAAAGCCCCAAAAGCTCGTGCTCCCATTTTAATTTTTCTTCAAGTGTCGCCGACGGGGTTTTTTCCAGGCGAAGCGGCGGGACGGACGAAGCATCCGCCATTACGCTGAAAAGCGATGATTGGTTGCGCGCCTTGGTTTGATGAGACTCGCGCGCGTATTCTAAAATGCGGTCCATATTTTTTAAGATTTTGTTTCTTTCGCCAAATTCATCCAGCGCGCCGGCTTTTGCCAGCGATTCAACGGACTTTTTGTTTAAATCCCTTGACTCAACCCTTTCCAAAAAGTCAGCCAACATTTTATACGCTCCGCCTCTTTTTCTTTCTGCAATAATGGCTTCAACTATGCCAGCGCCAACGTTTTTAATTGATAAAAGCCCAAAACGAATCTGATCCCGTCCGCCAGCTGGCGGAGGATTGCCGCCGCTTTTAATTAAAGTAAAATCTTTGTTGGAGAAGTTAATGCTCGGAGGAAGTACGGGTATATTCATTCTTTTGCACTCGGTTATTATCTGGCCGATTTTTTCGGTATCTCCAGCTTCGGCAGTAAGTATTGCGCACATATATTCCCCCGGATAATTGGCTTTCATATACGCAGTTTGGTAAGCCACCCGGCCGTAGCTTGCTGCGTGGGCTTTATTGAATCCATACCCTTGGAATGGCTCAAATAATTTCCAGACATTCTCCGCTTCTTCTTTTGTCATGCCGCTATGTTCTTGGCATCCTTTTACAAAAATTTCATGCTGTTTTGCCATTTCCGCCGGTATTTTCTTGCCAACGGCTTTGCGGAATTTATCCACCGATTCCCAGTTGTATCCGGCCAATTCCATTGCCGTAAACAAAAGGTCGTCCTGATAAACCAAAATGCCGTATGATTTTTCAAGAAACTTTGCGACTTTGGGATGAAAGTAAGTTACTTTCCGTTCGCCGTGCTTGCGCGCTATGTATTCTGGAATGTTGTTCATCGGCCCCGGCCGGTAAAGCGCAATCATAGCGTTAATGTCGTATACGGTTGACGGCTTAAGTTCCATAAGATGTTTGGTCATTCCGGCCCCGTTTAACTGGAACACGCCCTCTGTTTCTCCTCTTGCAAGCATCGTAAAAGTTTTATCGTCGTTGAATGGAATTTTTTCAATATCAATTGTTATGCCGCGATACTCCAGTACCAAACTTACTGCGTTTTCCAAAATGGCCAGGTTGCGGATGCCTAAAAAATCAAGCTTGGTTAGCCCAACGCCGTCCTCGCCGACGGTATACATGTCATATTGTGTTATGATGTTGTCGGTTCCTTTTGGATCGTATTGTATTGGTACGTATTCTGTAAGCGGCTCGGGGGCTATTACCACTCCGGCAGCGTGAACTGAAACATGGCGGACGGTGCCCTCTAGTTTTTTTGCCGTATCAATTATTTCGCGCGCTTCCGGATTATTTTCATAAAGCTTTTTCAGCTCCGGCTCAAGCTCCATGGCGTGTTCAATGGTCATCGGAAATCCTTGGGAGCCCATCGGTATTAAGCGGGCAATCCGATCTCCGGTTTCGTAGGATTTTCCGGTCGCGCGGGCAACATCCCGCACGGCGCCCCTTGCCAGCATGGTGCCGAACGTGCCGATCTGCGCGACTTTGTCGGCTCCGTATTTGCTTTTGGCGTAATCAATTACTTCTTGCCTGCGGTTATCCGCAAAATCCATGTCTATGTCCGGAGCCGACGGACGAAAAGGATTTAAAAAGCGTTCAAAAGGCAGCTGAAATTCTAGAGGATTTACATTGGTAATGCCAGACAGATACGCGACCAGGGAGCCAGCTACCGAGCCGCGAACCGTGGTGTAAATTTTTGCTTCCCGGGCGAAGCGTATGAGGTCCGCTACTACCAGGAAATAAGTTGAATACCCTTTTTCTTTTATTACTCCGAGCTCGTATTGCAAACGCTCCGTTGCTTCGCTGTTTTTGTTCAAGTCGTGTTCTTTAGCCGCCTTCAATGTCAAATCTTCCAGCATTTGGTCGGCCGTTTTTTTGGGTTCTAAGGGGAAATTGGGGAAAATGAATTTGCCTAACGTGAGATTTACGTTGCATACTTCCGCGATCTTTTCCGTATTTTTGACCGCTTCCGGGATGTCTTTGAAGTATTCATTGGCCTCTTCGGTAGAAATTAAATGATAGTCGCCGTTTTCAGAAAAGATGGCAGTATCCTCAAGATCGGAGTTGGTTGAAATAGCGACAAGAGTTTTGTGCGCGAGTTTGTCTTCCGGATGGAGATAATGCGAGTCCTGTGTTGCAGCCAGAGGCACGCCGAGTTTGCGCCCGAGCTTTATAAGCGAGGCCCTCCATTCGCTGTAATACGGCAATTCCGGATGGTGCATAATTTCCAAATAGTAATTTTCTTCCCCGAAAATTTCCCGATATTCTTTTATGACAGCTTCGGCTTTTTCAATGTTTCCGGATTGTATTGCGCGGCCGAGTTCGCCCGCGGGGCATCCGGATAGCGCGATAAGCCCCTTCGAATGCTTTCGGAGAAGTTCCTTGTCCACGCGCGGTTTATAATAGTATCCTTCAAGATGCGCGGACGTTGTAAGCTTTATCAAATTTTGGTATCCGGCGTTGTTTTTGGCCAAAAGCGTAAGATGGTAGCGCTTGTTGTCCACGTGCGGTTCTTTTTGGAATCTGGAACGGTTGGCGACATATGCTTCAACTCCGATAATCGGTTTTATGCCTTGCTTTTGGCATTTTAAATAAAATTCAATTACGCCGTACATCGCGCCGTGGTCGGTAATGGCAATTGCCGGCATTTTGTGCTTTTTTGCGAGCTGCACAATATCGTCTATCTTGGAAAGCCCGTCCAAGAGAGAGTAGTGGGAGTGTGTATGGAGATGAACGAAAGACATAATGATACCATTCTAGACAAAAATTTTTAATTGCGCTAGGCTTTTAGCAGATTAGGAGGTTTCATGAAAACGGTAATTGCGGTTTTATTTGCACTCTTTTTGTTTGGCAACCCGGCTTTAGGAGCAGAAGACGATATTTCTTTTGTGGCTTCTTTTGACGAACTACAGAATGCAGTTTCAAAAAAGGACGGCATAAGGGGCTTGGCAGTATCTATGAAATTTTATGATGCATCTGACCAGACAGTTCGTGGCCAAATTAAGGATTTGATAACCAATGTTAAGAAATTGAGCCACCGGCCAATTTATATTTATGGTCAGCCGCTTGAGTCAGAACAGGTTAATGCCTTGCTGGGTAGCAGCAATTTAGTCGGTGGTTGTAAACCTATGTTTTTTGGAGGCATTTGGCCAACGAAACATGCTGATGGCAGCGAGGCTGTGGTTGATATGTGCGGGGCTGATGACAAATCAAGAACAGAGGAATGGCTAAAAAACTTTATTTCGAACGACTGGAGAAGGTTAAAACTTTATTGGAAAAAACATGGCTATGAGGTTTTAGATTAAGACGGGCGCACCCGTCTTTTTGCTTATTTTTTTGACTTAAAATGTTAGAAGCTCGGCGTCTAACATTTTTGCGGTATTTGTTTTTACAAAGTTGTAATATTCGGATTTGTTTTCAAACTGATCCAAAATAATGTCTTGCGATAATAAATTCCCCCATCTGTTTTCGCCAACATAATCTTGGTAGCTGGACCAAGGATAATTATGTTCCTTTTGTCTCCACTCCTTTAGTTCTCGAGGGTTTTTATGAATGTACGCAGAGAGATATAAAAGTTGCTTGTTATCTTCCGTGTGTACGATTTTATACGGCCCTTGAAATAAATGACCTGATTTATTGTATTTTGTGTTGAAGTATTTTGGGTAAGCTGTCAAAACACGCTGCATGTACTGTGAAATACCATTTTCTTTAACTTCTTTAACTGTCAGGTGGAAATGATTAGGCATTAAAGCGTAAGAAACTAATTCTACGGTACGGTTTTTGATTATTTCAGACATTATTTCGCCATTTATGTTAAAAGCTCGGCTTCTAACAAATTTGGAGATATTGCGGCCGATGTTATAAAATATTTCTGGAGATTGCATATGTAAAATAAGGAACAAGAAGCGCACCCAGTCTTTTGTTTCGTAAAAGATTGGTTGTTTATCATTACTTCGATTAAAGATGTGGTAATATTCTCCGGGCGCAATTGGCGTTGTTCTCATTGGTGTTATGCTAACATGTTAGAAGCTCGGCGTCTAACATGTGTGGGGTTGTGATAGGATTTTAATATGGCAAGAAAATTTATTGTAGGAATTGACGAGGTTGGGCGAGGATGTCTTGCGGGTCCATTGACCGTTGCCGCGGTTTTAATGCGGCGCGCGGTTAATTTTCGCGGCATCAGAGATTCCAAAAAATTAAGCGCAAAGCAGCGCAAAGTTTGGGAATCCAAAATTAAGGCGTATGGCTTACGGCATAAAGCACTCGGCTTTGCTATTGCTTCGGTCGGTTCGCAAATTATAGATAGAATTGGCATATCTGCCTCGGCGCGTTTGGCTGTCAGCAGGTGCCTGCGCAAATTAACTACCAACTACCAACTATCAACCATAAACTACAAAATTTTGCTGGACGGCAGTCTCTATGCCCCCAGAACATATTTGAACCAAAAGACAATAATCAAGGGCGATGAAAAAATTCCGCTGATTGCCGCCGCATCCATTGTCGCTAAAGTTTACCGCGACAGAAAAATGACGCGGCTGCATAAGTTGTTTCCGCAATACGGCCTTGCTGTTCACAAGGGTTATGGCACGAAACTCCATCGACAAGCAATAAAAAAACACGGCTTATCATCTATCCACCGCCTTAGCTTTTGTCATAATTTTGTTTAATGCTAGTCTAAAACAAGACAGAGCCTCAAAGATGCATATTAACGGTAGCGCTGATAAGCGGTTCATAGATAATTGGCTTTTGGTAATAAGATTTGATCAAAAATTTTTGCCAGTAAAATAAAGCCCGCTTTTGGCCTGCAAGTTTGCGGGCTTTTCTTTTTTATGCTAGAATATGCTTTATGACAGTCAGAATGAGGCACACCCCTTCCCATACAGGACACCGCAGGTCTCACCACGCTTTAAAGCTTGGGAGTCTTGCGAAATGCCAGAAATGCGGGGCAAAAACACCGCCGCACACGGTTTGCCAAAACTGTGGGTTTTATAAAGGGCGGGAGGTAATTGATGTGCTTAAAAAATTAACAAAAAAGGAACGCAAGGAGAAAACAAGAGAATTAGAGACCAGTCAAACTAAATAATTTTTACGGTTGGCTTCTTTTAGTAAAAATTATTTAGTTTGACTTAATTAATAGGCCAACCGTAAAAACTATTCTGATTTATCTAAAACACTTATGGCCAACCGGCACCTTTCAAGATCAATCGTCATGCAGTCCCTTTTTGAATGGGATTTCTACGGCGGGAAAAGTAAAATCGGCGCGATTTTGGATCGTGATATTTCCGAATTCGGACCCGGATTGGAAGACGGCGGTTTTGCTAAAAAAATGGCGGAAGGCGTGGTTAAGCGCAAAGAAGAAATAGACGGCATCATTGAAAAAGCCGCGCCGGACTGGCCGATTGCGCAGATTGCGCCCGTGGACAGGAATGTTCTTCGCATAGGCCTTTACGAATTGCTTTTCGGAAATCACAAAGAGGTGCCGCAAAAGGTGGCGATTAATGAAGCGATTGAGCTTGCAAAAACTTTCGGTGGAGATTCTTCCGGCAGGTTTGTTAACGGCGTTTTGGGAACCGTTTACAGGGAACTCGGCGAGCCGGGAAAAGACGGAAAAGGCAAAAAACATTACGAATTGGATTTGGCAAAACTACCCAAAGAAGATTTGGGCGGAGCGGTGGTTATCCGCAGAGACGGAAAGGAAATTTTATTTGCCTTAGTGCACGACGTCTTCGGCTACTGGACTTTTTCAAAAGGACATTTGAATAAAAACGAAGATGTTGAAAAGGGCACTGTCAGAAAAACTAAGGAAGAAATTGGTCTAAAAAATCTGAATATTATTAAAAAAATAGGCGAAAATGAATATATCGCCTCCGATCCGGAGACCGGCCCGACCAGGCGGCATGTAAATTTTTTTCTCGCCGAGACAAAAGATAAGGAATTAAAACTTGAAAGCTCCGGCGGATTGGATGACGTGCGCTGGTTTACGCTGGACGAAGTTAGAGGACTTAAAATGTATTCGGACATTAAGCCGATTTTGGAATCAGCTCTCAAAGAGCTTGGTTTAACAACTTAATTCACTTAACTTGCTTAACTTATCAAAATTTGAAGAAACATTGGGCATTGTTTTTCATAACAAAGATCTTTTGCGTACAGCTTTAACTCACCGTTCTTATTTAAATGAGAACCCGAATATGGGTGGCGGACACAACGAGCGGCTTGAGTTTTTAGGAGATGCGGTTTTAGAGCTTGTGATTACCGAATATCTCTATGAAAAATTTCCGGAAAAACCGGAGGGCGATTTGACGGCTCTGCGCGCTTCTTTGGTTAACGCAAATATGCTTGGGGCTGTGGCGAGCGAGCTGGATTTTAATAATTTTTTGCTGCTTTCGCGCGGCGAGGCGAAAGACATAGGCCGTGCGAGGCAGTACATTTTAGCAAACACCTTTGAAGCGGTTGTAGGGGCGATCTATCTTGACCAAGGTTACAACCCGACGCGGGATTTTATTTTAAGAGTTTTGACCGCGAAACTTTCAGAAATTTTAGAAAAAAAACTCTACAGGGACGCAAAAAGTCTTTTTCAAGAAGAAGCCCAAGAGCGCGTCGGGATTACTCCTACTTATCAAGTTATTAAAGAATGGGGGCCGGATCACGACAAGCATTTTATTGTCGGAGTTTATTTGGGGAAGGAGTTGGTAGCCGAAGGCGAAGGCGCGTCTAAACAGATGGCGCAGCAAAGTGCCGCCGAGGCCGCGCTAAAAGTGAAAAATTGGGGATAAACCCCCACACCAATTGAGGTATTCTGTGGCTGACGCAAATTTATATTTACTTGCCTAAACCTCGCTTAATATTTTGCATTGAAAACTGTTAGTAACTATTCCCACAGAAAATTTGCAATAACTCAATTGGTGTGGGGGTAAATAAAAGCCGCTACTTGCGTAGCGGCTTGATTTTGCTGTCTTCGGCTACCTCCCTCCAGCTTTCGTAATTGATTGCCGGAGTCTGCTTTTCTTCTTCTGGCGCTCTAATGGCTTTTTCCTGTTCGGCGGCGCGTGGATTATTGTAGTACGGTCTGACCATTCTCTTTTCAAGCAAATTGGCTAGATGCTGGAATTTTGGTTCACCGCCGTCTATAAATTTCTTAAGAGCTATTAATATCGCTCCTAAGTGGCTCTTGTGAATTAAAAACTGCTCTTCTTCAACATCGCGATCTTTCCACACATAGAGATCTCGGAGCTTAACCCATTTCGGCGCTGAAATAGTTGTTTTAACTGGTTCGTTGCGTAATTCGCCTTCTGCAGATTTAACTAAATAAAGAAATTTCGGATATGGACCGCCGCTGTCCCTGTTTTTGCCGGTGAATCGGTGAATGAGCTCTTTTTCCGTAATTTGAAGGCCTGTTTCTTCAAGACTCTCGCACTCTACTGTGGCATCCGCCGCCCGCAAAAGCAGTGTATCATCTTGCAGGACGCGCTCCGCGACATGACTTAAAAATTCTTTCTGCGCTGGGCTATCGATATTGAATTTTGATTTCTTAGAAAATTTAACTTTTACTTCCAGCGCGAGCGCTTGAAACTCTTCTTGCAGAGTTTCATTCCCGGCCCACCATGAGATTTTTCCGGATCCGGCAAGTTCCCACCGCCACGGCTTTTGCAGCTCGCCGTTTTTTTCAAGCTCGGCTGTAACCATATCAACATAATAGCGAGTGTTAGGCCACCTGTGTTTTTTAAGCTCCTCATTGATCTTTGTATTACGCAAGAGGTTTTTAACAAGCAAAACGCTTTCCGGTTTTTTGTCTATATTAATACACCCCTCCCACCCCAAATTTTCACAATGTTCAACTAATCCCATTGCAAATCTCCTTCCTGACCAAGCCTTTTTCTTTCTTGTTTTACCCTAGCATACTTTAAGATCGAAGTCAAATACAATTTGACAAATTCTCACAATAATTTAATCTTACAAATAAGGCTTTTTGACAAAGAAGTCTAGCATCAGGAGGTGCTTTTTGAGCGATACACCAGAGACGCCAAAGATTTACGTTGTGGATACAAGCGTTCCGATGCATGAAGATGAGGCTTTGGAGAATTTTGGAGACAACTGTGTTTTTTTGCACATAGCCGTTGTTGAGGAGCTAGAGGGTTTGAAAAAGGCGGATGGAGAAAAGGGCGCATCAGCCAGAGCCGCTTTAAGAAAAATCGTGGCCTTCTCCGATCAAGGATCGCTTACAAATGGCGTGCCTACGCGCGGCGGCGGCAGGATTTTCATTTCTTATACTTCTGATGAGGATTTCCAGCTTTTGCCTGTTGGTTTGGAAAAAACCAATGATAACAGGATGATTTTGCTGGCCAAGAAACTTCAAAATGCGAATCCATGTCGGCAAGTTATTGTTGTCAGCAAAGAAAACAGCATGCGCATAAAAGCAAACGCGTGCGGGCTTCTCGCTCAAGACTATAAGCACGATAAGCTTGTGTCGTCTTTAAACGAACTTTATTCCGGCTTTTCAACCATTGTGTTGGAAAAAGACGAGCTTGGGGCGGTGGCGGAGCTTTTGAAGGTTGGATCTTTGGACGAAAGTTTTATAAAAGATGCGCTTGCTTCCGATTTGAATTTGCATCCAAACCAGTGCTGCCTAATCCGCAACAGCGATGGCCAAGAAGCCATGGCGATTTATAAAAAACAGGCTCACACGTTTGTTTTGGTAAAACCGCGTAGCAAAAAAACAGCCGACGAACTCATTCCGAGAAATATGTATCAGTGGTTTGCTTACGCGCTGCTTACGGATCCTTCTGTTCGCGTTCTGACTCTGTGTGGGGTTGCTGGAGCTGGCAAAACGCTTATGAGCCTATGCGCGGGCATAGAACAACTAGGAGGCTTATATAACCAACTTACAGTTTTTCGCACGCCTGCAGGAGTTGGTTTGGAGCTTGGTTTTATGCCTGGAGACTTGCACGAAAAATTTAAGGATTGGAAAAAGCCGATTTTAAAATTATTTAATAGAATGCTTGGTCATCCGGCAAAAGATGATAAGAAAAAATCTTCTAAAAAATCCAGATCTAGTGATTTAGAAATTACTGAAGCGTCTTTGGGAGACTCTTTAGAGATTGGTCCAATTATGTATCTTCAGGGAGACACGTTTTTCAATCAATTCGTGATCGCAGATGAAACTCAAAATATAACCCCAAAGGAAGCGGAGATTGTCAGGACGCGCCTAGGAGAGGGATCAAAAATAGTTTTTACCGGCGATCCGACTCAAATTGTCCGTCCACATCTGGATTCAATATCCAATGGCCTTGTAAGCACCATTGCGTTGCTTGCAGGCGCGGAATATTACGGCCATCTTAATATGCCCATTTCGGAAAGGGATGATGTGGTGCAGGACATGATTGAGCGGGCTAAACAAAGAACACAAACCTAGCAAAATAGCGCGAAACGCGCTATTTTATTTTTTGGCTTGGCTCATTTCTTATCTCTCCGGACTTTATATTTTGATGTAGAGAAATTTAAAAGGGCACCAGCGTGCCCTTTTTGATTTTTCGAAGACGGTTTTTGGTTTGGCTTGTGCGCGAATTTGTGTTATTTTTGGATTAGAGAATTGTGACATTCTGTGAAGAATCACATTGTGATTGATCCGCTTGATGAAGGTGGAGCTGGTGAAGAAGCCGAAGTGTCTGCGGAAGCCCGCAATTTTTTTCCGGGCTGGGGCGGAGCGATGCGAAGCAATGAGATTGCGATAGCGGCTTACAGAAAATGTTTTTCGCCGAATCCCGGCATGGGCGACCGTTTGTTTTTCAAGCATTTAATATTAAAAAAACTGGATGATTATTTTTGCCAAGTCGGCCGATACACTTTTCCGCACATCGCCAGACCGTTGGGTTCCGTAAGCGACCAGAAAGAAAAAGAAGAGGCTTATCTTTACGAGTGGGTTGAAGGCACAGATTATTTTTTGCGGGAATATCCCGGAGAGGGTACGGTAAAAATACACGAATGGGACGAATTCGTTTTTTATTTTAGCAAAGCTGGCATAGCCGTCAGCCAAGATGTTACCGATTCGGAAAACGGCAAAAAATCTCAAAATATTGTGCATCAGATGTGGCGCTACGGTCGGCTCAAACTTAACCGCTGTTGGAAGCGGATTGATTTCGGAGATTCTTCTTTGTATATTGATTACGACGAGCTATCCGATTTTTTGCGGGAGAATTCCAGATACATTCAAGCGATTTTGGGAGCGCCTAGATACGATCTAATGCTTCTCGCTCGCGATTTTCTTACAAAGCCAAAATTAACAAAAAAAGAAACGGAAATTTTAGCCACCCTTGCAGGCAATTACCGCCTTTCTACGCTGCGTCATCTCAAGGCAAAATTTGTAGTAAATTAGTGCGCCCGCTCCAGCGGGCGCTTTTTTATTTGTGCTAATATGAATAAATGAAAAGCTTTTCTTGGTTTTGGTTTACTGCCGCAATTGCGGTTCTTTTGGTGTTTGCCGCTATTTTGCTTTGGATGGGAAGGGTGCCGATTTGCAAATGCGGTTATGTAAAGCTTTGGCAGGGCGTGGTTGTAAGCTCCGAAAATTCCCAGCATCTTTCCGATTGGTATTCTTTTTCACATATCATTCACGGCTTTATTTTTTATTGGTTTTTCTGGCGTATTGGCCGGAAGCGCGGCTGGTCGCTCGGTTTGAGATTTTTACTCGCTTTGTTTGTGGAGGTTGGCTGGGAAATTTTTGAAAATACGGATTTTACTATAAACAGATACCGCGAAACCACGATTTCTTTGGATTATTACGGAGACAGCGTTATTAATTCGGTTTTTGACGCGCTTTTTATGGTTCTGGGGTTCTGGATGGCTTGGCGCATGCCGATGTGGACGATTGTTTTAATCGCAATCGGACTGGAGCTTTTTGTGGGCTATTACATTCGCGACAATCTTGCGTTAAACATCATTATGCTGATTTATCCGTTTAAAGCGATTTTGCGCTGGCAGGGCGGCGGATAAAAAATTATGAAAATTTTTAAGATTATCAAATTAATTTTTAATATTTACAAACTGCAGTAAAAAAAATCCGCTCAAGCGGACTTTAATTTGATCAAAAACGTTTCGTGATATTATTGAAAAAAGTATGCAATCAAATCTATTCCAAAAATGACTTTTAGAAAATGCACAATAAATACCGATGCAACCGCAACGACTATAAAGCGCATGTACCAAAGCATGAATTGGCTCAAAATCGGGTCAATGATGTCAAATACGAACCACCACAGAAATTTTTTCATACGCATTTTTGTTCTGTATCCATTATAGCGTCACACATGAAAAAGACCATCTACATAATTTTATTCATTCTCCTTGGGATTATTTTGCAGTTTTTGGCACACGCAATTATTGAAATTTGGTATATCAATCTTTTGATTAATAATTTCGCGACATACGGCCTCGGGATGACGTGGGAGACGTGGGTTTTGATACATAACATCGGTGCGGTTGTCGTTTTTTTGGCGGGCGCATATCTGGGTTTCCGGCAAGGTAAATACTGGTGGCATAGAATTTATAAAATCTAATCTCTGCATACAACCGCATACAACATTCCGACATTCTTGAGAATGTCGGAATGTTGTGGTAAAGTAGGGTATGGCGAAAAATTTAAAAACAGCAAAACAGATGGAACGGCATTTCAAGGGGGTTGCTAACCACCGGAGGATTGATATTTTATTGTTGGTTTCCCAAAACGATAGTCTTACGGTTGAGGAAATCGCGAATAGTTTAAATTGTAATTTCAAAACCATCTCGGAGCATACCCGGCGTCTTGCTCACGCCGGACTCATCAACAAAGAATACAGAGGTCGATCCGTTATCCACACACTTTCTCCATACGGCAAAATTTTCTCCAGCTTTCTAAAAACATTCCGACATTCTTGAGAATGTCGGAATGTTTTTGTGGAGAGGTGGGGGGTGGGCGGCTTGACGGAAAGGGTGACCGGAGCTAGGGTTAGAAAATAACCATGAGTTTGCTTAATAAACATTTTTGGAAATTTTTTGCGGGGCTGTTGGGGCTGGTGGCGCTCGGGTTTTTGGTGGTTTCGGGAACTAATTTTTACGCGAAATACAAAATTCAGCGCGAGCAGGCGCGCCAGCAAGCGGCATACGACGCCACGCAAAAGCGTTACACCGAGGACACTTACGGCGGCAAAACGCCCGAAGAAACCCTCGCCTTCTTCATTGACGCCCTCAAAAAAGGCGACACCGATTTGGCAGCGAAATATTTTGTGATTGATGAACAGGAAAAGTGGAGAGGGAAATTAATAGAAATCAAAAATAAAAATCAACTAGGTCTTATGGCATCTGATTTAAATAGGCCTAAAGAAAAAAAAGCGCTTAGTGATACACGTTTTACCTTTTATATTTATAATGATTCTAATCAACTGGCTTTGGCTATAGATATTGCTAGGGGCCCGAATGGCGTTTGGAAAATTTTGGATTTGTAATTTGATTGGATGTTGACAATTTCATCAAACGTTTCCATGCAACTAACCTTTGATACAAAACTTGCGAAAAATTATAAAAGTGCTCAACAAAAAGCGCGTGTTTTGACGGAAGCGTGGGTTGATAATGTCGCCTTCTGTCCTAATTGCGGGCGCTTAAACATTGACAAGTATCCAAATAATCGGCCTGTTGCGGATTTTTATTGCTCAAACTGTAATGAGGACTACGAATTAAAAAGTAAACAGGAAAATTTTGGCACAAAAATTGTCGATGGCGCATATCGGACAATGATGGAGCGTCTACGAAGCAATGTGATACCAAATTTGTTTTTATTGAGTTATAACTCGGCTAATTTTGATGTGTCAAATTTTTTGGTTGTACCGAAACATTTTTTCGTCCCCGAGATAATCGAAAAACGCAAGCCGCTTTCACAAACGGCGAGGCGTGCTGGCTGGATTGGCTGCAATATTTCTTTTCAAAATATCCCATCTGCAGGAAAAATATTTTTTATTAAAAATCATGTTATTGAACCGAAAAAGAAAGTGCTTTCGCAATGGCAGAAAACCTTGTTTTTGCGCGAGGAGAAAGAAATTGGCGCACGCGGGTGGGTGTTGGATGTTATGAAATGCATTGAGAAGCTCAATCGGGTCAATTTCATTTTGGACGATGTATATGCGTTTGAACGCGAATTGGGCAACAAACACCCCGGCAACCGACATGTCAAAGACAAAATCCGTCAACAGTTGCAGATTTTAAGAGATAAGGGCTATCTGCAATTTATGGGACAAGGACGTTATTGTTTACGGTAATAGTTATCCACTTTTGACTATTGTACTAAAACGATCAAGGATCGGGTATGGATATTAGTAGAGAATTGGCAATTCAAATATTAGAATATTTAGATACAAATAAAAATTTTTATTTCCCATTTATTGTTATGAATCGCGAATACTCCGAAGAAGATGATGATTTTGTAGAAATTGAACCAAACGAATGGAAGAATATCAAGCTGGACGATAAATATCAGACCTTTCAGCTTTGGGAAAATTTAAAAAATTTGGATGAGTCAACCATCGAGTTTATGGCCAAAGGATTTTTAGAAAAAATCAATAAAAAATCTTTGGAATTACAAATTTTTAAATTAGTTCGCAGCTATAAAAATGCTTGCCAAAAGAAATTTCCAGATAATAAGAAAATAGTAGAATTTGGAATGAATGAATTTATTTGCGGCAAGGCAGAAGCGTACAAAGATTGTTTAGAGATAATAAAAAATTATAATCTCCAGTCAAAATCAAAAACGAGCTTGAATAAAAACTCAGAATCCATTACGATTTAGTGGATTTATGTTCTGGCCAACAAAAAATTAGGAGAATATGAATTACATATTTTGGATTTTGTTTTCGGCGGTGTTCGGAGTTTCCTATTTGATTGGATTTAAAATAAAAAGATATTGGACCTTACTTGCAGCGCCGTTTTTGGGGATTTTTGCGGCTGGGGTAAATGTGTGGGTTTATTTTGCTTTTGTTCATTTGGAAAAAACCGGCTTGGGGATACTGGGGGTGCTGGTGGTGGCGCCGGTTTTTATTGTGATTATCGGGGCTTTGGACATCGTGGTTTCTTTGGTGGGTGCGTTTCTCGGAGTGTATATGGGCAGAAGAAAATAGAGCGGGCGCTTTGAGCTTGACCACTCAAGTAGATTTTGCTTAGTTGGGTTTAATGTGCAAGAACAAGCCAAATATTATTTTGCTTTCCTCGCGGCCGAAGCGGCTCTCGGGGTTGCCTGGTGGCAAAACCCGCTCAAGAATATTCGGCTTGCTCTTTTTATTGTTATTGTTGCCTGCGGTTTCTTTTGCTTATGACGATCAGACGACTCATCCGGCGCTGACGGATGAGATTGCGCATGTATGATTTGTTGAAAAATGAGACTGAAGAAGATGAGATACATCGGTAATACCCCTGCGGCGCCGTCGCTGGTAGGATTAAGGGGATATTACCAGCATAAATCTCATAAAAAAGAT
>MFIM01000011.1 GCA_001780725.1 Candidatus Giovannonibacteria bacterium RIFCSPLOWO2_02_FULL_45_28 | reverse complement strand
AGGAAAGTTCATGCTCAATATCGCCTTTGGGCAAAGCAAATACTATGTGGATTCGCTTGCCGAGAATACTAAACGAGGATTGCGCCAAAAAGTGAGGCGCGGCGAATATCCAGGCCTTGCGCCAGTGGGATATATCAACGATGTGCGGACGAAAAGTATTGTCGTTGATAAAAAACGGAGCGTGATAATTCGCAAGGCCTTTACGCTCTACGCAAAAAATAGCTCGCGCCTCGAAGACATCTCAAACTTTTTGGCGCAATCCGGTATCCATTCTCGAAACGGCAAGCGACTCCACCGAGACAGAATTACTTTTATCCTTTCCAACCCGTTCTACTACGGACATTTTCGCTATGGCGGCGAAATCCACGAAGGCAAGCACCAGCCAGTCGTCTCAAAGAAAATTTTTGACAAGGCGCAGGAAGTTTTGAAACAGCGAGGTCGTCCGCACCACAAGCAAAAAAATGAGCCACAACCATTTTGCGGGCTACTTTCCTGCGCCTCATGCGGAATGATGATAACTGGCGAATACAAGGTGAAGCGTCAGAAAAATGGCAATGTTCACGAGTATGTCTATTACCACTGTACCAAGAAATCAAAAATGAAGTGTCCCGAACCTTGTATTCGGGAAGAAGAATTGGATCGCCAGTTATCATCCCTTATTCAAAAATTTTCTTTGAGACAGGATTGGGCGGAACAATTACGAGAGATGTTAGAAAAAGAAAAATCAGAATCCGCCCAATCCTCAACCGCTTTTGTTCAAGAAGCCGGGGAGAGAATCCGCGCCATTCAAACGAAACTCCAGCGACTTCTGGACGGCTATTTAGAACAAGATATTGAACGCGAAATATACCGAACCGAAAAAGCAAAACTACTTTCCGAAAAGAAGTCGCTGGAAGAGCAAATGACGCGGATTGAACAAAAGCGGACTGGCTGGCTCGAACCTGCCGAGGAGTGGATAAGGGAGGCAGAAAACCTACCTACAATCGCAAACGGAGAAGACCTATTCCTAAAGAAGGTAGCCGCCAAAAAGATTTTTGGCTCGAACCTCATTTTATCCAATCGCAAAGTCCGTCTGAAACCCGAAAAAGTCCCGCAAATACAGTGGGCGGCGTTAGCCGCCGCTAATTCGCAAATTGGGAAAATGGAAACTAGTCGTATATTGGTGCGAGAAGGGGGAATCGAACCCCCACCCGGTGCTTGGAAGGCACCTGTTCTACCATTAAACCATTCTCGCATATAAATTTAACAACATAAAATCGCTCTGTGTTCAGCCGTTATACTACGCTCGCAATAAAGCAAATTTTAGAATTTTTCGCCGAAAAAGTAAATAACAATATCAAATATAAAAAGCAAAATAATCACTATTTCAAGAAAATTTGAGCGGCTGCCCTGAAGCGCCGTGAGGGCGAATTCGGAGTTGTCCCTAGCGAAACCGATTTTATATTCAACATTGCGAAATCTTGGCCGCAGATCAAAAATATCCGCGAGCTGTGAGAAAAGAGTTTCCAGCCTCTCGCTTTCCCAAGTAATATCCGGCTTGTCCAAAAGCGAAAGCTTGGAGATCACAAATTGAATGATGTTGTTGTTTTGCCCAACCAGCCGCAAAACGCCTTTCGCGGTTTTTAGAAATCTTCCGCTTTTTTCCAATCCGGCATTCATTGCTTCCAAATTAGATAAAATTTCATCGGCCAAGTCTTCTATATACTCTAAGGCGACAGACTGTGCCAAGATTCTTGCGGCGATTTCTGTCTCTCCCATTCCAACAACTGGCAAGTCGGCCGCTTCCTCGCCGACGTTAAATTTTCTCTCCATTTCGCGCAAAATATAAGATTCGTCATAAGATCCTTTTACCGGATTTAATAAAAATTTACTGAGAGGTTTTTTAATCGCGCCCTGGATATCTTTTGCCACATTCACAAAAACAACCGCTCCGAAAGAAAAAATAAACAAAAATTCATGCGGCCCCAGAAGATAAGTTAAAAACTCGCGTCTCCGGCCAATAAGGTTTTTATCCAGCTTATCCGCGGCTTTGACTATATTTATTCCTTTAGCCAGATAGTAGGCCTCCAGATTGTACTCTTTATAGTCGTTCATCCCTCAATTTTAGCACGGTTCTCGTGTTTTCGGAGAGCCGAGAATCGAACTCGGACTTCATGCTCCCAAAGCATGTGTACTACCACTATACTACTCTCCGTCTTACAAATTCACATTCTCCAGCATCCTAATCCTAGCCTTTTTGTGCGCAAAATCAAGCCAAACTGCGGCGATGTCTATTTGAAAATCTGTTTCGTCGGATATTTTTCTGTCTAAAAGATAAGTCCGGATCGCGCGCTTCATTCTCTCTTTCTTCCACGCCCGCACTGCGTCTTCCGGCCGAAAGTTGGGATTAGAAAGCGCCTTCACTTCCACAAAATGCAAAACACCATCTAATTCCGCCACAATATCAATCTCTCCCCATTTTTTCCGATAATTTCTTTCAATAATTTTGTATCCCCTCCCCTCCAAAAAACTCGCCGCCAATTCTTCTCCGATATTCCCCGTTTTTTGCTTTTCGGTTTTCGGCATTGACCAAAGCTTAGCAAAATGCACAATTAAAGCTAGATTAAGGAGGATTTGTGGGGTTGTTTTCAAAAAATCTTGAAACAGTTCAAGAAATTATTGAAGAGTTAAATGAAATTGCGGGAATCTATAAAGCGGCGCTTGAAAGGACAAATAATCCGAAAATCGCTTATCTTGAAATGCTTTATGCGCATAATGGCGCGCCGTTAAGCAAGGCCGGTTTATCAATGCCGCAGGCATTTTTTTGCGATATCTTTCTTTCTTTTTGGGCAGACCGTGAAACTCAAAGCTACGAACCGTGGCGGCAAGTTGCTGCGGTCGGATCGCTTCTCTGGGTCTGGCTTATTGGAAATGAAAACAAGCTGACTTCTGTTGAAAAGGTCTTTCTTAAAAACCAAAAGGCGCGGTTATTCTTCTTAATACCAGATTTGATTGAAAAACATGAAGTTTCGCCTTATGTGAAAAACACACATTTTGGCGTAGAAATCCGGTTTGATGAATTGAAATTTGCCTCAAGATGCTTCTTTCAGTGTTTGACCGAGGAAGACGCTCCGATAGAACAAAATCAAAAAGCCCTGCTGCATTAAGCTGGGCCTTTTTTATCATCCCGCCAGCAAATTTTTGCCGGTTTAGCAATAATCTGCCAGCTTTTCCATGTTTGGAACTGTTCTAATGTATTTATATTTGATTTCCGTCTCGCCGCTATTCTTATTTTTCTTTTCAACGACCTGGTAAAAAACATATCCATTTTTAATCTCATCACCGCTTTCACACAACATGCTTGATCCGAATTCATTTTTGTGAAGCTCAACGGCAGGATTAACTATAATCTCATTGCTGTTTTTCTGTTTCACGTGCCACATTTTCGCGCCTCCTTTTTAGATTTTGAACTCTTTAGTTTTAGGTTACCACAATTGTGCCCCAAAGTCAAATTTTTAAGCTGAATTTGACAAGTTTATAGGAGTATGATAGACTCAAGACAGAAAAACTAACCTACAAGGGGGAGTAAAATGTCCTTTTTATTTGACCTGATTTGGAAACAAACCATAGTAGCGTACTTTCAAAATTGGCCTTATTATGGCGGCGATTGGACATCAAAGTGGGGTCTGTTTTTTTTAAGCATCCCGTTTTTCGGCATGTTTGTTTCTTTAATGTTTTTTCTTATTTGGTCAGACCGACATCACGCAAAGTATCCTGTTAACAAAGATTCCGGACCGGAAAAAGAGTTACCCAAAGTGCCAGATGGGCTGTTTGCTTTTTCCACCAAGGAAGATTCGCTGTTCGTAAAAGGGTATCTTGAAGAGTTTAAAAGATACCCTCGCAGTCTATGCGACTATGTACCGTATTGCACTGGATGGGTTGCAATATTTGGATTTTGTGGATTGACCTTCTTTGGTGTATTGGTTCTTTCTTCAAATTTGCTGTTTTATTGGTTGTGGGTATTTTTATATCAAGTTTTGCTGGCAATGCCGTGGTTTATTACCGAAGTGATTCCTTCTATTGCCTCCTTGGTTACAGGTTTTACTGTTTTTGTCATCTCTGATGCTTTTAAGGATGTCGTCAACTCCTCAATCGTGACCAAAATAGGCGCGTTTTTGTTCTTTTTGAGCATCGTGGTGTTTTTTTTGAGCATCGTGGTGTTTTTATTGAGATCTCGGGTTGGCCGCGCAACAAGGTTGTGGGTATATTCTAAAGCGAAAAGAATGTGCATCCCGCTACGAATCATTCCAGCCAAAAAGTAAAAACTCTTAAATTTGAGAAGGAAGAAGATTCACAAAGCCGTTTCACGTGAAACGGCTTTTATATTTCTCCCAAAATCCTCTCTCTCAACCCGTCAAACCCGCGGCAGGACATGATGACAATAACGTCATTAGGCCGGATATCATGTTTCATGTGAAACAACAATTTATTAAGATTATCAAAAGACTTGGCTGGTATACCCTTCTTGCGTAGTGCAGATACCACATGTTTCACATGAAACACCTCATCTGGTTTAAGCAAGCTGGCTTTATATGGCTTGTACAAATAAACAACATCGGCGTGCAGAAACGCCTCAATATATTGTTTTTCAAATATTCGGCGCTTGGACGAGGCTGATCCTGGCTCAAACATGAGAAACAAACGTCTACTAATCTGCGAGGTGGGTTTCATGTGAAACTTTTGTTTAAGCACATCTAATGTTTCACGGACAGCAGTAGGGTGGTGAGCATAGTCGTCAATTACGGTTATCCCGTGTTTCACGCCCATAATCTCGGACCGGCGTTTCACGCCTTTAAAGCTAGCTACAGCCTTTTTAACTGTTTCATGTGAAACACCAACGAATCTGGCAACAGCGGTTGCGGCTAGAATATTTTTTGCCATATAGTTGCCATGCTTTAATCCAAAGAGTTTCATGCCCGCCTCGCCTCGACTTCGCTCGGCGAGTCGAGGCGGGTGAAACTTTTTCACAACCTCCGTCACATTTTTGTCATAACGATTGGCGACCAAAAGCCCATTTTTCGGTATCAGATTTATGAAACGTTCAAAAGCGTATTTATATGCTTCAATGTTGGGATATATATCTACATGGTCAAGCTCAATGTTATTAACTACGCCGATAAATGGGCGATAATGCCAGAATTTTGGGCTTTTATCAAAAAAAGCCGTATCATATTCATCACCTTCTAGAACAACATATTTACCTTTGCCGAGCTTAAAACTTGAGCCGAAATTGATGGCTATACCACCAACAAATACAGTAGGATCCAAACCGGCACACTCTAAAATCCATGCTATAAGAGCTGTGGTCGTTGTTTTTCCGTGTGTGCCTGTTATTACAATAGATTTTTTTCCGCCAGCTGGCGGATTTATAAATTCGTCCAATAGAATATCGGACATTGACCGATAGAGGTGTCCATTAGAAAGCACATACTCTAACTCTGGATTGCCTCTACCAATAGCATTGCCGACAACGACAATATTTGGCCGCCAATGTTTCATGTGAAACGCTGAATACGGCGTGAAAACTTTAATTTTCAATTTCTCAAGCATGCTTTTCATTGGCTCGTACATTTCTTGATCCGAACCGGCAACTTCGTAACCTTTTTGTTTCAAAAGTCCAGCCAAACTCGCCATTGCCACTCCGCCTATACCGATCAGATAGTATCGCTTTTTCTTCATGCCAAAATCATAACATTCTAACTTATTTTAAGCACGATTTGGGTAAAAATAAAAAGCGTTCCGACTGCTTGTCGAAACGCTATCCGCCAACTGGCAGATCTCTAACACAATCAGACTTTGGCTCATCCCGTTTGGGAATCCCGCCGCCTGATTCACCCCCACACCAATTGGTATATACCAATTGGTGTGGGGGTTTATGCTCTCCTTTGGCCTCCGACGGAATTGTCGGAGCCTCCGGCTAAGCTGTTAGATTTTCGTGTGGTTTGAAGTAATGAGACCCACAATTTTGCTGCAAAACCTCTGCCCCGCATCTTACACACTCCAAAAAATCAATTACTGGCTTGCCATCTGACGCAATATGGCTTCTTTTGACTTTGTAGGCATTATTGATAACGCCGTTATCTCTTGATTCAAATGAGCATGGCGCCCCTTCTGCGCACGCAGCATACTTTATAAAAACAGACTCTAACGCTTGAACCTTAGATTGAGCATCGGCCGAACTTATTCTCGCAGCTTCATACATATCTCTTTGCTCTTTAAGAACTGCTTCTAGGCAATCTCGTTCTACATAAAGCTTACTCACCGTTTCTACCAACTTGTCGTTTTCGGCTTTTGTTACCCTAACTCTGTCTGCGGCAATTTTTTCGGCAACTTCTCTGGGCACCATCCAGACAAAAACTAGCAAACCCAAAAGAATAACGATGACAACAGACAAGATGCCGAGACCGATCCGCGATTGTTTTAATTGCGCCTGTGTCTGTGTTAATTCTGTTTGCTGTTGGCTCATCTTGTTTTCCAAGGCGTCGTTTACAACATCTGATGCGGCAAATCTGATTTCTGTTTCTCGTGCTGGATACACAGGGATTTTTATTTCGCATCCTTCCCAAACAAGATCTCTACTCTTCACGCACGGATTATCTTTATTTAATTCCACAACCTTACCAACCCATTCACTAACCTCTTTTTGACCTTTCTGACCCATAGTTGCCGCGAGCCTGCTAAAGCTGCTTCCCCACGGGACTACCATCGTGCTATGTTCCAATGACCCAAACACGTTTTTCAGTCTTACGCTCGGTGAGGCTTGGAGTTTTGTTGCGACATGACCGGAAATACCGGCAGAAATACCAGTGGGTGGGCGTGAAGTTTGCGCAAAACCAAGCCCGAAAGTCAAAAAAACAGCCAAAACCGCCAATATGGAAATAATCGCACCCCGCTTACTGTTAGCAATCGCTTTTTCTTTCCACTCATCTCGCGAAAGTTTGGTAAAGTACCACAATAGAAACATGATAACTGCAAATGCGCTCGCACTCATGGCCAAATAGCCATAAACCACCGCCTGATCTTCGGCCTGCCTCGTTTCTGTGCGCAATTTATCAAGCGCTTTCTCGTAATTTTGTATGGTTTCCCAAACATCATCCCACATTACAAGATTAGGAATTGCAATTGTGCAACCAGCTAAAATCAAATCTTTACTTTTGACGCACCCGCCATCTTTGTTCGCTTCAAAAAGTGCATCCACAGTAATGTCAAAGCGTTTAAAGCGTTTCGCAAGGCGAGTAAGAGTGTCGCCTCTTTGGATCTCATACATAAGCACCCGAAGGGAAAACTGTGGGGATTCCGCAGAATAAGAAACCGCACCGGAAAGCATAACTGCGAACGCAACAGCCAAAGCCAAAATCGTCCTTTTCATTGTCAAACCCCATCAAAATTTTTCTCTCCAAACACCCTAGCAAAAAACCGCCTTTCAAGTCAAGGCGGTGTACGAGATGAGTACATTGGTAACACCTTGGCGGTTTTCTGGTAGAACTCCCAGGGCGTGTCATAACCGAGCGTTTGGTGAGGCCTAATGAAAG
>MFIM01000010.1 GCA_001780725.1 Candidatus Giovannonibacteria bacterium RIFCSPLOWO2_02_FULL_45_28 | reverse complement strand
GAGATTTATGCTGGTAATATCCCCTTAATCCTACCAGCGACGGCGCCGCAGGGGTATTACCGATGTATCTCATCTTCTTCAGGCGGCAAATAATCACAATATCAAGCGTTCTTATCACCAACACAGCCCCAGTAATGCCGTTTGGAAAATCTACGAACGCTAAAGCGTATTCCGGCGCCCATATCAGGAAGTTGGGCTTGATTTCTAGCCCGCGCCTTTTGGCATAAACCTCTAGAGCATATTGAGTAGAAACGAAATGGCTGGCAGGGAAACGTAATAGTTCGGCGCCAGCGGTCTCGAGCTCCGCAATAAACAGATTTTGCATTTTCTTATCCTCCTATACAAAGCTTAGCGCATTATTTAATACTTGTCAATAGTGACATTTTTGGGTTAAAAAGTTAGGATTTTGGCATGACTTATAAATCAACAGTGGTAATCAACAAAGAGGGCAGGTGGTTTGTGGCCCATTCTTTAGAATTAGGAGTTGCTAGTCAAGGAAAAACAATCGAAGAAGCTCAAAAAAACCTTAAAGAAGCCATTGAACTCTATCTTGAAGATCAACCGGTTTTAAGAAAAAGGCTAGCGCAACCAAATTATGCGCCGTTGGTGACTTCTCTCGAGCTAAGCCATGTCTAAAATATTTTCCGGGAAGGAATTGGTGAAAATTTTAAGCCGCGAATTCGGCTTTTATTTTGTTTCTCAAAAAGGCAGCCACGTAAAACTGCGTAGAAATGTCGGCAATAAAACTTTTACTACAATTGTGCCGTTGCATAAAACGCTTGCACCCGGAACATTCAGGGCTTCGCTAAAACTCGGCGGTTTGGAAGAAGACGAATTTTGGAAAATAGTTAAAAAATAAAAAACGCCGCCAGAATCTTGTCAATAGTGACAGTTCGGACTTAAAAATATAGTATTAAAGCATTAACAATTAATCGCGGTGGTCTTTGGATAGGTAGCTCCTCGTTATTGAAGGGCTAAAATCCGGAGGTCACCTCAAAGAGATTATGCAATCAAAAAAATTTACGACTGAAGTCGGAGGCAGAACTTTAACCGCCGAGTTTACCGATTTAGCAAATCAGGCAAACGGGTCGTGCCTTGTTACTTACGGAGGCACGGTTGTTTTAGCAACGGCAGTGCAGTCCAAAACCGCGCGAGAAGGGACTGATTTTTTCCCGCTTACCGTTGATTACGAAGAAAAATTTTACGCCGCAGGAATGATTTTGGGTTCTCGTTTCATGAGGCGGGAAGGAAGAGCGTCCGATGAGGCAATTTTGGTTTCGCGGCTTATTGATCGCGGCATCCGCCCCCTTTTTCACCAAAAAACCAGAAATGAAGTGCAAATCGTTGTGCTTGCGCTTTCCATTGATGAAGATAATGACCCGGATGTCCCGTCAATTTTGGCCGCGTCGCTCGCGCTTGGGACCTCGGATATTCCGTGGAACGGCCCGTTGGGCGCCGCAAGAATCGGAAAAGTCGGCAACAAGTTTGTTGTAAACCCGACTTACGGCGAGCGCGGCGAAGCTGTGTTGGACGCGGTTATTTGCGGGTTAGACGGAAAAATAAATATGATAGAGGCTGGCGCGAAAGAAGTTTCGGAATCCGACATGGACGAAGTTCTTAAGGTTGCGGTTTCTGAAATTGACAGGCTGACGGAATGGCAAAGAGAAATTATCCAACAAATAGGAAAACGGAAAATAGAAATTGTTTTGGCGGAAGCGCCGATTGACATGAAGGCGATATTTAATAAGCAATTTGTCCGAAAAGTTGAAGAGGCGATTTATATAAAAGAAAAATTGCAAAGGTATGAAGCCTTGAACAATATCAAGCGCGACTGGATGGAAGTTTGCAGTGAGGGTTTTAAGGATACTCCGAGAAATATCGCCGATTCTATTTTTGAAGACGCCATCAACGATATCGTCCATAAAAATGTCATAGAAAAAGAAAAGCGGCCGGATGGCAGAGGAATAAAAGAAATCCGCCCGCTTTTTGCAAAAGCCGGAATACTTCCGCGGACGCACGGCTCCGGACTTTTTTACAGGGGCGAGACGCATATTTTATCTGTTACTACTTTGGGGGCTCCGCGGGACGTCCAAATAATAGAAGGGATGGAGATACGCGCAAAAAAAAGATTTATGCATCATTATAACTTCCCGCCGTTCGCGCCGGGGGAGATAAAACCGATGCGCGGACCTGGCAGGCGCGAGATCGGGCACGGGGCCTTAGCCGAGCGCGCGCTTATGGCAGTTATTCCTCCTCCGGAAATTTTTCCATACACCATCCGTGTTGTTTCCGAGACGCTTTCTTCAAACGGGTCAACTTCAATGGGATCGGTTACTGCTTCAACTTTGGCTTTGATGGACGCCGGGGTTCCCATAAAAGCGCCTGTTTCCGGCGCCGCGATGGGATTAATGATGAAAGACGAAAACAATTATAAAATTCTTACTGATATTCAGGGGCCAGAAGACCACCACGGCGATATGGATTTTAAAGTTGCTGGCACCAAAGAAGGAATTACTGCGGTGCAGATGGACGTAAAAGTTGACGGGATTTCGCTTAAAATTATGCATGAGGCTTTTTTGCGGACGAAAGACGCAAGGCTTCAAATTTTGGATGTGGTTACCAAAGAACTGGCGGCTCCGCGGTCTGAACTTTCGCAGTATGCGCCAAGAATTTTGAAAATGCAGATAAATCCTGAAAAAATCGGAACGGTTATCGGGCCGGGTGGAAAGATGATCCAATCAATTGTTGCCGAAACAGGTGCGGAGATTGATATTGAGGACGACGGCACCGTATTTATTACAGCCGTCAAGGAAGAAGGAATGCGCGCTGCGGAAGAAAAAATAAAAATGCTCACAAAAGAATTTGAAATAGGAGAAACTTTCACCGGCAAGGTGACCCGCATTTTTCCGTTCGGCGCGATGGTGGAAATCGCTCCTAGGCAGGAAGGATTGGTGCATATCTCCGAGCTTGCGCCATTTCGTGTTGAGCAGGTGACGGATGTTGTCGCCCCAGGAGACGAAGTGCCGGTGAAAATTGTGGGCGTTGACGACCAGGGGCGCATAAATCTTTCAATTAAAGCAGTCAAAGAGCTTCCCCTGAAATCTCATGAAGAGCGCCGCGCCGGCGAAGCTGTTACCCGACGCCAAGCCGAACACCGCATGCAAAGAGAGGGCGGCGGAGGCGGCAATGGCGGTCGCGGCCATCGTCGGTAGGTTGACAACACAAGAAACCGCTTGCTAGGTTTTATGGTAGAAAGTGAGGACTGAAAATGGACACTAATTCGCATGCGGAATGCAATTATTTTGGAAAGATTAGGTTTGTACTGGTTCTGGTTGCAGTTGGGCTTGTATTTTGGGCCGGCACCTTATATGAAGAAGAAAACAGCTGGTTTAGAGGTAGAGAAAAATTTGGAGCATTTTATGCGGGCAACGATCTTCGAGGATGGACTTATTGGGATGTCCGCAGATCAGATGAATTCATGGACGAGGTTTTAATGGAATTCAACAAGCTGAATTCCGCAAAACCGCTTAGCTCAAAAAGGCTGAAGCGTCATGAGCTTGGCTATCAAATTCAACGCGGATTTGTTGCGGGGGATGCAAGGCCGTTTTTGTTGTTTTTATATCCCGAAAGTGATAAAAAAACTCTCATAGCCACAGCGTCAATACGCGAACTGGATTTGGATCCGCTTCTATCAAGCTCTGAAGCCAGGCGAGTAGCCAACGAGTTGTATAAATTTATTTTACAAAAGTCCGCTTAAGCGGACTTTTTTGTTTTAGTAAAACGCGATAAAATGTAATAACGATGGCCGAAGAAAATCAACAATCTCCCTCGCAAAGTCGGAGCGAACTTCCCAAGATAAGGACGTTTAAGACGGATGCGGAGATTTTTATGAGAGAGAAAAAAATCTCGCAGCTGGATATCGCTAGCGGAGCTTACATTGCCGGCAAAGAAGCGGATAGAATTTTCAGCCCCCAAAAAACTTTTCCATATAAAGCCGTGGCCTACTGGGTTTTGGCCGCATTTATTATAGCCGCAGCCGGTTATTTTTCCTTCGAATTCTTTTTTCAGCCGGCATCCCAAGAAGCGATTCGTGGAGAAGAAAAACCAATCTCTAATTTTTTGCCAGTGGAGGATCAAAAGACCGTAGTTTTTTCCGAGGCCAATCCGGGCGATCTGGTAGGCGCGTTGATAAACGAGCGCGGCAGAAATCTGCGTTTTGATACCGTAATTTATTTTCCTATTAAAACTTACAAATCCGGCGGAGAAGAAAAATTCTTGTACGACTCACGCGAATTTGTAAATTTTTTGAATTGGCGCGCGCCAAAAGAATTCTCAAACAGTTTGGAGGGGGATTTCAATGCGCTGATGGTTTACGGGCAAGACTTGCGCGATTTCGCCGTAATTTTAAAAATAAAAAACTTTGAACGGGCGCTGGCATCGCTTTTTGATTGGGAGCGCACTGTGTGGATGGACTGGAAGCCGTTTTTGTTTGAAGAAGATGTAAAAACCATTTCACAGTTTTCTTTTGCGGATGATATTATAAAAAACAATGATGCGCGGGTTTTAAAAAATGGCGTAGGGAAAATTATTTTGGGCTATGTTATTTTTGACTATAAATATGTTGTCATTTCCACCTCCCGCGAAGCCCTTTCAACAATTTTGGAACGGCTTATCGCCTTACCCCCGAGATAAAGTTATGAATTTATATTTTATAACAGGAAATAAAAATAAGTTTGAGGAAATTAAGTCTGTTTTATCTGACATAGAGCGGCTGGCTATGGATTTGCCGGAAATTCAAGAAGTTGATCTCAAAAAAATTATTGAGGCTAAACTTAAAGAAGCGCTGAACCACAAAGCCGGAGAATTTATCGTGGAAGACACTGGTTTGTATTTGGAGTGCCTCAAGGGTCTACCGGGGCCGCTTATCAAGTGGTTTTTAGAAACATTCGCGCTTGATGAATTTGCAAAAATTGCGGAAAAATTAGGAAATAATCGCGCGGAAGCAAAAACTATTATCGGCTACGCAAAAAATCACGAAGAAATTTATTTTTTTGAGGGCGCGGTGTCTGGGCAGATCGTTTCTCCCCGCGGCGAATCAAATTTCGGCTGGGATCCGATTTTTCAACCAGACGGATACTCAGAAACTTTCGCAGAAATGGATGACGAGAGACGCCAATCTCTAAAAATGCGCCGCATCGCGGCGCTAAAACTCAAAGAGTTTTTGTCCACGAAATGATTTTTTTAATTTCTGCGTTGCCGTTATCTTTAATATAAAGAACGCTAGCCGTGTGTTTAAATCGCTGAAAATAATTGTGGAGATTTGATAAAAACGTATCCGTGTCCTCGCCAACAAAAACTTTATCTCTGTTGGTTCGGGTGGCCATATCTCTTCTTGTGCGCAAACGACTTTTGATCGTGTGCAAAGAAGGATTAAGAATAATAGCATTCGGGCGATCTCCAAAATTTTTCATTACAAAATCTAGTGTTTCGAACTCCGCCTTGGAAATCCAATTAAGTTTTCTATATACATTAATGTATGCTTCCGAATCATAAATCGTGCGGTTGGTTATTATAAATTTGTCGGGGCAACTTTTTGCCAAAGAATTTGCATAGTGTGCTATGAAGAAGCGGTGGTAGAGCCGAATCAGACTCCTTTCAAAATGCGAGAGAGAAGAAAGGCTCGGAAAGTCTACGGTGAAGTCAATATCGAAATTGTTCTCCAGAAACAAATTAGAAACCCCACTCAGCTTATTTAAAAGCGTTGATTTGCCGCCCCCATGCGGACCAGATATAAAAATTGGCGAGTGTGTAATCCTATTTTTTTTCATGGCGCAACTTTATTTACAAATTCAAATTTCCGCTCCACCGATGGCTTAAGCATCCACGGCAGGAATTTATAAATGTGCTCGGATAGTTCCAGCGTCCGGCATATTATCTGCTTCTCATTTTCCTTTTTAAAATCGCCGAATCCGCCATTTAAATAGCCGGAATATTCAACTTCAAGTTGTTTTTGAAGCCTGCCACCACTTTCGCAAAAAGAAATTGCCACTGCGTATATTCTTCCGTCGCGCGCGTCTAAAACAAAATCTTTGACGCGGGTTTTTATCATCGTTCCAGTGCCGCCGAATTTTTCTAATCCTAATCTTTTGATTGTTTCTTTTACATCCACCAAAAAATATTTGTGTTTTCTAAAGCGGCGCCTAAAGCGGCTTAATTTTTTTGCGAAATCTTCTTTGTCAATCAAAAGCTGTTCAACATTTTTAAAAATATTGAATGGAATTCCTTTGATAATTTTATGTTTTTTGACTTTTAGCATTCTAGCGCCGCGGTATTTAAAAAACGAATATTCAACATTCCCCTTAGCAAAGAAGGCGACTTTGGTAACCAGTTTATCCCCGCCGCGCACCTTGCAAAGTATAAAATTTGAACCGGCGGTAAAGCGTTTTTCTATTTTTCTTAAGAAATTTGAGGCGTTTAATTTAACACGCTTTGTAAGATCAAATTTTGTTTCAAATTCAAAATTCTTAAATTCTTTTGTAAATTCATGACTTTTTACCCGGGCCAACGCTTTTAATATAGACTGCTTCATGGAGTATTTATAGCATATACCGCCGAAATTGACAGGATGGCAACGCTTCTATAGAATTTTACTATGGCCTTAGATTTGGATTATTTTAGGAAGCAATTGGAAGAAGAGAAAAGCGAGCTAGAAGCCCAGCTTGGAACCGTCGCGCACAGGAATCCGGACGCGCCGGAGGACTGGGTAGTAACTCCGCCGGATCTTAATGTTATGCCTGCGGCAAAGGAAGAGATGGCCGACCAGGAAGAAGAGCTGGAAAACGCGGCAAGCGTTGAATATAATTTGGAGTCGCGCTTGCGAGACATAAACGAAGCGCTGGAGAAAGCGCGCCAAGGCAAATACGGGCTATGCGCCGTTGGCGGAGAGGAGATTGATGAGGCTAGATTGCGCGCGAACGCGGCGGCAGTAACATGCGTAAAGCATGCATAGTATGTTTCAAATAGACCAAAAATTTCCAAAGTTTCATCTGGAAGTTTATAATCCGCAAAAAGACGAGATTGAAAAAATTTCGTCGGATGATTTTGCGGAGCGCTGGCTCGTTTTATTTTTCTATCCGGCCGATTTTACTTTTGTCTGCCCGACAGAACTTTTGGACTTAAACCGCAAGCACGAGGATTTCAAAAAAGAAAAAGCCGAGCTGGTTGGGGTGAGCACGGACACTGTTTTTACGCATAAGGCATGGATTGAAACGGAAGAACTGCTTACGGGACTTAAATACCGGCTTGCCGCAGACCATAACGGAAAATTTTCGCGGGAACTCGGCATTTATGACGAAGAAAAAGGAATGGCGCAGCGCGCTGTGTTTATAATTGATCCGGAGGGCGTTTTGCGCGCCGTTGAAATTGTAGCGGATGCTATTGGCAGAAACGCATCGGAGATTTTGCGTAAGTTAAAAGCCCTCAACTTCGTCCGTAAAAACCCCGGCCACGTTTGCCCCGCCTCTTGGGACGAAGGCTCCCAAACCCTCCAACCATCTATCAAAAAAGCCGG
>MFIM01000009.1 GCA_001780725.1 Candidatus Giovannonibacteria bacterium RIFCSPLOWO2_02_FULL_45_28 | reverse complement strand
GGCGAAGGCAGCTTGCTGGGGCACAACTGACCCTGAAACACGAAAGCGTGGGGATCAAAAAGGATTAAGAGTGGCCACAAACAAGGATACGATGTAAAAAATCGTAGGTGGCGCTAGTCCCCATGCGCAGAGATATGCGCATGGTTAAAAAATTCAACTATATGCTGGAAAATCCGAGTATCTTTAAGTACTGCGATTTATCGCAGTGAAAATCTTAAAGTGCGGACAATCAGCAGGAAACTTCAAAAAGAACTATTACTAAGAAAGGAGTGAAAACTAATGCGTAAAATAAAGAAGAGACCAAAGCGGAAGATGAGACAGAAAATGGAACGTACGGAAAGCATTGAGAATAGATTCTCAATATATTTTCAAGCTTGGGATTCCATACTCAAAGCGCTAAAGCCGCAAAAGGAACCAAAAGGCGGCTATGTACGCAGTTCAGAATACGATCATTGGTAAAGTTTTTATTGAAGAATCCTCAGAGACTATACGTTGAACACAAGTTAAATAAATGGGCGAACGAGTTAAAACTTTAGTAGCCCAAGTATTTTTCTTATGATGATATAGTCCGAACTCGCCAGCGATGGCGAGAGACCGGCAGAAATGTCCGGTCCAACTCAAGAACCCGCCAAAAGCTAACGCATTTAGGCGGGCAAGTCGGTGCTAATTTTTGGAAAAAAAAGAGGTTATTTGTTTGACCTCTGATTGAGATATGTCTTTAGCCAGAATTTCCAGTTGATCATGACATAGAAAACCAATACGACAAGGATGGCCTTACCTACTATAATGGGAAATTCATACATATATTGTCCTCCTTCTGATTAAAGTCTAGCATAGAGACATATTTTTATCAAGCTCTAATCTTGACCCCGCAAAAAAGAGCGGGGCAGGCTCCAAAAATTAGCACCGATTATCAAATCTTGAGCACTTGGGTGTCCGACACCCAAGTTAGTAACAAAATGTAGATACCCTTGTAGTCCACGCCCTAAACGATGATGACTAGCCATTGGAAGTATCGACCCTTCGAGTGGCGAAGCTAACGCGTTAAGTCATCCGCCTGGGAAGTACGAACGCAAGTTTAAAACTCAAAGGAATAGACGGGGACTCGCACAAGCGGTGGAGCATGTGGTTCAATTCGATGGTAAACGAAAAACCTCACCAGGGCTTGAAATTCCGACGATAAGTCCCGTGAAAGCGGGATGTCTCACAAGGACGTCGGAACAGGTGCTGCATGGCTGTCGTCAGTTCGTGGCTTGAGCTGTTCCCTTAAGTGGAAGTACGAACGCAAGTTTAAAACTCAAAGGAATAGACGGGGACTCGCACAAGCGGTGGAGCATGTGGTTCAATTCGATGGTAAACGAAAAACCTCACCAGGGCTTGAAATTCCGACGATAAGTCCCGTGAAAGCGGGATGTCTCACAAGGACGTCGGAACAGGTGCTGCATGGCTGTCGTCAGTTCGTGGCTTGAGCTGTTCCCTTAAGTGGGGTAACGAACGCAACCCCTGCCCCGTGTTATACGTGTCACGGGGGACTACTCTGATTTTCGGAGGGGAAGGTGGGGATGACGCCAAGTCAGCATGGCCCTCTGATGCCCTGGGCTACACACGTGCTACAATGGGACGTACAATGGGCCGCAATACCGAGAGGTGGAGCTAATCCCTTAAAACGTCCCCCAGTTCAGATTGAGGTCTGCAACTCGACCTCATGAAGACGGAATCGCTAGTAATCGCAGGTCAGCTATACTGCGGTGAATACGTTCTCGAGTCTTGTACTCACAAATAAATGCGCCCGGCAGCGCATAGTTCTAAGTGGTTAAAATCCACTCTTTATCATTCGTCGTGATAAATGTAGCAGAAAGATAGGTCCAACTCCGTAAGGAATGGACTGAAGGATCCGGATGCAAAACACAGCCTACAAAATTAAAAGCCGCGCTGACCTATCGGGGGGTGGTGAGGATGGGGAAAGCGCAAAAAAGGCTTTGTAGGATGTATTGGAACAGAATTATGCGTGACCCGGGGAGACCCAGTTTTCCACATGGCAGTGGCTACATTGAATTGTCAAATGGCAATTCAATATGTATTATATGTACATGCATCAGCCGAAGGAAATTGGGAGTCAGCTGCGTCGTAGTATCGCGCTTTTTCATAAGAAAAACGCGAGAAGGACAAAACCAAGCATGTTATCTGCCGATTATATTGTTGGTTTAACGGACGGCGAGGGAAGTTTTACTATTTATCTGCTTCCGCCAAAAAAAGAGCACGGCTCTGTGAATTATAGAGTGCAGTGCCGCTACTATATCAAGATGCGGGAAGACGAGCTTCCTCTTCTTCTGAAAGTACAGCGATTTTGGGGGTGCGGGAAGATTTACTTTCAACGCGAATATAGGAAAAATCAACGAGATAATTATCGATTCGAAATATTCAATTATACTCTTCTGAAAAGAGTAGTAGTGCCTTTTTTCAAACAGCATCCGTTAGAAAGTAAGCGGATCAAAGATTTTGAGCTTTTTTGCAAAATTCTTGATCTTGCTATTACAAAAGCGCATCGTACTAAAAAAGGGCTTCAGAAAATCATTAAATTGAAATCGCAGATGCATGCTTAGGGCTCGCGTAGTGCGGGAAATTCGCTCGCTACGTGGGAACGTGAAATATGCCAATTATCACATTCGCCCGTCAACTCAAGGGAGCCGGGAGTAGGTGAACCCCGGTCTTGCATCGGGGCAGCCTAAGCTCGGTGACAGGGAGTAAGTCGTAACAAGGCACGGCTAGCGGAAGCTGGTCGTGGAGTTTCATTTTTAATTTTTGTACTCAACCCTATCGAATGATGGGGTGTACTAAAGTTAATGTGTCGATCATACCGTTTTGGTATGGGGCTTTAGTCGAGAACCCAAAATCTCGACCCGGGACAAAAGAAAAAGTGCTTGAGTAATCAAAAAGTATTTATTGGGCGACGGAGGGATCGAACCTCCGACCTCTGTCTTATCAGGACAGCGTTCTACCACTGAACTAGTCGCCCCAAAATCAATATTTTTAAGCCTAGCAATTTTAAAGTCGCTTGTTAACCCCGCACTTTTAGATAAAAGTGCTGGGTGGATAACTTATTCGTCCGGCTATGGCTGAATAAGCGTGATTGTGCTAAAATAGCTTCAAAGGTCAAAAATCATTATTAGATAGGTGTTTTTAATTGCTTTAGCAATTATCCCGCCATCGGCGGGATGAAAGCGAAGCTTTCAATATTATGCCAGAAAACAACGTAGATGTAAATGTGGCTTACTGCGTCAAGTGCCGTGAAAAAAGGAATATGAAGGATGCCAGAGAGGTGGAAATGAAAGGAAAGGGGGGGGTTACCCGCCGCGCAATGACAGGTACGTGCGAGAAATGCGGCACAAAGATGTTTAAGATATTGGGCAAAAAGCAAACGAGTTAAGCGGCCAGAACGAAATATTTCGCCAAAAAGCTCTGATTTTAAATCGGAGCTTTTTGGTTGCAAACAGGTTAAATTTTTGGTAAAATTGCGAAATCGGGCCATTAGCATATCACCGCTTATAGCGGGACCCCGCCTCACCGCATTCTGCGGGATCCCGCCAATGGCGGTGAAAAGGCGGTGGGTGGCAGCGCATCCCTGCCTGTCAGCAGGCAGGGAGTTTGTCCCGACTTACATTTTAAATAATAAAATAGAAATCGAAGATCCACGATAAATCTTGGTGGGCCCGTAGCATAGTGGTAGTGCACCCGGTTTGCATCCGGGTGGCGGGAGTCCGATTCTCCCCGGGTCCAAAAAATGTTAAGATAATGCCATGCTGGACATAAAATTTATCAAAGAAAATAAAGATTTAATCAGGGAAGCAGCTAGGAAAAAGCATATCAAATTTGACGTTGAAAGACTTTTGGCCGTAGACGAGAAAAGGCGATCACTGATTCAGGAGGTTGACGGGCTTAGAAAACAACATAAAGAATTCACCGGTTCGTCTGACGAAGCAAGGGCGTCAAAAGACAGATTGTCGCACAAAGAATTTGAATTCAAAGCCGTAGAAGGCGAATTTGACGAACTGATGCTGCAGGTCCCGAACGTGCCGGATCCTTCCGTGCCGGAGGGGGAATCGGATAAGGATAATGTGGAGGTGAGGAGATGGTTGCCGCCATCCTCAACACTCGGTGTTGAATCCCAAAAAACACCGAGTGTTTTCCATGGTGGCAAAGATTACCTTACCGTTATGAAAGAAAAAGATTGGGTTGATCTGGAGCGTGGAGTAAAAGTTTCGGGATTTCGCGGATATTTTTTAAAAGGGGATGCCGCGCTTTTATCAATGGCGCTTTGGAAATTCGCTTTGGATTTTTTGGCCGCAAAAGGGTTCCGGCCGTTTCTAGCTCCAGCTTTGGTTAGAGAAGAAAATCTTGTCGGCACGGGACATTTTCCAAGAAGCCGTGATGATGTTTTTAAAACGCAGGATGACGATTTGTATCTTGCCGGCACCGCTGAAATTCCGATGACCGGATACCACGCGAATGAAATTTTAAGCGAGGCAGAACTGCCAAAAAAATACGCAGCTTTTTCTACCTGCTTCAGGCGGGAAGCGGGCAGTTACGGGAAAGACCAAAAAGGCATTTTTCGCCTTCATGAATTTTATAAAGTGGAGCAATTTATCTTATGCAAAAATGACCATCAGGAATCGGTGAGGTGGCACGAAGAACTGACCAATAATTCAGAAGAACTTCTGCGCGCGCTTGAAATACCATACCGGGTAGTTGTGAATTCAACCGGAGATATCGGGCAGGCGCATGTTAAAACATACGATATAGAATCATGGATCCCGTCAGAAAACAGGTATCGCGAAACCCATTCGTCTTCTTATTACCACGATTTTCAAACTCGCCGTTTAAATATTAAATACCGCGACAGTGCGGGCGCACTGCACTTTGCCCACTCTTTAAACAATACAGCTGTCGCAACGCCGCGTATTTTGGAAGCCCTGCTTGAAAACCACCAGCAAGCAGACGGATCAATCAAAATTCCGGAAGCGCTCCAAAAGTATTATGGATCTCAACGTTTACTATAAACAAAAAAGAAGAAAGGCGGCGGTTTTTAAGCTGGCGGCCTTTTTTTTAATTTTGTCCTTGGCCGCGTCGGCGGTTTTTGGGCTAATACGAGTTTTTAAAGCCTACAATATTCAACAAGTTTTGACGGCTTACAGCTTCGGTTTGTCAAAGCTCCCTGAAGCACAGGTTGCGGCTGCGCCATGGCTGATTTTTTGCCCGCGCTACGCCGAAGGCTTCGGCGAAGCGAGTTTGCCCGCCCGTTGTTCTTACGTCGATACTAACGGCATATTAAGTGAAAGCGCTCCGTATTTCAGCGAAAATCCCTTGCCGGAGCTGATAATGGACGGCCTGTGGGATATTAAAATAGGAGACAGGATGGTGGAAAACGGAATGATCCAATTTCTTAATATTTTTTTTGGCGCACTCAAAAGCATTGAAGCAGCGCCATGGCGCGTGGCAATTGCCAATAAAGACATAAAAATAACCTTAAAAGAGGGCTGGCACATTCTGCTTTCTTTGAATGTTCCGGCTGAAGAAAGCGCTGCGAACTTAAAACTTTTGCTTGATAAAAAGATAGGCAAACAGCGCTCAAAGCTTGAATATATTGATCTCCGCTTCCTGGACAAAGCGTTTTACAAATTGCGTTAACTCACTTGGCGGCTGAGCCGCCAAGTGCTAGCATACCAACATGAGAAAAATTAAATTTGTAAATGGCGAATTTTATCATATTTGTAATAGGGGAGTGGATAAACGTAAAATTTTTGGAAACCAATATGATATACAGCGATTTTCCCAAAGCATGGAGGAATTTAATACTATAAATCCGATCGGCAGTCTATACGAAAGCTCATTTCTTAATGATAAAATAAGAGCAAAACGAAAAGCCAAGAGATTAGTAAATTTTATTGCATACTGCTTAAATCCAAATCACTACCATTTGATTTTAGAACAACTTATTGAAAACGGCATAAGTCAATTTATGCATCGTCTAAATGGCGGGTATACTTGGTATTTTAATAAAAAATATCAAAGAAGCGGCTCATTATTTCAAGGACGATTTAAAGCAACACATATTGATTCAAATGAATATTTGCTTCATGTTAGCGCTTACGTGAATTTAAATTTCAAAATTCACCAACTTGGCGGCTCAGCCGCCAAGTTGGTTAAATCAAGTTGGGAGGAGTATGCCGATGACCAAAAACTGGGACTTTGTAAGAAAAATATTATTTTGGATCAATTTAACTCAGTAAAGGAATATAAAGCTTTTGTTTTGGAAACCTTACCGGCACTTATTAATAAAAAAGAACTGGACAGAGAGCTCGCAGTCTTACTGCTTGAATCATAACAACTTGGCGGCTCAGCCGCCAAGTTGACTATCGCTTACAGCTATGCTAACTTTGAGGCAGAAACAAAAAAAATATTAAGGAGATTTCTTTGACCGACCGCAATATTCTCGAGTTGTGGAGCGAGTGTAAGCGACTAGCAAAGGAAACTGCTTATAGTGACTACTTTAATACTTACGTGGAGCAAATATATAAGCATGTAGACTCACGGATAATGAAATATTGGCGTAAGAAAGGAGGCAAAAGAGGCTTTATCCCGAAGAACAAACGCAATGAATTAAAAACAAAAGTCCTCAATAACATTGGCATTGATGAGTATGAATGGAAAGAGCGTGGATGGGATGATTAATTATTAATCTATCTTAAATATCAAAATAGATATTCCACCCCGAGCAATCGGGGTTTTGTTTTTGAGCCAAGAATAGGTGTCTTCCGGCTTGATCTGCACATCGCCGATCGGTTTGGCTTGGTTGCCGGTCAAAGAATTAAGCGATACGGCAAAATAAGAGCCGGCAGGAGGAGCGCCGCGCGATGACCACCAGCCTTCATATTTTTCTCCTAGATAATATTTTGGTGAACCGCCTCCGAAATAATCAAGATTTATTTTTGAAATATTACTTTTTTCCACATAATCGCGGAGGCGTTTTAAGTCCTGCCCCCAGTCATGGTTGGAATCAGTTGCGATTTTGTAGCCGTTTTGCAAACCGCCTCCCAGCGCGTTGTAATAAGAAAGATAGTAGGGAAAAGCTAGAATTATTTCCACAATCATCCATAGCATTATAACTACGGTTAACAAATTCAGTTTTATTTCAGATAATTCTTTCGCCACTAAAAAATATAAAAACGGAAAAGTCGGGAGCACGTGCCTCACACCGATGTTTAACGGATTTAAAATTGAAGAAATCCAATAAAAGATTATAAAAACAATTGCAGATAAACTTACAAAATCCGGCTTTGCTCGTTTTTTTATTGCCCAAAAAATCGCCACCGCCGCTAAAATATAAAACCCAAGCTGTTCTTTTGTGATTGCCAGAGTCGGAAAATATGACCACCATCCTTTTGAAGAAACCTCGCCCATAAAGTAAGCCGTATTTCCACCGGCAGTGCGCCGCGCAACCATCAAAAAGCCCTGCGAGTAAAGCCCTAGCGGCCGCGTTAGCTTGTGTTCTGTAAGCCAAAAATCAAGTTTTGCCAAAGATTGATATTGGTAGCCCGCAAGAATGTAGCGCGAATCTTTTATCTGCTGGTCATGAGGATAATTCCAGATTTGGGAGATATAAGCGATACAAACGATGGCTAAAGCAATGAGGCTGGAGAAAGCAAGTGTCCCCAATAATGAGAGGAACCCCACCCAATTCCCCACTCCCCCTAGGGGAGTGGGTTGGGGGGAGGGGTTATCTTTTCTGCGACCGAGAAATATCCGAAAAACTCCCAAAATCAAATAAACCGGCAGCAATAAAACAAGCGAAAATTTAAGAAGCAGGGCAAACCCCAGTACTATACCTAGCCAAATTGCTGATTTTAAATCCCACCTTTCCAAAAACTTTAGAAAAAAAATGATTCCAAGAAAAAATCCGAATGCGGCTCCGACATCGGTTGTAACATATCTTCCGTGCGCTAAAAAAGTAGGAGAGACGGAAAAGAAAAATAAAGTAAGCAATCCCACTCTCGCTCCATAGCGCCTTTTTACCCACCAAAACAAAATCCACCCAAAAAGAATAGTTAGCAAAATCATTGGCAATCGCGACCAAAAAAGAATTTGATCTGCATCGTTGCCAGCTTCATATAGAAGGTGATTGCCGGCAAGCCATTGCCGATCGTTCACATTTTCTATTGTCCAAAATTGCTGTCCTTGGTCAAATTTCAAATTCAGAAACACAAGTGGCAACGCGGCCAAACTTTTCAAAAGCGGTGGGTGCTCCGGATTCAGCCTTCCGTCTTGATACTTCAAATATGTGTATCCCGCCCCGATATGCGCCACCTCATCAAAAATCGCCGAATCATTTATGCTTGACCCAAACATCAGCGCAAACATTATCGCGAGCATCAAAATTGCTAAATAATTCGCGTATTTATTCATTTTCTAAAAATCACAAACCCAGGGGAAGCATCCAAGCGCAAACCTGGGATTTTTTGTTTCAGGGTTTTATAAATTGTGGGTTTTGATTCAACCGGGATAATAACGCATTTGCCGGAGCAATCAACGCCGCTCAGATTGTTTGCGCCAAAATAATAAATATTTTTTTCTTTCTGAACTTTTTCAAAAAAAGTATTTGTGATAAAAATAACCGGTTGAAGCGACATTGGAGAGCCGCTTATATCTATACGATCAACGGCGTCAGTAATAACATATTTTTTAATGTTTTCTGGCTGTTGATTAAGCCAATGAGCCTTTTCCGTAATGTCGACCTGAAATGCTTGGTAAACGTTAAAATTTGGAGCCCAGCGAAGAAAGTATGCGTTATAAGCATGGGCAATATTGGCGGCAAAAAATACAAAAAGCAATAAAATAAGCTCGCGCTGTATGCGAAGAAGCTGGTTTAGCTTGCTCGGCCAATTGTTTTTTTGCTTTTCTAGCCACGTTTTAAATTTTTCAATAATCCGTTCCAGCCCCAAAGCGGCAAAAATCATCGCAGGCGGTATCAAAACAATGGCGCGAAGGGCATGCGGCAAAGATTCGTTGGAAAGAGCGACTGGCAATAGCATGATTGCAAACCAAAGCAGAACAAAATTATACGCATTGCGCGGGAAAACACTCGGTGTTTTTTGGGATTTAACACCGAGTGTTGAGGAGCGCAATGCGACCAAAAGACCAAAAAGAAATAAAATTCCTACTGACCACCAAAGCTGGGGAGAGCCGGCAAGATTGTGCCGCCAGTTAAAATCGCCTACAACATTGAACATCCCCAGAGTTTTTACAAAATTTTCTGAAAATTGAGCGAGCGGGTTCGGTGATCGGAAAATTGATATTGCCGAAGTTCTTCCCAAAAAATCCGCCGGATTCTGCGCATAATACCAAAGCAAAGGAAGAGCGGCAACGAAAGCCATGAAAATAAAAAGGCCAATTAGGCACGGCGTGCAAGCGCGAGAAATGATTGAAGTCCGACTTCCATCAGAAACTGATTGAAGTCGGACTTCAATCAACCGCAATTTATAAAATTTCCAAAGCGGCAAAAGTGCGATTACGGGCGCAATTCGGTAAGCAATATAGGAGTGAAAGCCGAGGCCAAAAAGTAATCCAGCCAAAGCAAAAACTGCGACTGGGAAAACACTCTGTGTTTTTGGTGATTCAACACCGAGTGTTGAGAAGGTCGCAGTTTTTCTCATTCCTAAAAATAAAAAATAGAAACTCCAGACCAAAAAAAACGGCGCCATAATCGCGCGGAATCCGATGCGGGAAAAATTAATATGCCAAAAAGAAGTTGCCAGAAAAAAAGAAGCGAACAACGCAACCTTTCCGCTAAATAGTTCGCGTGTCATTAAATAAAGCCCCAGCACGGTCAATGCGCCGAAAATCGCCGAAGGCAAGCGCAATACCCACGGCTCGTTGCCGAAGGCGGTGACAAACAACGATTGAATATTTATAAAAAGGCCTTCTCTGCCAAAATTCTCCGGGTAAAAAACTTTCCAGTTCGCCTCCACCGCATTATTCCCGTTTATTGCTTCGTCCGCCCACAGCCCTGGCGGCACATTTTTTAAATCGTAAAAACGGAAAAAAACCGCTATAAGTAAAATAATAACAAGCCACAAAGTAGCTCCTCGCATATATTTATTGTATCATAAGGAATATGCCCCAGGAATCCGTACATGAGGAAATAAAATGGCTGGAAGAACAGCTGGAGGCCAGAAAAAAGGAGCTTGCCGGACGCGGCGAGGCAAAGCACGAAAAAGAGATTGTGCGCGAAGCGATACGTGAAGCCGCGCATCCGCCAACCGGCGGACCGCCGCCGACGCCTTCCATTTCGGATGACGCCGCCCAAAAAGCCGCCTACGACCTTAAGGAGCAGGAACACGCGCACATTATTGAAGAGCTCGTTTCGCTGGCACTAACAAAGGGAATTGTATCCGCGCTTAAAGTCGTCAACTCTCTTAAAAACCCGCACCTTCTAGACGAATTCCACGACACTTTGACGGACAAATATTACGAAAAGCTACTTCAAGCCAGAAAAATCAAGTGAACGCCGCAACCATTTATATTATATTTTTTATCTTGCTGGCAATTTTGCTTTGGCTGTTTTCCGTTTTTTTCTATCGGCGCGCGAAAAAATTCCGCAATGTCAGCTCCGGCTTGGGCCTTGCGCTTTATTTAATCAGCGCTCCGGAAACCGCTGTTGGAACCCAAAAAGTAGATGAAAGGGAAGCGTTGAAAAACTTCATAATGCAAATGGAACAACTTTTAAACGGGCTTGTTCAAACGAAAAAGAAAGGCGTTGCAGGCAAACTCTGGGGCAATCCGTCTTTTGCCATGGAAATCGCTTCTCACAACCGCGGGAGTGAAATTTTTTTCTACATTGCGTTCCCGAAAATTTATGAATCTCTGCTCCAAAACCAGCTTCACGGCTCCTTTCCGGAGGCCAAAATAGAAAGGGTGTCGGATTACAATATTTTTAACGTTGAGGGCGCTACCGCAGGCGCTTTGGTTTTGCATTCCGGATCCGAAATTTTACCGATAAAAACTTACCAGAAGCTTGCGGCCGACCCTTTGGAAACAATAACTTCCGCCTTTTCTAAAATTAAAGAATATGGCGAGGGAGCGGCCTTGCAGATAGTTTTAAGATTCGGCAGCGAGAACACAAAAAAACACGCACACAGCGCAGCGCAAAAATTAAAAGAGGGGATTTCCCGAAAAGAAGTTTTGGGTAAAACCGGATTTTGGAGCGTGTTTTGGGATATTTTTTCCGGCAAGAAAAAATCCAAAGACCAAAGAACCGCATACGACGAGGAGCTGGCCAAGCTTTTTGAAGAGAAAGCCGGCAAAACAACGTTTGAATGCAACGTTCGCATTCTTGCGTCCGCCGCTTCCACGGAACGGGCCGACGCTTTGCTTAAAAATTTAGGAGCAAGTTTTTTCCAGTTTACAAATCCCGAAGGCAGCGAATTTAAAATAAAAGAGCTTGGCGGGAAAGCGCTGCGAAAACTGGTTGAGCGTTTTTCATTCAGGCTATTTGACGAAAACCATGTTTTAAATCTGAATGTTGAAGAAATCGCCAGCGTTTACCATTTGCCTTATTCCAAAAGAGCTGCGCCTGCGGTGCGCACCCTAAAAGCCAGAGAGGCCGCAGCACCGATAAATTTACCCAAAGAAGGCATAATGCTCGGTGTAAGTTCTTTTAGGGGCGAGGAGCGGCCGGTTCATATTAAAAAAGAGGACAGGGAACGCCATTTTTATATAATCGGGCAGACAGGCACAGGCAAATCCAGCCTTATGCACAATATGATCATTCAGGATATTCAGCAGGGAAATGGGGTTGCTGTGGTTGATCCGCACGGAGATCTTATCGGGTCGGTGCTGCCTCTTATACCCGAAGAGCGCGCGGAGGACGTCATTTATTTTGATCCCGGGGACGCGGGGCATCCAATTGGACTCAATATGCTGGAATTTGACCCCAGATTTCCGGAACAGCGCAGTCTTATAGTCAACGAACTTTTGGAAATTTTTAATAAACTCTTCAATATGTCCATTGCCGGAGGCCCGATGTTTGAACAATATTTCAGGAACGCCGCGATGCTTGTAATGGAAGATCCGGAAAGCGGCAACACTCTTTTGGATATTGAAAGAGTTCTGACCGACAAATCTTTCCGCGACCATAAACTCTCGCGCTCCAAAAACATCGTGGTGGAAACTTTCTGGCGGCAAATCGCGGAGAAAGCCGGCGGCGAGCAATCATTGGCAAATATGGTACCCTACATCGTAAGCAAATTTGACACTTTTTTGGCAAATGAAATTATGCGCCCGATTATAGCGCAGGAGCATTCGGCGTTTAACATCCGCGACGTGATGGACGGAAAGAAGATTTTGCTTTTAAACCTTTCTAAAGGCAAATTGGGCGAGTTAAATTCCAGCCTTTTGGGCCTTATTATGGTAGGGAAAATTTTGATGGCGGCGCTGTCCCGCACGGACAAGCCGCAAACGGAACGCGGAGCTTTTTATCTTTATATAGACGAATTTCAAAACGTTACGACAAAATCAATTGCCACCATCCTTTCGGAGGCAAGAAAATACAAACTCAATCTTATAATTGCGCACCAATTTATCGGGCAATTGGAAGAAGAGATAAAAAAGGCGGTTTTTGGAAACGTCGGATCAATTTTGTCTTTCCGCATCGGCTCGGACGACGCGGAATATATGGAAAAGCAGTTTCAACCGGTATTTTCCGCGCAGGATTTGCTGAATATTGATAACTTCAACGCTTACCTTAAGCTTTTAATAGACGGGCAGACATCAAAGCCGTTCAACATAAAAACGCCACCTTACAGACAAGCGACGGCGGACAATACGCAAACGGCGGAACGCATAAAAGAGCTCTCGCGTTCCAAATATTCCCGCCCCCGCGAAGAAGTAGAGGAGGAAATTAGAAAAAGGCATCAGGTGTTATGATCACAAAAAAAGATTATTGGATTGGGGCTGTGGTTGGGTTTTTTACGGGGCTTTTGGCGCTGGTTATGGCTTTTTATTTGGAGATTTCGTTTCCTTATAAAGAGGCTGCTTTTTTGGTCGGCGTTCCGGTCTTTTTTGCATTTGGAGTATGGCTTGGAGGATTTTTGGGGCGTTACTACCCGTTTTTTGAACAATTCGGAAAATATGTTACCGCCGGCTTTCTCTCCACTTTGATTGATTTTACAACCCTCAATGTTGTAAGCAACTTAACTGGCATCACGGCTGGAATTGTTGTCGGGTGGGTAAACATGCCTGGGTTTATAATCGCGGTTTTTAACGGGTATTTGTGGAACAAGCTGTGGGTGTTTACCACGTTAAAGGCAAGTCCAGCTGCAGGCGGGACTGCCTCGCTTGCAGCGAGGGCCTCTAACGGGCTTTTCTCCGACTTCCCAAAATTCCTCGCCATCACCGTCGGCGGGCTTATTTTAAACACAGTTTCCATAATAATTATTACGACTTATATTCCGGCGCCGGCCTATTTTACTCCGGGAAGATGGCTTAACCTGGCAAAGGTTCTTGCTTCAATTTTAGTAATAATCTGGAATTTTACCGGATTTAAATTTATAGTGTTTAGAAAATATGCCGCAAAATAATCTAGTTTTTTATCGCAAATACAGGCCGCAGAAATTTGAGGAGGTAGTAGGACAAAACAGCACGATTCAAATTTTAAAAAATGCCGTTTCGCAAAAACGGATCGCGCATGCATATCTTTTCTCCGGTCCGCGCGGCACCGGGAAAACCACCGTCGCCAGAATTTTGGCGCGCGAGGCCGGGTGCGCCGATGAAGACATTATAGAGATAGACGCGGCGTCTTCGCGCGGAATAGATGAAGCAAGAGCGCTAAGGGAAGCCGTGCGCATTGTTCCTTTCCGTTCCGATTTCAAAGTTTACATAATTGACGAAGTACACATGCTTACAAAAGAGGCATTTAACGCGCTTTTAAAGACACTGGAAGAACCGCCGGAGCACGCGATATTTATCTTAGCCACGACGGAACTCATAAAAGTCCCGGACACCATCATATCGCGCACGCAGCATTTTCCGTTCCATAAAATAGCCATTCCGGAAATAGTCGGGGAACTCAAAAAAATATCCTCCAAGGAGGAGTTTTCCGCGAGCGACGATGCGCTCAAAATTATCGCTTTTTTTGCTGATGGCTCGCTAAGAGACGCGGAAAATATTTTATTTCAAGTCGTTGGCGGCGGATTAAAAAAGATTGAGGAAAAAGATGTGCGCGTGATTTTAGGCGCGCCCGAAGAAGAAAGTGTGGAGCGCATCGTGGGCGCGGCTTTTGGGAAAAACGTCGCGGAAACGCTTGCCGCGCTGGACAAGGTTTTGGAGCAGGGGACTGATCCGACGCTTTTGGGAAAATTGATGCTGCGCAACTTTCGGGCGATACTTTTTTTGGCATTAGACCCCAAAACAAAACACATTTTGGAACACGAATTTGCGGCAGAGGAAATTGCTTCTTTCTCCTCCCTCATTGACGGAAAAAAAATCACATCGCCGGTAGCAGAGCACGCCTTGCGCCAAATTTTAGAAGCGCTTACCACACCAATGGACGATGCGGCGGCGCATTTGCCGCTTGAGCTCGCACTGATTAAGATTGCGACTTACAAATAGGCTGTTTTACGCGCTCCAGCATTTCTTTGACCACTTCCACGGCGCAGTCCCGTATCTTCTGTAAAGTTCTATTGCCATCGCCTCGTTGCCTTCTTCTGCTTCAATGTCGTACCCAAGCCGTTCTGCAAGTTCGCGCCAGTAAAGAGAGTTGATCTGATACTTGCCGATGTCATGTTTGTTAATTCCGCCGATGAGCACTTTACCGTTTTCGTCAAAATGTCTGCCTTGCGACTCGCAAAAGGCGATTTTCTCCAAAATTTCAGGCGCAGCGCTTTGCGCAATTCCTGCAGGCGCTTCCGGCAGAGCCTGTTCGTGCGCTTGTTGCGGAAACGCAACAAGCGCCGTAATTACTGCTAAAACAAGGTAATTCATGTGTTTTCAACACAAAACCGCCTTATTTGGCGGTATCATGTTGTGGGTATATACTAACACCCATGCGTCAAAAAGTCAAGCTTCGCCGTTTAGTATATCTTCTGCTTTTTCTGCCAAGTTTATCAAAAAACTTATGTCTTCCGGAGACATTGTCCGCGGCTCCGTATCCTTTATGCAAAATACTCCTATTGGCTGACCGCTTTTGTGTTCGTAAATCGCCACGCCGGCGTAAAAGCGTAAATAGGGCGGCCCGACTACATACGGATTGTCCGCAAACCGTTCGTCTTTCAATGTGTCTTCCACTATAAAAATATTTTTTGCGAGCATTGCATGCCCGCAAAACGAGATCGCCCTATCGCCTTCTTTTTTCGGCAATCCTTGGCAGGATTTAAACCATTCCCTTTCTTCATCAATAATGGATATTGTTGAAATTGGAACGTCAAACCTTTTGACTGCGGTCTTCGTCAAAAGATCAAGTCGCTTGTCCGGCTTGGTATCTAAAATCTTGAGGCGCCGCAGCGCCAAAAGCCTCTCTTTTTCATTTTCCGGAATCGGCGCCAGTTTCATAATGTTTATTATATCACCAAGACGCCCGATTGCCAAAAAATGAAAATGTTAGTAAAATAATAAAATATTGGGGGGTCGTCTAGTGGTAGGACACAAGCCTTTGGAGCTTGGTACGAAGGTTCGAATCCTTCCCCCCCAGCAATGAAAAAATCTGTTTTAGGCATAGACATTGGCGGATCGAAAATCAGAGTTGTTTGGTGGAACGGCAAGCGGGTTATAAAAGCACGCGAGGTAAAAACGCCGAAGAATTTGGGAGGGTTTAAAAAAACTCTAAGGAATCTGGTTTTGAATCACTCCGCCCGCTTTACTAAAATAGGCATTGCGGTGCCCGGTCCTGCCAAAGGCGCAGTTTTTATTTCGGCAGCGAACATATCGTATATCAAAAATTTGAATTTCAAACCTCTTTTTCCGGCCGCGAGGATAAAAATAGATCACGACGCAAGATGTTTCGCGCAGGCGGAATACAAAAACACGCAAAGGACGCTCTTCCTGACTCTGGGGACGGGCGTCGGGCGCGCCGTCGGCAAAAACGGAAAAATTTTAAAAATCAGAAAATTTGAATATCCGGAGCAATGGGAAAAAAAATACCAGAAAATAAGGGATGGGCGCGACTACCGCGCCTTAATAGACTTTTTGGCGGAGCAATTAAGCAGAACCGTAAAAATTTATAAAATAAGGAGAGTTATTGTCGGCGGGGGAGTGTCAAAAAGAAAAAATTTCACGGCCAAATTCGCAAAAGCGCTTGGCGTGCGGCACACAAAGTCCGTTTTCGGCAAAAACGCGGTGGCCGTAGGCGCAGCAATGCTTTTTTAACTCACATTTTCCAATCGCGGTGGCCGCGCAAAAATGCTTCCCAGGACATTTCTTTTTTTCCTTCCGGCTGGACAATGATGGGTTTTAAAACACCGTTTACAACTTCTGCTTTTTTTATCTTCAAAATCCTCCCGTTTTTCATCTTAGTATACGTCCCCGGCCACGGATCATAAGCCCGCACCATCCGCTCTATATATTCTGCCGGTTTTGACCAGTCTATTTCCCCGTCCGCTTTTTTAATCAATTTTGTAAAAGTAGCCTTGGAACTATCCTGCTCTTTGGGCACAATTTCGCCAGAAAGCCATTTTTTAACAGTCTGTACTAAAAGAGAAGCCCCCTCCTCGGCAAGTTTGCCGGTTAAGCTTAAACAAGTATCCCGCGGCAGTATCGGGATTTCTTTTTGGGCCAAAATTGGCCCAGCGTCGGGCTTCTCAATCGCTATGTGTATAGTAACGCCGGTGGTTTTGTCCCCGGCCAAAATAGCCGCCTGCACCGGAGACGGCCCTCTCCAGCGTGGCAAGAGCGAGGGATGAGCGTTCAGAAAGCCTTTCTTGGGAAGCTCCAAAACGGCTTTCGGTATAATCTTGCCGTAATAAGCGATCACGCCAAAATCCGCGTCTTCGGCCCGAGGGACAATTTCAAAACCGGCGCTCTTGAGAGCATTGAGATATATTTCAGAAAACCCTTTAAAGCCGCCGAAGAAAACGATTTTATTTTTCATGTTTAAAATCCAGGCGTTTTATGTTTTTTGCTTTGTCAATAAATAAAACGCCTTCCAAATGGTCCAGTTCGTGCTGAATTACGCGCGCAAAAAGCCCACTTGCCCCTCTGGCATGTTTTTTTCCGCTTTCGTCAATATATTCAATAAAAATCTTTTCCGGCCTCTGAACCTCGCCGTAAAATCCTCGCACCGATAGGCAGCCCTCTATATCCTTGGATTTTTTCTGTGAATATTTTTTCATAACTGGATTAATAAACGCTAGATATTCTTTTTGCCTTTCTTTTTTTTCTTTGCCGTCTCTTTCCGGCAACGGAGCAAAAATATCCTTTGCTACCAAAAAGACGCGGAGGCTTTCTCCGATCTGTGGCGCCGCAATACCGACCCCGTCAGGCTCTTTAAACATCGCTTCGGCCATCCGCCCTATCAAATGTTTTATTTCAGCAGACTTTAAATCGGTGACTTTTTCAGCGGCTTTGCGCAAATCCTTATTTTCTTTTTGCAGTATCATTGCTGTTTTTTAGCTCTATTAAGGAAATTTGTCTTGGATAGTGTTTTTCAAAAATCTCGTCCAATTCTTTCCAAAACGACGGGCTTTTTATTTTTTTCTCCAATTCTTCAAGGAGTTTTTTGGAAAACATCGTTCCTATGGCGGGAGCAAGTTTGTGTTTTTTTGCCAAAAACCAAACCGCCAGCATCTCAAGCTGCGTCCGGGAAAATGTCCTCAACGCGTTTTTTACAAGCTTTCCGTCTTTGCCTCTTTGAAAAACCGGTTTTTCTTTGCGGATTTTCAAGCAGGCGCCGTGGAAAAAATCTATGAAAATTTTAATGTCGTTTTGGGACACGGAAATTTACTAATCCTCCAGCACCTGAATAACTAATTTTTTCGCCGGTTTTGGCATGCCGAGTTTTTTTAGCAAGCCCTCAATTTGATCAAGGGTATACACGCGATAATTATTAATCGGGTGCCGGAACGCCTGAAATTTACGCGCGTTATCCCAATTGCGCAGCGTTAAAGGAGTAACGCCTATTAATTTAGCAGCCTGATTAATTGTTAAGTATTTCTTACTCATATAGGCATAAGTTTAATAAACTTGCATAAAGCTTGTCTAGTGGCAGGAATCCATGGGGTGTGGATAATCGCGACTTATCCACAGATTTTTTACCAAATTTTCTTTTTTTATTTTTTAAAAAACTCTATAATGAAAATGTGGATTTATGGGATAAAACGATTTTGGGCTATGCGCAAAACGATGCGAAGAAAACATTGGCGCCGAGAAATGCGGGTCTAAAATTTTTTATGCCGATTTTCACGGTATTTTTTTTGATCGGCGTCATTGTCTGGCAATGGCCGCTGATTAAACTACCCGTTGTCTCTGCGGAAAAATCTATAAATAATAGTTACGCGAAGGCTCTTGTGGCTCTTTCACTACCCGAATTTTCGTTTCCGGAAATCAAAATACCAAAAATATCTTTTTCATTGCCGTTTTTAAACAATATTTTTTCCTGGCGTGATTACGTTGTTTCTTTGGGACGAGACGTTAAAAATGCCGCACTTGATTTAATTGCGCCGTCGTCTAAGAAAACACCACCCGCCTCAACATCGGATGTTGAACCTGCTCATCCGGCAGGCTGGTCCGAAAAAACGCCGGATATTTTACCGCAAGAAAAACCAAGTGAAAAAACCTCCGCACAGCTCCAACCGCTCACCTCCAAATATGCCATAGGCCAAAGCGGAGAACATGTAAAACTGCTGCAGCAATATCTTATGAAAGATCCTGCCATCTATCCGGAGCAATTAATTACCGGCTATTACGACGAGCCGACTAAAAAAGCCGTTGAAAGATTCCAGCAAAAATACGGTATTGAAGTTACTGGAATTGCGGGACCATTAACCAGAGCTAAGTTGAGTGAGGTTTATGGAAGATAGTGTGTTATAATTAAACTATGAACTACAAAAGGGGATTTACTTTGATTGAGCTTATGGTCGTGGTAGGCATAGCCGGGCTTATTTTTGCGGTTGTTTTGACTTCTGCGAACACCGCGCGAAAAAGAGCAAGGGATGCCGAGAGAATTTCCAACTTCGCGGAAATTAAAAAAGCGCTTGAGCTTTATTACTCGGACTACCAAGAATACCCACCAGTTTCTGGCTGGGTTTATAGCACAGACGCTTCTTGGGACGAGCTCGGAGACGCGCTCAAGCCTTATCTGCGAGTTCTGCCGGAAGATCCCCGAAACAACGCCTCGGACCCATGGATAGAAGGCAATTATTCATATGCTTACGGATATTATACGGTTACGAATCCACAAAAGTACGATTTGGTAACCCAACTTGAAGACCCATCTAACGACAACATCTGCGCCAAAAAATGCTATTCATACCATACGGATGGAGAAAATCCTTGGTGCGGAGCACAGTGTGGTGGACCGTTCAACTACAGCCCAAATCTCTACGCGGATCATTAAGACAATGAACTTTACGTTAGACAGAACAGGCCTTGTCTTTACGCTTAAGGCGTTGCTTGCGGCAAGTTTGTCTGTTTATTTTGTTTGGTTCGGCTCAAATATTGTTTTTGGCCATGCTTATCCTCAAAATGACCAGCGCATGGAGTCGGCCCGTGAAAACTTGAGCCAAATTCAGACCGACCGTTTTTACAGAAAGCAAAATCTAGCCTCCGCCCTTGATTCTTTGGAAAAAGAGCGCGCCCTGTTGGCATTTGTCGGCGATATAATGCTTGACCGAGGGGTTAAAGAATCTATTTTAAAAAACGGGGGAGGCGATTTTCTTTTTTCTTTTGAAAAAATTCAAGAGACCTTGAAGCAATACAACGTTCTTTTCGGAAACCTTGAAGGACCGATATCAGACAAAGGCCAAAATCAAGGTTCGTCTTACTCTTTCCGCATGGATCCGAAAACAACAAGTGCCCTTGCTTTCGCCGGTTTCAATATCTTGTCTTTGGCCAATAATCACATCGGGGATTGGGGCGAAGAAGCGGCAAAAGACACCACGGCACGCCTAGAAAGCGCTGGCATTATTGGCGTAGGAATGGATTATTCGCCAAAAATTCTCAACCTCCGCGGTACAAAAATCGCGTTTTTAGCGTTGTCTGATATAAAAGGAATGGTGAATTTGCCATTTTTGTATGACAAGTCCGAGGCAGAAATGGCTGTAAGATCGGCAAAAGAAATGTCAAATTTGGTTATAATTTCAATGCATTTCGGCGAGGAGTATCACAAAGAGCCGAGCGTGCGCCAAAAAGAAATCGCGCACGGTTTAATTGATGCGGGCGCGGATTTGGTAATAGGAAGCCACCCGCACGTCGTCCAGCCGGTTGAACAATATAAAAATAGTTATATTGCTTACAGCCTTGGCAATTTTGTTTTTGATCAGGATTTTTCGGAAGATACGATGCGCGGATTGCTGTTTGAAGTTGAGCTTGAAAACGGTCAAATAATAAAAATCGCGCCCAAAACCGTTATAATCAACGAAAATTTCCAGCCAACTGTCCCTTAAAGTAAATTTATGCTATAAAATTGATATGGGTGAGCTAATTTCAATTTTAGCCGCAGTGCTTGGTTTGATTGCAGGAATCGTTGTTTTTTATTTTTTCTCAAAAAAACAAAGTTCGCCGCAGGAAAGCCAGTCGCTTTTGATGCTCCAGCAGCAGCTTGCTGAAATCAGGCAGGCAATGGACCAAAAAATGGGGGAGTCAACAAAAATAATGCAAAGCCAATTCAGCGAATCGGCGAAAATTATAAGAAATGTGACGGAACGTCTGACCAAATTGGACGAAACAAATCGGCAGGTAGTTAATTTCGCCGACCAGCTTAAAAATCTTCAGGATATTTTAAAGAACCCAAAACAAAGGGGGATTTTAGGCGAATATTATCTGGAAACCGTGCTTAAAAACGTGCTGCCTCCGGGGAGCTACCAAATGCAATATGCTTTTTCTGACGGCGTTATTGTTGACGCGGTTGTTTTTGTGGATAAGCGCATAATCCCGATTGACTCCAAATTCAGTCTGGAAAATTATAATAGAATTTTGGAGGCGCGCGATGCTATGGAGAAAAAAAGGTACGAGCAGGCATTTGTCGCCGACCTCAAAATCCGCATTGACGAAACATCCAAATATGTGAAGCCGGAAGAAAACACCATGGATTTCGCGTTTATGTTTATTCCTTCCGAAGCGGTGTATTATGATCTTCTTATAAATAAAGTTGGGGCAGTCGCGGACGACACCAGGAACCTGATAAATTATGCCGGCCAAAAACGCGTCATTGTAGTATCTCCAACTTCATTTCTTGCTTATTTGCAAACGGTTCTGCAGGGCCTCAAAAACCAAAAAATTTCCGAGCAAACGCAGGATATCGTAAAACAGGTGGAAAATTTACACAAACATCTTTTGAGCTACGATGATTTTGTCAATAAAATAGGCAAAGGCCTTTCGCAAACAGTTGGAGCCTACAACAGCGCCCAGAAAGAATTTAAAAAGATAGACAAGGATGTTTTGCGGATAGCCGGCAGAGGCGGCGAATACGAGCCGGCACTTCTGGACAAACCGGAGGAGATGGAGTAAACTGAAGCAATATGAAATTAGCTGTAATAGAGACCGGCGGCAAACAATATCTTGTCTCTGGGGGACAAAAAATACAAATTGAGAAGTTGGAGACAGGAAGCGGAAAGTGGAATTTCGATAAGGTTCTTTTAGTTGCTGATGAAAAAGGTGTGGAAATCGGCCGCCCGTATCTTGCGGGCAAAAAAGTCAGCGCGGAAATTTTAGGCGAAAAACGTTTGCCCAAAGTTACAACTTTCAAATACCACTCCAAGACCCGCTACCGCAAAAAGAAAGGCCACAGACAAACTGTGGCACTAGTGAAAATCGTGGGCATCTAACCCCTCATGCTCTGTTCAAAGAGTGTTTTTGTGACAAACCTTCCAGTTTGTTTTCTCACGGCTCTTGCCAGTCGGAGATTTTCTTTCACTGCCGCTGAGCGCGGTTTACACGTTTTGGGTTTATTGCCCCGGGCATGAAAACGTTCGTGTGCTTTCTTAAAACGTTTCGGTACTTTCTTGGGTCTTGGATGACGACGACATAAAAATGTAGCCATATTTGACCCTCCTTTCTGCTTTCCAGCATAGCACTCCTACTTTCTATTGTCAATAGCTTGTTTCAGAGTGGTCTCGTCGGCGTATTCCAGATCTGTGCCAGTGGCGAGGCCGCGGGCGAGCCGGGAAATTTTCAGCTTTTGTGACCCGCCTGCCGGACTGGCAGGTTTTGAAAACGGCTCAAAAACTTTTTCTATAAAACCGGCCGTGAACTCGCCGAGTTTGACAGGGGAGAGGGCCAAAATAATTTCTTTAACCTTGCCTGATTCAGCGCGCACCTTTAGAAATTTTATGCTCTTGCGCACGCCTTCGTCTTTTTCCAGTAGGTCCAGCGCCCCGCCTAAAACATGGTAAAGCCCGCCGTAAATTTTTGATTTTTCAATATTTAAAAGATCGCTGTCGCGCTCTACGACCATAATTTTGGAGTGATCGCGATTTGAGATTGGCTGGCAGAAAGAACAAACTGTAGCCAAATCTCCACTTGGGGACTTAGTCGCCAAGTGAGCCCGGAGGCATTCACCGCACCTTTTTAAATGCTGATCCAGCGAGTTTATCAAACTAGCCATGTTTTCTCGCTCTTTGGGCTCAAAATCCAGCATCGCCCAGATAAAACGCGATGCCTGCCGCGGGCCGATCCCAGGCAGTTTTTCTAAAAGCTCTTTTAGGTCATTGAAGGAGTTGGGGCTCATAAATCCTTCTCCAAAACAGAGAAACTCGCTTTTTCAGGATTGAAATATAAAGCCACCTCGCCAGTAGGACCGTTCCTGTGTTTTTGTATCAAAATGTCCGCCTGGTTCTTACGGTCGGAATGTTCTTTTACCAAATCTTCGCGGTAAATAAACATAACCACATCAGCGTCCTGCTCAATCGCTCCCGATTCGCGCAAATCCGACAACTGCGGTTTTTTATTTGGGCGCGATTCCACCGCGCGGTTAAGCTGCGACAAGGCGAGAACCGGGATATTGAGTTCGCGCGCCAACGCTTTGAGCGAGCGCGAGATTTCCGTTATTTGCTGAACCATGCTGTCCGACTGAATCCTCGGCACCATAAGCTGAAGATAATCAACTATAATTAGCCCAAGGCCTTTTTCCGCTTGCAATCTTCTGGCTTTGGCGCGCATTTGCAAAATATTTATTGAGGCCTCGTCGTCAATAAAAAGCGGGGCTTTGGATAATTTTTCCATCGCGTCGCGAATGCGGTCAAATTCGTCGCCGTCCGGAGAAAGCTGGCCGGTGCGCAATTTCCACATATCCACATGGGCTTCGGCGGCAATCAGCCTGTCAACCAGCTGATCGCGTGACATCTCAAGAGAAAAAATACCAACGGGGATATTTTCATTTAAAGATACATGGCGAGCTATATCCATGGCGAAAGAAGTTTTCCCCATAGAAGGTCGTGAAGCCAAAACAACAAAATCTGATTTTTGAAGTCCCGAAAGTTTGTTATCCAAAGGCTTAAATCCTGTAGGTACGCCGCGCAGAGACCCGCCCTGGGTTTTGTGCAGCCGGTCAATGCGCTCCCACGCTTCTTCTAACGCGCTAGAAACAGGCTCAAATCCTTTAATAAGCGAACGCTCCGAGATTGAAAAGATTTTTTTCTCTGCTTCGTCCATCAAAATTCCCACATCCTCGCCCTCTTCGTAGCCCATCCGGGAAATTTCGTGAGAAACAGAAATCAAATCCCGCAGAATCTTTTTCTTTCTGATTATTTCGGCGTAATAAACCGCGTTAGACGCGGTTGGCACGCTGTTTACCAAAGTAGTCAAGTAGCCGGAGCCTCCAACTTCGTCAAATCTTCCCTGTTCTTTTAATTGAACGCCGACCGTAAGCACATCAATGGGCTTTTGTTTTTGAAAAAGTGCCACAGCCGCGTCAAAAATTGCTTGATGTTCTTTTTTATAAAAATCAACTCCGTTCACCACATCAACAACGCGGTCAATGACGCCTCCGTCCAAAAGCACCGAGCCCAAAAGAGAAATTTCGGCCTCAATATTTTGAGGAGGCATCCTGGAAACCGTAAAAGGGGAAAGCATTTGGGCCATTGCTTACAGTTTAAATATTTAAATGTTTAAACACAATAGCGCGTCGGTGGATCAAAAGTGAATTATGCGTGAATAAGTTCTGGCCCAGACGGCGTATCTTTGATTTGCCAGCCAATAGCCGTTATTTTTCGGCGAATTTCATCGGCAACGGCGAAATTTCCGGCTTTTCTTGCTTTTTCGCGCTCTTTGGAAAGCGCTAAAATTTCTTTTGTCGGTTTTACCTGTACCACCTCGCGTAATCCGAGTCCTAAAACCTTGTCAAAATCATACAGAAGGCTCAAAACGGCGCCAACATTAAATTTTTCTGGCTTTTTGTTGTATTCGTTGACTATTTTCCATACCACAGCCAACGCTTTTGAAGTATTAAGGTCGTTGAAAATGGCGGAGCTAAATTGCTGACGGAAGTCAGTAAGTTTTTGAGACGCGTCGGAGCCCCCCGAGCTTCGAGGGAGGGTTAAGCGCGAAAAAACTTGCTGACTTCCGGAAAGCATTCTCACAAACCCCCATAACCTCTCCAGCGAATTTCCCGCCGCTTTCAGCGACTCCAAGGTAAAATTGAGCTGTGAACGGTAGTGAGCGGATAGCGCAAGATACCGGAAGGCGAGGGGGCTGAAGCCTTTTTTTTCTAAATCGCGCAAAGTAAAAAAAATGCCTGCCGATTTTGCCATTCTTTTGCCGTCTGCTAAAAGGTGCTCTCCCTCCAAAAAATATTTCACAAACTTTTTATTTGTCGCACCCTCTGATTGGGCGATTTCATTTTCGTGGTGCGGAAATAATAGATCAACCCCTCCGGCGTGAATATCAAAACTTGCTCCAAGATATTTCATAGACATTGCCGAGCATTCAATATGCCAACCAGGCCGCCCCCAAAGGGGGCGAGCCTCGCCCGCAAAGCGGGCGGGCCAATTTGGCTCCGCAGTTTTTTTTGCTTTCCACAAAACAAAATCTTCTCCGGCGTTTTTCTCGTATTCATCCGCGTCAACCCGCGCACCGATTTTTAATTCTCTTTTTTTTAATCCGGAGAGTTTGCCGTAGTTTTTAAATTTTGAGACATCAAAATACACTGAACCCTCGGCTTTATAAGCCAGCTTGGATTTTAGAAGTTTAAGAATCAGCGCGGCCATTTCTTTGATATGTTTTGTGGCTTCCGGATATTTCCACGCGGGCAAAATATTAAGTTTTTTTATGTCTTCAAAAAACGCCTTTTTATAAGGCTCGGAAAAAGTATGAATATTTTTGCCTGTCGCGTTTGCGCCTTTAATAATTTTGTCATCCACATCCGTGATATTCATCACGTGCTTAACCTTATATCCTGCGTATTCCAATGTACGGCGCAAAACATCCTCAAAAATGTAAGTCCGGAGGTTGCCGATGTGCGCGTAGTTATAAACCGTCGGCCCGCAAGCATAAAACCCCACGACATTTCGGCGAAGCGGTCTAAAAACCTCCTTTTTTCTCGTTAGAAAGTTGAAAAGGCGCAATACCGTCATTTGTCTATTGTACTACAAAAAAAAATTTGAGATAATAGGCGGATATGGCGCAAATTAAGAAACTTGGCGAGTTTTTGACTGCAATAATAGCGCTGGCGGTTGTTTTCGCCCTAGGCTTTTATCTTGGCATTAAAACGCCGGCTGAAAGCAAAATCGCCGGGATTTTAAGTGCAAATCCGCAAATCGGCACTAACCGCGAGGAAATTGATTTTTCGCAATTTTGGCATGCATGGAATATTGCGGAGGGCAAATATGTGGATATAGACAAAGTAAAGCGGCAAGATATGCTCTACGGCGCAATTGCAGGAATGATAAAATCATTTGGCGATCCTTATACAGTATTTTTTCCGCCGGAGGAAACCAAGATTTTCCAAAGCGAAATTAAAGGTGAATTTGAGGGCGTTGGAATGGAAATAGGAATCAGAAAAGACATACTGACCGTAGTGGCGCCACTTAAGGGAACGCCGGCGGATTTGGCAGGAATTCGGGCCGGGGACAAAATTCTTAAAATAAACGAAGAAATAACGTCGGACATGACCATTGAGCAGGCTGTGCGTAAAATCCGCGGGCAAAAAGGCACAAAAGTAAAACTCACAATCTTGCGAAACGGCGAAGACGAAAGCCGCGTCTTAGAAATAGAACGCGGAGTTATCAAAATACCGGTGATTGGTACGGAGACAAAACAGATTGTGTCGGAAAAGGACGGGAAAAAAACGGAAAAAGATTTGGGGGATATTTTTGTTATCAGGCTTTATAATTTTTCGGAGGGATCGCCGAATGGTTTTAGAAACGCCCTGCGCGAAATGGTTGAAAAAAATAAAAGCAAGCTGATTATTGATTTAAGAAACAACCCGGGCGGATTTCTGGAAGCCGCCGTGGATATAGCGAGCTGGTTTTTGCCGCAAGGAGAAGTTGTGGTTAAAGAAGATTTTGGCAAAAAAACAAGCGATATGCTCCACCGAAGCAAGGGGTACAATGTTTTTGGCGACACGCCGATCGTAATTTTGGTAAATCAGGGTTCTGCCTCGGCTTCGGAAATTTTGGCCGGAGCTTTGCGGGACTACGGCAAAGCAAAATTAATAGGGGAAAAAACTTTCGGCAAGGGATCGGTGCAGGAATTTTTGCCGCTGACCGCAGACACCTCAATAAAAGTTACGGTTGCAAAATGGCTGACACCGAAAGGGCAGGCGCTCTCGGAAGGGGGGCTTGAGCCGGATATTGAAATCAAACCAACCAAGGAAGATATAGAAGCCGGCAGAGATCCGGTAATGGAAAAAGCGATTGAGATATTAAAATGAAAATTATTTTATTAAAAGACGTTGTCAAGCTCGGACATAGGGGAGAGGTTAAAGACGTTTCGGATGGTTATGCGCGGAATTTTTTGATTTTGCAAAATTTGGCGGCGCCAGCGACAGAGGCCAATCTTAAAAAAAGCACAGCCGAACAGCAGAGCAAAAAGGTGCAGCGTGAGCGCGCACATGAAGAATTCCATAATTTAAAAGCTGCCATCGCGGAACGGGGGATAGTGATTAAGAAAAAAACGTACAAGAACGGAAAATTGTATGCAGCGGTATCGGCGAAAGATATTCTGGACGGGCTAAAAACTCTCGGATTTCCGCTTCCGGTCAATTTAAATGAGGATATGGTTAAATTTGATACGCCGATTAAAACAACAGGCAAACACGAAGCAAAGATTGTTCTTGGGACAGAAGAAATTACACTACAGATACTTTGTGAAGCGAGCTCTTAGAGCCGTCAAAACGGATTTTTCTTTTTGTCTCAAATTTAACAACGCCTTCGCGGACGGCATAAATAGTGTCGTCTTTTCCGATGCGCGCGCCATTCCCGGGGATAAATTTGGTGCCGCGCTGGCGCACCAAAATAGCACCCGGCTTGGCTTTCTCGCCGGCATAAAGCTTTACTCCTAAATATTTCGGTTGTGAATCGCGGAGGTTCTGCGTAGACCCCCCAGCTTTTGTATGTGCCATATTGACCCCATATTAGCAGGGTGGTGTAAAAAGGCAATGATTTGCATGGGTTGCATATATGTGTCATGCTAGAAAAACATGGAAAATAAAAATGGGGAGCAGGAACATCCTAAGGGCCAGTGGTCGCAATCTGATTTATGTGAATGTAACCATTTTCGTAGCCACCATCCAAAATTAAAAAGATTTACTGACGGCAACCATATTCCCATTGGTGGCTGGTGTGATGAGAATTGTCCTTGCAAAAAATTTGTATTAAAAGCAAAGCAGAATATGTTATAAAACATGTAATGGTTGTATAGTTTTTAAGAATTCTAAAAATTTATCCAAAGATAGAACAGCAATATTAGATGGAAGAGCGTTTTTCTTATTAGACAGACATTGATCTATGATTCGTTGATCTATCTCTGGATTAAGCTGAAGTAAAATAAGTCCATCAGTAAAATTCTTATACAACCTTTGTTTATAGTTGATGCATCCCATTAAACTGTGTATGTCGCTCGCAAAAAATACATCTATGCCGAACTTGTTATTTTTTGCGTAGACAAAAAAATCTAGTCTGCCAACGTAATCATTAAAGGGCTTCTGCTCATGTACAAATACTTCTCCAAACTTCTCCAATAAAACTTTCCTGATTTCTTTTTCAAAATCTAGACCGCGTTTTCCAATATATTGAGCTTTTTGCGAGCGAATGCTGCCTTTTGTAAAATCGAGAGTTTCTAATCCCAATTCTTGCCGTAACTTTGGTAACCCGCCAAAACGACGCTGAATCTGGCGAGAAGAAGGAAGATCGGCATACTCATCAATTTCTAGTGCAGTAGGATATCGGCCATGTTCTTGATAAAACTTATCAAATCCATCTTTTATTTTGTTCTTAGTCCATGCCATATTTTAAAATATTTCCAACCTATCCATAAAGTTTTAACTAAAAATTAAAAACCATTTTTAATAAGTGGGTTTTAACTACAAGCAGCAAAGAAGCCTCTATTTATTTTTTATCAATCTTTTCAAGCGCCTTTTTGGCTTTTTTAAGCTCCTTTTTTACTTCAGGAAGTTTTCTTTGGACTGGTAATTGTTCTGGTAATTTTCCTGTGTTTTCTTCCACCATTTGTCTAATGCGTCTACCAATATTACGGTGCGTCTTATTTGCGTTTTGTTGGGTTTTTACCTCATCTTGTTTTAAACGTTCCTCGGTCTGGGTAACCCTAAACAAGTTAGCAGCAAGCTCGGTTCTCCCCATGTAATCCTGTATACGTGTTGCATCCGATTGTGGTAAATTACGCTGCCTTTTAAGTTGTTCAGCGGTTTTATTATACAAACCTATATAGCCGGCGTTATTAAATTCTGCATAATTTTCTACCCCTGCTTTTTGGGCAGTATCCATTAAAGATTTTTGACCAGCCGTAAATTCTTCTCGATAAATTAAGCGAGCTATATCCTCGTTTCCTTCTAAAAAAAGTTCTAGTTTGCGGGTTTCTGCGGCAAAATATGCTTGCGCAAGTGCAACCTCTTTTTTCTGTGGGTTGCCATTCATTGCTACAATGTAGCAAGCAAACCTTGATAATTTTAGATCATCAACATCATTACTACCAACCTTTCGTTTTGCTGGAGTTATTTGGGAGTAGTGATCAACGCCAAGCGATATAAGTGCTTGTGTGGCCCGACCAACAACTTTACTCTTAAAAGAATCGTAGTCATCGTAGCCGAGCATTGTCATAAATTCGCTTGCCCACCAAAAAGCAATGCCATTTTCGTGCTTGAAATCTTCAAAGCTGGGCAATAATGCTTGTTGCTGTTTTTCTTCCATAATCTAACTATAAATCCTTCTCAATAATTAGGCAAAAGGATTATTGTGCTAACATTGGAACGGCTTAAGGGGGAGAGCACATGAATAAACGAGCGTATATAAAACGTCGTCCATTATACCTTTTACGACGTTTTTGTTTACCTCTTCTTTATTAACCCTTTGAGGATGTCTAAAAACGGCTCCCAAATAAGATCAACCCAAATGCTCCAGAGATACTGGAATGGCGCGGATAAATAGCTATTCCACAGTTTCGCGAGCCATTTGCCCAAAAAACCGAAGTTTTCTTTAAGAATCGGGTTGGAGAAAAGCGAGCTTAAAGATACACCCAAAAGGCTCAAAATAATCACCAAGAGCGCTCCTATTATTATAATTTGTATAAAGCCTTTATTTCGCATTTTATAAGTAGTTTAACGGATTAAGATACCCTCCATAAGGTAAAACTCCGCAGATACGGCTTGGTCGCAATTGTACGGTTCGCGCGTCGTATACCGTAAAATGAAGGTGCGGACCGGTTACATAGCCGGTATTGCCACTATAACCAATTATATCACCTCTGCCGACAGTCTGCCGCGGACTCACCCGAATTAAAGAAAAGTGCGCGTAAAGCGTAGCCAGATTGTTCGGGTGTTCAATAAGCACCCATTTACCGTAAGATCCGCGCGGACAAAGAAGATCCGAGTTGCCGGTTGCTTTAACGACCCCACCATCTGCGGCGCGCACTGGCGTGCCGATGCTGGCCTTGAAATCAACGCCGTTATGAAATCCGTTCGCATATACGTCGGTGTAACTTGCGAAAGAAGTGTTGCCGAATCCTTGGGTTAACACTCCCCCATCAATAGGTAAAAGCAAAATGCCTTTGCCGAAGGAGGGCAGAGTTCCGAAATCTATTTGTTTTTTCAGTTCATCCTCAATCTTACGGATCTCTTCATAAATTTGGGCGCGCTTTTGTTCGCGTTCTTTAAGCAACTTTTGATAAGCCGCTTCCTGATTTTTTGTCGCTGAAAGCAAGCTGTTTTTTTCCGCTCTCGCGTCTTTTTGAATTTCGCGCTGCGCTAAAAGATCTGCTTGCAGATTTTTAAGATCACGACGTGCCGCCTCCGCTTTTTGTTTCCGGTCTTCCAAATTGGCCTTTAGCGTCTTTAATTCCTCGTGGTTTTGCCGAATCCCGATATTGAGGGTGCGTATTCTTTCAAGCTCGTCAAAAAAATCCGATAACGCGCTGTATTTCAAAAATGTTTCCAGCATGCCGTCACTTTCCGCTTTGTTTAATCCCTCTAAAATTTTTGCGAGCATTTCCTGACGATTTTTGATTGAGCCTTGAGTGCCAGTGATATTTTCTCCGAGCTCTTTAATTTCCAACTCTTTTTTGGCGATTTTCTTTTGAGTAAGTGAGATTTGGGCGTTTAATTTTTTGATCTCCGTATCCAATCTTTTAATTTCTCCGCTCAAAGTTTTTGCGGCGAACTCGGCCTCATCAATGCTTTCCTGATATTGTTTGATTTCCTCTTCCAGTTTCTGAATCTCCTGGCTTTTCGCTTCAATTTGCTGTTTTAAATCTTCTGGCGCGGCTTTAGCGGGCAAAGACAAAATAAGCACGAAAAGTGCCGCAAAAGCACTGATTTTAAGTATCGGCTTCACAGCTCTATTTTAACATAAAAAATAAGAGGGGCCCTTGAAACCCCTCTTTACACTAAGTGTTGTTTTCTTCTTAAAATGCAGCGCAGAGCGGTAACACAGAAGCCCTAACACCATCTCTAGCAGCCCATTGCCCGTTAAGAAACTCCTTAAAACCTTTATTTTTGAGTCCCTCCTCGGCTTCCAATTCAGTATTATACGGACCGTGCAAACTAATCCCGGTGGTCAATTGATCAACTAAAATCACGAATTTCATTTTTCCTCCTTTAAGTATCTGATTTATATTATATACCCATTCAAATTATTTTGTCAATAGCTATTTGAACACGCGTAATAGATTTTTTTTGCCCCAAAATTTCCATTATTTCAAACGGGCCGGGGGAGGCTTTGCGGCCAGTGAGGGCGGCGCGCAATGGCCAAAGCAGCTCTCCCCTATCTCCCGCCTTTCCGGCGGACAAGTTTCCAGCTTTTTCTAAAAATACTTTTTCCAGATTTTCTTTGTTGAAATCTTTATCTTTGAGAGATTCTAAAATATTTTTTGAAGTTTCCAAAGATTTTTTGATTTCGTTATTCGTCATCTTTTTCCACTTGAGCATGCCCGCATCATATTCCGGTTCTTTAAAGAAATAATCAATTTTTTCAGGAAGTTCCGAGAGTTTTTTGAGGCGCGGCTGTTCCAAAGCGATTATTTTTTCCAAAAAGGAAGAACCACCCCCTCCCCTCTCCCCTCCCCCTTCGTAAGGGGGAGGGGTTGGGATGAGAGTTAATCTTGCCTTTTCCAAAAACGGCATCGCTAGCCGAACCAGCTCTTTCGGCGTTTTTTTTCTAATGTACTCTCCGTTCATCCAGTCCAGTTTTTGAATATCAAAAATAGCTCCGGCTTTCTGGACATCTTCCAGCTTGAACTCTTTTATCAGTTCTTCCAAAGTAAAAAGCTCTTTGTCTGATTTGCTTGGGTGCCAACCTAAAAGCGCGACGAAATTTAAAACTGCCTCTTTGAGATAACCTTTATCCAAAAAATCGTAAACCGCCACCTCCCCCTCCCTTTTGGAAAGTTTCGCCCGATTTTTATCCAAAATCAACGGCAGGTGCGCGTATTGAGGAAGTTCCCAGCCAAACGCCTTGTGCAGCGCGATATATTTCGGCATTGATGAAATAAATTCGTCGCCCCTGATTACGTGCGTTATTGCCGTATCGTGGTCGTCTACCAAATGCGCGAGATTATAAGTCGGGTAGCCGTCTGATTTTAAAATGACAAAATCTTCCTGCGTTTTATTTTCTATTTGAATCTCGCCGCGGATAATATCGGTGAACTCGGTTACGCCGTCTTTTCCCATTTTGAAACGAACGGCGCCCGCATCCGGATAAGCCGTGCCTTTCTTTACCAACTCTTCGGTGCGCTCTTTGTATCTCTCCAAACGTTCTGATTGCCTGATCGGCCCTTCGTCAAAATCCAAACCGAAAATCCGCAGTGTTTCAATAATATTTTTCTCTGCGCCCTCCGCAAGGCGCGCGCGGTCGGTATCTTCTATCCGCAAAATAAACTGTCCCCCGTTTTGCTTTGCAAAAAGATAATTGTAAAGCGCAGTGCGAAGCCCCCCGACATGCAAAAATCCCGTCGGGCTTGGGGCAAATCTTGTGCGCGTTTTATTACTCATGAACCCCTAGTTTAATTATTTCTTTTGCGATTTTGTCGGCGGCGTCAAGACGCGCAAATCCTGCTGCTGCAAATTTCATTTTTTTAACACGCTCCGGATTCTCTAAAATTTTGTCAATTTCAGCCAAAAGAATGTGCGGCGTAAGGTTTGTTTCCTCAATCACCTCGCAAGCTCCGAATCTTGCGTAAGTATAAGCGTTTTCGCGCTGATGGTTTTGAGCGGCCGTAGGCAGAGGAATCAAAATTGCCGGCAAGCCCCAAGCTGCGATTTCAAAAAGTCCGGAGGATGCGCGCGCCACCACAATTGACGCGGCCCGCGAAGCATTCCGTAGCTCTCCCTCATCCAAAAATCCACAAGGATGATAGCGATTTTTACTCTCGCTTTTTTCCAACAAAACCCTTGCCCGCCCGGAAACATCCGCAAAATGATTCTTTCCGGTTTGATGAATAATCTGATATTTTTTTACCGCCTCTTCAAGTATCGCGAGCGCGGTTTCGTTGATGCGCTCCGACCCTTGCGAACCGCCCAGTATCAAAATTGTTGGCAAATTTTCTTCCAATTTAAAATACTCAATTGCCTCTTCAAGATTTCCGCCAACAATTTGCGATCTGATCGGATTTCCAGTTACTGCGACATTTTTACCGGTAAAATAACGCGCTGATTCGGGAAAAGACACTGCTATTCGATCCGCCCATTTTCCGGCCCACTGGTTCACAAGTCCGGGCACGGCATCCGAATCGTGGATTATCACCGGTATGCGGAGTATTCGCGCGACAAAAAGCGCCGGGAAGCTGGCATAGCCCCCTTTCCCAAAAATCACATCGGGAATTAAAAGATAAAGCCGCCAAAGAGCCGAGATAAGCCCTATGATTGTTTTTATCGTATCGCCGAAATAGCGCAATGAAAAATATCTGCGCATCTTTCCTGCTGGAATTTTTATAAATTTAATATTTTCGCGAAAAAGCAAATCCAGATCCATCGGATCGTCTGACACAAAAAAGATTTCAAGCCTGGCAATATTTTCAGCCTCGGCTTCCTTTTTAAGGGCGCGCCCTACGGCAATAATCGGATAAAAGTGCCCACCCGTTCCCCCGCCGGTAAGTACTATTTTCATATTCTCGTTTTGGAAATATTAAGTATCACGCCGACTTCCGCCATATTAACAGCCAACGCCGAACCTCCGTAACTGACAAAAGGAAGCGGTATTCCGGTAAGTGGCAAAAGGGCCAAGATTGCAGAGACGTTAATTAAAATTTGAAACATAATTAAAAATAAAATACCAGATCCCAAAAGTTTCCCGAAAAAATCAGGAGCGCGCCATGTCACCCAAATGCCGCGCAAGAAAAATAAAAAAAATACTCCCAAAAGAACCGCGCTGCCAACAAATCCTAGCTCTTCCGCCGCAACCGCAAATATAGAATCTCCGATCGGCTCCGGCAAATAACTGAATTTTTGGCGGGACAGCCCAAAGCCCCTTCCCCAAAAACCGCCTGAACCGGCGGCAATCAGCGCTTGATTAATTTGATAGCCGATGCCCTGCGGATCATGGCTGGGGTTTAAAAAAACTGTCAGGCGCTGCATACGATACGGCTCCAAAAAAACAAGTATTCCAATAATAACCAGTCCAATAAAAGAAAGCAAAGCGAGCTGCTTGAAGCTTCCGCCGCTCAAAAAAAACATAGCCATTATTGAGGCCAAAAGCACTCCCAAAGTTCCTATATCCGGCTGTAAAATCAAAAAAGACGCGATAAAAGCGCTCATTATTAAAAACGGCAAAAGTCCGAATTTAAACGAACCTACGGCTTTTGATTTTGATTCCAACCAAGCGGCAAGATAAACCACGTAAGCGAATTTAAGAAACTCCGCTGGCTGAAAAGAAAATGAGCCTATGGAAATCCAGCGGCGGGCCCCACCATGATACATTCCCAAAGAAGGCACAAAAACCAAAAACATCAAAAAAATACCGCCGAGCACAATTAGAAGGGCGCGGCGGCGCCAAAAATTGTAAGGGATGCGATAAGCAAAATAAAGCAAAACGGCTCCTGGTAATACGCCGAAAATAATTTGATGCAAAAGATAGTAATAAGGATAACCAAATTTGGTTTGAGACAAGCCTAATGAAGCAGAGGCCAATATAAAAAGGCCGAAAATCAGAAGCAATGCGAAAAGCGCAAAAAAAATTTTATCATAAGATCTATTTTTCCTCATATTAAATTTATTTTTTAAGCACTACGCCGCAACTTTTGCTGTCCATAATTCCGTTGGCAATTGCGTACCGGCCGGAAATGATTAAAAAACGAAGTCCGGAAGCGTAATTATAAGGATTCTTATAAGTAGCTTGATCTTTGAACTCTTCGGGATGAAAAATTGCGATGTCGGCTATGAATCCTGATTTTAAAATTCCCCTGTCTTTCAGGCCTAACATTGCAGCGGGACGGGAAGTCATTTTTGCAACCGCCCACCCAAGATCAATGCCGGCTTTTGGCGCAATTAGATTAAAAAAACGGGGATACGCACCGAAAGACCGCGGATGGACCAAATCTCCTAAACGCTGAAAAGCCGCGTCATAACCAGCGCCATCGCTGGCTACCGCGCACGACGGATCTTTCGCAGCCGACAAAAGATTTTTGCCGTGTATTGTTTTTCCGAAAATAGAAACATTGAGATCATTCACCTTCAGCAACTCTAAAATAAGCTCTTCCGGAGCCAGCCCGGCACGCCCGGCGAGATCCGCCAAAGTCAAGCCGAGAACCGTTTTATCTTTGAAAGCAGATGCTATAAAAATTTTATCTGCGTGCAAGGTCGCGGCTTTAAGATCGTTTATGATTTCGGAATGTGTTTTTTGATCGTAAAGCCTTTTTAAAATCGTTTCGTTGTCGCCATACCGTGCCCAAGAAGGCAACAACGAAACCAGCATTGATCCTGTGCGCATGTACGGAAAAAAGTCAAAAGCTATATCAACTCCGCTTTCTTGGGCTTTTTTCAGCATGCGTAAGGCTCTGTTAAAATCGCCCCAAGCGCCGCGCCCGATTGCTTTAAAATGGGAAATTACCGTCCGCGCGCCGCTCGTCCTTGCCAAAGCGATAGCCGAGGCAACGGCAGGAAGAAAGCTCTTACCTTCGTCGCGAAGATGAATTTTGTAAAGTCCGTCGTGCTTTTTAACCACTTTAAGCAAATTTAGTATTGTTAGTTCGGCAACGGCGTCGGTTTCAGCAAATGAAAAATTGCTTGAAAGGCCCCAAGCGCCGTCTTTCATGGCTTCTTCAAGCAAAAAAATCATTTCCTCAAGATTGCCGGCGTTTCTTTTCAGAGTCTCTTCCCCAACCAATGTAGCTACATTTAACCCAACCCCCAAATTTTCAATATTTTTATAATATTCGGACACCGAGTTCCAGTTTATTGGAACGGAAAATCCAGTAGTCCAACGTTCAAGATTCATCAATGATTCTTTTTTGACCACGGGAGCAAGAGATTCGCCGCAGTTTCCCACAAGAATCGTGGTCACGCCCTGCCTTAACAAGCTTTCCTGCGAAGGCACCGAAAAAAGAGTTCCGTAAACATCCGAGTGCGCGGTTAAATCAATAAAACCCGGCGCAACATAAAGATTTGTTGCGTCAATAATTTGGTCAGCGGCGGCGCTCCCCAAATCACCGACCGCGTCTATGCGATTCGCGGAAATCCCCACATCAGTTTTCTTGGGCGCATTGCCGGTCCCGTCTATAACTGTGCCGTTTTTTATTAAAATAGATAAAGCCACGGTAATTTTATTATAACACACTAGTAAGCTGGACGATCATACCCATGACTGCAAAAACTACGGATATAACCCAAAAACGCATGGTTACTTTTTCCGGCGGCCAGCCTAAAGCCTCAAAATGATGATGCAAGGGGGCAACCAAAAATATTTTTTTGCCAAAAAACCGCTTTGAGCTCAATTGGATAATTACCGAAAGGGATTCCAAAACCAATGGAAAGGCGATGAGCGGCAGAACCGCAACCGCATTTGTTAAAAAAGCAACGACAGTAAGAGCGGTAGTTAGCGCCATAATGCCGGTTTCGGACATATAAAATCGCGCCGGCGGGATATTGAACCATAAAAAAGCTAAAATCGCGCCGACAATTACGGAACAAAACGCGGCAAGGTTAATCTGGTTTTGAAAAAAAGCTATGCCTGCATATGCGCCGAAAATTGACGCGAAAACCCCGCCGGCAAGGCCGTCCAAGCCGTCAATCACCCCGCCGCTAAACACCGCCCACATTACTAAAACAAAAAACGGGATAAAAGCCGCGCCTAAATAAAAATCGCCGAAACTGGGGATAAAAACAAAATCTTTTCCGAGCTTAAAATAAAACCAGTAAGCTCCGGCGATGGCGATCAAAGTAACCAATAAAATACGCCGCGTAAAGGTCATCCCGCCTCCGCGGTAAGTTCCATTTTGGAAAACCAAAAGCAAATCATCTAAAAGCCCGACTGCGGCGCCTGCCAATAAAATGCCCAATGGCACCCATGTTTGCCCGCGGGATAAAAAATTGAGCTTCACAAAAAGCGGATCGGGGAAAATTCGCGAAAGCGCCCAAAAAATCAAAGCGACGATCAAAGTCGTCACCCAGATTAAAATCCCGCCCATGCGGGGCGCTTTGGTTTCGCGCTCTTTGTGAAGCTGGTTAAAAATCGGCGTTGAGCTGCCATCGGGCGCCATCGTCCGCGCATCCTTGCGCCACATTTTATATTTATAAAGATAATGCGTCAAAATGGGCGTAAGCGCCACTCCGATAAAAAATGCCAGCCCCCACAGCCCCAAAACTTTATAAATATTCAAAATCGTATCCTGCATTGGATTCATTTTAACATTTGTCGGAATAAAAAACAGCCGGTTGGGGGGAGGGTAAAGGGTGGGGTTGATGAAAAAACTCCTCCCTTATTGATTTTTAATCCACTCCAAAATCTTTTTGACATCTTCAAATCTCCCCTTCTCTGAAGAACCTAAGACAACAATTCCTATGGGATTGCCGATGGGATGTTCAACTATTACCAAAAGGTTGCCGCCGGCGAGGTCTGTAAAGCCGGTTTTTGCGCCAACCAAAAGGTTAAGATCCGAATCCAGTTGATTTGTCGGCTTGAGCGCGTGCCTTATCCTCTCTTTTGAAATTATTTCGCGGACTGTTCCGAACTGCCAGATTGGCGAATCTAGAGATGCTTGCGTTATTTTAAGTAAATCTGCCGCGGATCCGTAAGCTCCGGACAGCGTCTCCGAGACGTCAAGGCCGATAAAATTATTAAAAACCGTATTTGGGGCGCCGAGCGCCGCCGCTTTTTGGCGCATCAAATCCAAAAACCATGCTTCGGCAAAATCCGGCAACCCGCTTTTCTTATAAGCGCGCTCAAAAAGAGCGTAAGTTGCGTCGTTGGAAGATTCAACTATTGCCATCGTTATCAAATCCCGCACTTTTATATGCTCTCCTACCCGTAAAGAGCTTGGCTCCGTAGTCAAAACTGCTTTTGAGCTGATTTCAACTTCTTCGTCCAAATCTAATTTATCCAAAACAGCAAGAATGGTAATTATTTTCGTAATGCTTGCCAGCGGCAAAATCGCGTCAGAATTTTTAGAAAACAAAATTTCACCGGTCAGAAAATCCTGCGCCAGGGCAGATTTTGCTTCAATTTGCGGGGAGGGCGGCTTTGATGGTTGCGAAGGATCGTTTTTTGACGCGCTTGGCTGCTCCGCCGGTAAAAGTAAAACAATTACAAGCGCCGCTAAAATTAAAACGATGGCTTTTAAATTTAAACTTTGCATTTAGAGTTCTTTCTCTTCTTTTCCGCTTTCTTTAATAAATTCTTCTAATTTTTGCGCATATTCACCGTATTCCGGCAGATCGGAGACAGATGCAAGCCCTAAAAATTTCAAAAAATCCGCCGATGTCCGGTAAAGGTACGCCCGCGAATCTTTCGGATCCCTAACGCGCTCAATCAGCCCGCGCATCAGTAAATTGCGGATAATAAAAGACGAATTGACTCCGCGAATATAATCAACTTCCGCGCGCTTGACCGGCCCTCTGTAAGAAACAACAGTAAGCGTTTCTAGGGCCGCGCGGGTAAGCTCCCCCGCAAACTCTTCTTTGGCAAAATCCTCAACGAGTTTTGAAACGGCGGTTGAGGTAACTAAGGACACCTTGTCTTGGTCTTTCAAGATTTCAAATGAGTGCTCCCCCAAAAGGTGTTTTTCCAATTCCGCGATCCCCTCTTTAATTTCCTCGTCTTTCTTTTTCAAAATGAAAGCAAGCCGGGAAATAATCATCCCATCCCCTGAAACAAACAGCAGCGCCTCTATTTTTTTAGAAAGCTCGTTCATGCTTTTTGAGTTCAATACTACCAAATAATTTCTTTTGTTCAAATATCATAAATCCCTGCTTAATTAACTCCAGCATAGCAAGAAAACTTATGATAATCTCTAGTTTTTCTTTGTGCTGTTTCCTGAATTCATCGAAATTAAATTGCATAAATTCTTCCAGCCGCCTTTTTAATTCTGCCATCTTCTCCTCCAAAGAAACCGTCTTTAACATAGATTCTTCGGGTAGAGCTTCTTTGACTGGAACAGCCAATAAAATTTCATCTAAAATATCTTTTATTTTTTTGGGGGTAAGCTTTTCTGGGGGGAAAAATACTGCAGACATTCCGGCGTAAGCCTCCCTCCCGAAAAGATGCCTCTGTTGCAGGTTTAAATCCTTAAGATGCAGAGAGAGCCCTTTAAAAAATTTATAGGTTTTGAGGCGGCGCTCCAATTCTTTAATATCCTGTTCTTCTTCTTCCGTCAGCTTAATGCCGGGTATGAGCGACCGGGACTTTATCAGCATCAAAGTAGATGCGATAACCAAAAACGCCGCCAATTCTTCCTTGGGCATCTCTTCTAAAGATTTCAAATAAGCAATGTACTGCTCCGCCACACGCGAAAGCGAAATTTCATTTATGGAAAGCTTCTCTTCTTCCACCAAATTTAAGAGCGCCTCCAACGGCCCCGAAAATTTTTCCAAAGTGATTTGATACACGATTAGGTTATTCTACAACAAAGAATCACGATAAAAAACTTGACTTTTAAAAAGCGGTATGTTAGTCTAAAAATAGAATAAGGGGGCTGATTTGAAAAATTTCTGGAGAGTTCTTTTGGTGGGCATACTGGTAGTCTATATTATTTTGACGGCGGATGTTGCGAGCTACATTTTAGGATTGAGGCCGGACGCTTATCTATTGCCATTTCATTACCAGCAAACAAAGGATTACGAAAATAAATTCAAAATAGAAACTGCCTCAATTTGTTCTCAAATTAAGCATCGCTATAACGAAAAAGAGTGCGCAACGATCCGGCCAATAGTTGTTTGGGTTAGCTTTTTTGAAAAAATTGAAAAAATTGCAGCATGGACATTCCCTTTTCATAAATCAATTTATTTAAGTAAGAAGCTAATAGACAATTTTACAGAGAGTGAATTGAAGTTCGCGCTGGCACACGAAATCTGGCACCAACTAGCAAACAGCAGCGATGAATTTCTGGCCGATCGTTTCGCCGCCGAAATGATAAGCGCAGATAGCGGCATTAGTTTTTATGGGCGCATCCCGAAAATCTACGGCATTGAATTTAATTGGTATTTGAAGCTGAAAATAAAAAAGCTTGAAGAATTTAAAGCGCAACAGAAAATCAGTAGCGGCTCGTAAGCCGCTATTTTTGTGTTATAATTCTCCGCATGAACCTGCCGCCGTATAAAACAAAAATGGTAGAGCCAATAGGACTGGTTTCGCGCGCGGAAAGAATCAAAAAATTAAAACGGGCGGGCTATAATTTATTTTTTCTCAATTCAGAAGACGTATATATTGATTTGCTAACCGATTCCGGCACCGGAGCGATGTCCGAAAACCAGTGGGCGGCAATGATGCGCGGGGACGAATCCTACGCCGGCTCTTCAAGTTTTAGAAATCTGCAAAATGCCGTAAAAAGCATTTTAGGTTTCCCTTACATTATCCCGACACACCAAGGCAGAGGCGCGGAACAGGTTTTTAACAGCGTTTTTGTAAAAAACGGCATGGTAGTTCCGGGCAACGCCCATTTTGATACGACCCGCGCGCACATTGAAAATCGCGGCGGCTTGCCGATAGATTGCACGGTGAGCGAAGCTTACCGGGCAGATTTCAGCAGTCCGTTCAAAGGCAACGTTGATTTGGCAAAGCTGGAAAAAACGCTCAAAAAATATAAATCCCGCGTAGCTTATATTTTGCTTACGGTCACTTGCAATTCGGTGGGCGGGCAGCCGGAATCAATAAAAAACATCAAAGCCGTTTCGCGCTTGGCAAAAAAATATAAAATCGGGCTCTTTTTTGACATAGCAAGATTTGCGGAAAACGCATATTTCATCAAAGCGCGCGAAAAAAAATACAAAAATCAAAATATCAGAAAAATCGTCCGCGAGATGATGAGCTATGCGGACGGCGCTCTAATGAGCGCAAAAAAGGACGCCATCGTAAATATGGGGGGATTCATCGCGCTTAAAAACAAAGAAACTTATTCGGCGCTCGCCCCATCGGCAATATTGATGGAGGGGTTTTTGCATTACGGCGGTATGTCTGGGCGCGATATGGAGGCGCTGGCTCAAGGGCTTTGGGAAGGAACGGATGAACATTACCTGAAGCATAGAATCTCGCAGGTTGAATATTTGGGAGAAAATTTATCAAAAATTGGAATACCGATTTTAAAGCCCGTCGGGGGACACGCGGTTTACATTGACGCAGGTAAAACACTGCCGCATATTCCGTGGAATAAATTTCCGGGCCAGGCATTGGCAATCGCCGCATACATTGAGGGAGGAGTTCGCTCTGTTGAAATAGGGTCGGTGATGGAAGGGCGAGATCAAAAAACGCACGAAAATAAAAAAGCGCGGATGGAGCTTCTGCGGCTCGCCGTTCCGCGACGCGTTTATTCGCAAGAACATTTGGATTACGTAATAAGCATTTTTGAAAAAATTTTTAAAATCAAAAATCGCATCCGCGGAGTAAAATTTACTTACGAAGCTCCGATGTTGCGCCATTTTTCTTCAAGATTTACCCCCACACCATAAGTGAAAACGGCTATAGAATAAACGCAATAAAAAAATGGGCCGTGTCAAACCACTATGATATATCATAGTGGTTATTAATTTACATTTTTTTCTTTTTCTGCTTTGATGTGCAACTCTTTGAGCTGTTCTTTTGTGAGTTCCGCGGGGGAATCCATCATGAGATCCCTGCCGTCGCCGGTTTTGGGAAAAGCGATTACTTCGCGGATGTTCGGCTCCCCTGCCAAAATCATGCAAATCCGGTCAATCCCCGGCGCGATGCCTCCGTGCGGTGGAACGCCATATTCAAACGCCTCCAGAATGTGCCCGAATTGCCGCCGGATATCTTCTTTTTTATTTCCAATAATTTCAAAAACTTTTTCCAAAATTTCCGGGCTATGTTCGCGGATTGAGCCCCCGCCTATCTCATAGCCGTTCAAAACGAAATCGTACTGATGCGCCATAAGGTTTTTGGCGTTCTCTTTTTTGATTTCGGTCCGCCAGTCGGCAGATCTTATTTTTGTAAAAGGATGATGCACTGCGTCCCATCTTTTTTCCTCTTCCTTCCATTCAAACATCGGGAAATCAACAATAAAAGCAAAGGCCAGTTCGTCCTTGTTTTCCTTGTTTTTCCTTAAATCCGGCTTGTCCGTGCCATATTTTTCCATCACTTCTTTATACGGCAGACGTGGAAACGGCATTTCGGTGATATGTTTTTCTGGAAAAAGCGTTCGCGCCAATTCCGTAAATAAATTTTCCACCAAATCCAAAATGTCCTTTTCTTCAGCGAAACTCATCTCAATATCAAGCTGGGTGAACTCCGGCTGGCGATCGCCTCTTGTATCCTCGTCTCGGAAACACCGAGCTATTTGGAAATAGCGCTCAAGCCCGGCAACCATTAAAAGCTGTTTATATTGCTGCGGGCTTTGGGGAAGAGCATAAAATTTGCCAGCGTGGAGCCGAGAAGGCACAACATAGTCGCGCGCTCCCTCCGGCGTGGATTTAGTCAAAATGGGCGTTTCCACCTCTATAAAATCTTTTTTATGCAGATAATCGCGGATAAAAGAAATTATTTTATCGCGCACTGATAAATTCTTTAGCAAACGCGGCCTCCGCAGATCCAAATATCTGTACTTCAGGCGGTTATCCTCCCCTATTTCGCGGCCGTCGCTTGCAACATCAAAAGGCGGCGTTTTGGCTTCCGCCAAGATTTCCAGCCCGGTTGCTTCAACTTCAATGTTGCCAGTGGCAAGTTCCGGATTTTTCATCCCCTCCGGTCGCTCTTTAACAACGCCCTCTATTTTCACTACCCATTCCGACCGCAACTTGTCTGCCAATTTTAAAAGCTCCTGATTTTTCGGACTTAACACGATCTGCACCATCCCCCACCTGTCCCGAAGGTCAATGAAAATAAGCTTGCCGTGGTCGCGCCTTCCGCCAACCCAGCCCATCAATATGACGGTCTCGCCTATTTTATTTATTGTGTCTTTGGTAAGAGTCCGCATAAATCTATGCTACAGGAAGTTCTACAAAAAAGGTACTGCCTTTGCCAATCCCTTCAGATTCAACCCAAATGCGGCCGCTGTGATCGTCCACGATTCTTTTTGCAAAATAAAGCCCCAAACCCATGCCGTCAGGCTGGTCTTTTTTGGTCATCTCCGTTCTGCCGAATTTTTGAAAAAGTTTGGAAATATCGTCTTTTTGAATTCCAATTCCGTTATCGGCGACTGAAAGCGCCAATCTTTTTGATCGCGGCCGCAGGGTCACAACCACCGAACCAATTTTTGAATACTTAAGAGCATTATCCAGCAAATTTATTACGACTTCATATAATTTAGCGGGGTCACCGAACACGCTGAAGGTTTTATTATTTTCGTTTTTAAATTGAACATCTATCCGCTTTTCTTTTGAAATTTCCGCAAGTTCTTTTATCGCATCATCAATTACATCATCTAAAAACATCTTTTTAAAATCATATTTTAGCTGTCCGGCTTCTATTCTGGAAAGGTCCAAAAGTTCTGAAACCAATTTAATGAGGTTATTTATAGACAACAGCACGCGATTCAACGCTTCCACCGCTTTTTTGTTCAATTCGCCGAAAGAGCCCTCCTGAAGCATTGACGTATAGCCCTTGATTACAGTAAGAGGCGCGCGCAATTGATGTCCGGCCAAAGAAATAAATTCCGATTTGGCGGCATCAAATTTTTTTAGCTCTGCGTTAGCCTCTTCCAAATTTTTTGCCAGCCGCTCAATTTCTTCCCTAGTGCGGATTTCCAGCAAAACACTGCGAATGAGCAAAATTCCAAACCAAAAAATAATCAGAAAGAAAAGCGTGCGCAGTATAAATTCGCTTAGCGTTTGCGAAAAAAATATTTGAAACAGTAAAACTAATAATATAACGCCTGTCAGCAAGCCTGTGGCGAAAACTTTTATTCCGAAAAGATGATGGCGCAAAATGGCATATGTCATTATGATCGGGTATAAAGGCACGGTCAGATTCAAAAACGGGTAGAAATTCGTGCCGAATATCGGCAGGAAACTCGTAACGCCTCCACTGAAGCCAACAGCGGTAGCAAGAAAAAAATAAGCTATCTGATTTTTTTTCTCTCCGGAACTTCGGCCATAAATTTTCCATAAGCGATAATGCGAATAAAAAACTATACCCAAAAGCCACAACACAAAAGCCGTGTACAAAGGCGTTGGATTGGTATTGTAATAAAACGATCCGAAAACAAACTTCATATCTCTCACGAAATAATCAGTGAAGTTGAAAATTAAGAAAAAAAACCCGCTTGCGTAAATAAAAAACAGACCTATGCGATTTTTGACGTCTAAAAAATGCTGTATGTAATGATAAAAAAATACAGGTATCAAAATCACAAAAAACATCGAGATGCGCCACCAAATAAGCGCCGCCGCTGCATCCTGCAAAAGCGCAATCTTGTAAGTGGCAAAACCAAAACCGCTTACCGCCAAAACAAAAAACGCCCAAATTCTGTCAGAGACCCTGTCGCTGCCAGCCCAATAAACAAATGCTGCAATGGGCAAACCAGTCATTACCGTCAACAACCCTGAAAGCGCAAAAATATTCATATAAGTTATTCTTATTCTAACAAAAAAGGGCAGCCTTTTGTAATAGCTAACCCTTGAAATTGACCTCTATTGCATAACCGAGGATTGTCCTAATGAATTTCTCGGTTATCGGAAAATGGATCGGCCTACCCAGCGCTCGCGTTGTTGAGGACCAATTGAACGTCGGGCAATCCCCATAAAAAGCATAAGGACTATAATATTTGGAAGCATGCTTAATTTGTGTATTGAGCCGCAAAAGAGCGGGGCTGGAGTTTGTCGGAGCCTCGCCAACATACACATCGCAAATCCCAAGCACATCCATACTCATTTTCACAAGCTTTTTGAGCTTGATAGATATGTTATTGGTGATATAAAACATGCCGCTTTCGGAAGAACAAGCAATGATGCTTTTTACAGCCACATCGACCGGTAAAAGATTGACGAGCGTTTCCGGAAGCCCTGGAAACGCAACCGGCATATGCAGCATGTCGCCATCAAAATACACGCCTGATTCATCATAATTACGAGGATTTCTTTTCAAATCCGTGCCTAAAAATTTTTTTATCAAATGAAAACTGCGAGCACAAGTATAATAGCCGTCAAATTTAGAAGCAAAGCCAGTTTGAGAATCACCGACAATTATAGATGGCCTATAGATAGTAAACTGACTGTTTGAATCTGAAGACCACTTGCGCACCAACTCTTCAGATAATGATTTGCTTTCTTCGTAAGGGTTATTAAACTTTGGACCGGATGCGTACGCAGTGCTGATAAAATGCAACCTTTTGACTCCAACTTTGTCCAAAAGCTCAAGAAGGTTTTTTGTTCCACCGACATTCGTTGCCAGTGTTTCTATACGATCTTCGTCTTTAAATGACAATGATGCCGCGCAATGCCATGCTTCGTCCACATCTTGTAGGCTAATATTCGCAATGTCAGATGTTATGTCACACTCCAAAACCGAGTATTGATTTCTCTGCATAGCTGAAAGTGGTGCCATAGAACGCAAAACGCGTTCTTCGGCAGAAAACCTGACATCGTGCCTTGCCAAAAAATAAACATAGCATCCGTTGTGCAGCAATCTTGCAGCAATGTGACTTCCTATGAAACCCGTGCCGCCAGTCAGCAAAATTTTTTTCTGCATTTTGAACCGCCTCCCCCTTCTTTAGACTTAACACATCATATAAATAATGTCAAACACTTGGCCGCGCCGCCGGCTTTAATGAATTCGGAAAGATTGACTCCTTCTGTTTCTACGCCGTGTTTTTTAAGCTCAATCTTAAGTTCTAAGCTCACCTGTGTTGCAATCAGTTTGGAATCCAACACAACGGCATTGCAAACAAAACCAAGCGCGTCCTTTTGGGAAACACGAATAATATTTCCGAGAGTTTCAATGATGTAACATGATGCGCTATCAAAAGCGGGCGGATAATACATTATCAAATTCTTTTCCGGAATCGGGCAAAAACAAGTATCCAAATGATAAAAATGCGGATCTATAAGCCGCAAAGTAATCGGCTCCAACTCCATAAATTCCGCGGCGAGCACGCCGCCGGCTTCATCAGACCTGAAGCCGTATCCGCAGATAAGCTTATCCTTAAAAACCAGCGCGTCGCCCTCGCCCTCAAAAAAAATCCCCGAAGGTAAAGTTTTAAAATTAAAACCTTGCGACAAAAACCAGTCACGGAAAGCCGGCGTCTCGCCTTGCCGTTCCGGATAACGGAAACGGCTAAGCAGGACGGTGTTTTTGTTCCGATTAAAAATTCCGGCATTTGCGGAAAAAACCATGTCAGGAAAATTCGGCAGCTGCCCCACAAGGCTCACCCAAACGCCGCTTCTTTCAAGAGCGTCTTTCAAAGATCGCCACTGCATTTCGACCCTTGCGCGATCAGGCTGATTGCTCTTTTTCATCCACGGGTTGATCTCGTACTTAACCCCGTAATGTTCCGGCGGTCCGCACATTAATATCCTTTTTCGGCTCATTTTAACCTCATTTTAATAGGTTCTCTACCTCAAGCGTATACCAGTGCGCACGGAAAACGCAAAGCTTGCCCAAATTAGCCAAAAGGGTTAAAATAAATCATCCGCCCATAGCTCATCCGCCGGCTGGCGGAGGCAGAGCAGCTCCCTTTTTCAGCCGGAGGCTGATCCGTCCTTTGGCGGAAAGGAGAAGGTTACGCTAAGAAAATATGTCGTACATATATGTATTAAAAAGTTTAAAAAATGGTAAGCGTTATGTAGGAAGCACAGATTTATTGCCAGGGGAAAGGTTAAAGAAACACAACTATGGTTCCAATAAATTCACGAGAAGAAACGGGCCGTTTGAGTTGGTGTATCAAGAAAGTTGTGCCGATAAGACGAATGCTCGAAAGCGTGAAAATTTTTTGAAATCCGGCGTTGGCAGAAAGTTTTTGGATGAAATATTAAAAAGCTAAGTAGTGGAAGCACAGCGCTTCCTCCGCCCATAGCTCAATTGGCAGAGCAGCTCCCTTTTAAGGAGAAGGTTCCAGGTTCGATTCCTGGTGGGCGGAGAAAGCGCTGTTTCTATAAGCAGCTCCCTTTTTCAGCCGGAGGCTGATCCGTCCTTTGGCGGAAAGGAGAAGGTTCCAGGTTCGATTCCTGGTGGGCGGATTATAGAAAAATAATTTTTTACGGAGACGGGATTTCGGATAAAGTTGTTGTCGCTTGGCTATACACCTCCACCGTACGCACCGCCTCGCCGACATTACCCGCCTGATCGGTTGCGCGGTAAGTGATGTGGTAAGTATTCGGTTCGCTCGTATCAATATATGCCTGCTCCATGGGCGTTTCTCCGACAAACATTTCAATACCGAGATTGTCATTGACATTATCAGTGACGGTTGCGCCAAGGTCGCTGTATGCCGCGCCGACTTCTATTCTCGCGGGATTGTTGCCGTTGATGGTGATGGTCGGGGGTTCCTTGTCCGCCGAAGCCTCGGCGGAGGCGGAGGTATCCGCCGCCGGCGCTCCTCCCTCCAGAGCATTTATACGCGCTTCAAGCTCAGCGATGCGCTGATCTTGCTCCTTGTCTTTATCAAAAAGCGAGATAATTTTTTGGTAAAGCTCCTGTATGGCTTTTGCCAAAACCGCGGTTAGTTTTTCGTATTCAACCCCGCTGGGCAGACCTTCTTTATCAAGCACAACCGCTTCGGGAATGACATTAATCACTTCCTCGGCAGTGAAACCGATTCTGCGGCCTGGGCCGATATTAAGCTCGGGCTTGTATTCAAATGAGATTGGGTGAAGTTTGAGTACGGAATCCAGTCCGTAGGCGAGTTCTTCAAAATTCTCTTTGTATCTTTCGGAAGAAGTGGTGCAGATGCTTCCCGCGCCTCTTGAGACCTCGTATGTGTCGGTATTTATGCAAAGGTAATCTCCCGTTGCAGAAGAAGTTAGGGTAGAAGAGAATCCCACCGTCCCCGCCACCGAAAAGGTGCGCCATGGACTCGTCGTCCCGATGCCGACGTTGCCGTTATTTAATATAGTCAATGCTTGATAATTGGTGGTGGTGGCATAGGCATCGGTGGTGGTGCCCACATACAGATTGCCGCCTTGAGATGACAAATACCAATGTTTCAAATCCGTTCCCGCCGCGGTGTCGGAGAGGGTAAAAAACGGACGCGTTCCAGCCGCCTGCAGGAGCCAATTTGGGGTGGATGTGCCTATGCCTACAAAGCCGCTTGAATTAACCACAAGGTCTATTAGAGTGCCACTCCTGCGCACCTGGAAAATGTCAAGTGATGGAGTGTTGTCATTAGATTGAACGGTCAGCGGTATCGAAGCATCAATATGTCCCCGTATTGTCACAGTGCGACTGGTCCAATCTGTTGCATTAAGAGTAATACCAAACCCAGCAAGCGTGCTGTTAAAGATTTCCAAAATGTGGTAATTAGAACCCTCATCGTATCTCAACTTAAATTTGGAGAAACCGAGATAAGTTGCGTTAATTAAGGTTTTACTAATATCGGTGGTATGCGCCACATGCAATAGCGCCGTCGGACTCGTCGTCCCAATCCCGACGTTGCCGCCGTTAGTTACGATAAAGTTTGTTGCAGTTGATGAACCGACCACAAAAGCGGGACCGGTAATCCCGTCGGGATGTACTGATAATAACCCCCACGGACTCGTCGTCCCGATGCCGACGTTGTAGGCGAAAGTGGAGGGCTGGGTGGTGGAGGTCGCGGTGAGATAGGGAATAGTGATGGCGCCGGAAAGAGTTTGAGCTCCGGAAACGGTGAGGTTGCCGGAGAGAGTAAGATTGGTTCCGGTAAGCGCGCCCGAGAGCGTGCCTCCGGAAAGCGGGAGATAGCTGGAAGCAGTGATGCCGTCGGGAACATCGGCATCCGTAAGGCTAAAAGTATTGGAGCCGGAGAAAGTTGCTCCGGAGATGGTAAGCGGGGAATTGGAACTGCCGGATAGGTTGTTGATTCTTTGGGATAAAGCCAGCATAGCGACGGAAGCAGGCGTTGTTTCCGCAGGACCATGAAATGTAAGCGGCGCGGGCGCGGAGACGATAATCTGCGAGAAGCGATCCAATAGCTCTTCGCGCAAGGCATTGAGCGACTGCAAAAGACGAGCTTCTGTAATTCCGTTAGTGGAAACTGTGACGCGTTCCGGAGCGCGCTCGGTTGCGAGAGGTTGTTCAGATGTGATTGTCTTGCTTTCTTCTTCGAAATCGTTGCCCGGGAAAACGCGCTCCTCAACATCCGATGTTTTTGGGGATTCAACATTGGATGTTTTCCCGCGCGTTGATGAGGGCGACGGTTTTTGCTCGCCTGGCGGGGTTGATGGGGGCGGCGGAGCGGGAAGTAGCCACTCTTTTATGTTTTCCCATGAGTCTTGTATGTCGTCTTTTACATTTTCCCATACGGAGGCAAGAGAGTTGGATTGAGAAAGATTGGCAAAAGAAAAGTCAAAAGCGGCATTGGCCTGTGCGAGAGAGAGAGAGAGGAAAATCACTAAAAACAAAGCTAATTTTATCCGAAAATTCACCATAAATTCATTGTATCATATAACGCCCCCCCCCCAACGGGTTTATCCACACGCGCGAGAGGCTATTTATTTGACTGTTGTTAGCAAGGCGCTAGAATAAAATTCTATGGGATTAAAATTATCTGAAGCACGGTTGGTTATCAGCTAAAATATAAGTATGAATAGCATGCTCATCATTTATCTTATCGGGGCTATCATTGCTTTGACCATTGTTCTGATGGCTTTGCCTACCATAATCTCCAAAAACAAGCGCCAATAAAGAGAACTTCAGCGGGAATCGGAGCCGGCAGATTTTGTTTTTATTTTCTATTTGGGCCGCAAAACTAGCTAGTGCCGACATTCGTGCGCTACAAAAACATCACGCCGAAAATCGGGAGGATTGTCCACCATTTGGCGATGATTGGGTCGGCGAAGAGTTTGAGAGTTAATGGAGAAAGGTTTAAAAAATTATTTTTTGCGATAGACGGCTGGGCAAGACCGATCAGGGAAGTCATTAAAAACCCAGCTGCCAAAATCGCAAAAACCAGAATTTCCCACCAAGCGCCGTCTTCTTTCCAAACGCCGCGGAAAGCGCGCAGCAAAAATAACGCCAGCAGAACCAAAAGAATCAAAAACGCTCCTGCCCCGAACATAAAGGCTTCGTTTGGCGCGCGCCCGGAAGCAAGGTAATCAACCGACACAAACGGGAAGAGAGCCGTAAGAACGTAAATCGCAACAATACCCATCGCCATTTTTTTCTTGCCGCCGGAAATGCCCCAAAAAAATCCTGCCGCAACCAGCATAAAAACAAACACCATATCCCACGCCGGGTTTTTCAATAAAGATAAGTATGCCATAAGTTACATTATAACCCCTCTTTCTCCAAATCCGAAAGTATTTCTTTTGCCCGCGGCGTGAGCTTTTTGGGAAGCTTGGGAAAAAGCCTTATTAACAAATCCCCTCTTCCCCTGCCCCTTGGAACCCCCTTTCCGCGAAGACGCAGAAAATCTCCCACTTTGGAAAGCTCCGGAATACGCACCGAAATTTTTCCTTCCAGTGTTTCTATCATTTCTTCTCCGCCCAAAAGCATTTTTGAAAGCGGCAGATGCAAATCCATCAAAATATCGTACCCCTCGCGCCTGAAAATATGATGCGGTAAAACGTGAATCCTAACATAAAGATCTCCTGCTTGTCCTCTTTGAACTTCTTCTCCTAAACCTGTAAGTTTGATTGCTTCTCCGTCGCGAATGCCCGGAGGAATCATAATTTCCACGCCTTGGGATTTTCTTAAAATCCCGGCTCCGCGGCAATGTTTGCATGCGCGTTCCGGTGATTCTCCCCTGCCGCGGCAATGAGAACATTCCGAAAGCGCTGTAAACGCTCCGAAAAGCGAACGCCGCATCTCGCGGACGGTACCTGTGCCTTGGCAAGTCGCACACTTTTTCAGATTAGTTCCGGGTTCTGCGCCGTTGCCGCCGCAGATCTCACATTTTGAAGTTTTTTCAATAACAACGCTCCGTCTCCCGCCGAAAACGGATTCCTGAAACGATGCGTCAATACCCAAAGAAATATCGCTGCCCCGTTCGCGCCTGCGCCCTTGTCCGCCTCGGGCGGAAAATCCGCCAAGCCCGCCAAGAAAATCTTCGAAGATATCGCCTAGGTCCGCGTTAAACCCACCTCCAAAATTTGAAAAGTCAAAGCCTTCAAATCCGGAAAAGCCGGATTGGCCGCCTCCGGCAAAAGTCTTGCCAAACCTATCATACTGCTGGCGTTTTTGCTCGTCTCCCAAAATCTGATAAGCCTCGTTTATCTCCTTAAACTTTTTCTCATCCCCCCCTTTTTTATCGGGGTGATGCTCATGCGCCAACTTTCTGTACGCGCGCTTAATCTCGTCTTGAGACGCATTTTTCCCCACCCCCAAAATTTCGTAATAGTCTTTCATAATTTCAAAACAGATTCTAAAACAACTGGCAATTTAGTAATGCCGTCGCTCGGGCCGCTAAAATGACCCTTTGATTTCTCTACAATAATCTCCGAACCTAATTTTTCTCGAAAATCATTTTGGTTATCGAGCGGAACATACGGATCATTATCAGAAAAAATGGCAATACTTTTTGGTAAATGCGATTTCACTTTACTAAAATCAAGCGGCGCTTTAAGCCATAAGCGGCTAGTTTCTTGCACATTAAAATCTTCTTCAAGATTCACTCGCTCAAAAAAACCAGCAACAAACACCGCGCCCCCAACTTTTTGTCCTTCAGACAAGGTTTCTAGATATCGAGCGATGGTTTGGCAACCAATACTATGCCCAACAAAACAGGTCTGCTCATCCGCAACACCAACGGTGCCCGCAAGAGCTGGAACCCATTTCTCAATCCTCGGATTTGCGGAATCAGGAAGTTGCGGAACAAAAACCTTAAAGTTTTTCGACTCAAGTTCTTTTTTAAGCCACGGAAACCATCCCTCTTCCGGATAGCCATCCCAACCATGAACTATAAAAACTCGTTTCATAATTTACTTATCGCCCTCCTCCTTAAAATCGGCATCTTTAATGTCCGGGCCTTTTTCTTCGGGTTTTTCGCCTTGCGCGCCGCCCTGCTTATACATCGCTTCTCCTATCTTTGAGAGGGATTGTGCCAAAGCGGTTTCGGCGTTGCGGATTTCGGAAATATCGTTTCCCTCTTTCGCTTTTTTAAGCGCTTCTATTTTTTGATTAACTTCGTCTTTTATCGCCTGTTCAACTTTGTCCCCCGCGTCTCGCAAAGATTTCTCCGCTGTATAAACCAGCGCATCCGCGCGATTTTTGGATTCAATCAGCTCTTTTTTCTGGCGATCTTCGTCCGCATGCGCCTCGGCGTCTCTCTTCATTTTTTCAATTTCGTCTTTAGAAAGCCCCGTGGAGGCCTCTATGCGGATGGACTGCTCTTTGTTTGTGGCTTTGTCCTTAGCTTTCACCGATAAAATGCCGTTGGCGTCAATGTCAAAAGATACCTCAACTTGCGGCATACCCCTCGGAGAAGGCGGGATTCCGTCCAAAATGAACCGTCCCAGAGTTTTGTTGTCGCCAGCCATCTCGCGCTCGCCCTGCAAAACATGGATTTCAACCGAGGTTTGGTTGTCAGCCGCAGTTGAAAAAACCTGCGAACGCGCAACCGGCACCGTCGTATTTTTTTCAATAATTTTTGTCATAACGCCTCCCAAGGTTTCAATTCCCAAAGAAAGAGGGGTCACGTCCAAAAGCAAAACGTCTTTTACGTCCCCTTGCAAAATTCCACCCTGAACCGCCGCTCCAACAGCAACAACTTCGTCCGGGTTAATGGAAAGGTTAGCTTCCTTGCCAAAAAGTTTTTTAATTCCTTCCTGAATTGCGGGCATCCTTGTCTGTCCGCCCACCAACACAATTTCATCAATGTCTTTTAGTTCAAATTTCGCTTCCCGAACGACATTTTTTGTAATCTCAAAAGATTTATCCAAAAAGTCGCGCACCAAATCCTCCAGTTTGGCTCTCGCCATTTTCTGCTGAAGATGCACCGGCCCGGAGGCGTCGGATGTGATAAATGGGATGTTTATTTCCGTCTCAATTGCGGTTGAAAGTTCATGCTTGGCTTTTTCCGCGGCCTCTTTCAGCCTCTGAAGCGCCAAAACATCTTTAGTTACGTCAATGCCCGATTCTTTTTTAAATTCCGCGGCGATATGCTGGATTATTTTTTGGTCAAAATCATCCCCGCCCAAATGAGTGTCTCCGCCGGTTGCGCGGACTTCTATTGTATCGTCACCGATCTCCAAAACAGACAGATCAAAAGTCCCGCCGCCAAAATCATAAACCACGATTTTTTCGTTCCGCTTTTTATTGAGGCCGTAAGCCAGCGCAGCCGCGGTCGGCTCGTTTAAAATTCTTTTTACTTTAAACCCGGCAATCTCGCCGGCCGCCTTAGTCGCTTGTCTCTGCGAATCGTCAAAATAAGCCGGCACGGTAATTATTGCATCTTCAATTTTTTCTCCGAGTTTCGCCTCCGCGTCCGCTTTTAATTTAGCCAAAATCATTGCGGAGACCTCTTCCGGCCGGTACCACTTTTCATTGATCTTAACCTCCACCCCGCCGTTAGCGGATTCCTTAATCTCATAAGGGAGCAAGGTTTTGTCGCGTTTCACTTCCGCATCGCTCGCTTTCCTTCCGATTAAGCGTTTTACCGAAAAAATAGTGTTTCTGGGATTGGTCACCGCCTGCCTTTTCGCCAAAAGCCCGACCAATCTTTCTCCCGATTTTGAAAACGCCACAATTGAAGGCGTTGTCCGCGCCCCTTCCGCGTTTTCCAATATTTTCGGGACACCCCCCTCAACAATCGCCATCGCCGAGTTAGTCGTCCCCAAGTCTATTCCTAAAATTTTACTCATAGTTTTGTTTTAATTAATTTTTTAATAATTTAATAATTATTTTTGCAAGTTTTTTACGGCCTTTTTTAATTCATCTTGCGCGATAAGTTGCGTTTTGTTTATAAAAATTTGCCGCCTTAGGTCGTCTGCCAAAACCAAGTTGTCAACATCTTCCTCGTCCAAATCCTTTTCTTTCATAATCTGCGCGGCTTTTTCATCTAAAATATCGTAGCGCCTCTTTTTATAATCCCACTTGGCGTCGCGAACCAGCAAGCCGATTTCCTCATCAGAAAGACCAAGCGCATAAAGGCGTTTTACTTCAAAATTGGCTAAAATGAGCCGGTCAATCTCTTTCGGTTCCCCGCCGAAGCTGTAGCCGGTTTGCATGTCTCTCAAAAAATCAGAAAATGAAAGTTGTAAATTATCTCGTCTGGCAGTTCCTATATACGCATGTGTTTCCGCCAATTCTTCTTTTGCGGCAATCTTTTCTTTCAATCGCCCGATTCCTCTTTGGGCTTTTGTTTGGCCTAAGCCCAATAAAGCTCGAGACACATAATATGCAATATGCCAACACGATTCGTTTAAGTCATTTTTTAAAGCTATTAGCGCCTCTTCTTCGGGCAAAAAACTTTGTTTGCTATGAATAAACTCGTGATGCAAACTTTGTAATTGCGTGACTGATCCAAAAGACGCCAATGAGTAAATCAAATAGCCTGGATTGTGTAACCGCATGGCATCCGCCCCTCTGAAGCCAATGGCGCCCATAGTAGGGAAAAACACTGCAGACGTAAGAGGGCTTTCCGCAAATATTTCTTCAAACTTCTTAATGGATTTTTTGGTTATAAGCTGAATTGCGTTATCATAAATAGACAAAGATCCTGTCTCTCCGCATTCTTTTGCTATCCTATCCACCACTAAAGAAAGTAATTTTTTGTCCGCTTCAAATGCGGTGTCCACTGATTCGGAATTGATTTTTTCATATTGTTTCAAGACATAATGAATTTCTTTCGGCGACATTTTGGGCACGCTTCGCAATCTGTCGCATTCCGCAATAAGCGCGTCAAAATCAACATTTATTTTTGATTCTGATTCTTCCGGAATATATTTAGTTGTTTCCTCTTTATTCATATATTTTTATAAATTCCGATTTTTACTTTAGCTGGCCGCAGAACCCTGTTATAAATAGTGTACCCTTTTTGCATCTCTTCCAAAACCGTCCCGTCTTTTTCTTTTTGGGGAACCTCAACCTGTTCTAAAGCTTCATGATAAAGCGGATCAAACCCTTTACCGAGCGCCTCAATCGGCTCAACGCCTTCTTTTTTAAAAATATCAAGCAATTGATTGTAAATCGGATCCTCCCCGCCTTCGCTAAAGCTGTGGCGGGCAAGCAGCGAATCAGCTACAGCCAGCATCTCCCCTAAAACTTTCTCCGCGGCAAATTTGGCGAATTCTGCTCTGGCTTTTTCTTCGTCTTTTCTTGCGTTTATAAAATCCGCCTTCGCCCTCTGCCAGCCCGCTAGATACTCCGATTTTTCTTTGTGGCAAAGTTTTAATTCTTCGCGCAACTTTTTTAATTTATCGCCCAGCCCCTCCTCTTCTACAACTTCGTTTTCAATTATTTCTTCGTCTGGCATTTTTTTTATTTTTACTCTTAATATCTTTTGCCGTGTATTTTAATACGGAAGCAGATTTTTCGTAATTCATCCTTTTGGGTCCTGCTGAAAAAACAGCGCATCTGCCAAACTCGTCATCGTCAAAAAACACGCTTGCCATCCCGAAACCGCTAACATGGAAAGTCGGCTCAAGATCATGCTCTGTTACTCCGCGCCTGTTTAAATCCAGCAAATTTTCTTCAATGTTTTCCGCAAAATCTGCGAATTCCGCGGCCAAGTTTGGCTCTGCGAACTCCGGAGCGCGGAAAACTTCGGAAAGCCCTTTCCCAAAAATTTTTTCATCTTCATCCAAAAGGCCAATTCCGGAAAAAAGTTTAAGATGGCTGGACAGCGCGCGCGAAAGCTCCTCAAAAGCCGAGTCTGTTTCCCGCTCCATATTCTCAACAATTTTATCCAGCCGCGTCCTCATTTCAACTTCCGGCTGTTTTACAGACATTAAATGCAGAGTAAAGTAGCGATACCCTTTTTCCGTGGGGGCGCGGCCCGCGGAAGTGTGCGGCTGGTAAAGATATCCCATATCGTCCAGCTCCAGCATAATATTACGGATGGTAGCCGGACTTACCTCCAGCCTCAAACCTCCGAACACGGCATTGGAAGAAACCGGAAAAGCCGTCCGGACAAAATCCCGCACAACAAACCCCAAAATATCCTCTTTTCGGCTGTCTAAAAGTGGCATTGATTTGAATTATATCCATCTTAACAAATTAGCACTCTCAATACAAGACTGCTAACGCTATAAACACCTAAACGGTTTCTATTGCAAATTTAGCAACGAAACAGCGCCCTAATCGGGCGCTTTTGGTTTTGGCGGGTTTTACAGCTTTACTTTATAAGAATTTTTTCTCGGAGCTCTTCCCAGGTTAACAGCCCTCGGCAACATCTTTTTTCTCGGCATAATTAAATCCTGCTGTAAGAAATTTGTTTGGCTCTCCTTCAATAATATATCCAGTAATTACTTCAGGCTTTTCATCTTCATCAGAAAATTCAAATTCGTGAACCAAGTTTTGAGATTCCGCGACTGTATAGCAAGTGCTGTGATAAAAGTTTGCACGAAGCGTTTCTTTCATTCCAGTAATAGTCAGAGGCTTGCCTTTTAATTCGCAATTGCAATTCCCAGTCAAACTGACTTCTTCTCTGGTGTACCCCTCCGCCGGATCCAAATGATCATGAAATTCACATCTGCGCAATGTAACTTTTTTGCCGATAAAATCTTCGTCTGGAACGTAGATTCTTGGCATCGGAAAAGTTATTCCATCTCTCCAATCAGCCATTTTTACTCCTTTTCGTGCTCAAGAGCTGTGCGGCATGCAAGCTGAAGCTCTGCTTCAAGCTTTTTAAAATAACTTCCGTCCACAATGTTCACAGGTTCGTTGGCCTGCGACATCCTCTCCGCCTCTTTCTCTTTTTGGCGGCATACCTTAGAAATTGCCGCCGCGACTCTATCAACCGGGTTTGACATATTTTTTCACCTCCTCTAAATCAGAGATAGCATATTAAAGGTTGCCGTGTCAAGAGCTATCTCTTCGCCACGCTCAGCGTGGCAATCGAAACGCTTAGCGTTTCGCCCATTGCGGGGCCTTTCTTGCTTTTTTGAGGCCGAATTTGCGGCGTTCTTTCATTCGCGGATCGCGTTTTAGGAATCCCAACGGTTTTAAAATTTTTCTGTTCTCCGAATCAATTTTTAAAAGCGCGCGGGAAATGCCATGGCGCATGGCTTCCGCCTGCGAATGGATTCCCCCGCCCGAAATTTTGGCGGAAACCCGGTAACTGCCATCGGCGTGCGCGGCCCGCAAAGCTTCCTCTGCGATTTTTTTGAGTGTCGGAGTCGGGAAATAAGAAGTGTGAGGCCTGTTATTGACATTGATATCAATTGGCTCTTTTTCCTTTCCGCCTTTTGCGGAAAAAAGCCTGACGCGGGCAACGGAAGTTTTCCTGCGGCCGACCGCTTCAAAATACCTCGCTGGCGGCTGGGCGGGTTTTTCCTTATTTGTCTTCGCCATGGTAAATTATTAAATTTTTAATCATAATTTTTCTCAAGCGGTTATGCGGCAACATCCCCAAAACGGCGCGGCGCAAAACTTCGCGTTTGTCTTTTTGAGCAACTTCATGCGCGCTTTTGAGCTTCATTCCGCCGGGATAACCTGAATATCTCCAAAATTTTTTCTCTTTCAGCTTTTTTTCGGAAAAATCAACTGCGTCGGCGTTTTTTACAACCACTTTGGGCAAAACAGTGTTATGCGGCAAAAAATCAGCTTTGGTTTTTCCGCGCAAAGCAAAAGCCGTCCCAGAAGCTATCCTTCCCAATCTTTTCCCTTTAGCGTCAATCATTATGTCTTTGCTCATAAATTTTTTATACGAACTCTATAAAAGCCATTTTCGCCGCGTCTCCCGAGCGCGGGAGCAATTTAATAATCCTTGTGTATCCGCCGTTCCTGTCTTTATGTTTAGGCGCTATTTCTTTTACTAATTTTCCGGCTGCGGCTTTAGGTAAAAATTTTCTGATTTCGCGGTATTCTGCGCCAGGAGCAGCATGCCTTTTGACATGCGTCACCAGTCCTTCAACAGTGCTACGGAGTTCTTTAGCCCGCGCCAGCGTAGTTCTAATCTTGCCTTTCATTATCAAAGCCACCGCAAGGCTTTTGAGCAGCGCCCGCCTTTGTTTTTTTTCACGGTGGAATTTGCGCGCCATAGTCAGTTGCTTATTCTTTTAATGCTAATCCCAATTTCGCCAACGCTTTCCTTATTTCAGAAACCGCTTTATCGCCTATTCCTTCAAGTTCTTTAATTTCTGCCTCCGATTTTTGGGCGAGCGCCTCCGGCGAGCTAAGGCCGGCGGCAGCCAAAGCCTTACTTGTTCTGGCTGACAATTTCATTTTTGTTTCGGTTTGCTCCGCACCGATGGCAGCCATCTCGCCTTCAAAAGTTTCAATCTGCTCAATTTGTTTCCGCATAACCGCCAAAGCGCATTTTAAGGCTTCCCGCGGAGAAAGCGTGCCATCGGTTTCAATAAAAAGCCTCAATCGGTTATAGTCGGTTCGGTCGCCGACGCGCATGTTCTCAATTTCGTAAGTTACGCGCCTTATAGGCGTAAATATCGCGTCTAGCACCAGCACGCCCACGGACACCTTGTCTTTCATCAGCTCCTCGGAAGGCACAAAGCCCATGCCACGCTCAACAGTAAACTCTATTGAGAGACGCGAATTTTTCTCTGTCAGTGTCGCAATATGCAAATCTTTATTCAACACTTCCAGTTGCGTCGGGCATTTGATATCCTTACCCCTCACTTCTTTGGCGCCTTTGACTTCCAGTGTGGCAGTTTCAGGACCTTCGCCGTGAAGCTTAAAACGCAGTTGTTTTATATTAAGCAAAATCGTCACCACGTCTTCCAAAATACCTGGAAGTGTGGTGAATTCGTGGCTAGCCCCTTCTATTTTTACTTTGGTCACCGCGGCGCCGGGCAAAGAAGAAAGTAAAATGCGGCGCAAAGAATTGCCCAATGTGTGCCCGTAGCCCGGATAAAGGCTGTCTATTTCATAAGTGCCCTTCTGTTCCTCTTCAGAAACAACTCGGGTGTGCGACGGCAAAACAATTTCGTAATCCATAAAAATTTCTAAAAAAATTAACGCGAATAATACTCGACTATTGAACTTAAATTATAAGACTTAATAAAATCTCCCGCCGGCGGCCTCGCAACCGCCTTGCCGCTAAAATCTGTTTTATTTAATTCCAGCCAAGCCGGCGCAGAATATTTTTTTAACGTCGTGCTTAAATCTGCAAACAGGGCTTTTTGCGCGCTTGATTGCTTCACACGAATCTCATCTCCGATTTTTGTTTGGTATGATGGCGCATTAACCCGTTTGCCGTTAACTGTAATGTGGCCGTGATTTACCAACTGCCTTGCCGCAGCCCGAGTTTTTGCGAACCCCAAACGGTAAACAACATTATCCAGACGCATTTCTAATTTTGCAACAATTGCTTCGTCGGTCGGCATAGCGCTTTGCGCAATTGCGGAAAGAACGTAATTTTCAAATTGGCGTTCACGAAGGCCGTAAAGAAACTTAACGCGCTGCTTGTCTTTGAGTTCGGCTCCGAATTCGGACAGCCCTCTTCTAAATGCCTTACCGTGAACCCCGGGCGGATAGGGCTTGCGTTTAAACGCGCATTTCTCGCGCCCGCACACGGACATGCCAAGCCTCCTGCAAGTTTTACAATTTGCAATACTTCTCATACTCGTCTTGGTTTAGGCTGGCGCGGACCATTATGGGGAATCGGCGTGATATCGCGGATAGAATGAATATCAAAACCTTGCGCGATCAACGACCTTAAAGCCGCATCGCGGCCCGCGCCAACACCCTTTACTAAAATATTCAAATTCTTTAATCCCATCGCTTTGGCTTTTTCACCTAAAAATTCCGCGACTTTGGTTGCGGCATAGGGCGTGCCCTTTTTTGCGCCGGAAAAACCCAAAGCGCCAGCGCTGGACGACAAAACAACATCTCCCCTCGGGTCCGCAACCGAAATAATTGTATTATTGTAAGTTGACAGTATGTGCGCAGTACCCTCGGAAATTTTCTTTTTTGTCTGCGTAAGCTTAACTGCCGAAGCGCGGCCGGCTTCGGTTGTAAGATCAACTTTTTGAATTATGCGTTTTTTTCCCATGCCAATTTTATACGAGCTTTAGCGAGTTAATAAAATTGAGCACCCGCCATAATTTTTTACTGGGCATTATATATCTCGTTTGATTGTTTATTTGTTTTATCATCGTTTATTGTAATACATTTGTTATAAAAAATTTAGGCGGGTAAAGGTTTGGCAACCACGCCGAGCGTGGGCCAATTCCTTTATTTTTTCTCCAGTTTGCGTTTGCCAGACATCATTGTTTTGCGGACATTGCCGCGCCTCGTGCGCGAATTGGTCTTTGTCCGCTGGCCTCTGGTTGGCAAACCGCGCGCATGCCGAAGCCCGCGGTACGACTTAATATCTTTTAATCTTTTAATATTTAAAATTATTTCGCGCCTAAGTTCGCCTTCAACTTTATGGTCTTTTTCAATAATGTCGCGGAGCCTCCCGACTTCTTGGGACGACAAATCTTTGGCGCGCCTTTTCGGATCCACCTTCGCGGACATTAAAATTTTCAGAGCCAAAGGCTGTCCCACGCCGTAAATATACGACAGCGCGACTGGTATCTTTTTGTTATCCGGAATATTTACTCCTGCGATTCTAACCATGTTACCCTTGCCTCTGTTTGTGCTTCGGATTCGGACAAGTTATAAAAACTCGTCCGCTTCTGCGTACGACCTTGCACTTATTGCATCTTGGTTTTACCGAAGCTCTTACTCTCATAAGTTCATAATCTTTTTATAATCCGCCCTTTTGTTGCGTCGTATGGGCTGAATTGAACAAAAACCCTGTCTCCTACCAGCACTTTAATGTAATTAACCCGCATTTTGCCGGATAGGTGCGCAATAACTTCAGAGCCGTCTTCCAACAAAACACGGAACGTTGCCGAAGGCAACGCCTCAATCACTTGACCCTCTTTTATAAGCGCATCTTTAGACAAGGCAGCCATTAAACGTGAATAGCTTTCATCTTAACTCCCTTCTAAAACAATGTCAATACGACCGCTATTTATAGATGTCATGAGTATCAATATCATAATAAATAACCGCGTTATTTTCTAGAAACCTAAATAAAACTCTATAGTCCTTACTTATAGAAAAAGCCCAGAAATTAGCCAATGGGCCTTTTAGTTTATGGGTATTTAAACTTGGATGAAACTGGTTTTCTTCAAATAAGAGAATTTTTTTAACCGCGATCCTCTGAACGCTTTTTGGTAATTTCTCAAATTGATCTTCAAAATGCGATGTCGTATGAGAGCTAGAAACTTTTGGCATATTTGGGAAACTCTGTCTTCAGGAAATCCTTAAAAGTCCGAGTCTTGCCGTGGCGCAATTCCAATTCCCCAACTACGATTGCTTTGACCGCCAAACGCAACTCTTTGTTTTCTTTCGCCAACCGCTCAAAATCCTTGCGACCCAAAACAACTAAATCGTCGCTTTTTATCATCGGCCGCGGAATGGTTAACGTGGTCATATACTCAAAATAGCACTTACTCTAAAACAATGTCAATACGGGTCGGGACCCTGCGAAGCCAACGATAAAAGGGCATTGCCAAAAAAGGCCGCAGCCTTAACTCGGCTCTGGCAAGCTCCGGGAAAGCGCTTAAAACCGAATCTGCGTCTAAAACAGCGCGCTCTTCCAAAAAACTTTTAACAGCATCTGGTTCAACCACCCCTTCTATCTCCATCTTCCCCGAAATCAGCGCATTGAAATTAGCAGCTTCAAATTTATAACCTATTATTTTAATATCCAGCTTATCAAGATTCTTAATTCGCAACTTGGAAATATCCAAACCGGAAACAACCGGGCTGTCTTTAAAAAGCGCTTTTTCAAGCTCGCCGCGCGATACAGTGGCACCCTTTACTTCGCCTTCCATTGTAAATTTAAAACGTTCCGCAATCGCGCCGACAGCCGGATTTAAGTTTTCATTTAAAGCGGCATACTCTGCCGATGGCGGCAACAAAAACTCGCCGGGCGGGATCTTGTTTAATAACAAATTAGCGGCTTCGCGGCCTGCTTGCAAAAATAATTGAGCGGCGGCTTCTTTTACATCGCTTTTCCCCACAACCGTTTGTTCGCCGGATGCGCCTCCCCGCATTTCCGTTTTGGATCTTCCGAAAACCAACTCGTACTTCGGCGAGCCCTTAAGTCCCGGCAGGGTAAAATCTGAAAGTCCCAAATTATATTCATTGCCGGTTTTATCCGCCATAACTGTAATTTCTACAGAGCCCGGAATAGTTTTGCCGCCCTCCTGCTTTGAAGCGGGCACAACAATGGTACGCGGGATGCGGTAAATTTTCCCATCGGAAGACTCCAGCCTCGTAGAGGCTATTAAAACCTGCGATTCCTTGGCTTTATTAAAAATAACCACTATTCCTTCCGCGCGGCTTTCCTGCGATTTTTTTTCGGTAGCCTTAAACTCGCCGCTCCTGGCGTCCGGCAAAGACAAAGTTCTAAAAACAAGCTTGCCGTTTCCCTGAATTTTAGTTAAAGCCAAAGCCTTATCAACCGGCGCGGCAACTATTTTTGGCGATAAAATTACCTCCATCCTCGCGCCCAGAGTCCCCCAACCAAGCAAAAAAACAAGCAAAATCATAAAAGAAAAAAATGCTTTCTTTTGCCCAATTCTCCGTTTTGGAGCGCGCGGCTTGATAATCGGATTGGGCTCGCGAAAAAACCGTGAAGCAATCTCTTTTTGGGGAGTTACAATTACATCAGAAATAATCCGTTTGCCGCTGGACGGCACAATATTTGGATTGAAATTTTCCTTATTGTTCACCATGGCGCAAGAAGAACTAATGAAGCCAAAACAATGTCGCCGCCGCCGGAAAGCAAATTTTGAGAAGCTATCTCAAAAAAATCCTTAAAGACTTCGGCGCGCAAAATCAGGACGTCAACTTCAATGTTAAAATCTTTTTTAAAATTCTCTTTTAAAAACGTGGGGAAGGCCGGAAAATCAACGCCGCCGCCGGAAAGCATTACTTTCTTCATTGCGGCCGTTTCCGCAAATTGTTTAAACGTATTTTTCAAAGACAACCACCAATCAGCCAAAGCCGAAGCGATAATCCTTGAAATTTTCGCTTGAGCGGCATCGTCTAAAGTGCCGGCTGTATATTTTTTCAGCAAAGAATCTGTGTCTGCCGCATCTATTTTTAAAGATGATGCAATTCTCCGCGCCAAGGTGCGTATGCCGAAAGCGGCCGCGCCGTAGTGTTGAAACATCAAATCGTCGACCAAGAAAATGCCTGTCACCTCTCCGCCTATGTCAATTACAATGCGCGGCTCGGAAAGATTTCCAGCGGCCCTCAGCGCTTCGCGGAAAATCGCGGCATCGGAGTAATAAGAAATTGCGCTTTTTGGGAAAAATTTATCTTTCGCGCCCTCTATATATTCTTTCAAGGTCGCGCTTATTGAAGTAAACATCATTTCTATTGCCAAAGTCTTCCCTTTATAACCCGATGCGTTTCTAACATCATAACCGTTAACTTGCGTATTTAAAATGTTCCGCCGTACAATTGCCAAATTTTGCGCCGCGATTTCGCTTTCCGATGTTTTTACCAAAGAATTTATCTCTTCGGCGGTAATCGCCGCGGCCGGATTGGAACGCGTAACTTTTCTTTGCTTTTTTTTATCCAAAAAAAACGGGTCGGAAAGTCCAACTGCTACAACGTCCAAGTGGTCAGAAATCACATGGGCGTCCTTAAAAACCCTTAAAAATCCTTCTTTAAAAATATGCGGCAGCTGTGCACCTCCCGCTATTTGATATTCAAATAAATCTATTGGATATCTAAAAACTTTCAAAACTTCTGTTTTTTTACCTTCTTGCCTGACAGCCATAGCTGCCGATATGGAGGCGGTGCCCAAATCTATCGCCAAAATATGCGTCTTGCCGCCCTCTTTCTTAAAAAAGCCAAAAGCCATAATTATATTGTAACAAATTTCCGGCATAACAAAAACCCCCACTTCACCATAGGGGGCTTTTTAGTGAATTTAGAGCTTTTGCAAAAATAGAAAGCGCCAAATCAATTTCTTCTTTAGTCACAATTAGCGGGGGCATAAAGCGGATAGTTTTCTGGCCAGCCTCTATAAGGAGAAGCCCGGGTTCTTCGGAAAGGCAGGCGCAAATAACTTTTTCAGCGGCCTCTCTGGATGCCATCTCAACTCTCACCATCAGCCCGCCAAGGTTGTCAATATCAACCACGACAGGATTGCCATCAGCAACCCGATGCAGACTTTCCGTAAGATAGCGCCCCATTTTTTCCGAATTTCGCACAAGACATTTTTCCTCAATTAAATGCAGATTGGCTAACGCCGCGGCCACAGCCAAAGGGTCTGCTGGCATTGTTCCGGAGTGCGCGCTTTTTGGAATATCGCCGTTCGGCAAAATATCGCATCTGGAAACCACCGCGCCTATCGGCAATCCGGCCCCAAGAGCCTTTGAAAGAATTATCATATCCGGCGGATCGTTTAAATATTCTGACGCAAACATTTTCCCGCATCTTCCCAAACCGGTTTGAATTTCATCCGCCACAAAAAGCGCTCCGATTTTCTTAATTTCACGCCTGATCATATTCAAAGACTTAATTTCCGGAATATTTATTCCCCCCTCGCCCTGCACAATCTCAACAAAAATGGCGTTAATGGCGTCTTTGTATCCGTTTATCGTATTTAAAAATTCAGTTTTATATCTTTCAAACGGCATTCCGCGAGCTGGGAATGGAAAACGCAAAACCGGAATTCCGTCCCGATGCAGAAATTTGTGGATTTGTTTGGAACTGGAAATGTCCAAGCTAAATCCGTGCCGTCCGTGAAAAGCAAGCCTGAAAGCTCCGAACCAACCGCGCTTGGGTTTTGCGGCCACACAAATCTTGCTGGCCGCGTTTACGGCAGTCGCGCCGGAAACATCAAAAATAACTTTTTTCGGATGAGGCACCGGAGTCAGGCGAATCAGCTCTTCCGCGAGACGCACCGGAGAAACTTCTTCTCCCAAAAGGCTTCCTGTATTGTGCTTGCAAGAAAATTGAAAATCGTTGGCGATAACCCCAATTAAATGCTTAGTCTGTTCGCAAATAGCGCTTACAACTTCTTCCGGTCTGTGGCCAGTGCTTGTCTTGCCAACTTGCGATGTGAAATCAAGAAATTCGTTGCCGTCAATATCCTGAACACGCACACCCTCACCTTTCTTCAATACCGGTCTATAATCTTCAACCGTTGTAGAAAAAAGCACTTTTCGCATTCTTTCGTAATAAGCCGCCGTTCTCGGTCCCAAATATCGCATTTTCAAATTCCTCCGATCCTTTCGGAAACAGGACAAATTCTACCAACAATATAGCACCAAAACCACGCCACTTGTCACTATTGACAAGATTTTTGTCGTGTGCTAGCTTAAAAAACAGAGATAACGCTTTGTTGCCGAGCGAATTACACGGCAGCTTGGAAATAAACCACACACGGAGGAGTTATGGACAAAAATCAGCACAAGGAAGAACCCAGGAAGCTTAAGCCAATCCCTGAATTCAGTCGTTTCTTGTTGGATGAATCGTGGCTACCAACCCTACTTTTGGTTGGAATGTCCGTGCTGTTTCTTACAGAGTCATTTCTCTTGGGAGGAATCGCTGGTTTGTTTGCTGCGGTGGTGATAAGGGCAACAATTATGCTCACACTCCGCTTCGTGTTTAAGATAGATCCTCAGTTAGTGAAACCACACAATAGACTAGGTAAGCTTTTCAATGACTTTCCGGGGATCTTTGTAAGGAAAATCCGATAGCCAGATAAGGTTGAGATTAAAAGGTCAATTCAGCCGAGGCAAATCTTTAGCCCCGGCTTTTTTCTTTCATTTTTTTCCTTCAAATCCTCAAGTTCACCCAAAAAAACTCCCAAAATTACTATCTCCAGTCCAAATTACCATCCCAAAAATCTTACCATTTGACCGCTATAGCTGTGAAATGGTAAGATTTCCACAGCCACGCAACTAGTAAATATGAATATATAAATCAATGAGAAAAAAATATTTAGAGAAAAGGCTCGGGCCAACTGCTCAAAAAGTTTTGCTGCTGTTGTTGGGAGGGGTTGTTTTAGGATTTGCTCGATCACCAAAACAATATTGGCGCACCATAGAAACAATAAAGAAAGATTGGCAGAAAATCAATCAGCACACTCTCAGACGCACAATAAGAAATTTGTATAGATCGCGCCTTGTTGATATTAAAGAAAACAAAGACGATACTACGACCATCGTTTTGACAGAACAAGGACGCAAAAGGGCCACAACTTACAACATAGACACAATCAGGGTGCCAGAAATGAAAAAATGGGATAAAAAATGGCGCATAATATTGTTTGACATTCCAGAGCGCCATAAAAAAGCGCGGGATGCCTTAGCAAAAGCATTAAAAAACATGGGTTTTTATAGACTACAAAAAAGCGTTTTTGTCCATCCTTTTGAATGCGGTAGTGAAGTTGATTTTGTAATTGAGTTTTTCAATCTGCGTCCGTATGTCCGAACAATACTCGCCCATCAAATTGACAATGAATTGCATCTAAAACAATATTTCAGCTTAACATAAGCAAATTAACAACAATTAAAAATTGTACCACTTGACCGCTATGGCTGTGAAACGGTAAGATTTAAAACAACGGTTTATTAATAGACTGTTGCGCGGAGGCGGCGGAGGCCGGAGCCGACGGGTTCTTGCTTTAATATTTTAAAACGGCCAATTTCGGAGGTGTTTTTGACATGCGGGCCGCCGCAAAGCTCTCTTGAGAAAATTTCCGGCGGGTCGGTTTTGAAATTGCCCACCGAATATACATTGACCATGGGGGGGTATTTTTCCTTAAAAAAATGCAGGGCGCCCGATTTTATCGCGTCTTCATGCGGCATCTCTTTTTTTTGCACATCGTATTTTTGCGAAATTGCGAAATTTACAGAATCCTCAACTTTTTTTATTTCTTCGTCGGTAAGTTTTCTCTCAAAAGTAAAATCAAATCTTGTGCGCTCGGCAGTGATGTCGCTGCCTGCTTGTTTTACTCCTTCCCCCAAAACTTTTCTTAAAGCCGCCTGCAAAAGATGCGTTGCCGTGTGCAACCTTGTCACTTTTTTCAATTCTTCTTCGTTTGCGGCTTTCAATTCCCCATTGTCCAGCAAAAGCCCGTGCCCCCCGAATTTTTTCTCAACCCCAGCCCGGGAGATTTCCTGATGGGCTTTCTGTTTTTCTTGAAATCCATTTTCATCAACTTCCATATTGTTTTCTTTAGCAATATCAAGTATGAGTTCAAATGGATAACCGTAAGTAGAATGAAGCAAAAATGCATTTTCTCCAGAAATACGGCCATCATTCTTAATAATTTTCTCTAATAGTTTTTTTCCAAATCCAAGATGAGCTGAAAATGTCATTTCCTCTGAAGTAATAATTTCATCGATGATAGGTATTTTCCCATTTAATCCGTAATTTGTTTCTTTATAGATAGGAACCACATGATCAACAAGTTCTCCTAACGCTTTATCGTAAGCTCCTAGCGAATTATAATAATACCGAGCACGCCGTAATAATCTTCTCAAGATATATCCTCGATCGGTATTTGATGGTTTAATCCCATCCGCAATCATAAAAGTAGCGGCACGAACGTGATCAGCAACTATACGTATCCCTTTTACATCTTCTGATCCAGAGTTATCCTTTATCAGTTGCGCAATCGGCTCAAACAAATCCGTTTCAAAAATAGTTTTTGTGCCTTGAACTATCATAGCCAGTCGCTCAAATCCCCAACCAACATCAACACCCTTTTGCGGAAGCGGCGTTAAGCTTTGATCTTTGGCGCAAAAATATTCCATAAAAACGAGGGTAGCCACCTCAAGATTGTCCACATAAACCTCATTGGCTGCACCGCAAGGACCTTCCGGTCCAGCCGGTCCCCACATATTATCCGCGCGCGAACCCTTGCGAATACGCTCCGACGGCAAAAATTCGGCCCATGCATTATATGATTCTTTGTCAAACGGAATTTTTTCATCACCAGCAAAAACCGTGGCCGAAATCCGTTCCGGCGCGATATTAAAAATTTCGGTCAGCAATTCATAAGTCCACGCGATGGTCTCTTTCTTAAAATAATCACCGAACGAAAAGTGCCCCAGCATTTCAAAAAAAGTCAGGTGCGATTCGTCCCCCACTTCGTCTATGTCGGAAGTTCTAAAACACTTTTGAATAGAAGTTGCGCGCTTGCCACCAAAATCCTTTATCGGATCTGCCTTGCCTAAAAAATAAGGCTTAAACTGCTGCATTCCGGCGGTAGTCAAAAGCACTGACGGGTCATCGGGTATCAACGAAGACGATGGCACGATTTTGTGTCCGTGTTCTTTAAAAAAATCCAAAAATTTTTCTCTAAGTTCGCTCGCCGACATAATCATTTTATTATACCACCTCCCAACATCTCGCCAGCCTCTGTGTAAAAAACTATTGACTGGCCTGGAGCGACTGCCCGCTGCGGAACGTCGAAAATCAGTTTATGATTTGTAGTTGATAGTTTATAGAGAGTTGCCTTATGGAGCGGCTGGCGATAACGAATGCGCGCTTGGCACGAAAAAGGCATCTTCGGAATTCCGCCTACCCAGTTAAAATTTTCCACCACCAATTCTTTTTTATACAAAACAGGATCGTCCGCACCGCGCGCCACAACCAAAGTGTTAGCCGCAATGTTTTTCTCCGCAATATAAACAGGTTCCGGCTGTCCGCCCAAAGCAAAACCGTGCCGCTGGCCGATTGTGTAGAAATGCGCGCCTTCGTGTTCTCCAAGCGCTCGCCCGTCGGAAGAAAAAACCTCTCCCGTCTTTTGTGGCAAAATCCCGCGCAAAAATTCCTGAAAATCAACTTTGCCGACAAAACAAAGCCCCTGTGAATCCGGCTTCGCAGCTACCGGCAATCCGGCTTCCAGCGCAATTTTTCGGACTTCGCTTTTTAAATAATCGCCGATGGGAAACAGACAATGTCGGAGCTGATTCTGTGTCAAAGTCCACAAGAAATAGCTTTGATCTTTATTGCGATCTTTCGCTGAAAGAAGAGCGATGGTCCCGCTTGCTTTCGAAAAGCTTTCGCAGTCCCGAGAAGCTTGGTCTTTTGCGAAGCAAAAGTTCTCGGGACGAGAATGCAGATAATCGGCGGCCGCAGGAGCCGACGAATTATCGGTTTGAGAAAGTAAGCTGGGCCATAGCCGTACATAATGTCCCGTCGCGATAAAATCAGCCCCCGCTTTCAGCGCTTTTTTCAAAAATACCCCGAACTTAATTTCCTTATTGCACATCACATCCGGATTCGGCGTGAGTCCAGCTGCGTATTCGCCCACCATATAATTAAAAACATCCTCGCGGTATTCTTTTTTAAAATCCCAAACCAAAAACGGAATGCCGAGTTTTGCCGCCACCCTCATCGCGTCTTGCTTGTCTTCATTGTTCTCGCAGCCCTCCCAGCAAATCATATGCGCCCCGGTCACGTCGTAGCCTTTTTCTTTGAGCAACAAAGCTGCCACGGACGAATCCACTCCCCCGCTCATTGCTACGAACACTTTTTTCTTTAGGCTATTTGACATGTTTTACAACAATATGCTAGCTTATTTTTAGATCAAAAACAAGGAGAGTGACGTGAAATTTACTATTATGGGCATTGCGGTAGTAGCAGTTTTGTTTGTTCCACAAATTGTTATGTCGCACGATTCGGCAATAGATCAAGCGGCATTGTTGGAACACGCTCTTGAACGCGTAACCTGCAGTGTGCCACAAGCAGAACAAGAGGATTGCAATACTTTTAGTGAGCGGCTGCTAAAAAACAAAATTTTGCTCAACGCATTTGAGTATGCCAGACGCAAGAAAGTAGATATCATAATCAGCACACGTTTTCATGTGGGTGCGGGCTATGTAATGTTCAATATTAAAGCATCAGACAAACAAATTATTAATTTTTTGTTTGGAGAACGCCGGTTCGTCGAATAAAGCGTCCGCTTATGCCCACCACTTTAGCGGGCTTTTTTACTTTTCTATTCCATGCTATTATTCGCCGATTCGCGCGAATCGGAGCAATATAAAATATAAAATTAGAAAATCATTTTAAGCAACTCTTTTACTTTGGTGTGCTGACTTAAGTCTATGCTGTAATATACATGTCCTTTCTTTCCGGTATTTTTTACAAATCCCAAGTTGTCCATGGCAATTACATGTTTTGAGGTTGCTTTTAGAGATAGGCCGATTTCTTTGGAGATATCAGTAACGGTAAATTCCCCGCAGCCAAAAAGCAGTTTCATAATTTTCAATCGGCCTTCGTTGCCCAATGCTTTAAAGATTTTTACCCAAAGTTTTGTATTCATTGCTTGTATCTATATCACACCCATGGCCTATTAGTCAACGATTCGCGCGAATCGGTAAGTTATAATAAACAAGTTCTTGCATAAGGCCAGATACATATTGCACTCCGTAAAGCCTCCCGCCTAAGGCGGACAAGTGAGCTTTATGGAGTTTTTTCATCACATAA
>MFIM01000008.1 GCA_001780725.1 Candidatus Giovannonibacteria bacterium RIFCSPLOWO2_02_FULL_45_28 | reverse complement strand
AGATACATTATTGGCTATTCCTTAGCTTTTCTTGGTAATCCAATTCATGCTGTAGTTGTTGTTGTTGAAATTCATCGTCCCGTGCCTGTTGCCATGTATGAACATAATAAGAAATACCAAAAGTTGCAATACTAATTAAAATTGCGGCTACGGCCATCACCCGCCCTTTAGTATTTGATTTTTGAATTCTAACTAAAGCAATAACCGCGATGATAATAGCAATAAATATGTACCAATACACGGGTTTAAAAATAATAGCAGTAAATAAATTTTCAAAAACCGCGGGTCCAGTTTTGTTTTGTTGGAACAAAATAACAAACATGGCTAGCGCAGGAATAAGGGAGATTATAAAACTAATAACGGACAGAACGTCCCTCTTATTTTCTTGTGTTGATAAATCCATATATTTTTTATAATTAATTTAATTTCACGACCTATTTATGATTAAAAAATTTTCTTCCCCCAAAATTAAAATATGGTTCGAGCCGATGTTTTATTTGCCGCTTTTTATGCCGACCCTTTTTTCTACCAATGACAATCGAGCCAATGCATCTTCAAACTCATCGCGATAAACGTATCGCGTTTTAATCTCGTAGATATCTTTTCTCATGGCGGCAAGCGTGTCGCTTATTTGGATAATAGCGCTCTCAATTTTGTATACTCTATTTTCCAGTTTTTCTACGTCGGCTTTTTGGGCAGTTTCATCAAAACCTCTTTGTACCATTCGCGCTAAATCCTCAACAGTTACCTTTTTTGGCATAGTTTAAGTTTATGTTCTTTAAATTATACTGTCAAATTTTATGATTAATAATTTTTTTGTGGCCCCCTCGAAGGGAATTGAACCCCCATCTTATCCTTAGGACGGATCCGCTCTGTCTTCACCCCAACACCAATTCCCCTCAGAGGGAATTGAACCCCCATCGTCTCCTTAGGACGGAGCTGCTCTGTCCATTGAGCTATGAGGGGGAATTGGTGTGGGGGCAAGTTGAGTCCCGACGTTAAGTCGGGACTCCGACTTCGTTGATTTAAATTTTTGAAAAGTGCGTCGGGGCTACGAGGGGATGATTATTTTTAGCATTTTATTGCTAAGTTGACAAGCTTAAATAATTATGCTAGGATGGATGCGTGTCTTCCCGGCTCTGCGCAATAGAGCGTGGAGCCGTCGCCTAACCAATGGAGGTGGCATATGTTTTAGAGTGCTGCATGGCGGCTACGCTATAGCCCCCGATTCTATAAGGATCGGGGGCGCATTTATTTTAATGTTCTCTGTTAAATTCGCTCATTGCGCGGTCAACAGAATCTGTTATCATAATCTCCAGCGCGTTAGCGATCTTGCGCTCAACTTTTTTGAAAATCTCAAGCTCCGAAGGTTTGAATTTTCCGACGATAAACTTTATCACTTCCTTTTGAGGCGGCTTTCGTTTCGGCGAAACGCCGATTCGGATTCTCACAAAATTTTTTGTTTTCAGAGCCCGCATTACGGACTCCGCTCCTTTGTGTCCTCCGGAACTCTTTCCATAAGAAATTTTAAACCTGCCCAGAGGCAAATCTATGTCATCGTGAATAACGACTAAATCTTTGAGTTCTTTTTTGAGTTTTATCAATTTCACCGCCGCGCTTCCCGACTTATTCATAAATGTTTCGGGAAGAGCGACGATCACCCGGCTGTTTTTGGAAATGAGGGCGTTTGATTTTTTATCGTGTTCCCAGCCAAAGGCTGGTCCGCCTTTGGCGGAAAATTCTCTACTTTTGGCGAAATACTCCGCTGCCATCCGCCCCGCGTTATGCCTTGTATTTTCGTATTCTTTTCCCGGGTTGCCTAGACCCAAAATTAAGCGTATCATATATGAATATTATGGAGGAAAATCAAAAAAAGGAGAATAGCCTTTGGGAGTTCATAAAAGTTGTCGTAATATCTGTTGCGATTGTGTTGCCAATTCGCGCCTATGTCGCCCAGCCCTTTATTGTTTCCGGGGCTTCCATGGAGCCGAATTTTCACGATGGAGAATACTTAATAATAGATGAACTTACTTATGCGTTGCGCAAGCCGGAGCGCGGCGAGGTGATTGTTTTTAGGTATCCGCTAAACCCGTCTGAATTTTTCATAAAAAGGATAGTTGGCCTTCCAGGAGAAACGGTTGAGATCAAAAACAGCAAAATTTTTATAAACGGCGATGTCGTATCGGAGTCTTTCATTTCGGCAGATATCGCAAAGAAAACACTTCCGAATCTCAAGACAAATCTGGACGAGAACGAATATTTTGTTTTGGGAGACAACCGTCCTAAAAGCTCTGACTCGCGATTTTGGGGAGCATTACCCAAAGACAAAATTATGGGCAGGGCATTGCTTCGTCTTTGGCCTGTGGCCAAAGCAGGATTCATTAACGATTAATTTCGTAACCAATGAAAAAACAAAAACAAGGAATAATCAGGTCGCCGAAAGGGATGCACGATATGCTGCACGGAGACATCAGATATTTGGAGCGCATTTCGGAAATCGCGCGGGAGGTAGCCGAATTTTATGGGTTTTTGCCAATCCAAACTCCGCATATGGAGGACGCCCAGCTTTTTTTGCGGCCGCTCGGCGAGACTAGCGACGTTGTTGAAAAAGAAATGTACACGCTTCGCACAAAGGGCGGGGATTTTTTTGCATTGCGCCCGGAAGGCACGGCTCCGGTAGTCCGCGCTTATTTTGAAAATGGCATGGGCTCCTGGCCGCAGCCGGTGAAGCTTTATTACGAAGGCTCGTTTTTCAGGCATGAAAAACCGCAGCGCGGCCGGTTCAGGGAGTTTAGGCAATTTGGCGCCGAGGCGCTGGGGAGCGACGATGCGGTGCTGGACGCGCTGATAATAAAAATTGCCTATTTTATTTTGCGTGAAATTGGTTTCTCCGCCAAAGGCGGACCAGCCTCTGGCTGGAAAAATAACCTTCTGGTTCACATAAACAGCATCGGCGATAAAGCGTGCCGTCCTGGGTATAAAAAAGAATTGACCAATTATTACCGCAAAAAATTTAATTATCTCTGCAAAGACTGCAAGCGGCGGCTAAAAGACAACCCCTTGCGCGTGCTTGATTGCAAAGAACCGGGATGCGCCGAAATCAAAACGCAATCGCCTCAGATGATTGAGCATTTGTGCGAAGCGTGCAAAACGCATTTTAAATCGGTTTTGGAATTTTTGGACGAGGCGCAGATTCCTTATCTTTTGGATAATTATTTGGTGCGAGGTTTTGATTATTATGGCCGGACTGTTTTTGAAATTTTCCTGGAAGACGGCAAAAAGGAAGCTGTGGGCCTGCCTGCCGAAGAAAAAGGCGGGGAGCATCAAAGCGCTCAAGTGGCGCTGGTTGGCGGTGGAAGATATGATGATCTGGCTGCGATTTTGGGCTCAAAGCCGCTGTCGGCGGTGGGATTTAGCATGGGCATGGAAAGGCTGATTCATGAAATGAAGCGCTTTGAGATTAAGCCGAAGGCGCATCCGCAAACGAAGATTTTCTTGATTCACATCGGACCGGCGGCTAAAAAACGCAGTTTTACTTTAATGGAGGAATTGCGGGTTGCCGGAATTGATGCCGGAGAATCAATTTCCCGCGATAATCTCAAGACACAGCTTAACATTGCCGCCAAAATCGGCGCCAAGCTAGCCCTGATTTTGGGCCAAAAAGAGGCCATGGACGGCACAATCATGATGCGCGATATGGACGACAGCCTCCAAGAAACGGTTCTGCAGAGCAAGTTGGTTGAAAAAATAAAAGCCAAATTGAAGAAAAAATAGCTTGTTCAGGCATAGGCAAGAAATATAAAAAGTGCCATGGGGCAGACTAAGCGGAAATTTGTTATAATTGGTATATTGTGAGCAATTTTAGATTCAAGGCGCTGATTGGGGTTGTAGTCTTATTTGTTGCGGTACCGGGCTGGTATTTTTTGGGTGGTGAAAAACAAACGGATTCGGCGGTTACTGATTGCCAAGGTAAATACGCGAAAATCTCCATCGGGACTTACCCGGGAGACTTGGCTGGTCTTTTGTGGGTTGCCAAAGATCTGGATTATTTTTCAAAATATTGTCTGGATGTGCGGATGGAAATTTATCCTGCAAGCTCCGGCGCGATTGACGATGTGTTGGCTGGGAAACTTGATTTTGCGGCTGCGTCAGATTTCGCATTCGTTTTCAATAATTTAAACGGCAGAGAGCTGATGACTTTCGTAAGCATAGCTTCCGACGAATCTTCACTGCGCGTCATAGCCAAAAAAGCAAGCGGCATTTATGCGCCAGCGGATTTAAAAGGCAAAAAAATCGGCTTTTTGCCGAACACAAGAGCGGAGTTCGGGCTCGGAGAATTTTTGGCACCTTACGGCATGAATTTTTTTGATATTATTCCGCGGACGTATAAAGAACCGTTTGCGCTTGAAGAGGCTATTTCCGAAAATCAAGTGGATGCCGTTGTAATATGGCAGCCGTTTGTTAATCGGATTGAGGCTCTGCTTCAAGAAAAGGCCTCTAGTTGGTCTGTCCGCAGCAAGCACCAAAACTATTTCCAGCTTCTTGCAACAAGAGAGGTTGTTTCTGCGCGCAAGCAGGATATTGCGCGGATGCTCTCGGCGCTTTCGGAGGCGGAGCGTTACTTTGCGGAGCGGCCGTCTGCGGCGAGGAGCTTGCTTTTAAGGAGATTGCCTTACTATAACGCCAGCCTTTTGGAAGATATTTGGCCAGCAAAGACTTTTCAGCTTTCTCTTTCTCTGGATATGCTGTATTTGTTCAATGACGAGGCCAAATGGGCTTTGGCTCACGGAAAATATCAAAGCTCCGAAGTTCCGGATTTTTCAGAGTTGATTTATAAGGATGCGTTAAAAGCTGTAAAACCGGAGGCTGTAACCATGCCTTAGGCTAGGGTTGTCTACTCTCGCTTAGCTGGGTTATCCACAGATACCACCTTTTATTTTTTAAGAATGTGCTACAATTAAAAGGTTAGTCTGATTTATGGTTAAATTACGTTTAACACATGTTTTAGTAATCGGAGCTATGTTGGTAGCGCCAGTTTTTGTTTTGGCTGATGAGGTGATAGATGGCCGCGCTTTGCAACTTCGGCAAGAATTTAAGCTAAAACAGCAAGCAATTCAGCAAGAAGCCAAACAAAATCGAGAAGTTTTAATGCAGGAGTTTAAGGCAAAGCGCGAAACTTTTAAAACGGATGCTCAAAAACGTGTGGATGCGCTTAAGAAAAAGGTGGGTGAGGAGCGGGCAAAGCGTATTGAGCAGTTTTTCAATCAAATGGTTAGAAAATTTGAGAATGCGATTGATCGCTTGAATAACTTGGCGGATCGGATTGAGTCCAGGCTTACCAAAACAGAAGCGGCGGGCAACGATGTTTCTAAACAGCGAGATTTATTAAAAGTAGCGCGTGATAAAATTACAGCAGTGGAGACTGCTCTTGGTGATGCAAAAACGCAGTTTGGAGCGACGGCTCTAAGCGAAAATCCGCGTACAGCCTTTCAGAAAGTAAAGGAATTAGTAAAAGGCGTTGCGCAGAAAGCCAAAGATGCTCATCGCGCTTTGGTGGATGTAATGAATTCAATAAAAGGTCTGCGTTTAGGGGATAAAGGCACAACAACGCCTTCAAGATAAATTTATGGAAGACAATAAAAATAAAAAACTTGTTTGGTGGGTAGTAATTATCGTGGTTATTTTGATAGCCGCTGCCTTCGCGGTTTATTATTGGCAGTCCGGTATTTACACTTTACCTACCGGACAGGGCACAACGCTTTTGCCTCCATCAGATACAGTGACCTCAATAGAGGCTGATCTTAACGCGACAAATTTGAACGATTTAGACAAAGAACTTGCTGACATAGACAAAGAACTGGCGCAGTAAATGACTTTTAGTGAAGCAAAAAAGGAAACATTCGGAGCTCGCCAAAAGCGAGCTTTTGAGATTTTGAGGCGGCTGAAGAAGGCCTATCCGAAGGCGAAAATCGCGCTTAAATACGGCAACAATATCCAGCTTTTGGTTGCCGTGATTTTGTCGGCACAGTGCACTGATAAGAAAGTAAATGAAGTGACCGCGCTGCTTTTTAAAAAATATAAAACCGTTAATGATTTCGCGAATGCGAACCAGAAAACTTTTGAGCAGGAAATAAAATCCGCCGGATTTTATAGGGCAAAAGCCAAAAGCATCATTACTTCCGCGAAAATTTTAAAAAAAGATTTTAGTGGGAGAATTCCCAAAACTATGGAGGAGATGCTTAAGCTTAGGGGAGTCGCCAGAAAGACCGCCAATATTGTTTTAGGCAACGCTTACTGTGTTGTTGAGGGGATTGCCGTAGATACGCACGTCAGGCAATTCGCCAATTATTGCGCGCTTTCTTTTGAACATGATCCAAAAAAAATTGAGCAGGATTTGATGAAATTATTTTTCAAAAAGGACTGGTTTTCTTTAACTTATAAAATTATAGATTTCAACCGCGAGATGCGTAGCAAATCCTCACGCGAATCAGCCAAATCAAAAATCGTCTTACAGGATTTGTGCCCGGCTTCGCCAATATGAAAATCGCAATTTTGGGGTACGGGGTTGAGGGGAAATCGGCGGAGAGGTTTTTTAAACGACTTGGGTGTCGGACACCCAAGTGCGAGATTGAAATCCGCGATGTTAAGCGACAAGGAAATGATTATCTAAAAAATTTAGACAAATTTGATATGATTGTCCGGTCGCCGGGAGTGTCGTATTTGAGCCCGGAAATTCAAAAGGCAAAGAGAGCGGGCATTATTATCACAAGCACTACGAAGCTTTTTTTTGAGAACGCGCGTAGCATGATAGTCGGCATTACTGGCACGAAAGGCAAGGGGACAACGGCGACTTTGCTTTATCAAATACTGAAGGCTGCAGGAAAGAATGTTTTTTTGGCCGGAAATATCGGCAGGCCGATGTTGGATATTTTGCCGCGGCTGCAGCGAAATTCAATCGTTATTTTGGAGCTCTCTAGTTTTCAATTGCAGGATTTAGATAAATCGCCGGATATCGCGGTTGTTTTGGATATTTCTCCTGACCATTTGAATTATCATAAGAGCTTCAAAGAATATTTAAACGCCAAAACGCGATTGGTAAGTAACCTATTGCCTCGACACCAAATTTTTCAAGACACGCGTATTTTTTTGCTGAAAAATCGCTCTGCTCGCACCAGTCGTGCTGCGCAAGGTCTTGAAAAATTTGTGTCTTCGTCAATAGACAAAACGTTTACCACTGTTTTCTTTTTTCTAGACAACAAATATTCAAAACAAATTGCCCAACAAAGCCATGGTAAAAAAATTGGCGTTGTTGCTGATCCGAATTTAATTTTAAAACTGCCCGGCCAGCACAATCTCAAAAACGCCTCAATGGCCGTCGCTGTCGGGCGCACGCTCGGCGTGCCTGAAAAAATTATCAGGCAAACCATAAAAAATTTCAAAGGCTTGCCGCATCGGCTGGAATTTGTAAGAAAGATAAACGGCGTAAGGTATTACAACGATTCTGCTTCAACCAATCCCGCCGCAACGGTTGCGGCTTTAAAATCTTTTGTCCAACCCAAAATCCTGATTGCAGGAGGCCAAGGCAAAAATTTAAATTACAAACCGCTGGGTGCGGCTATTAAAAAATCAAACGTGCATAAGGCCAGATACATATTGCACTCCGTAAAGCCTCCCGCCTAAGGCGGACAAGTGAGCTTTATGGAGTTTTTTCATCACATAACATCAGATAT
>MFIM01000007.1 GCA_001780725.1 Candidatus Giovannonibacteria bacterium RIFCSPLOWO2_02_FULL_45_28 | reverse complement strand
AGGGGGTGCCAATGGTCGGAGCTTGAGGAACCGGATACACATATGCTCCGATTTCCCAGCCCGAACCGCGGAGGTCTTGGTCGGCTGTGGTCACTGATGACGGCCATGAAGATCCGGGCATAATGGCATCATCATAGGTAGCTCCGAGATCAACTCCGGCATTGATGGCGGGAGAGGATGATTGGAGTGTGAAGTCGTTTCCAGCGGCGTTGGTAAAAAGAGGATCGGAATTTATTGAATTTGCATCTTGAGAAGAATTTGTTTTCCAGTCAACAAAGTTGTAACTCGTACCTTTCCAGAAGAAGGGCGTGCCGCCCGCCGTGTGGTAGTAGTCGTTGTAATTGACCGTCAGGGCCAGATTCACATCTGCATCCACATAGATTTCGGTAGCGTTGTCCAGGAATATATTGTTGCGGACGTTTGCGATCGTGCTCGCATCATCGACGCGTAACCCCTTCCCGTTCGCGTATAGAACGTTGTTGTACGCTATATCGGACGGAGAGGCTAGCTTGAAATAGATACCTTCTTCTGTGTTGCTGTAAATCAGATTGTAGGTCAATGCGACATTCTCGGTTGTCGCCCCCTGAACCATCACGCCGTACTTGTTGCCGTACACCCGATTGCGCCGGAACGTCAATCCATCAACGTCGTTTTGGGCATAGGCTCCGACCCACATACCAATATTACCGTTGTTATAGATCATAGAATCTTGAATGATCGTGTTGTCCGAGCCGCCGAGACAGAACCCTTGGTTTGTGTTGCTGTAGGTGGTAATGCGCGTAAATGTGTTCCCGACCGCTGGAGGAGTAATCGCGCCGAGGTAGACTCCGCAAGAGCCTAGGTTGTGGTGGGCGATAATGTCAGTGGCGATCATATTATCAGCAGAGTCAAAATCCACGCCGATGTCGCCATTGTACATGGCCGTGACATTCGCAACCGTGCCAGATGTAGAGTTGAAAAATACCCCCCCGACCGATTGAACTGCGCTGTCACGCCGTCAATCTGCCACCCCGTCGAACCATGTTGTATGTTGATGGCTCCATCTGAAATTGTACTGTTTGCCCCTTCAATCTGGAGGTTCTCCAACCGGATATAGTTCTTGCTATTCCAAAGAATGACGTTGGCTCGGGCGCCAGCTTCAATCGCCGTTGCGCCAGGATCCGCAACCGAATAGACGTAGAGGGTATTCGCGCTCCAGAACCATTCCCCTGTCGCATCCACCGCGACGGCCGAGGCCGCAAGAGTGCCTAGTGCCCGACTGAGAATGGCTACATTGGGCTGCGTCGTGACCGTCGAATACCAACGAGACGGCAAAACCGTGGAATCTGAAGTATAAACACTAGTATCGTCAAGATTGATCTTAAAAGATGTGGCTTGGTACAGAAACGCCCCCATCTTTAAGTTGGCATTTATCGCACTGGCAAGCGTCAAACCCGTAAGTGATGAACGTTGTGTGCCGTCTACATATAATTCCGCGTGAGCATTTCCTGATCCGTTGTTAGCAGTCACCACAAAACGCAGTTGATACCATGTGTCAGCACTAATTGTGTATTTAGTCGCACCTGGACCGTCTCGACCCACGCTTAACTCCCAGGCCGTATTCCCCCCGTTCCTATCAATCCAAACTCCGACCCCGCTAGCCCCTAACCAGGAACCGCCCTCCATCTGTAGTGTTTGAGTCTGATTCCACCCAGTCAGCGTGGAAGCTGAATCCAGTCGCCACCAAGTAATAATTTCTGTGTAATCGGCGTTAGTGCCTCCGGTTTTGATTGTAGTAAGATAACCGGCTGATGGCGCATACCGCCAAGATTTGCTTCCATTCTTAAAAATTGTCGCATCAGAAGCGCCAGTCACGGTGTCCCAATACGCAGAAATGCTGCCGCTCTCGTAAGTTTCCGTATCTGCCGCCGTCACCGCGTCCTGCGTCCAGGGGCCCGCCACGACATCCGCGCCCGAGATGAGCGGAGGATCGCCGCTCCCATATGCTCCAAAGGTAATGGGGTTGCCGGCGGAACCGGAAGCCGGAACTGTAAGTTGTTCTCTCCATGTTTGACCTTTGCGAAAATAGATATTGTCTCCCGCACTGAAGGATTTGAGATTGACATCGGCGATGGTTTTGTAAACACTATCTGAACCGGTATCAGTGGCAAAGGTTGTAGGATTGTAAGTAGTAAAGTCGGGCGTGGCGGAACCGACATTGGTATCTGTGATGGACGAATCAACGTAATATGTCGTTGCGTTGGCTTTCGCTGCCAATCCTAAAAGCAAAAAAACGGCGCCGAATATCAGCGTGAGGGCTTTTACTCTCTCTCTCTCTCTCGTGCCGCAAACATAGATTTTTGATGGTATCGGGCATATTAAAACTTAAAATTATCGCAATTTTTTGTTTTCGTTTAATATTTTGAAATTATTTTTTGATACGATGGAGTGGCGCAATCGTTTTTCAAGTTTCTTTCTCGCTCCTCCGGCAATATCGCCTCCGGCTTTAGCGTCCGCTCTTAATTTTGGTACACCTTGAGAATCTTCGGTACGATGGATTTCTGTTGTTGATCTTTCTCCGAGCATAGTAAAGATTAATTCAAAATCATCCATATGATCGCGTAAATTTTCTCTTTTGAGTCCTTTATGTTTTTTGTATTGGCTGGGAGTCATCCCAAAAGCGGCTTTGGAAATTTCCGCCGTTAAAATTTCGTATTCTTTTTTTTCTTTGGCTCCTCGCTTTTGCCATTCGTCTGTTAATTCTTCCCGGATAGCAATCCCGCGCATCCGCTTTTCAATCCAATCATCAGAATAACCCTTGAGTTTATAAAGCGTTCTGGTTCTTTTCGTGGCTAATTCCGGATTTTCTATTTCTTGCACGCGCTCATATCCAACCCTGGCAAGCCATCTTTTGAAAGGCTCGGCTTTGGGAGAAGGGATGGATTGAATGATACGAAAAATGCCTTCGGTGTCGGCGCAATCAGTCCCATATTTTTTACCGTCAGACGATTCCAATTTCAGTTGTCGACAATTTGTCGACAACTCAATTCCGTCTTCGTTTTTTACCCTTATTTTCATCTTAAACCAATAATCACGCGGATTTACGCTATCGGTTAATGCTTCAACCACATCAACAACTGAAAACCACCATTCATTATTGTGAATAGTTTTTCTAATTTTTTTACCCCTGAAGATTGCTATTTTGGAGTCGTTTTTCACGAATTTATTATATCATTTTTTTCATCGTCGCGCTGGCTTTCGCTGTCAGCCCGAAAAACAAAACCGTGGCGCAGAATATCAGCGCAAGAGCTTTTACTCTTATTCTATCAAAAAATCTGTATAGTTGTCTTTTGTGATAATCTTAATATCGCTTTTTGGATATGATTTCAAAAAAGTGTTTCTGGTGGCATTTTTGATTTTGCCTTCAGAATATTTGCACTCAAAAGCAAAAAGCATACCTTCACTTTCTTCTATAAAATCGATTTCTTTCTGATCATATGTTCGCCAGAAAAAATAATTCTTGAATTCCTCGGCATACATAGCTTTCTTCAACCTTTCAATGATAAATATGTTTTCAAACAGCTTACCAACATCATCTCGAACAGATAATGGATTAAAGTTTTGAATAATTGCGTTTCTAATACCGATATCTATAAAATAGACTTTGAAACTATGGCGAACTTCATTGTGTTGATTTCTAGAAAGAGCTTTTAGGCGATAAATGACAAAAGTTTTTTCTAATAGATCTATATAGCGGTCAACTGTAACTACTGAAACACCGATCTTTTGTGCAATCTCATTTAAAGAAACTTCGTTACCTATTTGAAAAGCCAGCAATTGTAATAAATCCTCAAGAATTTTGGGCTTGCGGATATCTTCAAGCATTAAAATATCTTTGTATAAATAATTTGATTGTATATTTTCAATCTCCCGATGCATTGCATTCTGATCATCTTTGTTATTATAAACATTTGGATACAAACCAAAACGAAACAAAATTTCTTCAAAAGATCGAAGTGACGGAAGACCATCATGGGCAACAACTTCGCCGATAGAAAGTGGCAATAAATTAAATTCAATTGAACGCCCAGTTAAAGACTCTTTTATGTTATTTGATAAATCAAAACTTGATGAGCCGGTAGCAATGATTTGGATATCTTTGTATGCATCTATGAAAGTCTTTAGAACGAGTCCGATGTTTGGAATAATTTGGGCTTCATCCAAAACAATTATTTTTTTGCTGCCAAAAAAATTTTTTAACTGAGCAGGCTCAATTTTTGATAATTCCCTTTTAACAGAGTCGACTTCGCAATTCAAGTAAAGACCATCATCACCAAATTTCTTTAAAATAGCTTCGGAAAGAGTGGTTTTCCCCGCTTGGCGTGGGCCATAAATAACTATAATTTTTGACTTAAAAAGCCGGTTTTCTATAGGTTTTTGTATAAATCTTTGATACATGCTTCATATATTAGCACAAATTTATAAAGTACACTAGAATGGTATGGTGTTGTCAAAGAACCGGCACAAAAAAGCTGTTTATAAAAAGAAGAAATGTGATTAGCGCAGAAAGCAGGCAGTACAAGCAATAATCGCGGATTACAAAAAATTGGAGAGCAATAAGAAAAATAGAAAATAATAGTCCGGATGACGCTGCTAAAATTATAAGATTTTTTGCAAATAAAAACGGCGCCCCAAGCAAAAAAATATAAAAAATAAGCCCCAATATCTCATTGCGGACGCCAAAAATATTTGCCCAGCGACTTTCCGTGACTACGCTGCAATCGTGGTCCAGCGAGTATTTTGAAAAATTATAGCAAGAAGTGTGGCTGCTGAAAGTAGGGCGGACCAGAACGCGGCTTTGCCGGAAAGAAGCCACAAAGCTAAAACAATTTGGTAGGCCGAAAAGAGCGCCAAAACCAACGACATTCTAAAATAGCTCGGCAAAAATCCGATCCAGTTGTGCGGCTCTAAATACGCCGCCGTTGCGGCGTAAAAAAACACAACCGCCAACCCAACTCTTAACAAAAAATTTGCCAGTTTCATGTTTTATTATTTATTTTTCTTCTCGGGCGAATTTCGGTTCTTTGTATTTTCGGAGAAGCAAAGAGTTGGCGACTACCGAAACGGAGGAAAATGCCATTGCAAACCCCGCAATTTCTGGCCGAAGAGCGAAGCCCCAGATTGGGTAAAGCGCACCGGCGGCAATCGGGATTGCGACGATGTTGTAAATAAATGCCCAGAAAAAGTTTTCCCAAATTTTGCGCAGAGTTTTTTTGGAAAGGTCAATTGCTGTTACAACGTCCCGCAAGTCATCTTTTATTAAAATAATTTCACCAGTCTCTATTGCCACGTCTGTTCCGGAACCTACCGCAATCCCCAAATCTGATTTTGCCAAGGCGGGAGCGTCGTTGATGCCGTCTCCGACCATGGCGACAACCTTTCCTTCCTTTTGGAGGCTGGCAATCAGTTCCTGTTTCTTTTCCGGCAAAACTTTTGCGTAAGCTTTGGTAACGCCGATTTGCTTCGCGATTGCTTCCGCGGTTTTTTCATTGTCCCCGGTTATCATAATAACCTCTTTTTGCATGCGCTTGAGTTCGCTTACGGCTTCTTTTGCGTACTCTTTTAAAGTGTCTGCCATAGCGATGATGCCTATAATCTTTTTATCTAAGGCGGCATAAACCACGGTTTTGGCTTCGTTTTGCAGTTTTTCCACGTCATTTTTATATTGAGAAACATCCATGCCGTTTTCATTCATCAACATCTCGTTGCCGACCAAGATTTCGCGGTTTTCGTGCGTGGCGCGGACGCCTTTTCCGGAGACAGCCCTTCCGTCTTTTGGTGCCGGCAAATTGCGTCCGGCTGCCGCCTTGATTACGGCTTTGGCAAGAGGGTGCTCCGAGGCTTTTTCTGCAATTGCCGCATAAAAAATAAGGTCTTCTTTGGAGGCGCCGTATGGGATGGCATCGGTAACTGCCGGCTCTCCTTTTGTCAGCGTGCCGGTTTTATCAAAAGCGACTGCTGTTATTTTGTGCGCTTTTTCCAAAGCTTCACCTCCTTTTATCAAAATGCCGGACTCAACTCCTTTTGTGGTGCCAACCATGAGCGCGGTGGGGGTTGCGAGTCCAAGCGCGCACGGGCATGAAACGACGAGCACGGCGACTGCAAAAAGCAGCGATGCGGCAAAATTAAGACCAAAAATAAAATACCAAAGCGAGAAGGTAACCAGCGCGAATACCACGACCGCCGGCACGAAATATTCGGAGATTTTGTCGGCCACGTCTTGGATCGGAGCCCTTGTCGCTTGGGCTTCTTCAACCAGTCGCACGATTTGATAAAGCAAGGTTTCTTTGCCGACTTTAGTTGCTTTGCATTTTAAAAGCCCTTCGGCATTTATTGTGGCGCCGATGACTTCGTCCCCGGTTTTTTTGTTTACTGGCATTGATTCTCCGGTGACCACTTTTTCGTCAACATGAGAGTTGCCTTCAATAATTACTCCGTCCGTCGGAATTTTTGAGCCCGGTTTTACCAAAAAAATGTCGCCGACTTGCAAATCTTTTTGATCAATTTCAATTTCATTGTCGTTTCGTATCACTACGGCTTTGGAGGGAGCTAGGCCCAGAAGTTTTCGCACCGCTTCCCCGATTTTACCGCGCGATTTCGCTTCAAAGTATCTTCCCAAAATAATAAAGCTGATAAGCGCGGCGGAAGATTCCCAGTAAGGATGATCAAGCCCTATCCAGAAAGTTTGCGCCCACAGATAGCTCCACGAAAAAAGAAATCCGACGACGCTGTACAAATACGCAGAGGTTGTCCCCAAAACCACCAAGACGTCCATGCTTGCCGAGCCAGCGCGAAGAGCCGTCCATGTATTTCTATAAAAGGGCCAGCCTACGCCGAATTGTATCGGGGTAGTCATTATCAGGTAAACCCAGTTAAGATCAATAAAATACCCCCCCAAAGTTACAGCGTGAACATGTTGCAGATTAAGCATATGCACGGCCATGTAATAAATTATGATGGGGGTTGCGAGCGCGAAAGAAATTATCGTGCGTTTTTTTAGCGATTTTAATTCATCAAGCCGCGCTTTTTCGGCGGCCTCTTCCTCGTTTACTCCTTCTTTTGGTAAGATAAGAGTGTAGCCAAGTTTTTTTACAAGTGCGTGGATGTCCTCTATTTTGGCTTCCGCCGGATCGTATTCCAAAAGCAGTTTTTCGGAGCCGTAGTTGGCGTTGGCGGATTTTACTCCTTTTGTGCGCTCAAGGGTTTTATTGATAAGAATGGCGCAGGAAGCGCAATGCATGCCTTTTATTTTATAAACAATTTTTTGGTTAGCCATGATTAAATTATATATTAATGCGTGAATGAAAAGAACCCACCCCCTCTTTCCCCCTCCCCAAAGGGAGGGGGATTAAGGGGGAGGGTATTTCCTTACTCCGATGAACAAATTTGTTAAATTACTTCTTTTTGCAATCTTTTTAATAGCCAGCGGTGTGGTTTATCAGAACTATTACAGGCCGCCGGGCGTGGGGCCGGTGAAAGCCTCCGGAAATGTTGTTGAGATAGAAATGCGCGCCAAGGAAAACAAGTGGAAATGGGAACCGGAGGAAATCAGGATAAAAGCGGGTGATTTGGTGCGGCTCCATATTTTCAATGAAGACAACTACGACCACGGCTTTGCGGTTGAGGCTTTCGGCATCAACAAGCGCCTTTTTCCACGCCGGGAAACTCTGATTGAATTTATCGCCTCCCGCGCCGGCTCTTTTTCATTTTACTGCTCCGTCCCATGCGGCCAAGGGCACTACGAGCAAATCGGCACGCTTTTTGTAGAGGAGTAGTTCAAACGTCAAACATCCAATGTTTGACAAAACATGGTTACTTGATAAGATGGACGAATGCCCAGAGCGAGATTAGCGGAAGGCGAGTATTTTCATGTTTTTAATCGCGGCGTCGAAAAGCGGTTAATTTTTCATGACGATTACGACAGGTGGCGTTTTTTAACGTTACTCATAGT
>MFIM01000006.1 GCA_001780725.1 Candidatus Giovannonibacteria bacterium RIFCSPLOWO2_02_FULL_45_28 | reverse complement strand
GTTTACGGCGAAAACACAAAGGATAAAAGATATTGCGGAAGATAAACAGGAAGTCATTAAACGGCTTGAAAGTATTTTTGATGCAAATACTCGCGTTTATATTGATTATGCTAATGTCAGACCGTGGAGCGAAAAACTCGGATGGCATATTGATTTAAAACGTCTCAAGCAATTTCTGGATTCTTTCAGCACGATTCAGGCAATTAATTTTTACAATGGATATCTGGCAGGTAATGAGCGATCAGAAAAAGAAAAAACGGAAGCAGAAAATTATAAATACATTCTTCGGACAAAACCCGTAAAGATACTTAATTTTTCCATAAATGCTTCGAGCGTGCCGGCAGATTCAACGATTCTTGTGAAGCAGTTTATTCGACGCGCGTTACTGAAGAAGTACGAGGTGGGCACGATTGAATACTTGAACCAACGCTTTGCCGATATGAACAAGAAAGGGGAATATTTTATAGAAGACATGAAATGCAATTTTGATGTGGAGATTGGTGTTGATATGCTTCTTGATTGCGAGCGGAACAGTGCGGAAACTTTTATATTGTGGAGCGGAGATAGCGATTTCGCTGATCCGATTAAAAAATTAATAAGTGCCGGCAAAAGAGTTTATTTATTCGCAACAGCCGGCAGAATTTCCAGCGAATTGAACGAACTTAGAGAAAGTGGTCTCAAAATAGTAGATATTTTTGAACTCAAAGAGTTTATTTGTTGGCTAAAAGAATCAGCTTATAAAAGCACAAAGGACCCCGTTACCGAGGCCCTTTAGCTCTAAAATCAGTGATCTTACGATCAATTACACTATAGCATAAGGCAAGGAAAATTGTCCACAGGCCAGTAAATACATGGAAATTGAATCAAAACAGCAAATTCTTGAGAAGAGAAAAGAAATAGAAAAAGAGCTTTTGGAATTGCTCAAGGAAACCAAAAGCGATTTTGGGCTGGCGGATATTAAAGATGTGATTTACAACGAAGAGGAAACTGACGACATGATGAAAGTGGTGGCGATGTTTGATCGCGGTGGAGACGCTTCGGAATTAAGTAACATTCTTGAGCTTGTCAGTGACGCTTGGAATTATTTTCCGCACAAGATCATCAGTGGCATCTCACCAGCAGAGAAATTACTGGAATATCATCAACAACATGGTCAAGACAATTCAAAAAGAAAATAAAGAGCTATACCAATGCGAGGAGTGCGGTTTTCATTATGCCGAGAAGGAGTGGGCTGAAAAATGCGAGGCGTGGTGCCGGGAGCATAAGAGCTGTAATATTGAAATCACGGCGTATGCCGAGGAGAATAAGCAAAGCTGAAATTCTTGCGTGATTATCTGCACGATTCCTGCGGAATCAATGCGTTTTTCTGGACTTTTATTGAGACGATTGATATACTATTGATATACTAATGATATACTAACAGTAATGAGGTTTACGCCTAAAAAAATTACAATATTGATTGCGGGGATGGTGTTTACTGCCGGACTTGCGGCGGGTTTTGTCATTCCTGCATTTGCCGGAGACCCGGTTGACGGTTTGGACATAACCATTGAGCAGATCCCCGGGGGCCGGGTTTCTGGAAAAAATTATAATTCTTCACTGTCAAATAAATCGGTTGGGCAAATAAGGATGGAGGTCGGAGATGTGCTTTTACGCCACGGCGTTGGCGGCGCGGAAATCAACAAGGTTACAGACGCGCTTGAAGGCGGCGGAGTATATGAAGCTGAACTTAAATCATTTTTGATTGCAATCGGAATAAATGAGGAAGGAGTTCAAAAAATACTTGCAGAGTTTGACATGCTTGGAATTGGAACTACAGGAGGTACTCCGCAATCCGCACCGGAGGGACAAATTGATAGCATACTACCAAGCGGCAAAGTTTCTGCTCCTGCCGCGGGAGCTACCCCGCAACCCGCAGACACGGGCGCAAAAGGTGTTCCCTCAACCGCTCCAGTTTCAACTTCTCTGACCGATACCGCAATAGTGAAAAAGATTGAGTTGATGCGGAATACCATTGAAAAGATACAGGAACGGCTCAAGGGTTGTGGTACAAAGGTATGCATAACGGTTGGGGATCATGCCAAGTACAGGGCGGGCGTGACGAATGAGGCAGATAAGGCGATTAAAGCCGGCAAAAGTGAAGAGGCAGTCCAGTCGCTTCGTACTGTAAAAAGGATTATTGAGGGCGATATTGAGTTGCTTGCGGCTACGGAAGACAAGGGTTTGATTGCGGATATGCTGGGACTGGAGCGGGCTCTCTTAAATCAGATCGACTCGACGTTAACAGATCTACGGCAAGCCACGGGGTGTAAAAACGATAGCCAGTGTTCTGCGGGGAATATTTGTTTTAAGGGTCTATGTATTCCAGCGCCTCCTGTAAAAGGAGGCGGAGATCCATTGAAGGGATTAAATATCAGTCACGCTTGTCCCAAGGGCGGGTGTCCAAAGAAAGAGGCGTTTCATGATACGCAAACGGACATCATTCGAAATATCAGAGCCGCCGCGCCCGAAGAGCGCGAGAGCTTGAAAGAAGATCTCAAAGCTAACCGCAAAGTGTTCCTAACAGAAATAGTATCCATGAATTTAACTACTCGTGAGAACGCAAAAGCACTCCGCGAGGATTTCCGAGAAAATGTAAAGACAACAATAGGCCATGTGGATCACGGAAAGACGGCGCGCATTGCTGTCGCTCACGGCAAAGGACTGCGCATGCTTAATCGTTTCCGCTCGGCAATGGCCCGCTTTGACCATATTTTAGGCCGGCTGGAATCGCAGATTGAAAAAATCAGAATTGAAGTTGAGACCGAAGGGCGAGCAAAGGGCAAGATAGAAATTATTCTTCCGCCACCGAACATAGCTGTTCTTATTGAAGAAGCGAAAAATATGCAGGTTGAAAACGCGGCCAAGATGGAAGAACTTAAGGCAAAATATGAATCGCTGCTTTTGGGCGAAAATGCGGGTGGAGTCGCGGAAGAAGCCCGCGCCATAGCCACGGAGCTTAAAACAGATATAGAAAACCTCCGCGCCATAATTATTGAGATATATACGCAAGGCACGGATTATAATAGCTCAATATCAAATAGCAGCAGTTTATAATCATGACTACAAGCAAAAACAAACTTATCATCGCAATCATTATTCTCGTTGTCGTCGCTGGAGGAGTATTATTTTTCTTGAATCGCGGACCCTCGTATCAAAAAGAGTCACTGACAATTGAGCAAGATTTGACGCCGATCGAGCTCACCCAAGAGGAAAAACAGGCGCTTCAAGCCGAAGGACTCACTATGCCTTCCAGAGAAGACGCCGCCGCGAAAAATTTGCAAAGCGTGCGAACTTCCGATGAGCTTGACGCCATTGGAGCCGACCTCAACGAAACCGACCTCTCAAGTCTTGACGCCGAACTTTAAGCAGTTGGAAGTGATCTTTCGGGATTATAACCAAAATACTGAGGGCCGAGGGGCGCAAGAGAGATTCTTTTCTCCCGCTCGCTGTTCCCGCAAAAAACTCCCACCTCGGGAGTTTTTTGCTACAAGGGGTACAAAGCTGTGCCCTGGCGGCAAACTCTTGCCACGGGGGCACACAGCTCGTAATTCGGGGTAACCCTACCAGTAATTCACGATCTTGAATGGAGAAATGTTACCGGGAATCTGCCAAATTGCGGTTCTAAATGCGTGAACCCCCACACCAAAATTTGGTGTGGGGGTGAAGCGCGCGGAGTAAAGTAGAGCAGAAAATGTGTGGTATACTTAAATTATGAATAAATCAATCTTATGTTCGTTTTTATTAATAGTCATAGCTTTATCCGTAAATGCCATAGCGCCTTTTGACGGCGCCCTTATTGCTCTTGACGCGGGGCATGGAGGCACAGAAACAGGCGCTCGGAACGAGACTTACCAGGTAGCGGAAAAAGACGTTAATTTGGCGGTTGTTTTTGCGCTGCAGGGAAAACTCCGAACTGCCGGCGCGAAAGTGGTTTTGACAAGAGAGGGAGACGAGACAATTTCAAGCAGGAAAGAGCGCGTGCAAATCGCAATAAACAAGTGCCAAACGTTTTACCAAAGGAAATGCGATATTCTGGTATCAGTTCATCACAACAGTAGTTCCGATCCGGCACATGACGGCACGCTCGTTATTTACAATGAAAAACAGGATGTGCCGCTGGCAAAAGCGTTGCACGATACGCTCGTTCCGCTAACGGGACAGGATGAAGGATATCTCAACGGCGGTTACGGCATTACCGTGTACAACCATCTTGTATCCGCGCTCACAGAGGCTTATTACATTACAAACGATACGGAGGCGTACAACTATAAATACGGCAATCGCGTGGATGAAGAAGCAGACGCGCAATTTACTGGGTTGGCAAATTATTTCACCAATAAATCTTCTGGCGGAGGAAAAGGCGGCGGCAAACCGCGATAGAATTGGTATAATTAAAAATATGAGCAACGCCTCAAATCGCATTTTTGCATTTATTTTCTTCGCAATAGTTTTACTGTTGCTGCTCTGGATGCCCACATGGACAAAAATAAACTTGGGAGATGTTCCGTCAATAAGTTATGGCCCTCCATGGATCGGTTTTCTGGTTATTCTTATTGGTTTGGCATGCGAAATGTTCAAACCAAGCTTGAATCTAAAAAGAGACACAAATTGGAAATGGATTCTGGCGGGAGGATTTCTTCTTTTGATTATACTGATAATGATTTTTGTTCAGGAGGTTTGGCTGCCGTACAAACAAGGATATTCTGTTTTTGGAATGCGAAGTTTTGAATTTCCCGCCGGAAGCGGCAATATTAGGGTTTGGCCGCAGCTTTTATGGGACTTCCTTAATATCCACAGTACGGATACGACAGTTTTAGCTTTACTATTTGGAATTTTGTTTTTGACAAAATCAACCCCGCAAACATCAAAGAGTTATAAGCTTATACTAATCGGCGCAGTAATATTTACAGCATTTTTAATGTTGGGACATTTCTCATTTTTAATCTTTAACATAGACCCGACCGGAGGGTATTATTCCAGATTTACCAGAATGGAACTGCTTAGCCAATACTGGTTCCAGTGGGATTTTTGGTCAGAATTTGTAATTTTAGTAGGCACGCTATGGTTGCTTTTAAAGGGCAAAATAGTTTCGGTGGGTATTAAACCGGTTTAAAAAATGAAAACAAAAATTTTTGTATGCGCCGGTCTGTTTTTTCTTGGAACAGCGCTAGCTAATGCTCAAGCTATCCGCCAACCGACAGATTTTGTATTCTCAAAAACATTTTTATAGATTTTCATAGTATGGATGATTTTGATATACCAATTTTCAAAATAACTTACGAGCTGTATAAGGAGTTTTATTCTTACCGAAATAATGTTAAGAAACAAGACCGCCACACGCTTTGGCAGAGATGCGAAAACATTACTTTGGATGTGCTGGAAAATCTACTTTGGGCAAGCCAGCTTTCAAAGGCCGAGAAACTGCCTGTGTTAGAAAAAATCAGCATCAAACTAAACTTTCTGCGAGTGTTTTTACGGCTTTGCAAAGAAGTAAAAGTTATTGATGCCAATAAATATATTAAGTGGCAGGAGACGGTTGATGAAATAGGAAGACAGCTTGGCGGATGGATTAGGTCAACCAAGAGCGTTAAATGAAATACCCTCGGAAAGGAGGGTATTTCAAATTGACGGAGAATGACTGCCGAGAGGCGGCCAGACCGATGTTGTAGTTGTGGTTGTCGTCCCAGTAGTTGTTGACATTGAGCCCGTTCTCGTCGAAGTTGCCGACATTGACACGGTTGCCGTCCGAAGTGACATAGTTTGCCCATCTTCGTCCGTGACACTGGAAATTGAGGTTTACTGCCAAAGGCTTATATCCTCTCTTTCCTGTATTTTATTCGGGAGCAAGCGATGTTTTCGCTACCTCCGCTAAAGATGAGCAAGAAGTTCTATCTCCATCTGGTTCACACGCTATCGTAACCCGTAGGCGACGATACTCTGGTGAAATCTCAAAGATGAGATGTTCTGCGAGGTGAAACCGTAGCCGCACCTGCATTAGCAGAACATTTACAGAATAACTTTTTGAAAAACAAAAGAAAAGAGCCTCCGCCGAAAAAAATCGGACGGAGGCTCAAGGGTTCAAGAGAGTCAAGCCCTCAAGACTTCAAGGTTCAGCCTGCCCCGCACTCAGCTTCGCTGAGCTGCGGGGAACTTCCGAGAGGCGGCCAGACCGATGCCGCAGCGGTGGCCGCCGCCCCAGTAGCTGTAGACAACGAGCCCGCTCTCGCCGAAGTAGCCGACATCGACACGGCGGCCGACCGAAGCGACACATTCGCAACGAGCATACCGTGAGGAGTTCACGAAGTTGCCCGTCTTACGGAACACGAGCAGGTCTTTCGTGGACTCGGTCACGGCAGACGGCACTTCGTAGTCGGCAGTGAGCATCGCCTTCTGGTCGTCGTAGGTCTTGTCCTCCGACTTCGGGACGATGTTCTGATGGAGCAGATACCACCTGAAGCTCATCGTGGTCTCCCTCGCAAACTTCTGTTCGGAATACCACGCACTCGTGTAGGAGTGAAACTTCGGTTGCCCCGTGGCAGGATGAAGCTCCTGCAACTTCAGGATGGTGAGCGGCTTGCCGTTGATGCGGTCGAGCCCCACGAAGGCGAAGTGGCAGTCCTTTACCACCTTGCCACAAAGCGGGCAGGTGGAGTTGAGAATGTCCTCACCCCACGGGAACTCGGCGACTTGACGGAGTTGCTTCTGACTGAAGTTCACGCCGTAGAGAGCTGACCAGTCCTCCACGCCAAAGAAGTCCTTGCCCATGACTGCACGGGCGAGCTTCTGATGGATGGAGGCGTCGAGACCGCCTCGGAGCATGAACTCCGCCACCCGCTTGGCGTAGTCGGGCTCGGCACGAAGCCTCGCCAGATGGTCAGGGGTGACGCCGTGGTCTTGGAGCACCTTGAGGGTAGCCCCAAGCTCACCGAACTCTACTTTCCAGAGACCGCTTTGGATTGTGCTTTTCATGGCACTTTCCTCCTTTTCTTGGATTTTCTCTCTTTGTCCCTCTGGGAGACTTTAGAGAGATGTAGCCGTATCCGACGGCTTGCGGTCCTGCCTACCGGCAGGCGGTCTCATCTCGGAATGAGACGAGCACTTTAGAAACCAAGTGTTTGGCGTCCAAAATGCTCGTCTCATTGATTTTCAACGAACACTATAATTGTAGCAAATCGTCAACCAAAAGTCAATAGTTTGTATTTTCAAACAATAGTGAGTAGCGGGGTGGGGTCTTTCGACTACGCTCAAGATAAATAAGTTTATAGGTTGGCATATTCTCGCAAATCGGGGATGTAAACCCCCACACCAAAAACTTTGGTGTGGGGGTAAATATACTCATTTTGCCTCTCAAAAATGGTTCTCCTCCTTCACTAAAGTTTCGGACGGACACAGTAACATTGTTCACAATGCGGAGCCACCCACAAAAGCCAGATAAGGCTAGCTTTTTTATTTAATAAAATAAGCCCCCTGTAAAGGCTTATTGATATTGATCAAAAACTTCGGCAATAACTTTGCCGTCCATATTTTCCGGCTTGATGCCCAAAGCGTATAAAACGGTTGCGGCGGTATCGAAAATTTTTACTGGAGCCGCAATTGCGTGCCCGCGCTTTCTATATCCATACCTTTTTGCAACGCAAAAATTTTATCCAATCTGTGGCTCTCAAAAACCGTAGCGGTAAAAACTCCATATGAATGAGCTGTAGAAAAAATCGTGGGAACGGATATTTTACTTGAAAACGGCATCCAATTTGATATAAAACCGTGGCTCAAAACAACAACTCCGCTTATCATTGAGATATGTGCCGGAACAGTCTGGCTCGGGAACACTGACCTTGCTTTCCAAGAATACGATCCATTTTCCACAAAGACTTTAATCAAATCAGGGAAGGTTTTTAGCAAAACTTCGGAGGATAGTCCGTCTATGCTAATGAGCACCACTTTTTCCGCGTAAAACGTTGAGGGTTTGTAATCGTAATCAGCACTTTTTATGCCGGCGCAGCTTAAGCACAAGAATACCAAAAGCAAAAAGCTCGTTTTTTTAAATTTCACATCCGACTATTTTTCTTTCCATAAGATAGAACGCTGTGATATGTTTGTCAAATTTAGTGCAAAACGAGTTTTATGTTAACATGCATAGCATTATGATAGTCAGCACTGGGGTTATATTGCCGGCTTTAGCTCTTATACTGGGAGTCTTTTTAAGCGCGTATTTGGTTAAACAATGGGTTGGGCATCCTACGGAAAGGCGGCCGAGATTTTTTTTATTCTGGGCGGCGGCATTATTTTTAATGTACTGGTTTCAGATACCGATGATTTTGGCCAATCTCGGTCGGGCGATCAGGGTTAAGGATTTTAATTTGTTTTTTGCTCTCACGCTGCCTATCGCGTTTTTGGCGCTTGTTTTTCTTTATATTGGGCTGGTGGATATTTTAGAAATTCGCCTTAAATCTTCAACGAAGTTCTTATTGACCGGATATTTTCTGGCCGCCGTAATATTTTTTGCTTACCATTTTATTGCCCGTGGCGGAATAATTGAAACTTATTCTCTGCCGCTCATCGGCAATCTCGTTTTTTACCTTCCCATTCGCCTGCTTATTATCTTTGTTTTGGCCAAGTGGCTTATGGGCCGCCCGACGGCCCCAAACTTAGACAGCATCCTTGGCGCCGCAGGAATAATGGGAGAGTCGGTTCTCGGCATTATCCGAAACATCCTCATTATTAAAAACGTGCTGGCGTATCCACCGGAATTTTGGTATGTCGTTTTGGTAAATTTGAGAATATTTTTCATTTTGCAGATAGCAAGCCTTTTTCTGCTTATTTTGGGTATTTTCTTCCTCCACCGTGAATATTGCCGGAGACAATCGGCAGTCATGGTTGAAGAGTGGCAATAAAAATTTTGTGCTATAATAAGTTTATGATGAATTATGGGTATTGGGGGCCGATGATGGGAAGCGGCGGCGCCGGTCTTTTCGGGCTTTTGGGCGTCATAACCTGGCTCGTTTGGCTGGCCGTGGGCATTCTCCTCGTCGCCCTGCTCTGGAAAAAAATCAACCAATAGGCCCGCTGTAATGAATCGCTCGGACGCGGAGCTTGTGGCCGACCATCTTTCTGGCAATGAAAAATCGCTGGAGGTTTTGATTAAACGGAATCTTAAGCCTGTTTACGGTTTTGTGTATAAATACGCCGGCAACGCAGAAAATTCGGAAGATATCACCCAAGACGTTTTTGTGAAAATGTGGAAAAATCTTAAGCGATTTGATCAGAACAAAAATTTCAGAACATGGCTTTTTGCCATTGCCAAAAATTCGGCGATTGATTTTCTCAAGAAAAAAAAAGCCGTGCCCTTCTCCGAATTCGAGAACAAATACGGAGAAAATGTGATCGCCGAAACTTTTCGCGATCTCTCGCCTATCCCGTCGGAACTCTCGGAAAGAAAAGAGAAATACCGCTGCCTCGCTTTAGTGGCAGCAAAACTGCCGCAGAAATACGGGGAAGTGCTTTCTTTAAGATATGATAAGGACCTATCTTTTTCGGAAATTGCGCGATTTTTGGGCGAAAAACTAAACACCGTCAAAAGCCGCCATCGCCGGGCAATTATGATTCTGAAATCGGTCTTTTTGCGCCAAAAATAACTTCCATATCGTATTATATATTATGGAACCTCGAGAGGAGCTTTTTGAGGAAATAATCGGCTGTATTAGAAAAAAGGGGCTTTTTTACGCGAAACGCAGAATGGCTGTTTTTTTTCTCGTTTTTATCGGGTTCGCAGCCGCCTTTCTGCAAATTCTCCGCATGGCCGAGGCGGAATTCGCCAGCTCCGGATTTACAGAGTTAGCCATGCTTTTATTTTCTGACTTCGGCGCAGTACTGACTTATTGGCAAAGCTTTACTCTTGCGCTCGCCGAATCTTTGCCGGCAATGAGCGTAGTCGCGCTTATGGTTATAATATTTGTTTCGTTGCAATCACTTAAATTTATTAGTAATGATTTAAAACTAATTTATGGATATAAATAATTTTTTGAAGCAAAAAACTTTTAAATTAGCCGTTTTATCAATCGGCGCTTTAATTTTGCTTCTCTTAGTTTTTAAGGCCGGGGTTTTCGTTGGTTACAAAAAAGCGTCGTTTTCCTACAGTTGGGGCGAGAATTACCATCGCAACTTCGCTGGTCCCCGCGGAGGATTTTTGAGCGATTTTGGGCGCGGTTTTGAAGACAAAGATTTTATAGGCGCTCACGGCACTTCCGGATCAATTATTAAAATTGACGGCTCAACCCTTATGATTAAAGGGGGCGATAATGTTGAAAAAACGATTCTTATTTCGGATCAAACCACAATCGCATCCCGCCGCAAAACAATTAAAGCGGGCGATCTTAAGGTTGACGATCGTGTTGTAATTATCGGCTCCCCAAACGAGCAAGGGCAAATTGAGGCCAAGTTTATCAGATTGTTTTAAAAATTACATGAAGAAATTTATTCCAATAATAGCGGTTGCGTTAGTGGTTGGAGGAGCTTCTTTTTACGGCGGGATGACATATGCGGGAAATAAAGCGGCGGTAGATCGCCAAGAAAGGATGCAGCAATTTGGCGCAAACGCCGGTGCTGGGTTTCGCAGTGGGGCTGGTCAACGAGACGGACAGGGAGGATTCACGGCCGGAGAAATCATTGCTAAGGACGACAAAAGCGTTACTATTAAGATACAAGATGCCCGCCTGCCGGACGGGCAGGGCGGATCAAAAATTATCTTCCTTTCCGACTCAACGAAAATCGCAAAATCTACGGACGGCGCTTTAAGCGATCTTGAAGTGGGCAAAAATATCTCCGTAAACGGCGTCCCCAATTCGGACGGCAGCATCACTGCGCAAACAATTCAGTTGCTGCCGCAACCATGATTCAAAAATTTATAAAATTCATATCAAGCCATAAAATTATCGCCGCTTTATTTTTTTTGGCGCTGGCTTATGGCGGATATTGGGGATATAAAAAAATGACCGATACTAGCGGCCAGCCAACATATTTGCTGGCGCAAATTAAGCGCGGCGTTATTACCGCGTCCGTTTCCGGAAGCGGGCAGATTTCGGCTTCCAATCAGGTAGATATCAAAGCCAAAGCCTCGGGAGACGTTGTTTATGTCGGAGCAAAAAACGGAGACGGGGTGGCGGCAGGAGCGCTTCTATTGCAGCTTGACGCTAGAGACGCTCAAAAATCCGTCCGCGACGCGGAGGCGAATCTGGAAAACGCCAAGCTTTCTTTGGAAAAATTCAAAGTCACAAACTCAAAAGAGAAGCTTGAAGCAGATCTGAAAAAAGCTTATGAGGACGGCTTCAACGAGACTTCAAACGCTTTTTTGGACCTGCCGACGATTATGGCCGGGCTCAACGATTTGCTTTTTAAAAATAATTTTATAAGTAGCCAAACCAATCTCAATTATTATTCGGATGCGGTAAAATCCTATGACGAAAAAGCTGTTTTGTATAAAGACGACGCTTTCAACTCCTATCAAGCCGCACGCAAAGCGTATGATCAAAATTTTACGGATTACAAATCCACTTCCCGCTTCTCCGATGAGGCCTCCGTAGAAAAAATTGTAAATCAAACTTACGATGCCACAAAACTAATCTCCGAAGCGGCGAAGGATGCGTCCAATCTAATACAGTTTTACAAAGACAAATTAATAGAGCAGGATCTCAAACCCAATGCTTTGGCAGACACCCATCTTTCAAGCCTCAACACTTACACAAGTAAAACAAATGCTCACATCACGAGTCTTCTTTCCGTTAGAGACACAATTCAAGACAAAAAAGACGCTTTCGTAAACGCAGATTTTGATCTGCAATCACAAGAGCTTTCCGTCAAACAGCGTGAAAACGCCCTGCAGGACACCAAAGAAAAACTCTCCGATTATTTTGTGCGCGCTCCGGCTGACGGCGTTGCCGCAAAAATCAATTTCAAAAAGAGCGATTCGGTTTCCGGCGGTGCAATCGCGGCTACGTTTATCACCAACCAGCGCATAGCCGAAATTTCTTTAAACGAAATTGACGTCGCAAAAATAAAAGTCGGCCAAAAATCAACTCTTACTTTTGACGCAATACCTGATCTTTCTATTTCCGGGGAAGTCGCCGAAATTGACACAATAGGCACGGTTTCGCAAGGAGTTGTTTCTTATATGGTTAAAATAACTTTTGACACGCAGGATGAACGGGTAAAACCCGGAATGAGCGTGTCCGCCGCAATAATTACGAATGTAAAAACTGATGTTCTTATGGCGCCGGTCTCCGCGGTAAAATCGCAGGGAGGAATGCAATATGCTGAAATAAAAAACAGCGATGCCGCTCCGGTCCAGATGCAAGTTGAAACCGGCATCGCAAACGATGAATTTATTGAAATAATTTCGGGCGTAAAAGAAGGAGACAATGTCGTATCAGGTACGATTAGCGCGCAAACAAACACAACCCAAACGCAGCAGCAATCCGGAGGCTTGAGAATTCCGGGTTTGCAAGGCCAAGGAGGAGCAAGAGGCCAAGGAAGATAAAACAATGATTATTTGTAAAAACATTACTAAGACTTATCGCAACGGCGAGATTGAGACCGTTGCCGTGCGCGGCGCGACTTTTACTATACAAGATGGAGAGTTTATAGCGATAATGGGGCCTTCCGGTTCCGGCAAATCAACGCTGATGCATATTTTGGGCTGCCTTGATACGCCGACTCTCGGAACATATCTTTTGGATGACAAAGATGTTTCGCTTATGGACGACGACGAACTTGCCGATATTCGCAATAAAAAAATCGGTTTTGTTTTTCAGGCATTTAATTTACTGCCCCGCGCAAGTGTTCTTCGGAACGTCGCATTGCCTTTGGTTTACGCTGGAGTGGACAAAGAAACGCGCGAGAAAGCCGCGGGAGAATCGCTCACCTCGGCCGCTTTTCCGCAAAATTTTTGGGATCATATGCCGAACCAGCTTAGTGGAGGCATGATGCAAAGAGTGGCGATTGCCCGCGCGCTTGTAAATAACCCCGCCTTGATTTTGGCAGACGAGCCGACCGGGAATTTGGATACCAAAACCGGCGAGGCCGTGCTCCAAACTTTTCAACAGCTTCATCAGAAACAAGGCCGCACCATAGTGCTCATTACTCACGAGCCGTATGTAGCAGAGCACGCTGAAAGGATTATCCACATAAAAGACGGCGAAATTGTTGAGGACAGCAAAAATCACCACCGTCGATTGATAAATAATTTATGAACCCGTCCGACTTATTCCAGGAAACATACTTCGCGCTTCTTTCAAATAAAGCGCGGTCAAGCCTTACAATTTTGGGCATTGTTATCGGCATCGCTTCCGTAATCGCCATGGTTTCAATCGGGCAGGGCGCGCAGGGAGCGATCCAGACAAGCATTGAAGGCTTGGGTTCCAATCTTCTGACAATTATGCCGGGCATAGTCCAGCCGGGCCGGGGAATTGTTTCCGCCGGACGCGGAACGGCGCAAACTGTTAAAAACGAGGATGCCGAGGCTTTGCGCGCGATTTCGGAAGTGCTTTATGTATCGGCCGAGCACCAAAGACGGCTGCAAATTGCTTCGCAAGCAGGCAATAATACAAATTCCACCGTTATCGGCGCGACAGCGGAATACGAGTATGTTCACAATGTTTCCATAGACCGTGGTACGTTTATTTCCGACCAGCATAACCGCAGTTTGTCCAAGGTTGCGGTTTTGGGGCCTACTGTTGCCACGGATCTTTTTGGCTCTGATGACCCTTTGGGTAAAACAGTACGCATCAATAAAATAAATTTTAAAATTATCGGCATTTTAAAGCCGAAAGGCGGCGCCGGTTTTTTCAATCCAGATGACGTCGCGATTGTGCCTTTGACTACAATGCAAAAAATTTTGGCGGGGGTTGATTATCTTTCCACGATTGCCATTACTGTTTCTGATAAAGACAAAATGCCAGCGGTGCAGGATCGGGCAACCGAGCTTCTTTTGGAGCGCCATCGCGTTGCCGAGCCTGACTTTTCAATAATTTCGCAGGCGGATATTTTGGGAGCTTTGACTCAAGTTACCCAAACTTTTACGATTTTCCTTGCTTCAATCGCAGGAATCTCGCTTTTGGTCGGCGGCATCGGCATTATGAATATGATGCTTACAACCGTAACCGAGCGCACGCGGGAGATTGGACTTAGAAAAGCAGTCGGCGCCAAAAACAAAGATATAAGTTTGCAATTTTTGGCAGAGGCGGTGATGCTCACGTTTTTGGGCGGAGTAATCGGGGTTGCGCTGGGATGGATAGTTGCAATTTTGGTTTCGCAACTCGCTGGCATCGCTACGTCTGTTTCAATTCAGGCGGTTTTGATGGCTTTTGGAGTTTCAGCGGCAATCGGAATTATTTTCGGCTACTACCCGGCGCGTCGCGCCGCTTCATTAAATCCGATTGAAGCGCTAAGATATGAATAAAAACCGTTAATACTAATCGTTCTCCGTGTAAATCCGGAGGCCCCGTTTCCATATGCCGAGTGCGCGTCTCCAGCCGATTAGCTCGTTCCAATAGTGCAGAGAAACCAAATGCTTCAACGCCCAAGGCAAAAATCCTGAAAGCCGCAAGCCGCCGATTTCCATAATGGCGTATTTGCCCCCCAACGGCACAACGAATCCGGCGTGGTACGGCTTATAATCTATAAGCGGTTTTTTTAAAATCATTTTCTTGATATTCTTGGCAACATATTTTGCTTCGCGTATTGCAACCGAGGCGGTCATCGGCAGAGATTTTCCGGTTGACTCGTCAACGCAATAAGTCATATCCCCCACTCCAAAAACATTTTCGTAAGGCATTATGCGAAGATGTTTATCAACCATAAGGCATGATCCTTTTTCAAGCTTCACTCCGAAAAGCGTTTTGGCCAGATCATTCGCCTTCACGCCGGCTGTCCAGACAAGCACGTCATAAGGAATTCTTGATCCGTCCGCCAAAACAACTTCGCCGTCCTCAACATCTTTTATTCCGCTTTTAAACTTAAATTTGACGCCCAAACTTTCAAGCCGCGCTTTGGCGCGCTTCTGTATCCACAGACTTGCGCTCCCCAAAAGCGACTCCGCCGCTTCAACAATCAAACATTCCGCGTAATATTCCGGGTGGCCGTGAATTTTGGCAAGCTTTTTCATGTAGCCGATAAGTTCGCCAGCCAGCTCGCAACCGGTAAATCCTCCGCCGCCAATAACAACCTTGACCAGTTGGTTTTTCGGGATTCTGTAAAAAGCTTCGTCCACGGCGTTTCTTATTTTAAGCGCGTCAAAAAAGTTCTTTAGCGGCAACGCGTGCGTTTCCATACCAGCGATATTGAAATAATTGGTCTCACTGCCTGCGCCCAAAACCAAAATATCGTAATGCAAAGCCGAGGCGTTTTTAAGCTCAATTTTGTGCTTTTTAAAATCAACCCCAAGAACTTCGCTCTCTAAAACGGTTACATTAAGGTCATCCAAAAAAATGTCCTCCAGCGGACAGATAGCGGACGATTTCAAATCAAAAAAATTCACCGGCAGATGCCCGAAAACCTCCGGCAGGTGAGCCGTCGCCACCTCGTAAAGATTGGGGTAAAAAGTATGGTAGCGGCTTTTGTCTATTAAAGTAATGTGAATATGGTGATTGCTTCCTCCGGCCCATTTTGACAAAATCTTTGCCGTCCTCACTCCCCCAAACCCCCCGCCGACAATTACAATTTCGTGGACCATTTTTAAATTATAACATACCATTACCCCCCCTTGCCACTCCTTCTAAAGGAGGGGATTTTTACCTTCCGTCTTTTTCCTATTTTCACAACTATGCCATTCTAAAGCGATCGCTGAAAGTTAGCAGAAAGAATTTCCTTAATTTTTTATCCCCGCCCGCCGAAAAAATGATTGCGGAATGCTGCGTACTAAATTTTACTCTAAACAATTATGACATTGATGACTAATTAATGTATTTGGAATACTAGTTCAGGAACTTCTTCCGCCGGAGGGCCATAAATTTCTCCATGGGGAGAGAGTAAATAAATCGCTTTAAAATTATACTGTTTGCACTCCTCACGCAACCGCGGAACATGATATATTTCATCATCTTGTATTAAATCTGTTTGTATTGCCAAGGTTATTTGAGAATAATCCTTTTTTTGTTTTTCGTACTTTTCAACCTTACCTTTTATCGCTTCCGGCGTTTCACCAAAGTTGTTAAATGTGTACACTTTCGGTTTTTTCCTAATTTCTTCGTACCCCTCATTTTTTGGCTCAACATCCAAACACAGTTGAATATAAAGGGGTAGGTACTTGCCCGAGGCTGATTTTGCAAAAACATCGACGTCTGCCCAGTGGGCTGGCAGAGTATAATTCTCTCCAATTTCATAATCACACCCATTTGTATTTAAATATCGCAAAAGTATCAACGCCCACCCTTCTTCTGACTTATGTTTGTTCATTCTTTTCCATTTTGAAATTTTACTTCGGCCAAGTTAAACAATTATTGGGTTTGATCTGACAATATCAAGTCCTTTTTTTCAAATAATCTGAGAGTGTTCCCAACAACTCTGTAACAAATCCAACCATCGTTCCTGATATAGCTCCCTTTCCTACAATATACCAATTAAATCCAGAAAATAAGGCAATTATAAAACCAATGATTACTCCAGCAGTGAGGCCACCCCAAAGAGCATTCCGTCCACGCCTAAAATATACGGCTAATAAAATTATTGAAACAATGCCAAGTATTATCCAAATGTTGAAAGTAAAAAATAGGTTTACTTTCTCAAAAGTTGTGACAAAGCCGTATAAAAAACTGCCCGGTTTAATTTTCGGGCTTTCGGCTGCCGAGGCGGAAAGAGGAGCTGTAAAAACAGCCGTTAAAAGCAAAACAGAAACAACAAAAGCAAGCTTTTTCATTAAGCTTTATTATACACAACTTTTTAATTTTTTGCAACTATCCGTCAATTTGCATTTTCAGCGCTATAGCTGTCATATTGCAAATTCAATTTAAGCTCTTTAAGTTGGAGTTGATTATTTAAAAAAAAGGTGTAAAATTAAAAAATTGCCGGCGTAGCTCAGCGGTAGAGCAACGGTTTTGTAAACCGTAGGTCGTCAGTTCAAATCTGACCGCCGGCTTAATGATTTAGATCAGCGCCGTTTCCGTGATCATTCCCATTCGCGCCGCCACCGTTCCCGTTTCTTTCTTTTATTCCACGAATGGTTTTGGCGGCCCTAAAGAGCCTTGTCTCCGCTTTAAGCGCCAAAATTCTCACATTATGAAGGCGCTTTTCCAAAAAAGTAAACGATCTTTCGCGCAAGTGCGAATGCCACGCCGCCTTGGCGTCGGCGACAAGCCCTTCCATAAAATTCGCGAAATTAAACGCAGCAAATTCTTCGCGATTACGGAGAATTATTGTAACAATGCCGCCAGCGCTTAAAACAAAAATAATTAAATAAAACAACATAATACTATATTTACACTTCGTATCTGACAAATCTCGTTACTTCTATTTTTTCCCCGAAATGCGCGATGTGCCGCTTGATCAGCTCTTCCACGCTGATAGACGGATCTTTTACATATTGCTGGCTTAATAAAGAAACTTCTCTAAAGTGAGCCTCCATTTTCCCTGCAACAATACGCTCGGTCATTTCTTTTGATTTGCCAAGACTCCCCGCCTCTTCCAAAAAAAGCCTCTTCGCCTCCTCTTTGGCTTCTTCCGGTACATGGTTTTGATCTATATAACCCGGCTTCACCCCTGCTATGTGAAGCGCTATGTCATGGGCAAGGGTCTTAAACTCGGCGTTGCGCGCCACAAAATCGGTTTCGCACCGGAGCTCCAAAAGCACGCCGACTTTCCCAACGCCGTGTATGTAAGACTCAATTAATCCCGATCCGGTGCTGCGCCCTTCTTTTTTTGATGCCAAAGCCTCGGAGGATTTTTTAAGCAAAGCCATAGCGCGATCCATATCGCCAGCGGTTTCCTCCAGCGCTTTTTTACAAAGCGCGATGGAAGCGCCGGTGAGTTGCCGCAAGTGTTTTACTAAATCGCTAGTTATTGCCATTGTTTTGAATTTTATCTTGCGCCACGGTTTTGGCTCCGCCATCGTAAGCAGCTGCGAGTTGTTTTAACACAAGAGCAATCGCGGCGGAAGAATTATCGTTCATCGGAATCGGGTGCGCTATGCCAGCGGGATTACAGTCCACATTCAGCAAAGCAACGACAGGAATGCCTTTCTTTTTAGCCTCGGCGAGAGCAGTTCGTTCTTCGCCCGAATCCACAATAACAAGCGCCCCAGGCATAGCCTTTAAATTCCGTAGACCGGTGAACATTCTGGCGAGCTTTTTCAGCTCCGTCATTTTTATCAACCTCTCTTTTTTAGGATATTTATCAAACCCGCCGGATTTTTCTTCGCTCTCAAGACTGGCCCAATAAGACAGCCTCCCCTCCAAAATTTTAAAATTCGTCAGGGTTCCGCCAAGCCATCTCTCTGCCACATAGGGCGTATTGGTTTTTGCGCCAACCTCCGCAACATGCGCGCCGGCAGGAGGTTTTGTGCCAACCCAAAGGATGTTTTTTTTCTCTTGGCCGAGCGCAGTCAGAAAATCTTCTGCCTCTTTTATTTTAGCCAATGTTTTGCCGAGGTCAAAAATCTCAACATTATTTCTCGTGCTGAAAATGTATTCTTGCATCTTTGGATTGCGGCGTGCTTTGGAGTAACCAATGTGCGCGCCAGCTTCAAAAAGTTCCTCAATATTCATATGAAATGGAGTATATCATAAAGCATTGTAAAAGCAAAGCAGTTGTGCTAAAATAGCTTCTATGAAATCAGATATTCATCCAAAATATCATAAAGCCAAAATAGAATGCGCCTGCGGCGCGGAGTTGGGCGTTGGCTCCACTAAAGAAAAGGTGTCCGTTGAAATCTGCTCAAACTGCCACCCTTTTTACACAGGCAAGGAAAAAATGGTGGATGCTGCCGGTCGGGTGGAAAAATTCAGATCGCGGGCCAGCCTCGCCGCCAGCTTCGCCGAGTCTAGGCGGACTGCAAAAAGCGCACCGAAAAAATCTAAAAAGTAACCATGAACCACGAGCTACAAAAAAAACTCGATGAAGCTGTTCGAGAGTATGACTCATTGGAAATGGACGTGGCTGAAAGCTTTAAGTGGCCGCGGGAAAAAATGGCCCGATTCGGAGAACTATCTAAAACAAAAACTTTAGCTGATGAATATCAAAAATCCAGCGAAACCAGAAAAAAAGACATTGAAGAAAAACTGAAAGAATTACTGGGCCTTAACGGAACAAGCCGCAACAAAGCAATTTTAGAAATCCGCGCCGGCGTCGGAGGCGACGAAGCGGCTCTTTTTGCGGCGGATTTATTTAATATGTATAAGGCCTATGCCCAAAAACAGAACTGGGAATTTAAAATTTTAGACGAATCCAAAAACGATTTGGGCGGATACAAAGAGGCGGTTGCTGAAATTAGAGGCAAGGACATTTATGATTTGTTGCGCCGAGAATCAGGCGTGCATAGAATCCAGCGCGTCCCAGCAACCGAAAAATCGGGCAGAATTCACACCTCCACCGCTTCGGTTGCAATCCTCCCTGTTGCGGAAGAAAAAGAAATAGAAGTCAAAGACGCCGACATGGAAGTCACCTTTTCCCGCGCAGGGGGCCCCGGCGGGCAAAACGTAAATAAAGTAGAAACGGCAGTGCGGCTCCTCCATAAGCCAAGTGGCATTATAGTGTCTTCGCGCACAGAAAGGTCTCAAAAAGCAAACCGTGACCGCGCCTTGGAAATACTCCGCTCCAAGCTTTTGGACGAAAAAATAAGAAAAGAGGAGGAAGCGGAACGAAAAGAAAGGAAAGAGCAAATCGGCACGGCCGACAGAAGCGAGAAAATCCGCACGTACAATTTCCTGCAGGACCGCGTCACCGACCACCGCATAAATAAATCCTGGCACAACATCAAAAACATAATGTCCGGCAACATTGACCAAATTGTTGACAAGTTTAGAAACATTTAACGTTGCGCCAAACCCTTCAAAAGATCAATCTGCTCCTGGTATTTTACAGCAATCGCCATAACATCGTCGCCGTAAAAACGGTAAGCGGCTTTTTTCCAGTTGGCTCCGGCGAGATATTTCATTGCAGAGGTCCACTCCGATTTATAATCCCCCGCGCGCGCGCCGTTGTCCTTTAAAAGCAAAGCCGCTCCCATAAACGCGTCTTTTGGATCCCACGGCGAAGGCGGATTGTGCCCGGTGGCGCGCGCAATCGCCGCTTTATAAAGAAGCCATGTGGTCGGCATAAATTGAGCCGGACCCATTGCTCCTCCGCAATAGCCATACCATGCCCTTTTAGACACCGGCATAAGATCCGGATCCAAGCCGAGTTCGGAAGTAATTGAGAGGAACGCCGTCCGTTGCGAGGCGCATCTGGCGTGAGAAAGATCAACTTTCCAGTTCCCCTTGCCGATATTTTGCCCCAAATTTGATTCTTCCGTAATCAGCCCCAAAAGGAATGCGGGACGCACACCGGTAGCTTGCTCCGCCAAATTAGCGTATTCCAAAGCTTTTTCAAACGGGATTGACGGAGAACCAACCAGCAAAAAAAGCTGACTTCTAATGCTGGCTGCGTTTTTTTGTTTTTCCTTTAAGGTTTTTTGATACTCCGATTCTTTGCCTTTGGTTTCTTTCAATAATTTTTGTTTTTCGCGCTCACGCCCTTCTAAAAACTTTTTCTGCAGTTCTTGCAAAGATTTAAGCTCCATTTCTTCCTGTTTTGCGCTCTCTAATTCATCTTTAGCCTTTTCCTCCGCAATTTTCAAATTGCTGAATTTCGCCGCGGCTTCCTGCAAAGAAACCTGCAGGTTGTCAATTGACTGAAGCTCATTAAAAAATTGTGAAATGTTGCCGTAAATAAGCGCGAGTTCCAAAATAGAAAAATCGTCGTTTTGCCGGACTTTGCGCAAAAATTCCGCAAGCGTCTTTTTGGTATCCACGATATCTGAAACAAGAACATCTATGTTTTTTGATTTTTGGTCAATTTCGGAATTAAGTTTTTGGATATTTAAAGTTCTTGCTTTAATCTCCAGCTTTGACTTTGCAATCTCCGCGTTCAATATGTCGGTTTCGCGCTTTAAAGAATCGGCTTCTTTTTGTTTTGCCAAAATAAGATCTTGGTACTGATCAATTTGAGCTTCGTATTGTTTCAGTTCCGCTTCCAATTCGGCGCGGCGGGAGAGGACAAGCGATGGGTCCACCTGCGCAAAAGCGAGCGGGAAAGCGAAAGTTGCAATTAAAATCTTCGCAAAAAAAGATAATGTCATTGTGTGTATTATTTCTCTTTCTTGGGCGTTTCTTCGGCCGCCTCCTCTTCTTCTCCTGCTTTTGGTTTTTTGCTCACCACTTCAATAGATTCCAGCGATGGAGTTTCCTCGGCTTTTACTTCTTCCTCGACTCTAGGAGTTTCAACCAAAACGACAGTTTCATCCGGGCCGTCCAAGGCTTTAACTTTGGCTGGCAACGCAAGATCTTTTACTTTAATGGAATCTTCTAAAGATTTAAGCGCTGAAATATCAACGCTGATTGTATGTGGCAAATCCTTAGGGAGCGCCTCAACTTTGAGCGAATGAAAAACTTTCACCAAAACTCCGCCGCTCTTGACCGCTTCCGATTCCCCGATAAATTCCAAAGCGACATCCACATGAATTTTTTTGGTCATATCCACCGCATAAAAATCAACATGAATCGGCTTATCTTTTATCGGATCAATATCAACATCGTGAATTAATACATTTTTGCGGTCGTTGCCGACATCTAGCTCCACCACGGTTGATTCGCCTGCGGATTTCCACAGCTTCATGAAATCAGCTTCTTTGACAGAAATAGCTTCGGCGTTTTTCCCTCCCCCGTATACTGCTGCAGGCAAAAAGCCCTGCTTGCGCAGGTTTCTCACTTTTTTACCCAAAATATCGCGTTTTTCAGCAACAATTGATTGCATAAAGCCATAATAGCCCAAAACGGGCTACTTTACAAGATTCGGGGGTTCTTTGCCGGAAAGGGCGGCGATAATGTTTTCGGCGGCAAGTTCGGCCATTTTGGCGCGGGTTTCTTCGGTAGCCGAGGCGATGTGCGGAGTTAAAATTATATTATCCAATTTCAAAAGCTCGGGATGAATAGCGGGTTCATTTTCAAAAACGTCAATCGCCGCTCCCTTGATGACTCCCGCCTTCAACGCATCTGCCAGCGCTTCTTCATCAATTACCGGTCCGCGCGAAGTATTTACAAGATAAGCCGTAGGCTTCATCATTAGCAGACGCTCGGCGTTTATTAGATGATGCGTGGTCGGCAAAAGCGGAACATGAATAGAAACGAAATCCGCCTCGCGCAGAACCTCTTCCGGAGCCATGCAAAATCTGGCCCCGAATTCCCTTTCAAACTCTTCGTTTCTCTTTACATCATAATAAATCACTTTCGCGTTAAATCCTTTCACGGCGTGATACGCAACTCTGGAACCGATTCTCCCCAAACCCAAAATCCCAACGGTTTTGTAAGAAAGGTCCGTCCCCAAAAGCATCATCGGCTCCCAGCCCTTGAACTGCCCGGCGCGCGCGAAACGGTCGGCTTCAGAAATCCTATGCGCGATCGCGAGCATCAAAGCAAAAGTATGTTCGGCCACAGTATCCGTAAGCACGCCCGGAGTGTTTGTGACCATTATTCCGGCTTTTTTTGCGGCTTCCAAATCCACATTATCAAACCCGACCGCCATATTGGCGAAAATTTTAACGGATGGCTTTTGCGCAGACGCAACTTCAAAAACATCGGCGTCCAGTTTATCGGTCAAAAGCGCCAAAACCGCGTCCGGCTTAACTTGCTTAATCTGTTTATTTAACTCCTCTTTCTTCAAAACTCTGTCTTCCGGATTAACTTCCACCTCATAGCCAGCTTCTTTTAACTTCCTAATCCCCGCCTCCGGAATTTTTCTGGTCACAAAAATTTTGGGCATAGGTTTATTGTATATTATATCTTACTCTTACTACCAAAGAGAGTAATTTTCTCGGCGGCTTTTTGTTTTACGGCTTCTATGACGGGCGCGAAGAATTTATAAGGTGTAGTTTCGTCTGGATGTTCGGCTAAAAACTTGCGGAGCGCCTCGGTATACGCAACGCGCAGTTCCGTATTTATATGTATATTATTTATTCCGCACTTTATAGCTTCTTTAATTTGATCATCCGGAATAGCAGATCCGCCGTGAAGTACCAGCGCCACTTCGCCACCTATAGCTTTTCGGATTGCCTTGATGCGCTCAAAATCCAACTGTTTTACGTTCGCCGAAATGCCGTGCAGATTTCCCACCGCCGGAGCAAATCTGTCTACGCCGGTTTCTTGTACAAATCTCGCCGCTTCCTCCGGCTTGGTTAAACTCTCCGGAGGAATTTGAATCGTTTCTTTATAAATTTTAGACGACTCCGTGACCAAATACCCAACCTCGCCTTCCACACTAATTGGAAATTGGAAATTGGAAATTGGAAATTTGGATCTAGCGTACTCCACAACTTCTTTTGTGCTTTTTATATTTTCTTCCAATTTCGCCGCGGACAAATCTATATGCACAGAATCATATCCGGCATTTACAGCTTCCTCCGCCGCGCTTACGCTACGATGATGATCGGCGTTTAGAAAAATTGGGAGTTTATATTCTTCGCGGTAAACATTAATCATGGCAACCGCTCGACGCAACCCGATAAATTTTCTCTCCCCTTCGGATGTGCCAATCATTAAAGGCGACTTTAACTCTTTTGCCGCCTCGCAAATCCCTGCAAGAGTTACCGCATCTGAAATATTAAAATGCGGCAAAGCCCATTTTTCTTTCAGAGCATTATTTAAATAATCACTTAAAATCATATCAGTTTTGGGATATAATTTGCCGGGGCTTCCGATAAATATTTTTCAAGCGCGTAGCGAGTCAAAAGCCCTTCTCTTGCGCCAACATATTGCACCACAGACATTGAATTAATTGGCGCCCAACGGAGAGCGTCCTGCACGGAAAACCCAAGGCACATCGCCACCACAAAAGTGGAGGAAAACGCATCCCCGGCGCCGGTTCTTTCATAAGGCGGCTTTGGATCGGGATAAGGAGGCATAAACCAAGCAGATTTCCCATCGTAAACATAAGCGCCTTCCGTACCGTCAGTAACCACAACAATTTTCGGGCCGAGCTCCATTATGCCTTTCATTAATTTTTTAACGTCCGGTTCGCCAACTTCCAAAATTCTTTGCGCTTCTTCTTTGTTGGAAATAAAAACATCCGTGCGCCTGTAAATACCAGAAAGTTTTTTTCGGCCAAATCTCATCTGATAAGTCCCCGGCTGGAAAGCCAATCTTACATTTTGGTGCTCGTTCATATATTTTTCAAACACCTCGTGGAATGGCACAGAATTTTCACCAATTGAAGAAAAATAAACCCATTTTGGGTCGTTAAAATATGGAAGCCTGTAGTCATACTCATTGTGTTTGATTAAAATAGTGCGGTCATCTTCGTACCAAAGCACGTAGTGGTAATTTGTTTTTTTGCCGCTGTTTACAGTAATAAATTCCGTGCCGACATTTTCTTTCTTGAGAGCGCTCAAGGCTTCTTCACCGAAATAATCGTCTCCGATGTTTGAAATAAGCGCGCTTTGAAGTCCCAGTCGAGCGGCGGCCACCGAAGCATTGGCTGCATTGCCGACCGCCGGGACGACATAAACCTCCTCGTAAGGAATTTTATCCTTAAAGCGCAGGCAAATCTCACACTTTTCATGATCAATATTGCAATGTACGGATGCGTCTTTCAGCCGTATAAACGCATCCGTAGTTGAATCCCCTATTGCAATAAGGTCGTATTGTTTCATTTAATCTTTCTTTTTAAAACCTTTTTAACCGCCTCTTTAATATGCGAAACACCCATGCCGAAGTGTTCAATGAGTTCATTCGGCGTACCGCTTTCACCAAAGCGATTTTGAACTCCGACAAATTCTATCGGCACCGGATAATTTTTAGCCAAAACTTCCGCCACCGCCGAGCCCATCCCGCCTTGCACTTGGTGCTCCTCTACAGTTACTACCGCGCCAGAATCTTTAGCCGCCTGAATAATAGTTTTTTCATCCATTGGCTTTATTGTATGATTGTTTATTACGCGAATTTTAATGCCTTCTTTTTCCAAATCGGCCGTAGCTAAAATAGCATTGTGCACAAGCGGACCACAAGCGATAATCGCAACATCGAGTGCTGATTGAAGTCGGACTTCGATCAGAGAATCCCAGAAAATTTCCGCTTTTCCAACTTCAAACGGCGTATCCAGCGTCGTAAAAACAGGCGTTTTTTCCCGCGCGAAGCGCAAATAAACCGGCCCATTTACCAAAGCAGCAGCCATTGTAGCTTTCTTTGCTTCATTGGTATCGCAGGGATTGATAACCGTCATATTCGGAATCGGCCGCATAATCGCGATATCCTCAACAGCCTGATGAGTCGCGCCGTCCGGCCCAACAGACACACCAGCGTGCGATCCGGCAATTTTAACAGGAACATCATTATAGCAAATCGTAGTCCGGATCTGCTCCCAATTTCTCCCCGGGCTGAACATCGCATAAGAAGAAATGAAAGGAATTTTACCGTAATTGGCGAGCCCAGCCGCAATAGTTGCCAAATTTTGTTCGGCCACGCCCATTTCAATAAATCTTTGCGGGAATTTCTTGGCAAAGAGATGCATCTGGGTTGATTCTGTGAGATCCGCGCAAAGCGCAACGATTTTTTCGTTTAGCTCTCCGGCAGCCAAAAGCCCCTCGCCATAGCCCTTCCTGGTCGGCGCCTGCTCAAGCTTCTCTTTTTCCAAAATATTCTCAACTAATTTTACTTTTGGATTGATTGGCATATTATTCGTGTTCAGATTTTATTTTGCCTCCTAATGTTCGGAGCTCCGCTAAAAACTTCGCGGCTTGCTCTTTATTTGGCGGAATGCCGTGCCATTTGTAATCAAATTCTATTTCCTTTATTCCCTTGCCCGGAATGTTGTGTGAAATAATGACGGTCGGCTTTTCATAAATCGCTTTGGCTTCTTCAACTGCGTTCACAATTTCCTCAAAATTATGCCCGTCAATTTCCAAAACATGCCAATTGAATGCCTCGTATTTTGCGCGAAGCGGCTCCAGAGGCATAATGTCTTCGGTCATCCCGTCAATCTGGATGTTGTTGCGGTCAATAAGCCCGATCAGATTATTTAACTTGTATTTCCCAGCGAACATCGCTGCCTCCCAGGTATTTCCGGCTTGCTGTTCGGCGTCGGACATAAAACAATAAACTTTAAATTTCCTACCGTCAATTTTCGCGCCGTAAGCATAGCCAGATGCCTGACTAAGTCCGGATCCCAATGGACCGGAGGTTGTTTCAACTCCCGGCAAAGCGGCGCGATGAGGATGCCCTTGAAGACGCGTTCCCAATTTTCTTAATGTCTTTAATTCTTCCAGAGGAAAATATCCCGCGTGCGCCATTGCGGCATATCTCACAGGGCAAATATGCCCATTGGATAAAATCAGGCGGTCACGCTCCTCCCAATACGGTTTTTTTGGGTTGTGATTTAAAATGTGAAAATAAAAAGCGGTAAAAACGTCCGCCATACCCAAAGGTCCGGCCGTATGCCCGCTCCCCGCCTCCACCAGCATCTCAATAATGGACTGCCGTACGGCATTCGCCCTTTCTTCTAAAAATTTAATTTTACTTTCGTGCAAGTGGAGCATAAAAATTACTTAATTTTGCCGGATAACTCTTTAATTGTTTTTTTAATATTCTCCGATTCAAAAATCGCTTTGCCAGCCACAAGCAAATCTGCGCCTTCTTTAATGCATCTGGCTGCGACGCGTTTATTCACTCCGCCGTCAACTTCTATTATACACTCCGGGCAGACGTGCCGTATATGCCCCAGTTTGTGGAGAATTTCTTCGCTAAATTCCTGGCCGGACGGTCCAGGAGAGACCGCTAAAAGCTGAAACATATCAACCTTTTTGATATAAGGGAACAGCTTAAGCCACGGCGTATCCGGCTTTATCGCCATCCCCGCCTCTTTTTTGGCTTTATGAATTTTATCTATCAAAAGCCGGTGATCTTTTGTGGCTTCCTGATGAAAAATAATGCGCGAAACCGGCCTTATCAGCCATTCTTCAATTGTCCTTTCCGGCCGGTCAGTCATTAAATGAACTTCCAATTTCAGCTTGGTTTTAATCCAAACCAAATCTTTCGGCTCGTGCCAGCTGACATGTTTTGTAAAAACACCGTCCGACACATCCAAATGCGCCCACTTGGCGTATGGCTCAACTTTTTTTATCCGCTTTTTTAGCTCATCAAAATCAGAAACATTGATGGATGGTATTATTTCAACCATGCGCTAAGTATAACACAAGAGCGAGCTTGTGTTGTTTTTGCGGGTTTTGCCAGCAGGCAACCCCGAGGGCTGCGCTTCGCAGCCGCGAGGAAAGCAAAAATAATACAAGCTCGCTCGATAAAAAAACTGTGTATACTTAAACATCTAGCTTTTCAATTCTCTGCTGGTGCCGTCCACCATCAAACGGAGTTTCCAACCACAGCTTCACTGCCTTTTTGGCAAGTTCGTCATCCATCATTCGCGCTCCCAACGCCAAAACATTCGCATTATTATGTGCCCTGGAAAGCCGCACAATTTCAAAATCACCTCCGTAGTACACCGCGGTACGAACGCCTCGGACACGGTTCGCACACATTGCTTCTCCTTGACCGGAACCGCCGATAACTATCCCTCGAACTTTCGCTCCTTGACTCTGCTCTACTGCTTTCGCAACTGGCAAGATAAAATCCGGATAATCATCCTCCGGCTCATATTTAAACGCGCCTTTGTCCTCAACCTCGTGGCCTAACTCTAAAAGAAACTTTTTTAGAGTTTCTTTTAACTCAAACCCCGCATGATCAGCGCCAAGATAAATTTTCATCGGAAATAAATTATCTTTGATGACTTTCGTAAGTTGATATAACTGCGAATGGTATAAGTATAGAAAGCGGCAAAAGAATAAAAAAGACTACTAGGGCCGATGGATTTGCCGCAAGAAATCCAAGTTTACCAAAAAGAAAATACAAAATCGCAACACATGCCATGGAGCCAGCCATAGCACCAAAATATCTAACCCATTTTGTGGAAAACTGAGTAGCAAAACTTGCAATCAGATATGGCGATATTAGAACCAAAGTCCAACTTATTATCTGAATTATTAAATTTGGTTCGCTCATAAATTCTCTGCCACCCTTCTAACATGCTCAACTAAAGTAGCCGCGTATCCGGCTTCGTTGTCGTACCAGCTAAAAACTTTTAAAGTAGTAGTCATTTTCCGCTTTCTACGTCCAACTTTGTTTCAAGATATTTTACGCGAGCCATAAGATCCTCAAATTCATCTCTGTAAACAAAATGTTTCTTAATATCAGCAACATCCCTGCTCATAACGCTTAATGTGGCATCTATATGATCTACCCGCAACTTTAAATGCTCGGTATCGGTTTTTGAAGCTGTTTCCTTAAAACGATTGCCCATATCATCAAATCCTTTGGCAATCATCCGCGCTAATTCATCATTTGTTATTTCTTTTGGCATATTTATATATTAAAAATTTATTAAAAGCACGTCAAATCCCGCATGGTCAGCTCCGATGTAGATTTTCATAAGATTGTTATTAGCTCAATTATTATTCACCGTAGGAATGGGACAGTTTAGTATTATAACTGGTAATAAGCCATTGATTATTAAATTTCTTTAAAACAAACTTTACCGGAACCGTTGCTTCGGGATAAGAGCCCCCGCCGATACCCGGGCTATAAAACCGGCGCTTTTCATTTACATCCGCAATGTATTCGTCAGAGCCGCTTTGTTGAACATACACTATTTCATAAACAGGCCCTACACATTCAGTATAGCAACCGAGACCGCGATTGGTAGGAGTTCTCAAAAAGCTTAAATCCAGCGACGGCGAGACGCAATCCGATAAAGCGCGCTGATCACCGAGAATTTGGGCTTCCTCAAATTCAATTATAACATTTTTAACCAGTTCCTGCGGATTTTTATCTGCATTCTGATTTAAACAATTACTACTAAAAACTTGGGTAGGTTTTATGTTCAAATAATAAAAATAGGTCAAGCCAATCAGAGCAATACAAATCAGTAACGAAATGATAAGAGAACAATTTGGACGAAAAAATGACATTACGCTCTATATAATCAATTGATGCGAAGCGGCGTTTCATTTTGAATTTTATGATCTTCTATAGCCTTAGCAATTATGAACAACAAGTAAAAACCATTTAAGGAAATATAAGGTATAAGCACAAGATATGTATATGCGTAAGGATTACCCCAAGCGCCTATCCAAAAGATGAGATTTAAAATTAGGGCCGGAATAAGTCTCAAAAAGAATTTTTTCTCCCAACCGAACTCTTTTTGGCGGATTTTACTTTTAGACCACCTCCTTAGTGTTTCCGAAACAACCAACACACCAAGAGAAATTACTGGAAAGCTTTCTTGACAAATAGAGTCGCCGAACCTACACGCTATCCATGTAATCAAATTAAAAACAAAATAAAGAGCCGCGATAAAACTGATAGGAGATAAAATAGTTTCGATCATAATTTTTAGTTGTTTCTATCTTCTTCTGTAGATTGACCATTAATTGGGTTTCGAAATCTCATCAATGCTTTCTGAACCAGTTCATAAACGCCATCTTTCGGAATTTGTTGCTGTTCCAAAAATTTTTCTGCCTGCGCAGAAAAATTTACCAGCCATGTCATGCTTTAATAATATAACTTTTAGCAACCCTTCTTGATGGCCTTCCGTAAAGCCTTACGATTTCTTTCTGTTCTTTTGGCGATACGTGCGGCAACAATAATGCGCTCAATTTCATAAATTGAGAATCCATGGCCTCTTTTACGCCCTCTTTAACCAGAAGCTTTATTTTTCTATCGTCTAATTTTAGCGCCATATTTAATTTATATCATATTCTTATTAAAATTTCAACTCAAACCCCGCATGATCCGCTCCAATATAGATTTTCATATCACAGATCTATTCTACGCCAGCTAGATAACTTAGGATAACAAATATAATGATTATTAAAATAATCCACCGTTTTCTAGTAGCCGGTTTAAATACTGCGCGGTGTTCTTCATTGCTAATAAATTCTGGGAAAAACATTTTTAGAAGAAAATAAACCAATGCGATACCAATAAAGAAAATAGGAACTAACCCAAAAGTAAGATTATTTGTATTTGGATCAGTGTGTGTTTTACTAAAATACCACGCGCTAGAATACGCCAGTAAAATGCCGCCAGTCAAACATAATAAAATGCCAAAAAACGGTAAAAATTTTTTCATAATCCTTCGGCCACTCTTCTTACATGCTCCATTAATGTCGCGGTGTAGCCGGCTTCGTTGTCGTACCAGGAGAAAACTTTCACCAAATCACCTCCCAAAACTTGCGTGAGCGTCGTGTCAACTATCGCGCCGTAGGGTTCGCCCACTATATCTGTAACAACGATAGGATCTTCAGTTACTTTCAAAACATGCGCCCAGCGGGGTTTCGCCACTTCTTTTTTGAAAACATCATTTACCGCCTCGCGAGTGGTTTTTTTCTCAACCAATGCTGTGGTTACGCTGATAGAGCCGGTAATCACCGGCACGCGTATTGATTCCGCCTGGAATTTTCCTGCAAGCTCCGGAATTGATTGAATCACCGCTTCCGCCGCGCCGGTCGTGGAAGGAACAATATTTAAAGCGGCTGCCCGCCCGCGGCGCGGATCTTTGGAATCCGGCCCGTCAACTAATTTTTGAGTCGCCGTATAACCATGCACGGTCGTCATCGCCGCTTTTTTAATGCCGAAATTTTCCAGAAGAACTTTCAAAACAGGCGCCACAGAATTTGTAGTGCAGGAAGCGTTGCAAGTTAGCGGATGGCCTTTTTTGAACAGGTCGTCATTCACGCCCACAAGAGCCGTAACCACATCTCCGGTCGCAGGAGCTGTAATCACTACTCTTTTCGCTCCGGCATCCAAATGCACTTTGGCTTTTTCCGAAGTTGTAAAAAAACCGGAGGATTCCACAACCACGTCAATCCCTAATTTTTTCCACGGGAGCTTAGCCGGATCTTTTTCCGCCAAAAATTGGACGCCATGCGGCTCCTTTAAATAACGCCCGTAGACCGAGTCGTATTTTAAGAGATACTTAAGTGTTTTTTCATCCGCCAAGTCGTTAATCGCTACAATACCAAAATCGGGCATTCCGTACGCGGCTTTGAAAAACGACCTCCCTATCCTCCCAAATCCGTTAATCGCTATTTTTGCCATATTTTAACTATAGCAAATTTAATGGATTAAGCGAGTTGAGCTTAATATTTTTTATGTTTTACATTTTTTAAAATCCTGTCGGCCACCACAAGGGCTTCGCGGCTTCAAGAACATTTGCAATCCCTGAAAAGCTCGGGGAAAGCGTAGAATTGTACGCAACGCTATATGTCGCAGAGCGGAAATTATTGTCTTCATTTGACTCGCTGATGGCGCAATCGGAATCAGCCATAATCACAGCGTTGAAAGGGCCGGTTCGGACGGAAGGCAACGTAAGCGGAATTGAAACGGTGCGGGAAGCTCCTACTGCAAGGGCGTCTGTGTTGGCAGAGCCCTGCGACGCGTAGGAACAATCCCATGGTAGGTCGGGAGGATAGCTATAGTCAATCTCTATTCTGAAGCCGCTACCTGTGCTGGCCGAACCTTGATTTAAGATGGTTGCGGAAGCGTTCACGACCTGTCCAAGCGTTCCACTTGGCACGCTAAATGAGGTAACAACTAAATCTGGACTCGGGGCAACAATACTAAACGGCGCGTTGCTGTCGTCATAAACAGTGGAGGTTGGATAGTTATCTTCACTCGCTACTCTGATTTTCAGATCGGAACCTGGCGTATAAGCCCCAAAGGGAGTTACGCTCGTGTCTACAGTGAATGTGTAAGAACCCGTATTATTTATGCCAGTCGCAGGAATGTTTCCAAAACGCCCGCAAACTCCGGATTTGCAAAGCCAAATGGAAATCTTGCCAACTCCTGTAGAATTCCACTTAATTGTTTGAACCGAACCAACTGCCCAACTCTCCCCCCCGTTCGGAGAAAGAACGGTGATGGAAGGACTAGTCAGTGTTGTGTCAAAAGTGTAAGTTAGTTCATTATTATTTTCATTAGATTCTTTCACTTCATATCTCGCGTCTACAAAGACCTTGATTCTGTTGTTTCCTTGAACATATCCGTTGCCGCCGCTTGATCCAACACCACTTCTGCTTGATTTACTGCAAAATTCTTTTCCAACAGCAAGCGAGTCGAAGCCAGCTCCGCCAAAACCCCAGGAGGGGTTGTCTAGGTTGTAAAATTCTAAATAAAATTTACCCGCATCGGCATTCCCAATATTCTTTATACAATAATCAATTCCGACATTGAGAGAATCCATTCTATACACAGAAAGCTTAGTAATGGTCAAATCCGGAACACCAGTAACAACATCTACAATACTAAACGGCGCGTTGCTTTGGTCTGAAGCGTTTGTTGTCGTATCAGTAATCTGCACAAGATATTGTCCGCTGGGAATTGCGTAGCCGTTAATGTCTTTTCCAACAGTCCAGTTAAAATATCCTCCGCTTGCCGGAGCCTTTCCTAATGTAAAACTTTGTACCGCGTAAAGCGGGCATGGCTCTGTCGTGCAAGGTTGGGAATATCCAATCAGAGAAATAGAAACGTAGGAGGATGACGATGGTGCTGACCAGCGAATAGTCTGAAGACTGCCCTGCTGCCAGCTCTCTCCCCCATTCGGAGAAACAACGGTGATAGAGGGTTGGGTGGAAACTGTTTTTACTAAGATGCCATTTTTACAAACGTAACCGCTAGGCGCTGAAACGCCGTAAGCGCCAAACTTTCCATCTCCGGTAAGATACGCCTCATTTAATTGCGACTCGTTAGCGCAATGATCATAATAAGTCGTGAAATTATCCGTAGTTGGCTTGCATGATGTAGGATTGGGTTCCGTGCCGTATAAACACGTTCCACCTCCGACATAAGTTCCTTTAGCAACTCCCAATATAAAAAGGTCGGGACGTTGTTCAACCGGATACGGCGATGTCGTTAAATAGTTTGGGCTTGCGTCGGAATCTGTGGCTGTCACATTCTGCGCGCTCACAATACTAAACGGCGCGTCACTTTTGTCGTCAACCGTCCCACCATCTGGTTTTTTGTAGCCAAGAATATATATTTTGAAAACGTCGTTGCCAATATTGGCTTGAGAAATGGTATTTGATGGTGTCCAGTTGTAATAGGATGGGCTTGCGGGAATATTAAACGCTATCCAGTTAAAAAACGCGTCATTTTTATAAAGCGCTATATTAAAATAGGCTACACCAGCAGAAGCCCAACTGATCGTATATTGTTTAGAGAAATCAATAATCTCTTTGCCATTAGGCACTCCTACCCTTACAAACGGAGTTGATGTTTCGGGAAGGATTTTGACCTGATCAGATGTTTCGCCTTCTACTTTGGTGCTGCCAGTACAAGAAATAGTGACATATCCTTCTCGTCCAGATTCTCCATATAAGCCCGGGAATAATTTTATACTTCTGCTACCCAACGGCGGCATTTGTATATTAAATTCCGGATCAGACGTGGAAAGAGTGCCATTTATGAGCAAGCACTTATCGGCATTAACTGACGTCCATGACGCTTGATACGTTCCGCCGCTCAGCGGCACGGTTATAGGACCATCTAAACCACCGATTTTCAAATCGGCTTTTATTGTTCCGAAATCGACAAGTTTAAAAGAGTTATTGCTACGATCAGAAGCGCCGGTAATATTATTCACAGTCCGAACGTAGTAATCACCCGGGGAAGCATATTTGCCAAACTGATCAATTTCTCCGGCCCAATGAATAGATGCTTTGCCGGCAGGCACTATTTTACCTACAGTAACAAAATTTCCGCCCTCCAACCTTTCAAGATAAGCCGTGACTTTATCAGCAGAGTTTACGCCGGTGTTTGGATCATACGGCGTCCAACGAATGGTATGGATATTCTGCATCTGCCAACTCTCCCCTCCATTCGGAGAAAGAACGGTGATGGAGGGGGCGCTAGACCAGTTGAAATAAAGTTTTATTATATCTTGTACTGAAGTGTTGTTGGGATACAGCTGGGCATATAAATCAAAACTTCCGGAACCGGCATTGCTGTTTACGGAAATATTTGTTGACCACTTGCCAGAGATACATTGTACAAATACTTCTTCTTTTTTATCACTATAATAAAACACATCCACCGCACCAAAATAGTTTGAGCACGTTCCGCTAACAGTGATGTTCTTGCTTGTGAGAGTTGAATTAGCGACTGGAGACGTGATTTTTACCAACGGCTGTGCTTGAGATGTAACACTAAACGGCGCGTCGCTGGAATCTGATGCCGACGGTTTGCAACAATCAGATGTGTAAATGTTAATTTTATAGCTTCCTGCTGGCACGTCATTCGGAATGGTCCAAGTGTAATATCTATTATTTCCTATATTTGTCGCTAAATCGCGCGCGAACACTTGTCCGCCCGTAGCACTATCTACAAGTGTTATAGATATACCCAAAGATCCCAAATTAGAATCCGTCCAACTAATACCATGAGATGATCCAACAGCCCAGCTCTCTCCTCCATTCGGAGAAAGAACAGTGATGGAGGGTTGAGTTGTTACAGTACCGCCTACATTAACGCTTAAACTGGTTTTCGCGGAAAGGCCTTGGCTGTCGGTGACGTAAAAAACGGGTGTATAAACTCTGGAGCTGGAATAAGTATGAGAAAAGGTGGCGGTTTGCTGGACTGGTGCGGATGCGGATGGCGCCAGTGTTGGAACAGAGTAAACATTCTCATCACCCCAAACAACATTGTAAGAAAGCGGGCCGTTTTCAGGGTCGCGGGCAGTTACAGTCCAAGTTCCTGATTGGCCTGTATTAAGAGTTGTTGGGCCGGAAACTCCACTGATGACTGGTGGGAGATTTGACGAGCTTGGAGGAGGAATTGGGGTAGGAGGAACCGGAGTTGAAAAACCGCAATTCGCTCTTACTCTTTCTCTTGTCCTTGAGCCAACCACGCCGTAGCCCGTAGTATCAGGAGAGCCGGAAGAAACCACGCTGTTTTTAGCCTGCCAACGTTTGACCGCTTGCTCGGTTAAGGGTCCGTAAAAGCCGGTGATTGTCCCTTCTGGATAAACGGTTTGGTCTTGAGCTAGAAATTTTTGAAGCTTGGAAACCTGTCCTTCGGTATCGGAATCGTTGAGCCCGAGGTAGAGATTGTAGGTAAAATTAGGGCAAAAAGCGGCTGTCCCGCCGCCCCCGCCCGTTGTCGGCAATCCGCGAAGAGAGCTGTTAACATTGCCGACAACCGTCTGGTCGGCTCCGAACGATTGGAGCAGGCTCAAAATCGCCTGAATTTGGCTCTCGGTAAGAGCCGCACTTGCCGCCTGCGGCATAGCTGTAAAAATGACCGAAATAAGGCCGAAATAGACCGCACCCGCCAAAGCTAGTTTTATGTTTTTCATATGATTTGATTATATCCCTTCGTTAGATTTATGTATAGGGAAAAAATAGCAAAAACCCAATTTGCATTCTGACAGCTATAGCAGTGAAACTGCAAATTATAAATTAAAGTGTTGTTTAATATCCAGTTCATTATCAATATGACTGGCCAACATGTAACGCACGTATGGCCGCAGGTTAAAAAATTCCACCACAAAATCAACTTCGTTCTTACACTCAAACGGATGCACAAAAACACTTTTCTGAAACTTATAAAAACCGGCTTTTTTAAGGGTCTTGCTTAAAGCATCACGAGGTTTTTTGTAGCGCTCCGGAATATCAAACATTACAACCCGCCACTGCTTATCCCACCGCTTCATATCCGGCACATTAACGTTTTCTATATTATAAGTTAGAGCTTTCACCCTCCCCTTGTCGGTTAAAACCAAGGTGACAGTGTCATCAGCATTTTCTTTGACATTAACCAATTTAGAACGATAAAGATTTCTTATGGTGCGGTGTAACGCATAACGGTTTATTTTTTCAAAATCTTTCCTGATGGTCCTGATTATGCGAAAATATCTATCCGGAGAAGAAGTCAAACCCAAAGCCAGGCCGCCAAAGAGTAAAACCAAAACCTTTTGGGCCGTTGGTCCCAATCTAATCTCTGAATATCTTGATCTTCTTGCCATAAACTTAATAATAACCCGCGTAAAACCAATTTGCAACTTGAGCGCTATAGCAATCAGGTTGCAAGTCTTTAAGGGCTAGACCTAGATAAAAGGCTTGTACAAAAAAGCGGATCAAAACATAATCTCCCAAGTCAAAATTGCCCCCGCTGTGGGTTTAACAGAACCAGCGAAAATTGCGCGCCATACACTTTACAATAAAACTTATTTTGCTATGCTTAAATCAGAGAGAAAACTATAAATGACAAAAAAACACTTTTGCGTTGTTGCTGATTTAAACACACACAAAGTAGTAAAAGTGTTGGAAGGGCCAATCGAGTACGAGAGGCTATTTAAAAAGCGGCGCGCACTAATCAAACAATATCCTGATCAAAACTATGATGTAATAATTGTTCGCGAAATAAATTATAAGCGCCTAAAATTCGTATTCCCAGAACTTTACGGGTGGGAAAATATTACGCCAAAACCCTTTTGAGCCACGCTCCGGTGTGGCTTTTTTTATGAGCCGCGATTTCTTTGGGTATTCCCTCTGCAATAATTTCTCCTCCGCCGCCGCCGCCTTCGGGACCCATGTCTATAATGTGGTCGGCGTTTTTAAGAACGTCCATGTTGTGCTCAATCACCACGACGCTGTTACCCTTGTCCACCAGCGCGCGGAGAATGTTTAAAAGTTTTTGGATATCGTCAAAATGGAGGCCGGTGGTCGGCTCATCTAAAATGTAAAGCGTCCTGCCGGTAGCTTTTTTGGAAAGCTCAAAAGCAAGTTTTACTCTCTGCGCTTCTCCTCCGGAAAGCGTCGTCGCCGGCTGGCCCAATTTCATATAGCCCAAACCAACATCCACCAAAGTTTTCAGGCGCTGGTCAATCTGCGGAATATCTTTGAAAAATTGATGCGCTTCCTCAACTGATAAATCCAGAACATCAGCGATATTTTTATTTTGATACAAAATCTCAAGCGCTTCTTTGTTGTACCGCTTGCCACGGCATTCCTCGCACTCCACGTAAATATCCGGCAAAAAATACATTTCTATTTTTTTAACCCCCTGCCCTTCGCAAACCTCGCACCGCCCGCCCTTTACATTGAAGCTGAAGCGGCCAGATTTGTATCCTCGCGCACGCGCCTCAACCGTGCGCGCGTAAATTTCGCGCATAAATGAAAACATGCCTGTATAAGTCGCGGGGTTGGAGCGGGGCGTGCGCCCGATCGGAGATTGATCCACCAAAACAGCCTTGTCAATATTTTCCAGCCCTTCTATTTTTTTGTGTTGGCCGGGCTCTTCTTTCGCCCCGTAAAAATATTTTAATAATGCCTTCGCCAAAATGTCGGAAATTAAAGAAGATTTTCCGGAGCCAGAAACGCCGGAGACAACAACGAATTTCCCAAGCGGAATTTTTACATCAATATTTTTGAGGTTGTGTTCGGATGCGCCCTTAATGAAAAGGTTCGTCGCGCCCGAGAAGAAGTCCGACTTCAAAGAGGGTGCGGTAGCTCTCACCTCCCTCTTCCCGCTCAAATACTCTCCTGTCAAAGTTTTGGCTTTTAGTAATTCGCGGTGCTCGCCTTCAAAAATTACTTTTCCGCCGTGCTTGCCAGCACCCGGACCCAAATCAATTATCCAATCCGCCTCGCGCATCGTCTCGGCGTCGTGCTCCACAACCAAAACCGTGTTCCCTAAATCGCGGAGGTCTTTTAATGTTTTAATCAAACGCGCGTGATCTCTTGAATGCAAACCGATTGACGGCTCGTCTAAAACATAAATCACTCCGGTCAAAGACGAGCCGATTTGCGTAGCGAGACGCACTCTCTGCGCTTCGCCTCCCGCCAAAGTGGTAGACTCGCGGTCTATGGTCAAATAATCCAAACCGACCTCCAATAAAAATTCCAACCGGCGCAGAATTTCTTTAAGAAGAGGCTTAAACGCGGCGCCGCCGACCGGGAAGAAGTCCGACTTCTTTGAGGATTTGAAGTCGGATTTCAAAGAGGGCGGCGCAAAAAATTCTCGCGCATCAAAAATTGTCATCGCCGAAATCTCGGAAATATTTTTACCGGAATAAGTTATTGAGAGCGCTTCGGGTTTAAGCCGCCTCCCCATGCAGACAGGGCATTGCTCCACGCGCATATATTTTTCAATTTCTTCGCGCGTCCATTCCGACTCCGTTTCTTTCCACCGGCGCTTTAGATTTTCAATTACTCCTTCAAATTTTGATTCCTCGCCTCGCGGGAAAACACTCGAGGAGCGAGGCGAATCTCCGTGCAAAATAATTTTTTGAATACTCGCAGGTAATTTACCGAAGGGCGCATTTAAAGAAAAATTATGCCGTTCCGCCAGGTCCGATAAAATCCACCAGTACCACGATTGCCTGCCAACCTTATGCGAAGCGGTAGCCCACGGACGAATCGCCCCTTCGGCCAAAGTTAAATTTTTATTTGGAATAACCAATTCCGGCTCTACCTCAAGAGTGCTGCCAAGACCCGTGCAATGCTGGCACGCGCCATAAGGAGAATTAAAAGAAAAAAGGCGCGGCTCAATTTCCGGCAGAGAGATGCCGCAATCAGGACAGGCAAAGTGTTCTGAAAAAAGCTGGTCATTTACCCCCACACCAAAATCTTTGGTGTGGTGGTTTATCAAAACAAGCCCTTTCCCGATTTTCAGCGCGGTCTCAAGCGATTCGCGCAATCTCGGCCTATCAAGTTCCTTATCAATCACCAGCCGATCCACCACGACTTCTATGTTGTGCGCTTTTTTGGGATTCAATGTTTTTTCTTCGGCTTCCGCCACGCGCATTGTGTCTCCGTCAATTCTCACGCGCAAAAATCCGCCGCGCTTAATTTCAGCAAAAATGCTTTTATGCTCGCCTTTTTTGCCGCGCACCACTGGGGCCAACACTGAAATATGCGCGCCGTTTTTTAATTTTAGGATGTGTTTCAAAATCTCGTCCGTACTTTGCTTGCCTATTTTTTTGCCGCAATTTGGGCAGTGCGGCACGCCTGCGCGCGCAAATAAAATACGGAGATAATCGTAAATCTCCGTAATCGTCCCCACCGTTGAGCGCGGATTTTTTGTAACGCTTTTTTGGTCAATAGCAATGGCAGGCGAAAGGCCGGAGATTGCTTCAACATCCGGCTTTTCTTTGACTCCCAAAAACTGCCGCGCGTAGGAAGAGAGCGACTCCACAAATCTCCTCTCGGCTTCGGCGTAAATAGTATCAAAGGCAAGCGACGACTTCCCGGACCCCGAAAGCCCCGTTATCACCACAAGCTTATTTTTGGGGATATCTAAATCAATATTCTTTAGATTATGAACCTTGGCGCCCCTTATTTTTATATATGATTCGCCGGGCATGAATTAGTAATCATACATCCGATGTCAACCGCAATCAAGAAACAAAAAAGCCCCGCGTTAACAGGGCTTTACTACGGCGCAAGCCAGACGCTCCGGCGTTATTAGCTTTCTCCTCATCTCCAAAACCTCTTCAAAAGTTATGCTTTGCAATCTTTTGATACGCCTAGCGATATAATTATTTAGGATAGAAATATCCTTGCGGTCATCAATAATCCGATTGTGAATAGTTCTGTTCCAATCATGAGAGTCCTCCAAACTAAGCAAATGTTCGTCTTCTATAACCTCTCTAGCTCGGCAAAAATGCGCTTCGTTTAAATTATAATTGCAAATCACATCGCAAATAAGGTCTTTAACTTCATCTAAACGCGGCGGCAGCATTGTCCCAACAAATCCAAAATAATTTCCGAGGCCATTGACATCAAAGTAGCTGTGGACAGAATAAACTAAGCCTCGCTTCTCCCTAACTTCTGTCCAAAGCAAAGAATCAAAACCGCCGCCGAGCATATTGGACAAAATTACTCCCGCATCTATTTCCCGATCAGATAGTTTGGGCACCTTGCAACCCCATACCACCACGCCTTTTTCGCGATTTTTTCTTTCAACAATAATTGCTTTATGAAACGGGGGTTGATCCGCCTCATCGCCCCAACCAGACAACACAACTTTTCCGGCGACAAATGGAAACGAGTCATTAACGTCATTCAAAAACTTATCGTGGTCAATTCTTCCCACAGCCACAACGATCGTATTAGATGGCTGATACCATTTTTTATGCGTCTCAAGCAAAATCCCTCTGTTTATATTTGAAAGGCCGGCGGCGATCCCCACACCCAACCGCCTCTGCGGATTATGTTCCCACAATAATCCATAAAGCAAATACCACGCTTTATGGTTGTCATTGTCCTCATACATTGCCGCTTCATTAAGCACTACTTCTTTTTCCTTTTCTATTTCTTCCGGCGGAAACACGGGATTTAAATAAATATCAAAAACAATCTCCTGCAATAAAGGCAGTTTTGTGTGCACAGCTTCGCCCCAGTAAGTAGTTCGCAGATTATGCGTGCCCGCATTGCTCATCACAAGCCTACCCAACGCCTCTTTAATTTCATGCATTGATTTTGTTTTGGTTCCTTTAAAGGCCATGTGCTCAAAAAAATGAAAGAGGCCTGTTTTATCTTGAGGATCGTAAGCGCATCCGCCCAAAGCCGAGACAGACACAATAACGCTTTTAGCAATTTTCAACTTTTTCGTAATCACCCTCAACCCATCTTCGCGCACGGTTTCTTGCAAAGATCGCGCCATTTTTGCTCCTTTCAATATTCTTTTGTCTACGCAAAGACTAACAAGAAGCACAGCAAAAAGCAACGACTTTACAAAAACGATTCTGCGTGCTAGAATGAATACAGAATTTGCCGAAAAGGAGCTGCCAATGCAAAAACCAAGGCATTTCTATGGCAAACATTATAAGAGCGGCGATGCTTTAGTTGATTGGATATTTCGCAGGTTTATTGAATCGATCAATACAAAAATCAAACAAATCGTATTAAAGCGCAGATTGAAATATGAAACAGAAGAGTTGTTGGACGGGTTGTGGGAACCGAACACGCACACTCTTTACTTAAACCCCGCAAAATATAAGCACAAAAAATCGTATGATATTCTTCAATCGTTCATACATGAACTTGGGCATATACTTTTTGAATCAATTCGCGAAAGAAATATAAATCAGCTTGAAAATATCTTGTTCGAAAAACTCACGCCGCAGCAAAAACGCGCGCTAAGAAGTTTTATTCCGAAAGACGAAACGGATTCCTAAATTAAGTAAAAACATAAAAGCCCCCGAACTAATCGGTGGGCTTTATTATTTCATTATTTCATCAATCAATTTAAGCTCTTTGGCTTCCGCTACGGTAAATTGCGCTCCGAGATTGAAAAATCCCAAAATTTTTTCTACCGGCCGGCCTCGCCGCGTGTAAATAAATCGCTGAAGAGTGTCTATTTCCAAGTGTTCTTTTGCCATATCCATATAAGCATCGTAATTAAACGGACCCTCGCTAAGCACTGGCCATCCAAGCGCTTTATGAAACCCGATCTTGGCTCCATGAAAAGCGATGCGTTTTTTGCCGGCCTGTAAAATCAAGGATGCTCCGGAAAACGCCTTATCAGAAACAATGATATCAACGCGCGTCCGACTATTCCTAATGATTTGATAAATTTCTAAAGATTCCGGATATGACCCGCCATCGCTTGATAAACACAGCGTGATCGGCGCGCGCGGATCTTTTTTCTGCATTAAATTTATGGCCCTCTCAACGATCCGCGACATGCCGCGAATAATTTCTCCAACCAAGTAGATTCTCCTATTTTTCAGATCATACCGTAAAATCCCAAGTTTTTTCTTTTCAACGAAAACCGCCTTAGGAACTTTTTTCTGGCTCATCATTCGCACCGTTTTTTTCGTAATTTGGCGCAACTGTCACAATCAAGTTATACGCAATTTCAATTATCGGGATGCCGATGCCGTCAACAATTCCAAATTTTACTGCTTCTTCCGGCGTAAGCCGGATAGTCCTGTTGTCTTTAGAATTCTTAATTAATTCTTTCAATGCGTTATAGCCGCCTTCAATTTTGCAATTTCTTGCCAGTTCACCAAGCCAGCATTGATTTATTCTGACAAATTCTTCGGAATCCGCTTGGACTTCGTGGATATTTCCTTCAGTCCAACCCACCATTTCATGAATCATAATTCTGCTATGTGGACCGCAGTATCTTTTCAATCCGTAACTTAGCAGGATCGCTCCGGCGCTAAAAGCCTTTCCGGAACAAGATGTAATTATCGGGTTTGGCACACTCCGCATGGTTTCTACCATAGAAGCTAATGCATAAACATCGCCACCGCGTGTATCTATTGTAACAATTAACGGCTTCTCACTATTTTCGTTTGATTGTGAAAACACGGCTTCCCTAAACTCTTTTGCCGATTTCTCGTCCATTGAATTAACAATAATAAGCCCGGAGTCAGAACCTGTTTCTTTGTCAACCATTTTGCAAGTCCAGAATCTACCCTTAAAATAGCGCTATGACTGTAAAATTGCAAACCAATAGAGTTCAAAAATCCCCATATCTGCATTCGCCAATTCCCTCCATAGGCGGGCAGGCGCGCGAATTGTTCTAAATATTAAGAATGAACAATTTTTAAAAAGCGTTAAATTGCTTTATATTAAAAGGTATGTTAAACAAGAGTAAGAACAATGCAAAATGGAGATTTCGCGGCATGCGACTAACAGAGCTCGATAAGGTTGCCGATGATCCGATTTGGAATGCGGAAGAAACAAAATTGATTTACGCATATCCTATTCCGCAAGATGAATCTGTGTTGAAAAAGAACGCCGCTCTTGCGAAAAATTTCTTAAATAAAGACTAGTTGCGCAAAATCGGACCATTTCTTACTGCTATAAGCCCGCACTCTCATAAAGGGCCGTTTCGTTGGGCAATAGATTTTTTGGTGCCGGACGGCACGATAGTATTGGCAGCAGAAAATGGCAAGGTGATTGAACTGAAAGAAAATTCAAATAAATGGGGTGCGTCGCCAAAGTTTAGGGATTTGCTTAATTTTGTTACCGTTCAGCACAAAGACGGTGAATACTCTCAATATTGCCACTTATCCAAACTTTCTGTTTCTAACGCGGGCTTACGTATTGGCAGTTTAGTTAAAAAGGGGCAAACCATCGCGACTGTTGGAAAAACTGGGTGGACAGACCGCGATCACCTTCACTTTATTGTCTTCCGTGGAGACGCCGATCCAAAAAATTCATTCGGGTTCAAAAGTCTCCGTGTAAAATTTGAATAATATCCAAAAAAAGCGCCGAGAGCGCTTTTTTATTTTTTCCATAAAACAATAATCCTTCCGGAAAAACAATTTAGGAAATCGTCAACCGGAACAAAATGATTTTCTTGGGAGATGCCGAAAAATCCTGATGGGTTATGAATATAAAATCCAGCAACCTTGCCGCCATCAATTTTAAACCCGTGAACAAAAACGAGATGGCCCTGTTTTGAATCGTGGCGCGCGCCAGCATAGCGCATGTCGTGATGAACGGAGGCAATAATAAAGTTGTTCTTTAAAATTTCGCTGGCAATAGCGCAAGGGCAAATGTGCCAGATAAGTTTTCCGTGAAAACCAAAATTTTCCGCAAATTTCAAAAACGGCTTATGCAAAAGTCCGATAAGCCGCTTGGGATTTTTTGGGTCGGGCAAGTAGCATCCGGCCGCCATGGCTTGTTTGCCAAGTTCTACCAACTTGGGTGTCCGACACCCAAGTGATAGCAAAATCATCTTAAAACACGCCATCCCGCAAAGTTTCGGCGCCCAAAAGGCGTAGTCCTCCGGCGAATCCGCGCCCGATTCGCACCACTGCGCATCCATTTTGAGCAGCTCCTCGTGTTTTACAAACTCCTCTGCTCTCTCGGCGCTGGCATATTGCGAAATATATGGAATTTTGTATGGTAAGCGATATTCACCGTCTTTTAATTTTCTGATTTCGATTTCTGCTTGTCTTTCCAACCACCATCCGCGAAATTTATAAAAAATACGAAAAAAAGATTTCACCTCAATTCGGCGTTAAACTGTTCGGCGGTTTCGGAGTAAATTTTGGACATTATCTCGTCAACTTCGCCGGAAATCAATGTCCTATCATTGCTTCTAAAAGTCATCCGGTAAGTGTAACTGATTTTGTCGGCGCCGAATTTTTCCGGATTTTCGTATTTGTCCAAAAGTGCGACTTCTTCCACCAAATCGCCCCCGAGGTCCCTTATCAAATCAAAATAATTGTTTGGCACAAAATCGCTCGCGACAACAAAAGATATGTCGCGCGTAATCGGCGGATATTTGCTCACCGGAACATATTTTTGCCCGAGTTTTAGCTGTCGCTTAATTCGCTGGTCTTCCGACCATAAAAGCCGGATATCCGGCAGACTCATAGAAGCCATAGCCAGCCTCTCTAAACCAAAACCAAAAGCCCAACCATGGTATCCGATGAGCCCAAAATTTGCCAATACGCTCTTTCTTGCCATGCCGGAGCCGAGCATTTCTATCCATTGTCCGTTAATTTCCGCTTCCATCTCAAAACTTGGATCCGTGTAAGGAAAATTGTGATCGTAAAATCTGAAGTTGACGTCTCCGAAAATACTTCTGGCCACTTCTGAAAGGGCATTTTTTAAGTCGTCCGGCGTTATGGTTTTTTTGTCGTCATGTCCGATATAGAGCCCGCCAAACTGGTGAAACACGTTCATGTGGCTTCTGTCAATTTCATCTTTTCTATATACTTTTCCATAACAAATTACGCCCAAGGTTTCCTTGTTTTCAATTCTTTTTTTAATTTCCAGATGATTTAAATAGTAGTACCAAAACACCGTATCGTGGGTTCTCAACACATAATCGTCGCCGATATAATAAGTGTCGGATTTGCTGCGGGCGGGATGCCCCGGCGGCATATTAAATAGATCAAATAAAATATTGGTGGGTATGATTTCCGGAATTTGGATCACATCAAACCCTTCCAAACTCTTAACCTTTGAAGCTCTTTCAACTATTTCTTTTAGCGGGCTTCCTTCCGCGCGCGATAGGTCGGGCATATTTAAAAACCGCAGAAGCCTTTTTGCTTCGGGGTCGTTTCTTTTCTCCAGCGCTTTTTTTATCCCGGCTTCTTCTTTAGATTCAATTTTTATTTTAGACATATCTTTTGATTATGATGGGCGGTTTTCTGTTTTTTATAAATTGATTTAAGTTTTCAATAACAACCCTGCCAACCTCTTTGATTAATTTGGGATTATATATATCTTCGTATTTTCCGCTTATCCTGCGCCTTGCTGCGTGAATTACTTTATTTTTTCTGATATATATTCCGGCGTGCCCGACGCCCTGTGGAAAATATTTATTGTATCTTCCTATTTCGCCTTTTAAAAAGATAATATCACCTTCCTTTATTTTTCCGAGCGCGACTTTTTTTCCGACCATTGCCTGCTCAATGGCCGTCCTCGGCAATTTTACGCCGACTTGCTTAAAAACGTATTGAGTAAAAAGAGAACAGTCAAAAAAACGCGGAGCCTCTTCAATCTTCGCACCATATTTATATGGCCTTCCAATCAATCTTTTCGCGATTTTGATCAATTTAGCAATCTTGGATTCTTTCAGTTTTTGATTTGGCATATTATTAATAATAACTTAAAAAGCTTAAAAAACAAAATAAACTTGCAAGCTATTCGGGCTAATTCGTTCGAATTAGGGATGTATAACAGAACAAATTGTTAGAATGGCTTTAAAGATTAAAGAATGGAAAGAATATATTTTATAAGCCCATCTTTGGAGCCAATGCGATAAAACACCTGTATGCCGCGCTGCTCCTTTTCCAAAATATCTGCATCGGTTAAAAGTTTTAAGTGCCTGGAAGTTGCCTTAAAAGACAAATTTATTTTCTCTGCGGTTTCCCCCACAGATAATTCATCACCAAATTCCTTTTTGAGGGCCCTAAGAATTTCCAAACGTCGTTTGTTAGCCAGTGCTTTTAGCATACGCTCAAGATTTTTCATTGATTCAATCTAACATTCTACACGCAGCAATGCAACAATTATATGCGCATATTCGCACGAATTAGGGTTATATAAAAAAATTATTTGATCATCTTTTTAAGCTCCTCAACCATTAGGACTTGTTCTGGGTCGTGGCCGTAGGATTGCGCAAGATAAAAAGCCGTCCAATCAACAATGAGAAGATTTTGAAAAATTTTATGGAGAACGCCCTTGCCTTCCAACTTCACATCTCTCACTTCCAACCTCCTTGCTTCAAAAAGTTTTTTAGTGATTTTCATGCGTTTTATGATGCGAGGGTCGTCAGCTTTGTCTTCAAGGAAGATGAAATGAAATTGCGGAAAGAGAGTAACCCTACCCCCACCCCCCCTCCCCTTAAAATAATGGGAGGTGGTAGGGGGAGGAGTTATTCCTCCTCTTTCGCTAAATTTTCCAAAGTCAAACCCACTCATTTCATTATGATTCAGCTCCGGAAAAACATTGCAAAACGCCGGAATTTTCGCTGTCTCGTTAAACTTTATTTTCCAGTTATAGGCAAGCGGGAAATTTTTGGCGGAGGAATAAATTATGGGTATTTTCCCGCGTAGTTTTTCTGCCAGCGCCTTACCGGCGCGTTGAGATATATTTATGTTCAAGCTCCGAGGCAAGTTTCCTGCGTCATGCGAAAGCTTTTCAAAGCGCATTAATTTCATCAACGCCGTAATCATAAACCCCGTAGCCATCCGCGGCTGGATATTTGTGTTTGGAATTTGAATATGGGGTATGTTGTATTTTTTAGCCAGTTCCAACAGTTTTCCACCTGTCGTTATTGCGGCAAGCGGCAAACCACGCCTCCTCGCTTCAAGGAAAGCATCAATCGTTTCCTCGGTATTGCCGGAGTAAGAACTGGCGATGATTAATGTCTTTTTATTTATATTGTCAGGCAGACCGTAATCCCTCCAAATCCTCACTGACCCAAACTCGGTTTGGGTCACAACACGCAGCAAATCCCCAGCTAGCGCTGATCCTCCCATCCCACAAACAATAAAGTTATTATATTTTATTTTTGATATTTTATTTTTTATCTCCGGTCGCCAGCCAAATTGCTTCGGAAAATTTTTGATCGCCTCTTCCATTGATTTATTATACAATTTTTGCTAAGATTTAGCCAGAAATTGACAAAACGGAGGCCGCAATGCTCTACCTTGTTTTAGGCTGCGGTCCAGATTCTATGGGTCCGGCTATTGCCGCAAGGCTGCTTCGGGAAACTGATTCAGTTGTGTTTATAGCGGATCAAAATCCGGAATACGAGCTGGCAACCGCCAACAAACTTAAAACGTGTCCAACTGGGCATCGTTCCGCATTGGTTTTGGCAAACGTCCGCGGAGACGGACTGGATGTCGTCAAAAGAAAAGACGACCTCCCGATTTTTTTCCGGAACAAAGATATAGTTATAAGCGCGCTTCCTGCTCATTTAAATCCCATTGCGATAGAAGCCATACTTAAAACCAACGAGTCGCGTTTGCCGCCGCACCGTTTAGGCAAAACCCACTACTGTGATTTGGGCGGAGTGCTTGGAATCACTAAAAAAATTATTTTCGGCGATATGGCGCGCCGTGCAGAATCATACGGAATCTCTTTGGTGCCTGATTGCGGATTAGAACCGGGCTTGGGCAATATCATGGCGATTTCTCTGTTAGAAAATTTTGATCTCTCGCAGCCGCTGGAATCTCTGATTATCTATGTCGGCGGTCTGCCGGAAAAATTTTATAAAAAACTTTTCAATTTAAAAGGGCTTGAAGAAATTTATTACAACTGGCCGTTTGTACTGTCGCGAGGGAAGCCCAGGACAATCATGCCGCGCTCGCATTATGAAACTATACCAACCAGCGATTTTGACCTTTTCTTCGGCGAAAAAGAGAGAAGCGTCAAATTTGAAGCGGCAGTAACCGGCGGATTAGGAGCGCTTCCATATTATCTCAAAAATCATGTGCTTAAACTGCAGGAAAAGACTCTACGATGGCCCGGGCATTACGATATTATAAAAAAAATCAAGAGAGAAAACTTTATTGAAGAATTTGAGAAGCTATTGAATACATATCCACATAAACAAAAAGATTTTTCTATTTTGAGAGTTGTGGCAATCGGCAAAGCCAAAACCACCGGCAAGCGGACCAAAATAGAGTGTTTTATGTATGTTGAGTCGGATAACACGTGGAACTCTATGCAAAAATCCACCGGTTTTACAACAGCAGTTCTTGCCAAACTGATCGCAGAAGGCAAAGCCACTGTTGGAGCTTATCCTCCGGAGATCACCATGAACCCAAAACTCGTTCTGGACGCCCTCAAAAAAGATTTTCCTATTTATGAACGCCAAACCCCTCCTTGTTGAGGGGTTTTTAGTTTGCAACGATTTCTTGCAGTAATTCCGGAAATTCCTCTCTGCCCATATCGTCTAGCGTGTAGTGCCCCACGCCTTTAAGTTCTATTATTTTGCCGCCCAGAGCTTCGTGAAATATTTTTAAGCTCTTTTTTCCGTCGTCCACTTCATCGTCTGCGGTAAACATTATAATCTCTTTGACGCGCGATTTGATAGATTCGTCTATTGGATATTCATAAAACGCTTTTCTGAACTCGTCGCCCTTCTTTGGAATTTTCCATGGAGCCACAAGTATTAGTTTGCTTACTTTTTGCTTTGATTCACCAAGCCAGCGGACTAAAAAAGCGGAGCCGCAACTATGGCCGACCAATAAGTCCTCTTCCGAAATTTTATATTTTGCAAACTCTTTTTTGAAAGCATCATAATCCGGCTCCCACGGATTCGGCATAAGAGGCGCCTCAACTTTAATGCCCCTCAAAAGCAACTCTCTTTTAAACCAAGGAATCCAATGTTTGTCATAAGTCCTTTTTTCGGGATTCATCGCCGTTTCTTTGTCAGCAGGACATCCGTGGATAATGTAAACAGTACGCATATTTTTTTATAAAATGGTTCTGGGCGCGGGCGATGGGATTTGAACCCACGATCTCCTCCGTGACAGGGAGGCGTGTTATCCAGGCTACACTACGCCCGCATAAATTTTTACTGCATTGGCTGGGGTGGGAATCGAACCCACGACCTTGGCTTTATGAGTGCCACGCTCTAACCAACTGAGCTACCCAGCCTCACACGAACTATACAACAAAAAAACCCCGCGTTCAATTCGGCGGGGGTTGCTATGGCAAAGTTGCATATCCTTTGTTTTTTAAATCTTCTTTTGTTGCACGCCAAGATTCGGCAACCCAATTTCTCAACCATTCTTCTGATCTAACAGGCTCGTCGCCGCCACACATCTCGACAGTTGCGCCCTGCAAGCCCTGCAAGAAGTTGCCATTCAATAACAAATTCAATAACAAAGTAGGAAAAATGCCGGCCATAACTAATGGCTTGCATCCAAACTCACCGTGGCTTCCAAACCACTTATACAAAACCGATGCGTCAATCTTATATCCGTAAATAAAAACTGGGCGCAGAGCTTTATCAAGCAAAAACTTTGCAAGTTCATCAATTTTTTCTTTTCCGCCGTTTTCGATAACTGCGTAAAAATCGCTGGACACAGCCAGACCCTTCAATTCTAGCCGCTTCTCAAGAGCAAGTTGTAATTCAGCATTTGAGGCTATAAAAGTTATTTCTCCGGTGGTTTGGTTAGCAAAAGTTGGTCCTGCTGTCGCGCAAATGGACAAAATAAGAGCAAACAAAAACTTTCGCATCAAAAAACTCCCTATTTCTAAATAAAGATTACACCCATATTCTAATTACTGCAACTTGTTGCGGGGGCCGGATTTGAACCGGCGTCTCAAGGTTATGAGACGATTGTGTCGGCAATTCAGAAACTCGTAAAAAGGTAAGGAAAATTAAGAAATATGGCTTATTCTAAGGCTTTATTGGAAAAACATCAGGTTATCAACTGTTATCACTCGTAATCAGTTTTAGTCATCTTTTATCACTTTTTGGTCACTATTTGGTCACAAGATTCGCGAGACATTGACTAAATAATTACAAGCACAAAGAGCAATATAGGGAAAAGTGAGAAAACGAGTTTAACTGATTCCGCGATTTTGACGGTTAAATTAACCTGCCGAGGCAAATCGCCGGCTTTGTGCGATTCTCAAAACAAGGCGCGAAGAACTTCCTCTCGCAGGAGGTTTTTCGTTTTAGGGCTGGACAAAAATACTAAGAAATGATAAGGATTGTATATCAGAAGGTTGTGGATAACCCTTGTTATGGGAGTTGCCCACAAAATGATAAAATTATTATTGTAAGAAGGTAATGCCAAAAATGATAAAAACGAAAAAAGATTTAGTGAAAACCATTCTCAAACTAAGAGAGAAGGACAACGGGCTTGCTCCTCTTTCTGCCGCGCGCGCAAAAATCATAGAGGGAGAATTGCTTGTTGATTCCGTGTATGGTTCCGCGCGTTTAGAGGGCAGCAAGCTTTCAAGAGAAGAGGTGCAAAAAGTTATTGCCTCTCGTTAATGATAAAGTCTGCCAAGAAAAAAGATATAGACATTCTTGAAACTAAAGGCCTATGGAAGGCCTCTAGTTTTATCAGGAAAACGGCGGAAAAATTAGAAAGGAAAAATCAGCCGGTAAGTCTGGGAATAATAAAAACCGCCCACTCATTTATTTTTGAACTCTCTCCGTCTAAAACAATGGGTGGCAAATACAGAGGGTCTGGCGTGAATAATTATATGAAAAGAATTGATGGCTCCACTCTGCATTTTGCTCATTGGACAAAGATTCCAGAGCAAACGGCGGCACTAGAATATGACATTAGAGCGCTTACTTCCAACCCGCCGCCTTTAAACACAAGAGATGGATTAACTTTGTTTTTTCAACAACTTGCTGCTTTAATTCATAGATTTGTCCGCGTTCACCCCTTTGAAAACGGCAATGGCCGGGTTTCTCGTCTTTTGACCGACCTTATTCTGCTTCGTGTGGGACTTAGCGAGTCCCCGATTGCAGCAGACGAAATAAACAAGCAAAAATATAAGAAAGCTATGTTGCTGGCGGATAATGGGGATTTGCGCGCGTTAGAATACATTATTCAAAGAGGTGTAGTTAATGCCCAAGAGAAAAAAATTAAAGAAAAAGAGAAAGCGCTAAGGGCGTTAAGCAACAAAAAGAAAGCCCATAAGAAAAAGTGATTTTTAGAAAAAGATTGAGAAGAAAAAGAAAGCGGCGACAAATACAACTATTCCGATGATGATGGCGTATGGTAATACTTTATGGTCAAGCAAGTTCCACATAAGCTTTATGATACACGAACTAGCCCCACCCCGCTACTCACTTTTTTTATCCCCATCCCCATCCCCTCCATTGACGGATTACTGGGGCTTGCTACACTGATAATGTCTTTCGGTTAGTCATAACTGAAAGGGTATAACATCCAAGGGTCGCCCTCCGCGAGGAGGGCGGCTTTGTTATTTACTATCTTTCTCTAATTCAGCTCTATGTTTTAAATCTTTACCCCAGATACCATCAATATCCAAAACATCGGTATAGCCATCTGCGCCAGTTCTCAGCTCCTGCGATACATTGTTTTTTGAAGAAAATATAAAAACTTTTTTCCCGTGATTCTTTAGATGGGTTACAAGCGCCAGAAAGTCGGAATCTCCAGTAAAGAAAACCGCCGTGTCATATTTTTTG
>MFIM01000005.1 GCA_001780725.1 Candidatus Giovannonibacteria bacterium RIFCSPLOWO2_02_FULL_45_28 | reverse complement strand
AAATAGCTGAGAAAATAAAGACATCGATTAAATCAACTTCCAAGCATTTACTTACGCTTTATCACGCCGATTTTTTAACAAAAGAACGCGTATATGGTTTAACGCTTTATTCTTTAAACGATAAACTTGGTGATACGGAGAAATCATTGCTAAATGTGTTGCACAAACATTTTTAACGAATTCCATATTTTGCCCCAAACCATATTTAGAACAATTCGCACGAAAAGTTCCACAATATGTGCGTGGGTAGTACCACGCGCTGTTGACTTTTTAAATAAATAGGCGTATAATTAAGCCAGAAATCAGAACATGAAAAAAGGAGACTGTTTATGTTACAGAATATAGGAGCAGGATTGATTGTGGTGTATTTTCTTGTGTGGTGTATTGTTTTTTTGTTTGGAGTATGGGCACTAATCCATATTTTCTTCATAGGACCTTGGGAAGATTTTTGCTGGCGACGGGCAAAACATCAACACGAAGAGTATAACAAGCACAAGTTGTATTGTTGATGGTTGCTGATAAAATTCTCTGTGCTCCTAGCTTAATTTATGCTTGGGGCTTTTATTTTTTCTGAATCTTAGCGCTAGAACCACGTAAAGCGAATCAAAAATGTCGCGGATGGTGCTTTTGGAGGAGCCGGATCGGCGTTCCAAAAATTGGATTGGGATTTCCTTTATTTTTGCGCCCCGGCTTATCATTTCGTAAAGCCAATGGATTTTGTACGCGTAGTATTTTGAGAGCATTTGATTTTCATCAAGCGGCAAATTTTCCGCAAATCCGGCAACGCGTGAAAGTTTGAAACCCGAAGTCGCGTCGTTTACCGGCAAGCCCAGCACTAACTTGGCGGTTAAACCGCCAAGTTGGCTTAGGAGCTTTCTGTAAAGCGCCCATTCCGCTGGGATTGCGCCTCCGGCAATATATCGCGAGCCGATTACATAATCGTGCCCATTATCAAATTCTGCAATAAGGCGCGGAATATCGTTTGGGTCATGCTGGCCGTCACCATCAAATTCTATCACGGCGTCCGCCCCGAGATTTTTTATTGCGTGCTTAAATCCGGAGGCATAAGCGGCCCCGATGCCGCGTTTCTCTTTTTCAACTAACAAATGTATGTTTGAGTGCGATGCTGATTTTGTTTTTACTATATTCGCAGTCCCGTCCGGTGAATTTCCGTCTACCACCAAAATCCCCATTTGATGATTAGGGATTTTTTTGAACACTTTTTCTGACAGCGTATCCAAAAGCTGGCCTATTGATTTACTTTCATTGTAAGTCGGTATAATTACAAAAATTTTCATGGGGTTCATTTTAGTTTATATACTTTTATCTCCGGACCCAACTCTTTTATTTGAAACAAGGCCGCGGGACTCTTTAAAAATTGGCTTTCGGCTATGGACATGGCTGCTTCTCCGGAACCGAAAGTTTTTAAAAGCTCGCTATGCGCCATCACACCCTTAAAATATTGGCTATTTTTGTAATCCGGCTGGATAACGAGGTATTCGTAGTGATTTTGCTTTATATAACTTTCAACGTTTTCGTAGAAGGATTGGTTGCTGGCGTCAAAGAGATTTAGAGTGTGGAAATTAAGATTCCCAAGCTCCGCGTCGGCCCTGTCAACTTTTCTTAAAGATGAAGCGCTAATTTTTTCTTGTTCCGAAACAGCGTCTTTATTTGTGGAAAAACGCGTGAGTCTTGCAAGCACCATAATTTTGGTCCCGGACGGCAAGTTTTCTTCCGCCCATTCGCGTGCCAAAGTTCGCGAATCGTTTTGGATTGCCAGCCAGTCAAGGCGCAGAACGAAAGCCAGCGGAATTAAAAGAACAAGCAGAAATATTTTTTGTGGGACCGGAGAAGGAAGCATTTTTTGGATTTCATAAAATCCGTAACCGGCCAAAATGGCGTAAAACGGCAGAAGCCCCATAAAAAATCTCGGCTCAAATCTGAAAACTAGATAAAAAATTATGCTGTAGGAATAAATAAACGCGGCGAATGTCCAAAAAATGCGGCGGTTATTTTTAAACGTAAAAACTAAACCCAAAATCGCGAACGCAATCAACACAAACTCCGATATTGCTATTGTCTTCGCAAAAAATATCGGGCTTGTTATTGCTCCGAAAATCGTTTTTGTCGCCCCTGCGGTCGTGTCAGCACTAAATCCGAGGCTTGCCGGGTAAAGTATGTAAGGAAGCGCCGCAAGCGCGGCGAACATTGCATAGAGCTTGTAAAAGAATTTTTCTTTGAACGCTGCCAAAACCGGTTTTTTTTCATAAATTAAATACCAAAAAGCAATCAGGGGCGCGAGCAGAAGATTGATTATTGCAAAACCTACACCGATTCCCGCGGAGAAAATTGCCCCAAAATATCTTTGTTTTTCGGACAAATTAGGACGAGAAAGCCAATAGAGCACAAGCGCCGTAAAGAAAAAAACCGAAAGCCAATGGCGGCTTACTATGGAAAGCGCAATGTGAATAAGACTGGTTGAAACAAAAAAAGCAGCCAAGAGCGCGGGGCGGCGATCTTGTAAAACAGTTTCCGTGATTTTATAAATTAAAAAAACAGAAAGAGTTGCTAAAACAACATTAATTGTGCGCGCGATAACGTAAAACCAAGAAAGATCTGTTAAAAGAAACGAAGCAAAAAGAGCGCTCGGGCCGCCGTAAAATAAAAATTTTATTGCGACGAGAGCGGCAAAAAAAGGCAGATATAAATAAGAAAGATATGGCGGGTAGTAAAGAACAGTTTTAAAATCCGCCAGCTGCGAAGCCGGAATCAGAGTTTTTAACTGTAGCATTTTAAGCGCCGCCAAGGTAAACGGCGGCTCATCATCCACAAGCCACAACGGAAGCCCGTAAGAAACGCCAACGATTCGCGCCAGAAAAACGAAAACAAGTATAGCCAACAACCATTTTTTCGCCGACATAATTACATTTACTATATACAACATTTTCGCTATAATCTAGAGCATGAAACTTTCGGTTGTTATTCCAGCATATAACGAAAAAAGCACGATTTTGGAAATTCTACGGCGGATTGATGCTGTGGACTTGGGCGATATAAATAAAGAAATTATTATTGTTGACGACGGTTCCACAGACGGAACCCGCGACGTTTTGCGGGATTTGGAAAAATTAAATAAATATAAAATTTTCTATCAGGAAAACAATCGCGGCAAGGGCGCAGCGTTAAAACGCGGATTCCGCGAAGCGACGGGGGATTTTATCATTATTCAAGATGCGGACTTGGAATACGATCCGCGGGATTTGTCTATAATGTTGGCGCCGATTTTAAACAGCCAGACAAATATTGTTTTTGGTTCAAGGGCCTTGCGCGAAAATAATGTGCCATTTAGCGCGATTTATTTTTACGGAGGGATTCTGTTGTCAAAAATATTCAACATATTATTCAACGCAAAACTTACAGATATAGCTACTTGCTATAAATTATTTCCGCGCAAATTTGTCCCGCAATTGATGCATTTAGCCGCTAACGACTTTGTTTTTGATGTGATAGAAATTACCTACGGCCTTTCTAGGCTCGGAAATATTGTAGAAGTGCCAATATCTTACAAAGCCCGCAGCAAGAAGAGTGGCAAGAAAATGAGCGCTTTACACGGCATTAAATGTTTATTCGCAATGTTAAGGATAAAACTATCATCACATGTTTTTTGATTATCAAATATATAGGCTGTTGGTTGCTTGCGTAAAATCTGTAAAACTTTTTTTTATCTCCAAACAATTCTGGCCGACGAGTCAGTGGTTAGGTTTTTGGTTTACGCATCGAAAAGAAACCATTGTTAATGTGAGCAACATAAAATTATTTATTCGATCAGACAATTTGCAATCGAAGCTCGCCGATTTGTACATGGTCAAGAGCTGTGTGATAGATAAGCAATATGATTACTCACCCGGCGTTTTAAACCAATGTAAAACAATCATTGACATCGGCACGCATATCGGCTCATTTTCTGTTTATGCGGCGCGGCAAGCGGAAGATTCCTCAATTTTTAGCTTCGAACCATCGCCAGAAAACTATTTTCAGCTTAGTAAAAATATTGCGTTAAACGGACTTACAAATGTGCGCCCATTCCAAAAAGCCGTAGCCGCGCATAGCGGAAAAGCGCCTTTTTATTATGATCGGTTTAATAATGCTGCTCATGGTCTTATTCAAAAAACTAAAGATTTTATTGATGTAGATTGTACAACCCTGAAAGAGGTATTTTTAGATTTTAAAATTGAACAATGTGATTTTTTAAAAATAGACTGCGAAGGGGCGGAATACGAAATATTATTTAATACCCCCGCTGAAATACTTAAACGAATAAGGCGCATTGTGCTTGAGTATCATGATCCAATATTTTATGGCGCAAAAAATGTTGAACATACCCCGAAAAATTTGGCGCGCTTCTTAAATGAAACGGGTTTCGAAACTAAAATTTTACCAGAAAATCGCGCTCAAGGCATATTATTGGCCGTGCACAGACAATAAAATGAAATCAAAATTTTCAAAAACAGAGATTCTTCTATTTTGTTTGGCGTTCGGGGTTCGTTTTTTGTACGCGGTTTTTGTGCAATTAAAATTCGGCTCGCACGGGTTTTTGGCTTACTCCGACGCTATGTCTTTTTATCTTCAGGGGGCGGAAAATTTAATCAATCATCATATTTTCAGTTTAGATACAAACCCGCCGTATATGCCCGATGCATACCGCACGCCGCTTTACACGTTTTTTGTGGCGTTTTTTCTTTGGCTTAAATCGCCGTTTTTTTTCATAATTTTGGCGCAGAACATTATGGCAGGTTTCATCAGCGTCTTGATTTATCGCATCGGCTTGTTGCTGAATTTTTCTTACGGCGTGAGTGTTTTCGCTGCGGTTTTAACAAGTCTTGAGCCGGCTTCTGTTTATTGGAACAATCTTTTAATGTCGGATTATCTTTTTGCCTTTTTATTTATTTGGTCGGCTTACGAATTTGTTAATCAACGATATTACTATTTTAGCGTTTTAATTGGTTTGGCCACGCTCGCCAGACCCGTCAGTTTATATTTCTTCCCCGTGTTTTTAGTCGCGATGGTGTGTCGGGAATTTAACTCTGCATCAAAACTTCGTTTGGCGCGCGGTTTCGTTGTTACACTTCTCATATTTTTTACAGCACTTTTCCCGTGGACGCTGCGGAATAAAATCGTTTTTGATACTTGGCAATTATCCTCCGCTTCTTGGTACAATGTTTACACGTTTTTAGCTCAAAGATTCGCGGATAGCCGCGGAATTGCGCTGGCTCAACGTATTATGCCGGAAGGATATCCTAATCCGCAAACCTTTGCTTACGACTTCGCAAACACCGCTTTTTACAAACAGCAATTTTTTAAAATTGCGAAAGAACATCCGCTGGCCTATTTTAAATTTCATTTGTCCTCGGCGTGGCGCTCTATTTGGAATAATCACTATCGATACTTGGTGGATTATGTTATAAAACCAAAATTCCCAACTTTGCTTAGTGGTGTATATGGCGGCCCAATTAGGATGTTTGTAACCACCAGCAGCGTAATCAAATTTATTATATTTGGATTATTTATATTTAGTTACTTTGATAAACGCAGCAGGCCGTGGTTTGGCCTTTTTATTGTGGTTATGGCAATAAATACGCTTACTCTCGGTAGCGCGGCGTATCTCGGCGCCGATGTTAGTCGCTATAACATTCCTCTGTCGCCATTTGTTTTTCTTTTCGCCGGAGCCGGGTTTGTCGCGGTTATAAACAATATTCGTTTTTTTTATGAACGACGTTGAAATATCTATCATTCTTCCGGTTTTTAACGGCGCGGATATTTTGCGGCAATCTTTGGAAAAATTGCGCGTTTGGATTTCGGCGCGCACTTACAGTGTTGAGCTGATTGTTGTAAACGATTGCAGTAGTGATTCGTCTTTGGAAATTTTGGAACAATTCAGAGATAAGCTTGATTATTATAAAATTATAAGTCTGCCTCAAAATCGGGGCAAGGGGTTTGCCGTACGCGCAGGAATGAAATCCGCCAAAGGCGCTTGCGTGGTTTTTACAGACACCGATTTGTCTTACGGAGCGGAGATTTTTGATGAGATGTATAAATTTATGAAGGCGAATCAAAAAATATCTTTGCTGTATGGCTCGCGCGCGCATCCGCAGTCCCAAGGTTATTCCGGGTACACAAAAACCAGAAGACTTTCCAGTTTGCTTTTTTCTAATCTGGTTCGTTTCGCGGTTTTGCCGGATGTGAAAGACACACAGTGCGGAGTAAAAATGTTCAGAAAAAACTTTTCCGAACTGGCTTCGGAAAAGTTGACCGTGGACCGCTTTGCTTTTGATATAGAGCTTTTTGTGATAGCGAGAGCGCACGGTTTAACTTATCAAGATTTTCCCGTTGCGCTAAAACATCGGGAAGAAACAAGCGTGCGTTTGATCAGGGACGCCATCGCCATGTTTAAGGATATTTTTAGGATAAAAATAAATGCACGGCTCGGGCGTTATAAATAACATGAAAAGATATCGCCAAATTTTACTTCTAGGCCTTATTGCGCTTTTTGTCTATCTTGTGTTTTACGGGTTTCCGGACAGCCCGTCTCCGTGGTTTGACGAAGGCATCAATTTGGGCATAGCAAAGTCTTGGGTTAAACACGGCGTTTATAGTTTAGAGATAGCTCCGGGAGAATTTGTCAAAGAACGGTCTTTGCTGATTACTACGAATTATCCTTTGCTTTTGTGGACCGCGCTTTCTTTTAAGATTTTCGGCATCGGTTTGTGGCAGGCCAAAATTGTGATGTTTGCGTTCCTCTTTGTCTTTGCGTTTTTGTTTTATACTCTGGCAAAAAAATATTATGGCGAAAATAACGCGCTGGCAAGTCTGGCGATACTAATTACTTTTTTGCCGTTCTACGGCAACGGTAAAAGCGCCTTGGGAGAAATCCCGGGCCTTACTTACTTTCTGGGCGGACTCTTGCTTTGGGAAAACGAGAAAAAATGGAAAGTTTTTTTGTCTGGCCTGTTGTTCGGTTTGGCCGCGGCTACTAAATCCATTTATTTGATTTTCGTTGTGAGCGTTTTTGCGGGCGAGTTTTTTAGTGGAACTAAGTTCCCACTCGGGAACTTAGTTCCCAAGTTAAAAAGAGTCATGGTTTTGTCGGCGGGTATGGCCATACCGCTTTTGATATGGATCTACACGCTCCTGCCGGACAATTTTACTTTTGATTATTTGGTTAAAACCTGGCAGCTTTATCGCAATCCTTATAATATTGAAAGTGCCGCCCTAACTAATTTCTTGAGGTTTTTTATGGAATCCACTCCAATTCATTTTGCCTTTTTGTTTTTGGCTTCGGCGTGGTTTTTAATATGGAAACCAAAAAACGGCGAAAACATTAAAAAAGTAGAAATTGCGTTGGCAGTTTTTATTTTACTAAATCTGGTTTTTTATTTAAAAACAGCTGGCTGGTACCGCTATTTTTTCCCGGCGCACATTCTGCTTTTCGTGTTGGCGCCGCCCGCGCTGGAGTGTATCGCGGGAAAATTTAAAAATATTTTGATAACCGGTTTGGTGGCGGCGCAACTTGCGGTTTTGGCGGTAAATATTAAGCAGAGTTTGTATTATAATCCCGGGCCGCGCCGGTTTGCCGAGGCTGTAAACCGCGCTGTTCCACGGGGACAAGGTATTTTTGTTTTTGACTTGCCAGAGATCGTTTTTTTGCTAAATCGCGACGATGTTTGGCATTATTTGCACGCCAATCCTCACATTGCTTTCGGTGAGGATTTGCTGAAGACAAATCGGTATCCGGCATACATTATAAGCAATTCTTTGCCGCCCGGGGATAAATATGGTATAAAAATTGATGGCGGCAAATACGTTTTATATGAAAGAACGAAGTAAGATACAAAAATTTAAGGATTTTATCGCACTACCATTGCGTGCCGTTGCGCTTTTTGAAGTGAACAAGTGGGGTCTGACTTCCACGCAAGCGGAGAGGTTTGAATACGCGGCCAAAGAAGTTCGCGGACACTGTTTGGATATAGGGTGCGGCAAATATAATTTGTTTGTTCAAAAATATTTGAACGGCAACGGCGTGGGGGTGGACGTGTTTCCTTACGAAGGTTTGACGGAAAAAAACGTTGTGGCAAGTTTGGAAAATTTTCCCTTTCCCAACCGTTCTTTTGATTCCGTGACTTTTATTGCGAGTTTAAACCATGTCCCAAAAGAATTGCGGGACAAGGAGCTTGCCGAATCCAATCGCTGTTTAAATCCGGGCGGCAACGTGGTTGTGACTATGCCCTGCGCATTCGCCGGCGTATTGATTCATAAAATTGTTGCCGCATACGACAGCGTTTTTAGCACGCATTACGACGTGGATTCGGTTCGCGGCATGCACGAAGACGAAGATTATTATTTGCCGGACGCTGAAATCATAGAAAGGCTTAAGCGCGCAGGATTCCGCGACATAACAAAAAAATATTTTTGGACGCAGTGGGGGATGAATCACGCTTTTATCGGCTGGAAAAAATAAAAAATGCTGGATGCGGCCAAATTAGCCATTGCCATTAAATCTACAGCGTTTCTGTCGGTTTTTGTTTTTATTTTCCTTTATCTTTATTGGCATTATTTTTGGAATAATGCCGAAGCGCGCAATCTTTTAAAAATATTTATGCCGATTTTCGGAATAATTGTTTTCGCTAAATTTTTAATCGGCATGTTTTACAAAGGATATATTCCCGAGCTTTTATTTTTTTATGCAATTCCGTCGCCCAAATTAACGAGCCTGGTTTGGGCGCTTATAACCCTGGTCGCGTTTTTTGCGTTTTTATATTTTCGCAAAAAGATTGAAGCATTTTCGCCTCATAAATTTTTGGCAAGTTTGGTTTTGATCTTTTTTATTTTTTCCGTAGGCGTAGCCGGCATCCGCGAAGGTGCAAAAAGCATAGCCGACCCGTTCACGCGGACATTTTGGGAATATAGCGGCAATATGAGCGCGGTGCGCACTGTTCAAGATTTTTTGCATAATTATATTGAGCTTCTTCCGCAGCTGGCAAAACACAGCGTAACTCACCCGCCTGGATATACGCTTGTTTTATATTTTGCGCACAAATATTTAGGCGCAGATTTTTTTGGCATGGCTTTGTGGGTTGTATTTCTAACCGGACTTATTTTGTGGCCGCTATATTATTTGTGGAGATCTTTTTTGGAAGAAATAGAAACGAAAAGGGCTCTTGAAATTTTTATATTTGTGCCGAGCGCCGTAATGATGACAGCAACCTCTATGGACGGCGTGTTTATGTTTTTGGCATGGTGCGCTATAGCTTTATGTTTCATCGGCTGGCGAAAAAACATTTGGCTAGCGGGATTTGGCGGGATTGCGGTCGCCGCGGCGCTTTTTACCAACTTTCTGTTTTTGCTTTTAGCGCCATTTTTTCTTTTCTTGGTCTGGTTTTTTTTAGTCAGGGCGGATGGAAATCGAAAGTTGGTTGCAACGAGAATCATGATTTCATTGGCGGCTTTTCTTTTATTTTTCTTAGTAATATGGTATTGGTCCGGCTATTCTATCGTTGAGAATTTTTTTATAGCGCGCGGGTATGGCCAAGAAGCGGTAGGAAGCAATTTTGAGTCTGTTGGAATGTATTTTATTTATGTTTTAATGAATATTGTGAACTTTTTGATTTATTTGGGGCTGCCTTCATTGCTCATTTTCTTTAAAGGGTTGCCGGCAACATTTAAAGAAAGCAACCTGCTTTTTAAAGGCGGAGTGTGGATTTTGCTGTTTTTTCTTGTGATCGGGATTTTTCAGGCAAACGTGGAAAGGTTGTGGCTTTTTATATTGCCGTTTTTTGTGGTTTTTAAAAATAAATTGCTTAAAGAAGAACATCAGCGTTTATTTAATCCCCATCTTGCCCTGACGTTTTTTCAGATTGTAGTTACGCAAGCGATGTTTTACACGTTTTTTTAATACGATGGAGAACAAATGGCCAAAACATCTTCCGGAGCTGACTGCGCAGCAAACCGAAATTAAGCGGGACTTTATGAAATATTGGCATGAGGTTTTGCCGAAGCGTTATGGCCTAATTGAGCGATTTAATCACGGTTATCCATTGCGTGGCGCAAAACCCGGCGGAAAAGTTTTGGAAATAGGCGCTGGATTGGGCGAGCACATTGCTTATGAAAATTTGACAGATACGGAATATTACGCAGTGGAATTGCTGCCGGACATGGCCGAAGTGATTAAGCGGCGGTTTCCCGGGGTCACCGTTATCGTCGGAGACTGCCAAAAGCGGCTTAATTTTCCAGATCAATATTTTGATAGAGTTGTGGCTATCCATGTGCTGGAACATTTACCAAACTTGCCCGCCGCTCTAAATGAAATCAGCCGTCTGCTTAAACCGACCGGCGAATTTCGTGCGGTGATTCCTTGCGAAGGCGGATTGACATACGCTCTTGCGAGGCGGATTAGCGCGCGGCGTATTTTTGAAAAGCGCTACCGTCAAAGTTATGATTGGTGCATTAAAAGCGAGCACATTAATATGGCCGTTGAAGTTTTGGAAGAGCTTCCGCACCGCTTCCGTGTTGTTAAAAGGTCGTTTTTTCCTTTGTTTGTCCCTTCAATTCAAATCAACTTAGTTATCGGCCTTACTTTAAAACCGCTTCAATGAAAAAATATAAAATAGGCGTAGTCGGTTTGTGGCACTTGGGAGAAGTTTATAGTGCCTGCCTTGCCGATTTGGGGCACAACGTGATTGGTTTTGATGAAAATCGCGGAACCGTTTCTAATCTGAATAAATACATTCTGCCGCTTGCCGAACCGGAATTGGCAAAAATTATCAAGAAAAATATAGAAAACGGGCGGTTGTCTTTCAGCAACGAATTTAAACAATTAAAAACACGCGATATAGTATGGCTGGCTTTTGATACGCCGGTTGACGACCGGGACAATGTTGATTTGGGCCCGATTCGGGTTTTTTTCAGAAAGAATGTGGGATTTTTTAAAAATAACGCGTTGATTATTATTTCCAGCCAGGTGCCGGTTGGGACTTGCGCGGAGATTGAAAAATTTTTGGCAAAACTTCGCCGCGGATTTAAATTTGATTTGGCTTACGCTCCGGAAAATTTACAATTAGGCAGGGCGATTAAAAGTTTTTTTGAACCTGACCGGATAGTCATCGGGGCGCCAAGCGGGCGTGTTATTAAAAAAATAGAAAACATTTTTTCCGGCATCAAAACAACTTTTCTGCCAATGAGCACGGCTTCGGCGGAGATGAGCAAGCATGCACTAAACGCCTTTCTGGCAACTTCCATAGGTTTTATTGACGATATTTCTGATTTGGCCGCGGCTTACGGCGCGGATGCGGTTGATATTACCAAATCGCTCCGCTCCGATAAAAGAATCGGGCCGCGCGCGTATCTCAACGCCGGAATTGGTTTTTCGGGAGGAACACTGGCTCGAGATTTAAAAATTCTTATTAAAAAAAGCCGCGAGGCCGGGATAAAAATCCCTCTGATATCAACGGTTTTTCGTAGGAATAATCTTAGGCGCAATTTAGTGGTTGCGTATTTAAAAAAATACCTTGGGCCATTGCGCAACAAAAAAATTGCAATACTCGGTCTTACATATAAGCCGGGGACTCCGACTTTGCGCCGCGCCATGTCTTTGGAAATTATTAAAAAATTAAAAAAAGAAGGCGCAATAATATCAACGCATGACCCTATTGCTAATCCGTCGGAGGCGGAGCTCTTAACGGGGTTTAAATTTTATAAAGATCCGTATATGGCTTTTAAAAATTCTTGCGCTGCGGTTTTTGTTAACAACTCTCCGGAATTTAAAAAAATAAACTTAAAAAAAATGAAGTCGCTCATGAAAAAGCCCTTCATGTTTTTTGACACCGGAAACTATTTTTATGAGAGAGAAAAAGAAATCAAAAAACGCGGATTTTTATATATCGGCGTAGGCAGATAAAAAAATCGCGGATTTTATGCCGCGACTTTCGGTTTTTCATCACCGTACGCATCGGTGATCACCTTGAAGATTCCTAATTGTTCCCTCGCCCAATTGCGCGCCATCGCTTTAGAGCGGCGCAAGGTTTCGCGGCGCTGGCCGTACGTTTTCGGATCTGCTTCCGCAAGCACTTGCTCGCTCACAAAGAACCGCGCGTCTAAGCGCCGAAATTTATGTTTCGCGAGATGTCGTTGGGCCATCACCAACGTCCGTGGCATATGAAGGTCAATCGTGACTATGGCAACCGCATCAATTTTTTCTTTTACCGCAAGCTCAAAAATGTTTTGAAGCTCGCGGTTGGTATTTGACGGACCCGGCATAGACATTTCTTTTGTCCATACCCTGATGAGCGCATTCGGACAATATTTCAGAAAGAGATCGCTCACTATCATAGATTCGCTTGGTGCGTCAATTGATTTGAGATAGTCCGATCGGTCGCCGTAGGCGCAGACAACGATATCTCCAAACCCTCTTTTGTGCAGCTGGATTCCTGCTAATAGATTAAGTTCCCCGCCACCAATTAAACAATGCGGATTTTCGTCGTCTGCGGGAACACGGTCGGTTAGATGTGCGCTATTCTCCGCACATATCTCGAGATCCTCGGTTACTGTCCAAGAACCATCGGGCAAGCGCTGAATTCCTCGTCCTAGAATCGCCAAAAGACTATTCACGAAACATCTCCTTTACCAAGTTGCGGAGACAGTATCAGGGTTGACTCGTTGCCAACCATTTTTGGGAAGAAGATCCCACACCTTTTTTACAAGCAAGGGAACTCCGGCGACAAAACCCAGACGCCCTTTTGGTTCAAAGCAAAACGCTTCGTAGTCAAAAGTTTCCACAGGAATAATTGCCCCGCCATCTTTGATGCGGAAAAATTGAAATACGTTTCCACTTTCAACAACTGCAGAGTACGCAGCCGCCCAGTCCCACGCTTTTTGCGGGGACTGAATCACGACTTGAGATTTTCCAATAGCAACATTGGCTAAGCCAAGTATGCCGGATCCCGTTGAATATACTGCACGCACGTTGCATGCAATCTCCGGCATGATAGACATCACTGCGCGATAGAGAAACGTATCAACTCCTACTCGGACGACGCTTTTTTTGGAAGAAATATCAAGATCCACAATAATGAGTCGTGGTTCTTGATCCCATTCAGCGCACCATACGCCATAGCCTTTCGCGGCAAGAATAAACAAGCCGTTGTTGTTGGCCGGAGCATAGATTGCACTAACGCGCGGGATGCCATCTGCAATCAATCCGCCTCCAACGCACCAATTGGCGCTATCCTCTGCATAATTGACAGTTGAATCTATTGGATCTATCACACCAAATATTCCTTTTCCGAGTATTCCTTTCGGATCGTGTTCGGAAAGCAGAGCGGGATGCGCGCTTTCTTCTTCGGACAGAATTTTAATTCCGGAAATTGAATTGGCGAGGTGCTTCACTATGATGTCGCGAGCAAGCTCGTCGCCTTTGGTGATAAGCGAACGGTGCCCTTGGCCTGCGGCAATTTCCGCGTGGCGCGGCATGGTTTTAATTGCCTCACCTGCTTTATAAACGGCTCTTACAAGCGCTAACGCCTCCGGCGATATCCACTTTGCAACAGCGAACAATACTGAATGCATTTGTATTCTCCTTTCTAGTTGAGCGATACAGATGTATACGCTAAGCCGATTATGCCGATCACAATTATTAGCGTGAAAAATATTTTAGGAATTGTTACGGCATCGGCATAGAATATTGGACCGCCGACAGCGCTTGCCGCGATAACAAGAGCCGGAATCATCGTCATGTAAATTGACACTTGGCTACCAGCCATGGTTTGTAATTTTGGAAACAGAAGATGGCCAGCGAAGTTGAAAAGCCCGGCTACAATCAGAATTCTGCCTCCGGATGAGTTGAGAACGCCGCCGGACATTTTGCCTAGCAGAAATGGCAAGAAACCAATTGCAGTTACTGCGTTTACTAAAAACCCTCTCACAAGCGGGTCTTTGATATCGCTCGCTTGCGCAACAAGAGGCCAGCCGCCCCAGAAGGCAAGGCCTATTACGAGAACGAGTCCCAAAGAGATTGTGTCCATATTTTACCGCCTTCTTTTTAAAGAATTACTGTTTATACTTATAGCATAACTCTTAAAAAATTGCAATAGCTTGATTTTGTTAGAAAATATAATAACATAACATTATGATTTCAATCGTCATTCCGGTCTATAACGAAGAAAAAAATGTCGCTATTTTGCACGGTAAAATAGTTGATGTGATGCGAAAACTTAACGAACCTTACGAAGTTATCTTTGTAGAAGATGGGTCTACCGATGAGACGCTGAAAATTTTAAAATCCTTAAGGGAAATAAAAATAATTATTTTGGCGATGCCGTTAGGACAGACCGCCGCGCTGGACGCCGGAATACATGAAACCCGAGGAGACATAATTATCACAATGGACGGCGACTTGCAAAACGACCCTGCGGACATTCCTAAACTCGTCGCAAAAATCAGGGAAGGATACGATGTTGTGTCTGGCTGGAGGACCGATCGGCATGATTCTTCCGGGAGGCGCGTGCTTTCGCGGCTTGCCAATTGGCTTACTGCCAAGATGACCGGCCTTTATCTTCACGATTCAGCTTGCGCTCTTAAAGCTTACCGGCGCGAGGTTCTGGCGCCGATTCATTTGTACGGAGAGATGCACGTGTTTTTGCCGGCATATCTTTATATGAAAGGAGCCAAAGTCGCGGAAATTCCGGTTTTGCATCATGCAAGAGAATTTGGCATTTCTAAACATTATTTTATGAAAGCGGTGAAAGACATCTTTGATTTGCTTACAATTAAATTCATGGCCAGTTTAACCGGTCGGCCTCTGATATTTTTTGGCGGCGCCGGAATTGTATCTGTTTTATTGGGCATTGTGGTCGGCGCTACTGCAATTTATCTTAAACTGGCGGGGCTTCGTAATTTCGGGCAAACCCCCTTGCCGATTCTCGCGATCTTTTTTATTCTTTCCGGAATTTTATTTTTTATGATCGGCTTTTTGGCCGAGCTGATGTTGAGAATTTATTTTGAGACCACCAGAAAAACTCCTTATACCATTAAGGAGCGAATTGAAACTCCAAAGTAGTTAATTAATTTATGATTTTAACCAGAACGCCATTTCGTCTGCCTCTTGGCGGAGGCTCAACTGATTTGCCGGCTTATTATGAAAAGCACGGCGGTTTTATTTTCGCCGCGGCAGTAAATTTATACATGTACATAAACATCAACCGCCCTCCGGTTGATGAGTTGATAAGATTGAAGTACCGCGAGAGCGAGGAAGTTGAGAAACTGGATGACTTGAAACATAAGATGGCGAAAGCCGCTCTCAAACGCACCGGTATTGATAAAATGATAGAGGTTTCTTCAAACGCTGATGTCCCTGACGGCACAGGCATGGGCAGCTCCGCTAGTTATATGGTCGGCTTGTTAAATGCCCTGCACATCTTAAAAGGAGAAAATATTTCAAAGCAACAATTGGCCGAAGAAGCCTTTGATATTGCAACCTCTGATTTGGGGCTCCCGGACGGCAAACAGGATTTTTATTTGGCTTCTTTTGGGAATTTTTGCGTTTTGGATATTGCTCCTTCGGGCGCGGTTGCGGTTTCTAACGCGAACATACCAAAAGCTGTTCAGGATGATTTTGAGAGGCGCACGCTTCTTTTTTATACCGGCGTGCGCCGCTCAAGCGAGGATATTTTACGCGAGCAGCAAATGAGTGTTCGCCAAAACCAAAACGATGCCGTTGAACTGAAGCATCAAACAAAAAGAATCGGACAAAATATTTTAGGTGTCTTTGAAAACGGGCGTTTGGACGATTTTGGATATTTGATGGATGAACACTGGAAGCTTAAAAGAAAAATGTCATCTAAAATGAGCAATAATCTTTTTGACGAAATTTATGAAGAAGCCAAAAAGAACGGAGCTTTTGGGGGCAAAATTTTGGGCGCCGGCGGAGGCGGTTTCTTTTTGGTTTATTGCCGCGAGGGAACGCAGGACGCCGTGCGCGGAGTATTTTCAAAACATAAAATGAAAGAAGTGCCTTTTACGGTGGATTCGGCGGGCGCGCAGGTTTTATTAAATAAGCCGCGCACGCACACGATATGAAAAATACCGACTGCGAGCTTTGTGCGTTTGAAAATCCTAAGCCGACAGCGACTGCCGTTGTTATTCGCGAACAGAAACTTTTGGTGGCGAAACGGAACGAAGAACCATTTAAGGGCAAATGGGATTTTATAGGCGGGTATCTTCAACAAGGTGAAACACCGGAGGAGGCTTTGCAGAGAGAAATCAAAGAGGAGCTGGGTGTGGATTCGCGCTTCACATACCTTGGCGCGTTCGCGGGCACTGCCAGTTATAAAAAATATGGCTTTCCTGTTTTATCTTTTGCGTATCTGGCGGAGCTGGCCGGTGATATTAAACTGAACCTTGAAGAGAATGCTGAAATTGCGTTTGTGCCCATATTTGAGCTTAAAACCGTTGCTTTTGATTCAAACCAAAAGATACTTGAATTTATAAAGAAGAAATTTACTTACAACTTGGATGAAATCCGGAAGCTTGTGGCACAGCTGGATCCTGCCGCCGTTGTGAACGAGCAATCGCTTTATAGGGCGATTGTGGAAGGCTATATCAGCAAAATAGAAGAAAATGGCGAACTTATCGGTATTGGCTGGATTTTTCCTCGCCAGACAAAGTTGCGCCACCAAGCTGTCGTGGAAGATATGATTGTTGACGAACGACATCGCGGTAAGGGACTGGGCGAGAAAATTTTGCTTGATCTAATAAGATGGGCAAAAAACAATGGTGTGGAGGTAGTTGAGCTAACAACCAACCCCAAAAGACTCGCGGCAAACGCTCTTTATCAAAAAGTCGGTTTTAAACTTCATGAGACTAACCATTATTTATTAAACTTGGCGCGGTGAGTAATAATAAAAATAAACTTGATGATTTTAAAAAATAAAAAAGCGTTAATCACGGGAGGCAGTGGCGTGATAGGTAAAACCATCGCCGAGTTTTTTGAGCGGGAAGGATGCGATGTTATAACGGCCAGCAGGTCTGGCGCTTATCCGGTAGACGTTACCAATCAAGAAAGCGTAAAAGGTCTTATGGGCTTGGTTGAAAAAAAATTCGGCGCGTTGGATATTTTGGTAACGGCTGCAGGCATTTATGGCGAGATTGGTTCTCTGGAAAAGTGCGATGCGGAGAAATGGCTTGATGCTATAAAAGTGAATTTGTACGGCACGATGCTTTCCATTAAATACGCCCTGCCTTTGCTTAAAAAGGGCGGGAAGGGGAAAATTATAGCTTTTGCGGGAGGAGGAGATGGACCCTTGCCGAATTTTACTTCTTACGCAAGCTCCAAGGGCGGCGTTTTGCGTTTGGTGGAGTCGCTTGCGGAAGAGCTTTTGCCTTACGGCATAGAAATCAACGCTATCTCGCCCGGACTGGTTAATTCTGGGATTACGCGGGATCTTATTAAAGCCGGGCCGGAGCACGCCGGAAAAGAAAAATACGAGGCGGCTTTAAAGGAGGCGTCAGGAGAATCAAAGACAACTTCTCCGGAAAAAGCGGCGGAGCTGGCCGTTTTTTTGGCATCGGAAAAATCAAACGGCATTACCGGAAAAAATATAAGCGCAGTATGGGACAAGTGGCGGGAATTTCCGGATCATTTGCATGATATAAAAAAGTCGGATATTTATAATTATCGCCGTATTCGGCCGGAAGACCGCGGTTATGATTGGTAAGAAAAAATATAATTTCGGTTTAATCGGCGCGGGACGCATGGGCAGCCGCTGGGCAAGCGCGTTAAAAATGTGCGGGGCAGCGTCTTTGCGGGCCATTGCCGACCAAAATTTTCTCGGTGCAAAGGAATTGGCCAGCAAGTTTAAAAATTGCGAAGCATTTTCGGAGCCGCGGCAACTGTTAAAAATGAAAGATATTTATGCGGTAGTTATCGCAGTTCCGCATAAATTTTTAGCGCCGCTTTCAATAGAGGCGCTGAAAGCCGGAAAACATGTCCTTTGTGAAAAACCAGCCGGCGTAAACTCCGGGGAGTTGGCCGAAGCAGTAAAGGCTGCCGGAAAGCGCCATCTGTCTTATATGGTTGGTTTTAATCATCGCTTCCATCCGAGCTATCTTTTGGCGGACAAATTGATTAAAGCTAAAAAAATCGGCGACATCTTATTTATAAGGGCCAGGTACGGGTTCGGCGGACGTTTGGGTTATGAAAAAGAATGGCGGCAAAATAAAAATGTCAGTGGCGGGGGAGAGCTTTTGGATCAGGGTGTTCATATGATAGATCTTTGCCGGATGTTTTTGGGGAACTTCCGGGATATTTGCGGATTTGCCGAAAATCTTTACTGGAATTCATCGGTGGATGACAACGCTTTTTTAATTCTTAAAAACAAAAGAAATCAAACGGCTTCAATTCATGTAAGCTGGACAAATTGGGATCCTGTTCATAATTTTGAGATTTACGGGACGCTAGGTTATATTCGGATAGAAGGATTAGGCAATGTGCCATATGGATATGGGAAAGAAAAACTGACCCTCGGTCTAAGAAGCAAAAATTATTTTGACGCGCCGAAAGAAAAAGAATTTTTTTGCGGCGCGGACAAAAACCAATCTTTGGCGAAAGAATTGCAAGAGTTTATATCAGCGATTCGCGAGAAGAGGACGCCGCGGCCTTCGGGAGAGGACGGATATCAGGCTTTAAAAATAGTGGAAAGGATTTATAAAAAATAATTTATGAAGTAAAAATGATATACTAACTTTATGACTGTAATATTAGCTGAGCCGACACACCAATATGTATTAAAAAGAGGGTACCGAAAGCCGATTGTTCTTGAGCTGTGTGCTGGTGGGGGCGGTCAGGCATTGGGTCTTGAACTGGCTGGTTTCGAACCTATTGCTGTTGTAGAAATTGATCCACGATTTTGCGAAACATTGCGATTCAACCGACCTTATTGGAATGTAATCAAACAAGATATTAAAACGCTCTCAGGCGGGGACTTTGCGGGAGTTGACCTTATCGCTGGCGGTGTTCCTTGCCCTCCCTTTTCTTTTGCAGGTAAACAGTTAGGAGAAAAAGACGAGCGTGACTTATTCCCGACAGCTCTTAGGATAATTGATGAAGCGCGACCGCGAGCCGTTCTCTTGGAAAATGTACCAGGCTTTATGTCTGCAAAGTTTGTTGAGTACAGAAATAAATTACAATCTCGGCTTGAAAAAATGGGTTATAAAATTTTTATGACCATACTCAATGCTTCAGATTTTGGAGTACCGCAACTCAGACCACGTTTTGTTTTAGTTGGTCTTCAAAAAAAGTATGCTGAAAACTTTAGTTGGCCTGAAAAAAAGATAGGCAAAAAAACAGTTGGCGAAACCCTAAAAGATCTTATGGTTAAAAACGGATGGAAACATGCCGAGTCATGGGCCGAGAAAGCTGCTGACATTGGCCCCACAATTGTCGGTGGCTCTGTAAAACACGGAGGCCCCGACCTTGGTCCAACACGGACACGAGCACAATGGCTTAAATTATCCGTTAACGGTATCGGCATTGCTGATGAGGCTCCCTCTGCCAAGGAATCCAAAAATCATATACCTAAAATTACTGTTAAAATGGCCGCCCGCATACAAGGATTTCCAGATTGGTGGCACTTTGTTGGCCCAAAAACGACTGCGTATAAGCAAATCGGCAACGCATTCCCGCCCCCGGTTGCTCATGCGGTTGGCCTCGCTATTAAAAAAGCGTTAGAATCCTAAAATGACTACATTTAAAAAAAGTTCAAAACAAAAAATACTAAATTTTCTTTTGACTAATGTGGGCGACATCGTTGATTCAAGGCAATTACAGAAAGCTTCTGGTTGGGCGGCAGAGTGGGCACGTCGCGTGCGTGAGCTTAGAGATGAGGATGGTTATCAGATCATCTCACACAAAGACAAAGCTGATTTAAAACCCGGACAATATATTTTGTTAACAGAAAAAAGAAAACCAGCTTTTGCCAGAGGCATATCTAAAGAAACGAGAGCCTTTGTTTTAGACAGAAATGGTTTTACGTGCCAGAGTTGCGGAATGGCTGCCTCTGATATTGACCCATTTCATCCCGATAGAAAAATACGCCTTACTATTGGGCATATCATAGATAAATCAAAAGGCGGCTCAGATGAACCGAGCAATCTCAAAGCCATTTGTTCCAACTGTAACGAGGGCTTGCAAAATACCGCACTACCGAAACCCGACCAGATCCATTTATTGTCACAAATCCGTCGTGCTACAGTTGACGACCAGCTTCTCGTGCTTGGTTGGCTGGAGGAAAAATTTAAGAAGCTAAAAGATAAGTAGTTGCAGAAACGTTTTATCAAGATTATGAATCAGAAAAAAGTTTTAGTTACCGGCATCGCCGGTTTTATAGGGAGCAATCTTGCCGACAGGCTTATTGCCGCAGGCCATAAGGTAATCGGGATAGATAATTTGTCGTACGGTCTAAAAGAACAAATTGCGCCGGAAGCGGAATTTCATAAACTGGATATCCGTTCCAAAGATATTTATCCGGTATTTGAGGGCGTAGATACGGTTTTTCATATGGCGGCTAAAAATTGCCTTTCAGACTGCCAAAGAGATCCGGTGGACACAGCGGACATCAACGTCGTCGGCACGGTGAACGTTTTAGAAGCCGCGAAGAGGGCTAATGTAAGAAAAATTATCTACGCGGAAAGTTCGGATGTTTATAGCGGCTTAAAAACCTTCCCGACAACAGAAGAAAAAATGCAGCCGGAAACTTTTTATGCGGATTCTAAAGCCGCCGGCCATTTTTTTGCGCAAAGTTACGTAAAATACCACAAGATGAATATTGCTGGTCTGCGGTATTTTAATGTCTATGGCCCACGGCAAGACTGGCGAAGAACCGACCGACCAATCGTGAGCGAATTTATTATCCAGCTTTTGCGAGGAGAGAAGCCGATTTTATACGGCGAAGGAGAGCGCAGCAAAGATTATATTTACGTGGACAATATTAACGATTTTCATCTTTTAGCGATGGAAAATAGTTTTACAAACGGCCAAGTGTATAATTTGGGCAGCGGTATCGCCACCAGTTTTAAGGAACTTTTGGATGCGACACAAAAGCTGTTGGGCACGAAGGTGGAGCCGGAACTGCGCCCCTCATTGAGTTTCGGCGTAGAAAGGACGGAGGCCGATATTTCCAAGGCGAGGGCTTTGGGTTGGAAACCGAAAACTAGTTTGGAGGAAGGGCTGAAAAAGAGCGTAGATTACATTAAAAAATACGTTATTCCAAAATTATGAAAGCTGTAATTATAGCAGGAGGGTTGAGCACTCGTTTGCGGCCTTTGACAAATGACACACCCAAGCCTTTGATAGAAGTTGCCGGTAAAAATATTTTAGAGCGCACACTGCAGCAGTTAAAAAGAGCCGGAATAAGGGATGTTATTTTAAACACGCATTACTTGGCGGATAAAATTTCAGATTATTTTGGTAACGGGTCCCGGTTCGGCCTTAAGGTTGAATATTTTTATGAAAAAGACCTGGTTGGTATCGCAGGGGCCGTAAAGAGGCTGGAAGGAAAATTAAAAGAACCGTTTTTGGTGGTTTACGGCGACAATGTTTTTAATATGGATTTCGGGAAAATTTTAAGCGCTTCGCCGGATCCTCGCAGTCCGGCCTTGATTGCGTTATTTGACAGGAAAATTAATCCGAACAGCGGAGCCGCAGGGGGCGTTGTAGAGATTGACTATAGCGGTTTCGTAAAAGATTTTTGGGAGGGCGCGTCTCGGCCTGACATTAATTTTGTTAATGCGGGCGTATATATTTTAAAACCGGATATTTTTAAATATATTCCAGCTGGCGCTTTTTATGATTTTGGAAAACATGTTTTTCCCGATTTGCTCCAAAAAGGCATTCCGATTCAAACCCACATTCTTTCTCCGACAGAGGCTGTTTTCGGAGCAGACACTTTGGAATACTTAGAAAGGACAAGAGAATACTTTGAGGAGCTTCGGGAGTTATAAAAATATGCTTCACCGCGAATATATAGAGAACTATTTGAGTGAGGTAGCCGAGATTACCCGCCGGATTGACCGAGAGGCAGTTTCTTGCGCCGTTGATATTTTAAAGGGCGTGAGGGAAAAGAAAGGCCGGCTTTTTATTTTGGGGGTTGGCGGATCTGCGGCCAACGCCTCGCATGCCGTGAATGATTTTCGGAAAATCGCCCATATCCAGTCTTATTCTCCAACCGACAACGTTGCCGAGCTCACCGCCCGCGTTAACGACGACGGCTGGGATTCGGTTTTTGTGAAGTGGCTGGAGCATAACCATTTAAATCCAAATGACGCGGTGATGGTGTTTTCCGTCGGCGGCGGAAACGCGGAAAAAAATATCAGCGCTAATATTGTTCACGCGTTAATTCACGCTAAAGATCGCGGCGCCAAGATAATAGGCATAGTGAGCCGCGACGGCGGGTACACCGCCAAAGTGGCGGACGCCTGTGTTTTGGTGCCGGTGGTAAACCCGGAAAACGTAACGGCGCACGCCGAATCGTGGCAAGCTGTGCTTTGGCACGCGATAGTTTTTCATCCGGAATTAAAAATGACCGAAGGAAAATGGGAAGGAATCCAAAAACCGAAACTGGTTTAAGGCGCGCAGTATTTTTGGACAGAGACGGAGTGATAAATGACACAGTGGATCGAGGCGAAAATGTTTTTGTCCAAGACAAGAAGGTGCGCTGGACTGCTCCGTGGAGGCACGACGAGTTTCATTGTAAAGATGGTGTTGCTGTGGCCTTGGAAGAATTCGGCAAGCTTGGTTTTTTAAAAATTTTGGTGACCAATCAGCCGGACGTAGTTTACGGGAATATGTCTCAATTAGAATATGATAAAATAATGGCTGATATTAAAGAACTGTCGCTGGATGATATTTTTGTTTGTATGCATGGGCGAGACGACGGGTGCGAATGCAAAAAACCGAAGCCCGGAATGCTGATTTCGGCCGCGCAAAAATGGGGGATTGATTTAAAAAAATCTTTTATGGTCGGAGACTCGGAAAGCGATATAAAAGCCAGCCAAGCGGCCGGATGCAAAACAATTTTAATAGATTGCGCGCAAAATAAAAATTTAAAAGCCGATGCGCGCGTGACAAATTTATCAGAAGCAGTAAGATATATTCATGAAAATATTTATTGATAGCGCAAATTTAACGGACATTGAAGAAGCCCTAAAGCGAGGTTTCGCCGAGGGCATAACCACCAATCCTTCGCTTTTGGCCAAGGAACCGAAAGGTTCGTTTGAATCTCATATCGGAGCAATAATAGATTTAATCAATAAATACAAACCCGGCATTCATTTGAGCGTGGAAGTTTTTTCCAGAGACAAAGAAATTATTTTAAAACAAGCCAGAGAGTTTATTAGGGAGTTCGGTTATCCGCAAATAAGCATTAAAGTTCAAGTGGGCTGGGGAGAATTGGAAACAATCAAAAAATTGAGCGAAATGGGAATCTCTGTAAACTGTACCGCTTGCATGAGCGTGACCCAGGCGGTTATGGCGGCGCGCGCTGGCGCAAAATACGTCAGTCTTTTTTGGGGCCGCATAAGAGACGGCGGAACAGATGCTGCCATGTTAAAGGAACGCGAGGAAACTAAAGCCAAAAAAGCTCTTGACGACGCAGATTTTGATCCTATTAGGGTTGTAAGCGCTACGCGCCGGATTTTTGACGAGAGCAAAATCAATTCAGAAATCATCGCAGGCAGTATGCGGAGCGTCGTAGACGTTCGGGATGCTCGTTTGGCGGGCGCGCATATTGTGACTGTTCCGCCGAAGTTTTTCCCGGACATGATTTCCCATTTCAAAACCGACCAAGTCGTCAATCAATTTTTGACCGATTTTGAAAAATGGTTGAGTTAAAAATAATTAAAAAATAAAAAACTGAGGTCATGCGACCGACTCTGGGCTTTCGAGAACTGGGAGTTTATCGCGCGGTGGCCAAGGATACCTCTTGCTTCAACTTGTTCCATAGGTTGCCTCCGTTTATTCTAAAAACAGCTTAGCATAAGAGGCCTATTTTTGTCAATAGCTTGTAAAATAGTCAAAATTATTTTACTATAAATGCGACATGAGTAAGGCTGTTAAAGAGATAAAAGATAAATTATCAGCTGTGTTTGAAGCCGAACCGGCTGTCGGCCTCGTTTACCTTTTCGGCTCCCAAGCAAGCGGTAAAACTGGGCCGATGAGCGATTACGATTTTGGAATTTACTTTACGGAAAAAAGTCCCATAAAAAGAGGACAGATGGTTTTCTATTTTTCTTCGGAAATTTCAAAAATGCTCGCAACAAATAAGGTTGATGTCCATAGCATGAATGACATTGAATCGCCAGAGCTTAAATATCAAATTATTTCTAGCGGCAAGATAATTTTTGAGCGCGAACCAAACAGGTTGCTTTTAGAGCCTAGAGTGTTTAATGAATATTTTGATTTTATCTATCTGCTTAAAAAATATAATTTAACACGGGCAAAATGAGCAATCTCCAAATTATAGAAAATCAAATAAGTTATATTATCAAGCATCTAGAAGTTGCCGAAAGCTACAAAACGTATTCTTTAAAAGATTTGGAAACTAATCTAATGATTAGGAGCGCGGTTGAACGTGAGCTTTATATCGTTGCTCAAGCAGTTATAGATTTAGCGGAGGCGGTGGTGGCTTATAAAAATTTTCGGAAGCCAACCACAATGCGCGAGGCGCTGGATATTTTGGGAGAAGAAAAAATTATCCCAAATGAGTTTTTGGCCGATTTTCATAAGATTGTCGGATTCCGCAACGCCTTGGCGCATGATTATCACGATTTGAGAGTGGATGTTGTTTACGACGTTTTGCAAAATAATTTGCCGCAAGTAAAAAAGTTTATTTCTTACGTTAAAGCAGCCATATGAAAATTTTTATTGATAGCGCGAATTTTAGCCGATTTCGAAAAATGGTTGAGTTAACACCGGCCTGCATTCTATGAACCAAACAGCAGAGAAAATAAAAAATAACGTTCGCGCATTTTACAATAAACATCCGATGTCCAATTTCGGTATTTTGCAAAAGTTGGACCTCCCAAAACAAATTCGCGGCAAAAAAGTGCTTGATGCCGGATGCGGTTCCGGTTTTTTCTTGTTTGATTATTTATTTTATGGCGCAGATGTAACCGGTATCGATCAATCTGAAAATTCTATAGAGTTTGTGCGGCAACAAGCAAACGCGCTCGGTTTTCGCCCCACGCTCATCGCGTGCGATCTGGAAACAGTATCGCTCCCGGACAATTCATTTGATTATATATTTTGCACATATGTTTTGCACCACACGCCGAATCCGCGCATAGTGCTTGAACAATTTCGTCGGTGGTGCAAAAAAGACGGCACGATTAAGCTTATCATTTCCCATAAATACGCTCCGGACGTTTTCATTCAGAGAATTATCACTCCCATATTTCGTACTGTTCCGCAACTTTCAAAAATTGTACCGGCCTGCATTAAAAAACGGATTCACTGGGAGGACCGTTATGAACATCCTTATTGGCGGCAAATGTCAAAACAACAAGTTATTGATCTTTGCATGTCATCGGGACTTGAGATACGTTCTATTCAAGTATACGGATTCTCAATATTTTTGCTAAGTTATTTTATGCCGCCCATAGTCGGCAAGGCGCTCAATGCTTTATTGGGGAATCATTTCGGCCGCGCCATAGGAGTTGAAGCGGCGCCACAAAAAATAACATGAATGTTTTGGGCATCAATCAAATTCCCGGGATGCTGGCGTGGTTGCATGACAGCGCGGCCGCTTTAGTGAAAGACGGCGTTTTAGCGGCCACTGCGGAGGAGGAGCGGTTTAACCGGGTCCGGCATTCTCGCGGCTATCCTTATCAAGCTGTTGAGTATTGCCTGAAAGAGGGCGGGATTGATAAAAAAAACATTGATATTATTGCCGTATCCCAAGACCCTTATTTGGCCTTTAAACATCCGTTTAGCGGTTTTGGCGCGAGAGCTTTTGGAAAGCGCGCTATAAACGCCGGAATTTTTGAATATTGGAGAAGAAACGCGAAGCGCGAGTTTCCTAATGCGAGAGTGGTTTATATCCCGCACCACCTTGCGCACGCCGCGAGTTCTTACCGGTGCTCCGGTTTTTCTGAAGCCAATATTTTAACGATTGACGCGTCCGGGGAGATAGAAACACTTACTTTTTTCGTCGGCCGCGGAAATAAAATTAAAAAAATTTGGGATATTAAACTGGATGGATTTTTGGGGGGAAAAAAAAGAAACTCAATCGGTTTGGTATATAGCCGCGTTACAAATTTTTTGAATCTTGGCACGCATGGCGAAGGCAAAACTATGGGGCTTGCGAGTTACGGCTCTCCCAAACATGATTTTTCTTCAATTTTAAACATCAGATCGCATAATGATTATAATATTGACCGCGACAAAGTTTCCGGTTTGTACGGCCATCTGGAGCGAAAAAGCGCCAAAGAAGATTTGACCGAGGAGCATAAGAATTTGGCCGCGAGCTTGCAGCAAGGATTGGAAGAATCCATTTTCAATTTAGCGCGCGAAGCACACGCTTTCACCGGAATCCGCAATTTTTGCCTTGCGGGAGGCGTTGCCCTAAATTGCAATATGAACAGCAAAATCGCCAACGCGGATTTTTGCGACAAGATTTTTATACAGCCAGCCGCCAACGACAGCGGGACGGCTTTGGGCGCCGCTTTGGAAGCCGCGGCGCGGTTTGGCGGATCGCCGAATTTTAAAATGGAGCACGCTTATTTTGGCCCGGAGTTTAGCAATAACGAAATTGAAAAATTTCTTAAAGAAACCAAAATGCGATATGAATTTCACGAAAACATTGAAGCAATTACCGCCGGTTTGCTGGCGGGAGGTAAAATAGTCGGCTGGTTTCAGGGGCGCATGGAGCTGGGACCGCGCGCGCTTTGCAACCGCTCAATTCTCGCGGATCCGTCGATGCACGGCATGAACGACAAGGTTAACAATTATGTCAAACATCGCGAGCCTTGGCGGCCGTTTGCGCCAGTCGTGGCAGAGGAAGACGGGGAAAAATATTTTGAAAATTACGCCAAAAGCCCTTTTATGCTGCTTACTTTTTACGTCAAAAAGAGCGCTAGATCGCTTTTGCCGGCGATTACGCACGTTGACGGAAGTTCACGCATGCAAACCGTAAACCGCGCGCAAAATCCACGATGCTACAAATTGCTTAAAGAATTTGAAAAACGCAAAAAAATTCCTGTCCTTTTGAATACTTCTTTTAACGACGCTAATGAGCCGATTGTCGCGACTCCGAAAGACGCTTTTCGCTGTTTTAGTTCAACCGGCCTTGACGCGCTGGTTATGGGCAATTTTCTTATTAGAAAAACATAAACACATTTTAAAATATGCCCAAAATATCTTTCGTTATCCCTATTTATAATGAAGCGCATATAATTGAAGAATTTTATAGAAGATTGAAGCTTGTTTTGGTCGCAGATTTTTCAGGCTTCAGCTACGAAATCATTTTTATAGACGATGGAAGCGTTGACGAGTCGCCGCGCATCTTGGAAAAACTGCATGTACTGGATAAAAATTTGCAAGTTATTCAGTTTAGCCGCAACTTCGGCCACCATATTGCCCTTACCGCCGGCTCGGATGTTGCTAAGGGAGATTTTGTGGTTATGATGGACGGAGACCTGCAGGATCAGCCGGAGGAAATTATTAAATTATACAACAAGCTGACGGACGGATACGATGTTGTTTATGCAGAAAGGATGAACAAAAAATTCGGTTACATACAAAATTGGCTTTCAAAAGCGTTTAACATTGCGATTAAAAAATTAATAAATGAGCCAATAGTAATAAACAGCACGATTTTTCGCATAATGACCAAGCAGGTGGCTGATAATGTAAAATTATTGAGGGAAAGAAATAGATATATTATTGGCGTTGTCGGATGGGTTGGTTTTAAACATGCCGCAGCGGAAGTTGAGCACGGGGAAAGATATGGCGGAAAGGGTAAATATAATTTATCAAAACGCATGTCTTTGGCGTTGGACGCGATTTTTTCTTTTTCCAATTACCCGCTTAAATTAATTACTCGCGTTGGTTTGTTTTTAATGGTATTGTCGTTTTTGGCGGGTATTTATATTATTTATAAAAAATTTATTTACGGCGTGCCCGTTTTGGGGTGGAGCTCCTTGATAGTCGCCGTGTTGGTCATTGGCGGCATGCAAACTATTATGCTAGGAGTAATCGGGGAGTATGTTGGCAGAAATTACATAGAGGACAAAAATAGGCCGCTTTACATCATTAAAAAATATTTACATGGCTGACTTTTATAAAGACAATTTTGATTCGGATATAATGCATAGGAACGTTTTTAAACTGTATTTAAAAGGAGATAGTGGCGGCGAAAAAAAAATAGCAAGCTTGCTCAAGCGGCATAGCGTTGACAGCGTTTTTTGTTTTTCGGATTTTCTTGCAAAGAATATCTTTGCGCTTGAGAATTTGAAGTTTAATTTTTTGAGCATAAGAAATACTTATAAGCTGGCAGGCAGCGGTTATACTGCGCGCTCCACGCAAAAACTGGATGACAGATTTAAAGTTTTACAATATTCTAAGGATAAGCCAAAAATTTCCAAGCCGGACATTTTAAGGTTTGCCAGGATAATCGGCGCAACCAGCCGTTACTTTCACGACAGCGCCATTCCTAAAATTTATGCTGAGCGATTGTATGTTCGTTGGATTGAAAACAGCCTAAAAGGATATGCCGATGAGTGTTTTATGGTTATGAGAGGCGGCAGATTGGCTGGTTTGATTACTTTAAAAATCAAGGAGGCGGCTGGTTATATAGATTTAATAGGCGTTGGTGAAAATTATCAAGGCATTGGCTTGGGAGGTGTGTTGGCAAGCAGAAGCATTGAGTATTTTAAAAGTAAAAATATCAAAAATATTTTTGTTGTTACCGAAGGAGAGAATCTTCAAGCCAACATTTTTTACCAAAAAAACGGTTTTATTACACAAAACGTAGAACTTGTTTATCATAAGCATTTTTAAAAAATGAAAATAGAATTTTACAAGCATAATTTAAGCAATGCGGATAAAGACGAGGCGCGGCGCGTTCTTGATTCTATATTTTTAACCAGCGGTGATTGGACCAAGGAGTTTGAGAAAAAATTTGCCGTTTATACCGGCAACAAGCATGCGGTCGGGGTTGCTTCTTGCACGAATGCATTGGAGCTTGCGGTGCGCAGATATGGCATTGGCCCGGGAGATGAGGTTATTACTACGCCGATGTCTTTTGTTGCAACCGCAAACGCTGTTGAGGCGGTCGGAGCAAAACCTGTATTTGTTGATGTTGAAAAAGCCATCGGCAACATTAACGCAAATTTAATTGAAAGCGCTATTACTCCAAGAACCAAAGCTATAATTTTAGTTCATCTTTATGGGCAGATGTGCGATATGAAAAAAATTAGGGCAATTGCTGATAAATATAATTTGAAGGTTGTTGAAGATGCCGCGCATTGCATTGAAGGGAAAAGGGACGGCATCGGTGTTGGTCAATTCGGTGACGTTGCCTGCTACAGTTTTTACGCAACAAAAAATCTTAGCTGTGGCGAGGGTGGCGCACTGACTTGCAATGATCAAGAAACTTACGATTGGCTGATGAGAGCCCGTCTCCATGGTTTAGATAAATCCGCGGAAGACCGCTACAATAAGCTTTATAAGCATTATGATATGGAATTTTTGGGTTTTAAATGCAACTTAAGCAATATTTTGGCGGCTTTGCTTGTTCACCAAATTGACAATCTTGACGGATTTTTAGCAAAAAAAGAAGCAATTGCGCGGATATATGACAACGGTTTCAGCGGGAACCCATATATTTCTAAACCGGCCGTTTTGGTAAATTCCAGACACGCCCGCCATCTCTATACTATTTTTGTCAACTCTCTAAGGCGCGATGAATATCTACACGCGCTACAGGAAGCAAGTGTCGGCGTGGCGGTTAATTTTCGGCCTATACATCTTATGCGATACTACCGCGAAAAATATGGCTACAAAGAAGGAGATTTTCCTGTAGCGGAGAACATCGGCGCCTCAACCATCACTCTGCCTTTTTATCAAAAGCTTGCTCAAGAAGAGATTTCTTATGTTATAGACACCGTTAATAATATTGTTGACGGCTAGCATGTGGCATAACAAAAAAGTTTCTGTGGTGCTGACAAGTTACAATGAGAAAGATTCAATTCGCGAAACGATTGATGGTTTTTTTAAAACCGGAGTTGTGGACGAAGTGGTTGTCGTGGACAATAACGCGGAACCCGGGAGCATAGAAGAGGTGCGGAAAACAAGAGCGCGGCTTGTTTTTGAAAAAAAACAAGGCCATGGTCACGCGCTTCAAAAAGGCATGCGCGAGGCCGCGGGCGATTATGTGATACTTTGTGAGGGTGATGGCACTTTTAATCCGGCAGATGTTTATAAATTTCTTTCTTACGGCGACGAATTCCCTGTTGTTTTGGGGACGCGCACAAACACCAGCCTAATCGACCCCGGAACGGGAATGTTTTATTTGCGCAGGATCGCTGATGTTTTGGAGGCCAAGCTTATTGAATATCTGTTTTGGACAGATACGTTGACGGACGTCGGATGCACTTACAAATTATTAAGGCGCGAGGTGATTAAAAATTTAGAGCCGAAATGGATAAAAGGAGACTCTCATTTTGTTACGGAAATTACTTTGCATGTTGCTTCGCGCAACATTCCGTTTGTTGAAATACCAGTTGCTTTTCGGAAAAGGACCGGCAAATCGGCCGTCACCGGAAAATTCAGCGACGTAGCCAAGTGGGGCGTAAAATTGCTGGTTTTTATTTTGGTTTTTTGGGTTAAAATGTTATTAGAAAAAATAGGGCGGAAAAAAAATTATGACTGTAAATTCAAACTGCAGAATTTGTAAAAGCAATAATCTTTTGCCGGTAATAGATTTGGGCAAACAGCCTCTTGCCAACGCTTTTTTGCGCGCTGACGAGCTTGATAATCCCGAGCAACGCTTTCCTTTGGTTGTTTATTTGTGCGCAAATTGCAATCTTGCCCAGCTTGTCCATGTTGTCAGCAAAGAACTGCTTTTTTCGGATTATATATATTTTTCTTCCGGTATGCCAAGGCTTTCGGATCACTTTAAAAAATATGCGGAAGACGTCATAAACAAATTTTTGAAAACGCCGGGTGATTTTGTTGTGGAGATGGGCAGCAACGACGGGATTTTATTGCAATTTTTCAAAGAGAAAAAATTCCGCGTCTTGGGCGTAGATCCGGCTAAAAATATTGCTATGATTGCCCAAACTCGCGGCGTACCGACAGTGGCCGATTTTTTCAGCTCGGCGCTGGCGGAAGACATCGTCCAAAAACACGGCAAGGCCAAAGCGATTTTGGGCAATAATGTTGTAGCTCACATTAATGATTACGACGATCTTTGCGCCGGGGTAAAAACTCTTTTATCGCCTGACGGAGTTTTTGTTTTTGAGGCGCCTTATTTGGCGGATATGTTTGAAAACTTGGCTTTTGATACAATTTATCACGAACATTTGTCTTATTTGTCAGTAAGGCCGCTGAAATATCTTTTTGCTAAGTTTGGTTTGGAAATATTTGACGTAAAAATAGTTCAGGCGCAAGGCCAATCTATCAGGGTTTTTGTCGGGCACAAGGGCGCGCATTCTCTGGGAAGCGGTGTTGAGCAGTGCGCCGACAAAGAAATTGCGCTGGGCCTCAATAACCCGGACGCTTATAGGGTTTTATGCAAAAAAATTTCTCAAACCAAGAATGATGTTGTGAACACGCTTAAACGTCTAAAAAATCAACAAAAACGTCTGGCCGCTTACGGGGCGCCGGCAAAAGGCAACACTGTGCTTAACTATTACAACATCGGCACGGATTTATTGGATTTTGCTTTGGATGATTTGCCATCCAAACAAGGACTTTATACGCCCGGCGCAAGGTTGCCTGTGGTAGCAAGAAGTTTCGCTCTGGAGCATGCGCCTCAATACTATTTTCTCTTGGCTTGGAATTACCTGCCGGTAATTTTAGAGAAAGAAAAAGATTTTCTGCGCGGCGGAGGCGCATTTATTTTACCGACAGGAAACATTATCCGCGAATCCGTGTTAAATTAGTTGACATGAAAACGATACTGGTATGCGGCGGCTGCGGATTTATCGGCTCCAATTTTGTCCGTTATCTTTACAATAAATATCCTGATTACAAATTAATTAATCTGGATCTTTTGACTTACTCCGGCAACCGAGATAATTTGGCGGATATTGAACGGCGAGAGCTCGGCGTTGCGGAAAGCAGCAGCCGTTACAGTTTTATTCACGGAGATATTGGCGATAAGAATCTTTTGGAACAGATATTTATTAATGAAAAGCTGGATATTGTGGTTAATTTTGCTGCGGAGTCCCATGTGGACCGATCTTTATATGCGTCGTACGATTTTATTCATACGAATATTATGGGAACGCACGCTCTTACTGAAGAATGCCGGAGATATAAAATTCCGAGATTTGTACAGATATCTACCGATGAGGTTTATGGCGATGTGCCGGAGGGATATTCTGCGGAGGAAGCGGCTCTTAATCCATCCAACCCTTATGCCGCTTCAAAAGCTGGCGCAGACGTGATTATAAAATCTTATATGCGGAGCCACAAGCTTCCTGCTTTGATTGTCCGCGGCTCAAACAATTTCGGGCCGTATCAATATCCGGAAAAACTTATCCCTTTGGCCATATCTAATTTTTTGGACGGGGAAAAGATACCCATCCACGGATCTGGCGCACACGTTCGGCATTGGATTTACGTATTTGATTTTTGCAATGGCATTGATTTGGCCATACATCGCGGCAAAGATTATAATATCTATAATATTGGTGGCGTGCCAAGAACCAATTTGCAAGTTTTGGAATCCGTGCGCTCGGCTTTAAATTTGCCTCATCCTCTTGACCATTATAAATCGCATACCAATGACCGGCCCGGAGCGGATTTGCGCTACGCGCCGGATACGGCAAAATCTTCTCGCGAGCTCGGGTGGTCTTTGGAACACGATTTTGACAGCGCTTTAAAAAGCACGGTCCAGTGGTACTTAGAAAATAAAAATTGGTGGGGAAAAATAAAACGCGATAAATTATTCATTGAACACTATCGTCGGCAGGAAAAAGCAGATTATTATTAAAACACAGAATATGCCGATTTCCTTGCTTATCACGGGCGCTAACGGCCAGCTTGGATTTTCTATAACGAAGCTGTTTTTATCTTTCGGCTATAAAGTTTTACCTTTAGGCAAGAGCGAGTTGGACATAACAGACCGCGCGGAAGTCGCCAAAACGATAGCGGCGCACGCCCCGCAGATTATTATCAATTGCGCCGCATATAATCAAGTAGAGCTTGCTGAAGAAAATATCAAGGCGGCTTTTGCCGTAAACGCTTCGGGACCGTTTTATTTAGCAAAAAGCGCCGATTCTATAGGTGCGCGTTTTGTCCACATAAGCACTGATTACGTTTTTGACGGTGAACTGGAATTTTACAGCGAGACCGATCCTGCGCGGCCAATAAATGCATACGGAGCATCTAAATTTGCTGGCGAACAGCTGGTTCAAGCGGCCTGCCCATCCAGCATTATAATTCGCACCAGCTGGCTTTTTGGCACAAGCAGTGATGCCGGCAGCCATAATTTTGTAAAAAAAATGTTGCAGGCCGCGCAAAACAGAGAAGAAATAAACATGGTTGACGACCAATACGGAAAGCCCACTTACGCCGGCGACCTGGCTTTAAAAATCAAGGAATTGCTCGAAGAAAAAAACGCGCCTTCCGGCATATATCACATTACTAACGCCAGCGTCTGCAGCCGCTACGAGTTTGCGAAAGAAATTTTTTCTTTAGCCGGCTTATCGGCAAAAATCATGCCGCAATCTACCCGGAAGAGCGGCAGCAAGGTTCTCCGCCCAAAATTCGTAGCGCTGGAAAATAAAAGGCTTATGGAGCTGGGTTTGGCCCCAATGCGCCCGTGGCAAGAAGCGCTGGCAGATTATTTAAAAGAAATACGGCCATGACGTGTTCCATGTGCGGCGATAGAGCAGAAAAGTATTTTCCGGCGAAGCACTTGGAGCATTTTTTTCACTGCCAAAATTGCGGAGGATATTTTAATGCCGAGACCTCGTACCCTAAATATGAAGAAACTTATTTTGCGGAACGCGCAGCGCCGGCGTTTTTGGGTTCGGCGATCGGGAAAATATTTCTGATATTCCCGTTTCTTTATGCGTTAAAAATTAAAAAGCTTATTTCCAAAAATAGCTGGATTTTGGATTACGGTTGTGGCGGCGGGAAAATGGTTTCCTATTTAAGAAAGCGCGGATTTTGCGTGGACGGGTTTGATCCTTCTCCTTCGGCAGTATTTCTTGCGCAAAAAAACAATCTTCCTGTTTACGGCGCAATACCGGACAAGAAGTACGGCCTTATAACGTTCTGGCATAGCTTGGAACACACAAACCAGCCGCTTCGCGATTTTGAAGCGTGCAAGAAATACTTGGCAAAAAACGCGAAAGTTCTGATAGCTATTCCCAACGGCGATAGCATCGAGGCTGCCATCGCGCGTTCTCGGTGGTTTTGTTACGACTGGCCGTATCATCGCGTGCATTTTACTCCGGAATCCTTAAGCATGATGCTTCGTAGGGCCGGTTTCAGGGTTGTTTCTATTGACTATTTTAATCCCGGGTACAGCATTCCGTCTCTAGCGCAAACGTTTTTAAATTTCTTTATGCCCAAAAACGCCCTTTATAGCTTAGTTGCAAACCGCAGGGCGGAAGAGGGCGGGACGAAATTAATTTTATTAGGCATTTTATCTGTTTTCCTTATCGTGTTATTTTCGCCGTTGCTTGCCGTTGTGTTCTTTATATCAATTTTGCTTAAAAGACCCGGCACTATTATTTTGATTGCCGAGCTAGTTTAATGAGTATATAGTATATTTATGCAATGGCATGATCATCGGTTCAACGAGGACGCAAGAAGGCGCGGTTTTTACGACATCGTGCCGGGCTTGCCGGGAGATTTTAACTTTGCGCACATGAACGCAGGCGTGATTTGCGGGCTTCATATGCACAAATCCCAAACCGACTATTTTGCTGTTGCAAAGGGAAGTATTTTGGTTCGGCTTTTATATGAAGACGGCCGGCCAGAGGAAAAATTTATTGTATCCGAATACACCCGCAAAACCCTTGTTATACCGCCGGGTGTGTGGCATGGATATAAATCGTTGGAGCCAACGATTTTAATTTTTTATATTGATCACAAATTCAATACAGTCGACGAGTTGCGTAAACCAACCAAGGAAGACGAGTGGCGCGTAGAAATAAAATAAAGATGTTTGATTCCGTTAAATCGCACAAATGGATTATTATCAACGGGTTTTTAATGGCGCTCATAGTTTTGGCGCCGTTACTTTTGTTTCCTTTTTTGGCAGGTGACGCTTACCGCGGCATAAATAGCGCCGATTTTGGCCGCGATGAAAAATTTTATCTAACGCGCGGCCACGAAATATTGGAGGGACATTCTTTGGGCAATGCTGTTTTGAGAGAGGGCAAAGAAGGCCAAGAGATGCAATTTTCGTATATAGAATATATCTTGTTAAAACCCTTGAGATGGTTGGGTTTGTCCGGAAAATCCGATATTGTTGCTATTTATGCTGTACACAATTTTGTCGGAATTTTCATATTAAGTTTATTAATTTACTTTTTTGTTTTACAGCTGTCTGGCGAGAAGCTGTTGTCGGTCGCCGCTTCCATGTTTGTTATCGGGGGCTCCTCCATTGTTTTCCGCAAAGGGTTATTTGCTCCGGAGTCTGTAATTTATGGCAGGGCTTTTTCTCCTTACCTCGGCTCGCTGTTTTTCTTTCTATATCTCAATTTACTTCTGAAGGCGTTGTACTCGTCGGGCAAAAAGCGTTTTACTTGGCTGGCAGGAACCGCTTTTGGATTTTTGTTTTACATTTATTTTTTTGCTTGGTCGTCCGCCATGGCTTTAAACGCGTGTCTTTTGCTGATATATCTTTTTAAAAAGAATTTCGTTAACGCCAAAAAGATATTGATGATTTCCTGCGTGGGCGCGCTCATCGGCTCTTATAATTTATTTAACATGGCGTTTTTTGCCGCTTCGGAAGAAGGAAAGCGGCTGTCTCATTTTATATGGAACGTCAACAGCCACGCGCCGATTTTTAGTAAAATAGGCTTTGCGTCGCTGATTTTATTTGCGGTACTGTATTTTTTGAGACGCAACGACAAGAATCTGGAAATATTTCTAGGGTTAATTTTGGCCGGCTGGGTCACGCTAAACCATCAGATGTTTACTGGGATAATTATTTATCCGCCTCATTTTTATGCTTACTTTTTGACTCCCGTATTCATAATTTTGGGCCTTTATTTGGTTTGGTCTTTAATGGGCGCCGGTTGGCAGAGAAAGTGGCTGTTCATTTTTTTGATACCGTTGATACACGCTAATGCGTTTGTTGGGCCGTACAAAGTTTCTTTAATGTCGGCGCCGGGAAAATTAGCAGAACAAAAATATGGGATTGTTTTAGACAGGTTAAATAACGACCAATTGCCGGGAGTTGTTTTGGCGGCTGACGACGATGAAAATTCTTATTTATACACCGCCTATACCGATCATGACGTATTTTGGAATAGCACGGCTGCCCGCGCATATAATACGCTCCCGCAACGATACAAAGACGCCCTGTATGTGTATATGTTTTTGGACAAAAATGGCAGGGATAATTTCTCTTCGTATATTAAAAACGCAATGGCTGATCTAAATCGTTTTCCAAATCCCGAGAATGTCTATCTTCTTTTGGAGGGCGCCTCATCCGGTTTTGATTTTTATACTTACATGTATAAGCATGGCCATAATGATCCGGAGATTCTGCGCCAAAGAGAGGCGCTGATAGCTAGTCTGGCTTCGGAGTACGAGAAGATATTGAAAGAAGGGTACGGCATAATGCCGCTGCTTAAGAAATATAATGTTAACCATGTCGTTTGGGATGAAAACCAAAATCCGGAGTGGGATTTGTCCGCCCTGCGCGACCTGAAAGAGGTGATAAATAATAACGGCTTGCATCTTTACAGGCTGTAAAGCGCATCAAAGAACATTTTTTGTATTGGGTGCCGATTGCGCTTATATACCTCATTCCACGTTTCCGGTATGGGGTATTCGCTTTCGAGAATGTAGTTATTGTCTTTTACGCGCGATTTTCGCCATTGTTTGGTATAAAAATATCCGCAGGATAATCTGCCAATTTGTTTTATAAAATTTGATATTTGTTCGCGCGTCATCTCATGAAGCGAACTCACGGTAATTATAAGATCAAAAATCCTCGCAGGCAGAAGTTCTATTTGGTTGGGCATTAAGAATTTGATGCGCGCGGCCATGAATTCTTTTTCTATTGTCTCAAAAGAGTCAAACGGCCTGTACGTGAATATTTTTTCTCCGGCAAAAACTTTTGAAAGATATTGTTGCGAAACATAGAGCGCTGGCGGAATGTCAATTATGCAATATGACGACTCCGGCATTGCTTTTAAGAAAACATACGCCGTTCTCCCATAGCCGGCTCCGATCTCGGCGGCATTAATCTTTTTGCCGAAGTCGGCGTAATCAAATACGCTATAAAATTCATGGATTGAATTACACAAATCTTGGGTGCGAAGGCCGTTGCCGTATCTGATAAGAAGCGGATTTCCCAAGGCCGGTTCCTCTATTTTCTCAAATAGTTTTAAATGATCGTCTTTTTTTACGAGTTCAAACAGCGAGGCTACGTATACTCTGTATATATTTTTTATTCCGGCCAGCTTGGGGTTTACGAATTCGCTTTTTAACAGGGGATTAAAATTTCCCTTAAACAGCTGTTTTAATATCGGGGCTGTTTGATGCCGCATAATTCCCAGCGTGCGCCAGTTAAAGTATTTGAAATTGACGGAGCGTTTAAAATTCTCAATCCCAATGTCGGCAATCTGCTTGCGGTGAATTTCGTTGATGCTGTCCCAGAACGGAGAAGGCCGGTATATTCCCGGCATTTTTTTTGCTTCGTCCAAAAGATAGCTTAACGTTTCGGACCGTGTTATCATAAGATTGTATGAAACAGAGTTATTTTTTTCTTGTTGAGCATAAATTAATTTTTATTGCGGGATTCGCGCTTACTTTGCTAATCTTTTTGCCGTCATTGTCGTTTCCGTTTTTAGCCAGCAATGCTTATAAGGGCATTAATATCACACAGATTGGCACGGATCAGCATTATTATCTTACACGCGGAAAAGAAATTTTGGAAGGGCATGGGCTTGGCAATATAGTTTTACGGGAAGGAAAAGACGGGCAAGAGCCGCATTTTTCTTACATTGAGTACATCGTTTTGGCGCCGGTGCGCTTGTTGGGGTTTTCAAATATCAACGTTGTGACATTATATAATGCATATAATTTTGTCGGCATGTTTTTATTGATTGTTTTGATTTATATTTTCGTTTTGCAGCTGTCAGCCGATAAATTACTATCTGTGACCGCCGCGCTGTTCGCGGTCGGCGGCTATACGATGGTGTATTACAAAACCATAGGCTATCCGGAGGTTAATGCATATACGAGAGCGGTGTTTCCTTACCTTAGTTCAATAGCCTTTTTTATATTTTTGAATTTGCTATATAAAAGTTTAAAGTCGGATAAATTAAAGTATATTATTTTTGCCGGCGCAGCTTTGGGTTCTTTGTTTTATGTTTACTTGTACGCATGGTCTTTTGCGCTGGCTTTAAGCGCCGGTTTATTCGCAATATATTTGCTAAGGTCCGATTTTGTCCGGCTTAAAAAAATATCTGCCGTGCTCGGTATAGGTTTGGCCGTAGGTGCGTATAATTTGTCAAAATTGATCAGTTTTTACTACAACTCGGATATGGGCAGGCAAACTGCGTATTTTTTGTATTTTGTTCATGCGCGGACGCCAATTTTTAGCAAAATCGGTTTTGCGGCGCTGATTTTGTTTTTGATTTTCGCATTAAAGCGCCGGGATAATCCTAACCTGTCTTTTATTTTGGCCACAATCTTGGGCGGGTGGATTTCGTTAAATCAGCAGATTCTCACCAGTAAAATAGTGTACCCCGCGCACTATTACTGGTATTTTATAGTTCCTCTCTCAATCATTATCGGTTTATATATGTTTTGGTTTCTGGTGCCGCCATGGAAATATAAAAATGCGCTGCTCTACGCCTGCATGGGTTTGGTTTTTATCAACACTGGCTTGGGCCAATACGGAGCCGCGCAGATTGAGTTTAAATCAAAACTAAACGAACAAAATTATAAGCCAATTCTTGATTATTTAAAAAATAATCCCTACGGCGTTGTTTTGGCGCCGGATGACGATGTCGGTTATCTGGTGACAATCTATACCAGCGGTGATTTATTTTGGCACACCACCGCATTGAGTTTTAATATGCCAGCAGAGAGACTAACGGAGGCGGCGTTGGTTTACTTCTACTTAAATAAAAAAGCGCGATATGATTTTGTTGAATATACCAACGAGCTTGCGCAAAATAAAAACGATGAATCTTATTATAAATCCTTACACCGATATCTGGAAGGATATTTGTCCGGGTTTGAATACACCGATTACAGGCTGCGGCTTGCCGCGGACGATGCGGAGCTTGGCCAAAAAAGAATAAAAATCACAAATGAACTTTATCAAGAATATAAAAAAATGACCGGTAGCGGCGTAATAAATATTCTTAATCAGCGCGGAGTAAATTACATTATTTGGGACAAAAATAAAAATCCGGAGTGGGATTTGTCTTTTATAAAGAATTTAAAAGAGATTGTTTCTTACAACGGAATTTTCTTATATCAAATTTAATGCGCAATTTTATGGAATCGCTCTTTTGTCCGGGTTGCAAAGGAGATTTGGAGAATCGGCCATCTTTTGTTGTATGCAAAAAATGCGGAATAACGCATGAAATAAAAAACGGCGCCATATTTTTTATCAAGGATAGAGAGAATAGTTTTCGGAATTTGGGAAATAAAGACTCTTTAATTTTCAAGGTTAAGGGGTGTTTAAAAAAACACCCCAAACTATTTTTATTTTTACTGGCTTTGAGGGCGCCGATTATCGGCAAAACCGCCAAAGAGTTTATTCGCGATTTACACTCTGACGCATTGGTTTTAAACGTAGGTTCCGGTGTTCAATTCATCGGCCAAAATGTAATTAATGTTGATTATTATCCTTTCCCCGGCGTTTCCGTTGTGGCAGACGCCTATAATTTGCCTTTCAAGGACGGATCTGTGGACGCTGTTATCGCCGAGTCTTTGCTGGAGCATGTTGTTTGGCCGGAAAAAATAATAGCCGGTTTTAGGCGCGTTTTAAAACCCGGAGGGCTGGTTTACATCGTAACGCCGTTTATTTTCGGATTTCACTCTTCGCCGGACGATTATTATCGTTGGACAACTTCAGGATTGCGAGAGCTTCTTTCCGGTTTCAAAGAGAAGGAGGCCGGCGTTTTGGTTGGGCCGACTTCTGCAGTGACGGCGATTTTAGGAGAGTGGCTGGCCACGCTTTTTTCATTTAATATAAAAAGCCTTTATCAGTTTTGGGCGCTTTTTTTTATGGCAGTGTCCATCCCTATCAATTTGCTGGATTGGGTGCTTGGGAGGCTGAAATTGGCAAGCTCAATCGCATCGGCAATATATTTTATTGGAGAGAAGATAGATGTGCATGACAAAACGGTTTAAAACAATTTTGAAGCCCGCTATAAATTTTTTGACAGACACGATGATGAAATTAGCGCGTTTTTCTTTCCCTGCATATTATAATTGGCGATGGAAATGGCAGATGCTCCTTTGGCGTTATGAGCCGGAAACAGTAGATTTTTTTAAAAAAAATGTAAAACCCGGAATGACCGTTGTTGATATCGGAGCGCACATCGGTTATTTTGCAAGAGTTTTATCAAAATTGGTCGGCCGCGCGGGGGCGGTGTACGCGTTTGAGCCGGACGAAGCAAATTTTAAAATGCTGAAAAGCAATACCGAGCACTTAAAAAACGTTAAAACATATCAGTTGGCGGTTTCGGATCGCCGCGGCTCCGTTGATTTTTATTTGAGCGGCGGAAGAAGCGGCAATCATAGCACCATAGCCGGTGTTGTGCTGGACCAAAAAAAGGTTACAGTAGAAGCGGTGGATTTGGATTCGTTTTTTGTTGATGCAAAAATCCAGCGCGTGGATTTTATTAAGATGGATATTGAGGGTGGTGAGCCGGCGGCGCTTGCGGGCATGAAAAATGTTATATTGAAAAGCGGCAACATTATTTTGGTCAGCGAATTTGCGCCGGCTTGGTTAAGAAAAGCGGGAGTTGAACCGTTAAACTATTTAAATAATTTGCGCGCGCTCGGTTTTGAAATTTCCGCGGATCGCGGCGGCGAGATTTTGCCGTTTAATCCAACCGAATCGGAGATGCAGAAGCTCGCGCCGTCTTATTTTACGAATATCTATTGCAACCGCCATTGATGTACCGGAGTTTAAAAGTATATGGCTTTGGCGGCGGTTGCGGATAAAGAAAAAATTGTTGTAGTCGGTTACGGCTGGGTTGGCCAGGCAAACGCCTTGGCGCTTACCCATATAGGGTACGCGGTTTTTTATTATGACATCGCGCCGCCGGTTTTGAGGTACGCCGATAAATATTCTGAAATTTATCAGAAAATAAAACCGCTCGGCGATATTTTGGAATGTGACGGGCCGGAAACTTGGTATATCGTTGCCGTGGGCGATCGGGTCGGCGCCGACGGATCGCAGGATATTTCTCTTATCAAAAAAGCGCTTGAATCCTTAAAAACCGCAAAAGGCAAAGTGATTTTGCGATCAACCGTTGTGCCGCAGCGTTTGGGCGCGCTAAGGTTTGATTTTTACGTGCCGGAATTTTTGCATGAGATCCACGCCGTTGAAGAATGTTTAAATCCGTTTTATTTTGTTTTGGGAAAGAAAAACCCGGCATTGCGGGAGCCCGGTTTTATTGATGTGTGGCGTCTTCGCGCGAGAAAAATTTTTACTGGCACCCCGGAAGAAGCATCGTACATTAAATACCTTTCCAATATTTGGAACGCGGCAAGGATCGCATTTATAAACGAATTGGGGGATTTGGTGAACAACGAAGAAATTTTAAATTTTGTTTTTGAGAAAAAAAATTATTTGAAGTACGGCAAAGCATTTGGCGGGCATTGTTTGCCGAAGGATTTACTTGCGTTTTACACCGCGCATGCGGTCGACGGCTGCAACGCTGGGATTTTGCGGGCTGTTTACGCGAGCAACGACTTTCACAAAACAAAAGCTCCGGCTTATGGCTCTTTGCCGGAATGGTTTTCATCTTGGGAGGAAGAGCGGCAGGCGCTCGGCGGAATGCGAACGGGGGCTTTTTTATGGAATAAATTAAACTCTCTATCCTCGGTTCAGGCCGCGCGCAAAAGGTTCAGGTTTTTGACGCGCGCCGTATCAAAAATCATTCCCGACAGATCTTTGGAAGAGGTGCGCGAAATTTGGAATGGGCTCGCGCGTAAAAACGCGCGGTACTACGCGAACACAAAAACACCGAGCGGGCGGGATGTAAATGAGTTTGAGCTTAAAGAAACCGGACTTGCCGATTACCAAAAATACGTATCCGAAGATCTTTTGTTGTCCCCGGTTTTGGCGAAAGGCGCTGGCGCGAGCGTTTTGGAGATTGGCTGCGGGCTTGGGAGAATGACAGAGTTTTTCCCGCGGCATTTTACAAAAGTCGCTGCTGTAGATATCTCCGATGTTATGGTGGAGAGTGCCAGAAAAAGGCTTGCGGAAACAAAAAATATAAACCTCAAAGTTTCTGACGGTAAAACTGTGCCTTGTCCGGACAATCATTTTAATTTTGTTTTTTCTTATCAGACTCTCCAGCATATTCCAACGCATGAAATTCTGGCTGAAAAATTTAAAGAAATTTATCGTACCATGAAGCCGAGTGGCGTTGCAAAATTGCATTTACGCACGGGAAGAGGCCTTTACAAATGGCACTGGGCATACGGCGTTTCTTTGACTCCCGCGGAGGCGAAACAGCTTGCCGAAACCGCCGGTTTTAAATTTATCAAGCACGAGATAGAAGACCCTAAAAGCCTTTGGATATGGCTTCTCAAGCAATGAAAAAGATTTTAATAACTGGTGGCGCCGGTTTTATTGGTTATCATTTGGCCAAGCATCTCTTAAAAGAATACGGAGATGGGGTTGAGCTGGTTTTGGTTGACAACCTTCAGCGCGGGAGAATAGACGATGATTTTAAAAAGCTTTTAGAAGATAAACGGGTAACATTTCTGAATCTTGACCTTACCGACCTCGCTTCTTACGAAAAGCTTGGCAATGGATACGACAATGTTTATCATCTCGCTGCAATAAATGGCACAAAGCTTTTTTACGAAATGCCACAGGAGGTTTTGCGCATCAACGCGCTCTCGCTTATCTATATGCTAGAGTGGTTCCGCAAGAATAACGCCAACGGCAAGTTTTGTTTTACTTCGTCCAATGAGACATATGCCAGCGCCCTCTTTGCTTTCGGGCAGCTCCCGATTCCCACGCCGGAAAAAGTACCATTTGTTATTGACGATCCTTACAACGCGCGTTGGTCGTATGCTTCTACCAAGCTGGTAGGGGAATTATTTGTGATCCATTACGCCAAAGCATACAACTTCCGGGCACTTTTAGTGAGGCCTCATAATTTTTACGGTCCGCGCGCGGGATACCACGGCCATGTCATACCAGATTTTTCAGAAAGAATCGCGGCCAGAGTTGACCCGTTTCCTATTTTCGGCGCGGACGAGACCAGGACTTTCTGCTATGTCTCCGACGCCGTGCGGGCGATGCAGATGCTGATGGATTCACCAAAAACCGACGGCCAGCCTATTGAGACTGTCCACATCGGAGATTTTCACGAAATAACAATGAAGGGACTCGCGGAAAAATTATTTGAAGTTACCGGATGGAAGCCGAAAGCGCTGGATATTAAAACCGCTCCGCCTGGGAGCGTAAAACGCCGCTTGGCGGATGTATCAAAACTCCAAGCTTTTACAGGTTGGAAGCCGGAAGTTTCTCTGGAAGACGGTTTAAAGCGCACCTACGATTGGTATTTGGCGAATCCCGAGAAAAAATAAAAAAAGCCCCTAGGGGGGCTTTTTAAATTAACGATCTTACTCAAATAACTCGGGGAAGTTTTCTTTGACAAGTTCCGGACATGGCACAAAGTCAGGTTTTTTGTAGTCAAATGGTTTTGAAGAAAAGTGTATCGCTTGGCTGCCGGGTATAAAATAAAGCGTGTGTCCCTCAAATTGAGAAAGATGTAAAATTGATCCGTCCAGGAGGTCAATCTTTCGCGGTTTTTCAACGAGTTTGCCGTTTTTGTCAACTTTCGCAACAAGAGCAGACCCTTCGCCTTTTTCAATAACCCATGTTTCTGTTTTTAATGCGTGGGCGTGCCTTCCTAATGGTAGTTCGGAGACTTTTATGTCCAGTTGTTGAACCGAGAAATCTCCTTCGGTTGAGTTGAATTCGTTGATGGTTCTTCTTGTATCCTCGTTCACCAATTTCAATACGCCCGTAATCATCTAACCCCCTTTTTTCTGAAGTTGGTCTAAAGGTCTAAAAATAGATTAGCAAACCGCACGGCGCGCTGTCAAGCGTAATAGGATTTTACCAATTCAACTGTGTATTTTAATTCCTCATCCGTAAGTTTTGATGACGACGGAAGCCACAAGCCACGGGAGCCGTAACGCTCGGCGACAGGAAAACCTTTTCCAACATACTCATCCCGATAAATTTTTTGCGTGTTGATTGCGGGATAAAAAAGCCTTGTGCCTATGCCTTTCTTTTCCAAAAAATCCATTAACTTTTTTGGTTCAGCCACGAAAATATCCACAAACCAAGGCGTGGTGAGATTTAGATCGGTTTCTACGAATTCAATGTCTTGAATTTGCGAAAGATTATCGTGGTAATATTTATAAATTTCTCTTTTGCGGTTTATGCGCCAAGGGATTTTTTTAAACTGTTCTACACCGATTAGCGCCAATATATTTGATGGTTTGAAATTCCAGCCAATAAAATCGTGAATGTCCTGTTGCCCCGGAGCGCGCCCGAAATCTTTCAGCAGTTTTATTTTGTTATAAATCGCTTCGTTATTCGTGACCAGCGCCCCGCCTTGGCCGGTACTGATTAGCTTGTGAAAATCAAATGAAAAACTGCCAAAATCCCCGAAGGTGCCGAGATGTTTTTTGCTCCAGCGATTTCCTTTAAAATACGATCCAAGCGCTTGCGCGGCATCTTCAACCAAAAAAAGATTGCGGTCTTTCGCGAATTTTACGGCCGCGTCCATATCGCCGGAGCGGCCGTTTAACGGCACATACATTATTGCTTTGGTTTTCGGCGTTAACGCCTCTTCCGCCTTTTTCAAATCCATGCAAAGAGTTTCCGGGTCAACATCAACCAGTATCGGCCTTACTCCGATCAATCGGCAAGCGTTGGGGGTGGCGATCATGGTAAGGGCCGGCGCCAAGACTTCATCGCCGGGTTTTATATCAAGCGCAAGAAGCGCCAGAGCCAGGGTTACTGTGCCGTTCACGGACATCGCGGCATATTTTGCGCCCGTGAAATCGGCGAGGCGTTTTTCAAACTCGCTTACGGAAGAGATATTCCAGCGGTTATTTTTCATGAAATCCAAAAGCGCTTGGCCTTCTGCCTCGTCAAACCACGGTTCCATTTGGGGGATATTTTTTCCGAACATACTTATGTAACTCAAATCAGCGCCTTGTCGTTTTTATACGGCCCGTTTTTTGCCTCAATGAGTTCGGAATCTTTCAGCATATTAATGCCGTATCCTCCGTTCAGAATGATAAAAATATCGCCCGGATTCAGATAGATGTATTTTAAATATTTAAACTTGGGTCCCGGGCCGTAAACATCCAGTTTGATTTTTCCTTTTTTTACAAACAAACATTCTTGCACCTGCTTTGTTACAAGGCGTTTTGAGCTGTGGTAATGTTTTTTTAGATATGCCCCCTTAGGATGCTTGAGGCCGATCAGCTGCAGCGGCTCTTCGTCTGCGGTTATCGGCACAGAACCCCTTTTGAGTTTTGTTATTTTTATCCCGACCAATTTGCCTTTATAAACGATTTTCTCCATAATACGTTATATTAACATGAAAATATTTTTTGTCACATCCAAACTGAAAAACCCGAATACGGCTGCGGGGTCGGTGATAGAGCTTGACTACATGATGAAAGAGCTTATGAGACTTGGGAATGAAGTAACCGCGGTTACGGTTTTTTCCAAAACCAACGACCTCACGGAACCGCCGCCGTATAAATTGATTGAGGAAAACATAAATTCCGTAAAACTTTTCCCGATTCAATGGGCGATTTTTAAGATTTTGCGGAAATATGAAAAAGATTGCGACATTTTTCATATTGACGGGCAGTATATTTATGGCGGAGGGTTTTATAAATTTTTCGGAGGCAAAAAACCTCTCTTTGCCTATCTTATACGGGAGCCGGCAATTCTCGGCGAATACACATCCTTTCTTTTTGATAATCGTTCTTGGCGGGAAAAATATTCGCTTAAATCTTTTTGGAAGCTTTTTAAAAGAAAAGTCAGGTGGTTTATTGAGCGCTTTATTTTGGTGCGCCTTGCTTCTAAAATTGACTATGTTTCGTGCCTCAATCCAATTTTAAATAAAATGCATTACGATTTTGGTTTGCGGCCGACTGCAAACGGGCTTATTATAGGCGACACTTATCCTATGGACGAAACAATGCGAATGGCCGGAATTACTGAAAATTATTATCGCGGCCGCGCGGGCAAGAATGAAAAAGTCGTTCTTTACTACTCCGGACGGATGGCGCCTGGAAAGGGGTACGATCTTTTGCTTGCCGGCTTTGCGAGGGTAAAAAACAAAGGCAATTTCAAACTCATTTTGGGAGGATCCGGTCCGGAAGAGCCGCAGGTCAGGCGGATGATAAAAGATTTTGGATTGGAAAATTACGTTGAACTTCCCGGATGGGTTTCGCGTGAGAAGCTTTATGAATATTTAAAAACCAGCGATATTTATGTTTTTACCCGTTGGGGCAAGGCTCTTTCCGCGCTGGCTTTGGTTGAGGCTACCGTTTTCGGTTTGCCGTCCATAGTGCCGGCGCGCACGGGTTTGGCTTGGGAAGCCGGCAAAAGCGCTTTGACTTTTGAGCCTGAAAATCCGGAAGATTTGGCGCGGCAGATTGAGAAACTCGGCTCCGACTCGGAGTTAAGGAAAGAGCTTTCCAGACAGTGTTACGAAAGATTAAAAGAACCGGATCTGGACTCGCACCAGACGGTTGTTGCAATGAACGTTATTATGAAAAGTTTAGTTTTTGGCCCGAAAAAGCAATCGCTTTACGAATTTCTTAACGGGTTGCGGAAGCTGCACTAAAATCAAATAAATTTTTAAGGCGAAAAGTGAAAAAAATCCTTTGAGTTGAGTTAATCTCCCACGCAACCTATCAAGAAAAGTATTTTGATTGCATTTTGTTGCATAAGTTATATTGCTTACTATTCCTATATTTTTAAAATTTTTTGAACCAAAGACAAATTCTTTAAGTACGCGCCGCGGCCCCGGCCATCCGAAGAGCGGCTGATTTTCAAAAATAATCGCGCGAAGATCAGGATATGTGTTGTGGATTGCAATGGTACCGCCATCTATCACGTGTTTTGACCAATCGGCCAAATCATTTTTGGAAAGTTCGTAATCGTGATAATTGACGTCCAAATACAAAAACTCAATGGGCTCTTTCCAGATTTGCGCGGCCTCATCGGAAGCTTTTAATAGCGGCTCAACAACATTATCAACCCCGGCATTTTTCATGTTTTCTTTAAATTCTTTAAAAGTCCAAATTTTTTCTCCGGGGTGGCTTGCGATATGATCCGGGCTGCCGGTATGCGGATCAATCGCGTAAATTTTAACTTTGTTTCCGGCGAGCGACCCTAGCCCCAGGCAAACAGTTGACCTGCCTTTCCAGGATCCGATTTCAACAATTACTCCGCGCCCGGAACATTTTTTTGCGGTTTCATAAAGAAAAAAACCTTCACGGTAAGATGTCCAGCCCTGGATTTTGTCCGCGGCTTGTGCGACTCTCTCTCTCTCTCGTGCGGCGTCATTAAATTTGCATTAAATTTAATTTAGAGGCAAGAAAGTCTACAAATGGCGCTACGGCCTCCTTTTTCTTTTCCATGTTGCTCCCGCCTTCTATATCCCAGATTTGCACAAGGTCAAGATCCGCGCTTTCTTGGAAAATTGCCGCAAGCAAATTCAGCAGAGCTTCTTCGTCGTAATTAAAATTTTCAAGCTGTTCTTTTACCATGTAGGGCAGATCAGCGATGGCTTTGCAGTTTTTAACCATCGGCAGTATGTTGAAAAACGCGTTGCCGAAAGTTATAGCCGGTTTTTTTAAAAGTACTGCTTCCCACGCAGATGTATTGGTGAGAGTGATAATGATTTTGGCGCGCTCAATGAGTTCAAAGCTTGTTATTGTCGGTTTGATTAATTTGACGTTCGGTATCTTTTTTAATTCTCTGTAAAAATTTCTCGGCCGATAGCCGAACATTGCAGGATGCTCTTTTATGTAAAATTTGTAGCCAATCGGCAGAGATCTTGCGATTTGCTTGGCGAGCCACAGCTGGTCGGTGTAAAACGGCGCAAAAAGAGAAACCGCCATTTCCGGTTCATACTGCAGAGGATAGAACGCAAAATCGTCTTTTGCGTCAAATTCGTCATAGAAAACTTCAAAACCGACCAAAATCCTTATTTTGCGCCGGGCCCGGTCAATGAGGAAATAAAATGGATTTTTACAATAATCGCGGTCTTTGTAACGGAAGTAATCTATGGTATTTTTCGCGATCCAGTAAACCGTGTTTATAATTTTATTCGGCAAAAGAAAATTAAATTGTTTTTTGCGGGAGAGCGGCCTCGCGCTCGGCGCGTCAACGGGCGAATGCGTTGTTGGGTGTTCGCGCCATTTTTTCAGGAAGGTCTCGGCCTCAAGGCGTTTTTCCTGCAAAAAAAACTTTTTTTCCTGAAGTTGATTAAAAACATTTTCAACAAAACTCAATGTGCCGTATTTTTCCGTAACGGAATACTTTCCTCTAATCCGCGCCGTCTGGATAAAAAACGTTTTAATGTTTTTTTTCTTGGCAATATGGTAAAGAAGCATATTGGTGAAATCATTTATTACGGCGAACAGCATAAAATCTGGTTTTTCTTTGTCCAGAAAAGCAATGATTTTTTTCGCGCTTGATTGCAGCATGCGCATCATTTCCTCATGCGTGAAAGGCGGGGTGTTGTGGGGATAGTCGCGGAGATACAGCCCATATCGCACAGTGCGATCTATTTCTATATATGGCCACAGATTGGGCAGGCCGTATTCTTTTCCCAAAAATTGGATATAATCGCGGTCAAGTTTTTCTGTTTTATAGCCGTTACGCAGTTCCGATTCCAGCAGAAAATCCGAGTATTTTATTTCTTTTTGCGATTTCAAAAACTCCAAGCTCGGAGTGAGCTCTACATAGCCGCAGAAATCTTTTACCCCGTATCGTTTCTTTAAAACTACGGCCATGGCGTGCCCTACGTAAGCAAATCTCCTTTGCAACTGTAAACAAGCTTTCATGGTTATATCCATATATAACATGAAAGTGAAAACCATTGTAACTCTCGGGCCGGCAACGCGAACCGAGGAAAGTTTAAGGAAAATAAAAGACAGAGGAGTGGATTTTGTGAGAGTCAACATGTCGCACTCCGGAATAGAGGATTTGGAATATTTTGTCGGCTTGGCCAAAAAAAATGGCCTTGAATTTATAATTGACACTGAAGGATCACAGATAAGAAACGGTAATTTAAAAGGGGGAACGATTTATTTTGATGAAAATGACGAAGTCCGCCTCGGCGGGGACGGCGGAGATGCGCCGCCGGGCGATAAAGAAAAAATTTTTCTCCGCCCCAAAGAAATAATTTCACAGCTTGAGGAGGGAGATATTCTTTATATGGATTTTGACGCTCTAGCCTTGCGTGTCAAAGACACCTCAACAATATCCAAAGGTTATATTACTGCCGATGTTATTTCCCCGGGTTTTTTAGGAAGCAACAAAGCCGTGGCCGTAAGTTCTGCGTTGGGCAGATTTTACAATTTGCCGCCCCTTTCGCCAAAGGATTATAAATCCATAGAATTGGGTCTCAAAGAAAACGTCGGATACATCGCTGCCTCATTTATGCGGTCGGGAGAATTCGTTGACGAAGTAAGAAGAACCACAAAAGGCCGGATGAAAATAATTTCAAAAATTGAATGCCAAGACGGGCTGGATAATCTTGACGACATAATTTCCAAATCTGATTTTTTATTTATAGACCGGGGAGATTTAAGCAAAGAGGTGCCGTTGGAAGAGATCCCGTTTTTGCAGAGAGATATAATCAAAAAAGCGAAAAAATCCGGTAAGGGAGTTTTTGTGGCCACGAATCTTTTGGAAACAATGGTAGAAAAGAAACAGCCTACGCGCGCGGAAGTCCACGACGTCGTAAACAGTGTTTGGGGGGGCGCTTACGGGCTGGTGTTGGCCGCCGAAACCGCCATAGGAAAATATCCTATTGAATGTATCAATATGCTTAATGCTTTAATTTCGCGCGCCTGCTCCGAAGGCGGAGGCGGGGCTTTAATAGCTCCGCATGGCGGGAAACTGATCAGTAGGGCGGTTGGCAAAACGCCGGATGGGGTGTATGTTAATTCGCTTAAAAAACTGAAAATTACTGAAAATGCCGCGATGGATGCCGAGCAGATAGCGATTGGCGTATTCAGCCCGTTGGAGGGATTTATGGGGAAAAAGGACCTGCGGGGCGTTTTAGATAATATGCGCCTTGAAAGCGGCGTTCCATGGCCTTTGCCGGTCGTACTGGACGTTTCCGAGGAGGAGGCAAACAAAGTTCGGGAAGGGGACGACATAGCGCTGATTGATAGCAGCGGCGGGGCACTGGCTATTTTGCATTTGGAAGAAAAATTCAGTTTGGACAAATCGGAATTCATTTCAAAAATGTACGGCACAAATAGTCCGGATCATCCCGGCGTGCAGATGGTTATGGATATGAAGCCGGTTCTTTTGGGGGGCAAAATAACTCTCCTAAAAAGAAGGCCGGCCGAAAATTCCGCTTACGCGCTAACCCCGCGCCAAGTAAGAAAAATTTTTGCGGAAAGGCATTGGTCAAGAGTTGTGGGTTTTCACACCAGAAATGTTATTCACAGAAGCCATGAATACATACAGCTTGCCGCCATGGAGCGGGAACACTGCGACGGATTATTCGTGCATCCGGTGGTCGGTAAAAAGAAGCCGGGCGATTACAACGCTTCATATATAATTAAAAGTTATGAAAGGATGATGAACGGGATTTATCCAAAACATAAAGTTGTGTTCGCGACATTCAATACTTATTCACGTTACGCCGGCCCCCGCGAAGCGTTGTTCACGGCGATTTGCAGAAAAAATTTCGGCTGCAGCCATTTTATCGTCGGGCGCGACCATACCGGGGTGGGAAAATTTTATCACCCGAATGCTTCACATGATATTTTTGATAAATTTCCGGATATCGGGATAAAAGCGGTAAAATTTGACGAAGTTTTTTATTCAAAAAGCTTGGATAAGCATATACACGCGAAAGAGAGCCCTAATCACGACCAGGCGGACAAATTATCCATAAGCGGCACGGAGGCCCGCAAGACATTTGAAAAAGGCGAATTGCCGCCGACGTGGTTTATGCGCCCGGAAATCGCGGGCATCATTACCACTGCCATTAAAAACGGCGAAAAAGTTTTTGTGGAAAAATAAAAAATGCACCCATGAGCAAAATCGGTAAAATAATTTGGTTCACGGGGCTTAGCGGTTCCGGAAAAACAACTTTGGCGGGCGCTTTGCGAAACGAGCTTCTGGGCTTTGGTAAAACTTGCGAGATTTTGGATGGAGACGCCGTAAGAAGCTCGCTCAACCGCCATCTTGGTTTTAGCCGCGCGGACATCAGAGAAAACAATAAATTGCTGGCAGAACTTGCTTTAGAAAAATCCAAAAAATATGATTTTGTCCTGGTTTCCGCGATTTCTCCGTTTAGAGAAGACAGGGCAATGGCAAGAAGCTTGGCTGGTAAAAATTTTATAGAGCTTTTTGTGGATTGTTCTTTGGAGAAATGCATTGAAAGGGATGTTAAGGGTTTGTATAAAAAGGCGCTTGCTGGGGAAATAAATAATTTTATAGGCGTGAGCGCTTCAAATCCTTACGAAATTCCGGAAAATCCGGATTTTGCTGTAAAAACAGTCATTGAGCCAATGGAAGAAAGTTTAAGCAAACTGCTTGCTTTTTTGGGATTTGAAAGTTCAAAAATAAATATTTATGAATCGTAAAAACAAGATTATCTTGGGGCGGCGAAAACCCCTGGTAAAAAATCTGCTTTTGCTTGACGGCATCGGCCGCGCCGGAAAATTTTTGGCCGCGAATATTTTAAACGGCTTCGCTGATGTTGAGCCGGTTCAGCTTTGCGGCATCTTGGAGCATATCCCATTTTTTACGAAATTGGGTTTTATTGAAAAAAGAGCCGCCGAAGAATTATTGCACCACGAAATTGATATGCACTGTTATGAAACGCTCATAGGCAGAAACTTAAACCATCGCATATTTGATAAATCGTCTGTTGTGAATAATCCTAATTATAAAAAACTGCTTTTGAGGTCAAAAGAGCTAGATGCGGACAAAGAACTCAATAGTTTTTACAAACGCGGAGCTTACAGTTTTTTTCTTGTGCACGAGGTTTTGCCCGATATGAAAATTTATTTTGACAGCTTCCCGAAAATAAAAGTTATTAGTTTAAAACGCAGTCCGGTGGATTTGGTGAGTTCCTGGTACGATACTGGAGCTACCAAAAGATGGGGCAAAGACCCCAAATATTTTAATATCCCGGCAGAAGGCAAAAACGGAGTTATGCCTTGGTATGTGTTCAATAATTCCGAAGAATACGAAAAACTCGGACACATGGATAAAACCATTCTTTCAATAGAAGCGTTATTTCGAAGGTATGAAAATGCCGAGAAAAGTCTTTCTTCGGAAGAACAGGAAAAGGTTTTGTTCGCGAGCTACGAAGATATTTTGGGGCAAACCGCAAAAGTTGTAGAAATGATAAGAACTTTTATCGGCAAACAACCATTACCTGAAATGGCGCGCATTTTAAAAAGGGAAGCGTTGCCGAATCGGGATTATTTTAATGGCGCTGTCAAAAAAAAGAAACTGGACAAAATTAAATTTAACGCGTCGCCGCATTTTTTTAAGAGGCTCTCGGCATTAGAAGAAAAATATTACAGCAATGCCTAAAAAAAGAAAAATTTTAGCTATTATTCCGGCAAGAGGCGGATCCAAAGGCATACCGAATAAGGCAATTAAAAATTTTTGCGGAAAGCCTTTGATTTACTACACCATCAAAGAAGCCAAAAAATCCGGTCTTTTTGATAAAATTGTGGTTTCCACCGATTCGCCTAAAATTGCCGGAGTGGCCGAAAAATTCGGCGCTTTGGTTCCTTGCCTCCGTCCGGCGAAGCTGGCCAGGGACAAGTCCAACGTGGCGGACGCGGTTGTTCATATGCTGGATTATTTGCGTAAAAGCGAAAATTACAATCCGCAGGCGTTTTTTCTGCTTCAGCCGACCTCTCCATTGAGAGATTCTACGGATATATTAAAAAGCTGGAAAATATTTAGGAGAGCAAAAACCAAGGCTTTAACGTCAGTTTGCAGGAAGAAACACCAAATTTTAAACATTGTAAAAAGCCGCATAAAAACCGTAAGTCTCGGCCCGCTAAACCGCGGCGATTTGCCGGACGCTTTTGAGCAGGATGGGATGATTTACATAGTTAATACGAAATTTTTTCTAAAAAATAAAATTTTTGAGCCGGAATGGAAAACCGCCGCATATATTTCCCCAAAATGGAAAGCCGTTGATATTGATGATATGGAAGACTTTAAATTAGCAGAAACTCTTTATAAAAATAGGGCGTTTTTAAAAAAATATGAGTTGGGATAAAACTTGGGAAAAAGTTTTCAGCTCCAAAGAGTGGGGCAAATATCCGCCAGAGGTGCTGGTGCGTTTTGTGGCGCGAAATTATTACGCGGCGCCGGACCGAAGCAAAATTAAAATTTTGGACTTGGGTTGTGGCACTGGTGCCGCAACTTGGTATATGGCCCGCGAAGGATTTTCAGTTGTCGGAATTGACGGATCCAAAACTGCGATTAAAATCGCGCGGCGAAGATTTAAGGCAGAAAAACTTAAAGCCGATTTTAAAATTGGCGATATTGTTAAATTGGACTGGCCCGATAATTATTTTGACTCTGTTACGGATATAGCGAGCATTCAGAGTAACTCGTATCAAAATATCAAAAAAATAATGGGCGAGGTTTATCGGGTGTTAAAACCGGGAGGAAAATTTTTCGGTACGATGATAGCGGAAGAAAAAAATATGCATTGGATCTTGATGGAACACTTTTTTAAACTTGCGGAAATAAAACAACTCTTTTTGCCGTTCAGGGACTTAAAAGTTGATTATTCAAAAAGGACGATGGACAACCGGCGAGCTATTACAAAATTATGGTGCGTAGAGGCGACAAAATGATTAAAAACAAACACAATTTCGCAAAACAGATTCGTATTGGTTCCAAAACGCTGAAAGATTGCGGGCCGGTTTTTATTGTTGCAGAAGCGGGCTTGAATCACAACGGCAGTATGAAACTGGCCAAAAAACTTATTGACGCCGCCAAAGACGCGGGGGCTGATGCGGTGAAGTTCCAAACTTTTAAGGCCGAGGAAGAAAATACGGAAAAGGCGTATAAGGTGGATTATCAAAAGGACGAAACGGGAGACAGCGAATCGTACATAGATATGATAAAAAAAATGGAGTTCGGCGAGGAAGAGCACCGCGTTTTGATGGATTATTGCAAAAAGAAAAACATAATATTTATTTCAACTCCGTCGGAGGAGGTTAGCGCAGATTTACTTATGAAGCTTGATGTGCCGGCGTTTAAGATCGCTTCCAATGATTTAGTTACGATTCCGATGCTGGAGAAGATCGCCGCGTTTGGGAGGCCCATGATTATCTCAACCGGCATGGCGGATTTGGCGGAAGTGAAAGAGGCGCTGGATACAGTCAGCGCTTTGGGCAATAAAGATGTAATTCTTTTGCATTGCACTTCAAGCTATCCGACGCCGCCGGAAGATTTAAACCTGAACGCGATGAGCACGCTTAAAAACGAATTAGGGTGCCTTGTCGGATTTTCGGACCACAGCGAAGGGGTAGAGGCCGCGTCTTTGGCGGTGCTTTTAGGAGCGGTTTTGATAGAGAAACATTTTACTTTGGACAAAACTCTTCCCGGACCCGACCACAGAATGTCGCTTTTGCCGGGTGAGCTCAAAGCAATGGTAGAAGCTATCCGCCAAGCGGAACATGCCCGCATTATGCTCGGCGACCCTGAAAAGAAACCCACAAAGATGGAACTTGAGACGAGGAAAGCAACTCGCAAGGGAATTGTTGCAAGGCGTGACATTAAAAATAGAGAGACGATTGATGCGGGCATGCTGGCTTATAAGCGTCCGGCTTTGGGTCTTCCGCCGCGAGTTTATAAACAAGTCGTCGGAAAGCTCGCCGCCGCCGATATTGCCAAAGATGAATTTATCACAGAAAATCTTTTATCATGAAAACGAAAAAAATAATTTATGTTACCGGGTCGCGAGCAGAGTACGGAGTAATGAAGGAATTGCTACTTAAGATGCGGGCTTCCGGAAAATTTAATTTGTCTTTAATTGTGACCGGAATGCATTTTAGCAAAAAACACGGTTTTACATTGGAGGATATAAAAAAGGACAAGTTCCGGATTGCGGCTAAAGTGAATATGCATGTTGAAGACAGCAGTCTTGCCGGCATGGCCAAATCTGTCGGCTACGGAATCCTCGGCATCACCGGCGCGTTTTTACGTGAACGGCCGGATTTGGTGATGGTAACCGGAGACCGCGGAGAATTGCTTGCCGCGGCAATCGCGGCCTCACATCTTAACATTCCCGTGGCGCATATATCTGGCGGAGATATGACTACCGGAGCGACAATAGATGAACGGGTGCGGCACGCCATTACCAAGTTTTCCACTTTGCATTTTGCAGAAAGTAAAAAAAGCGCCAAAAATCTCGTCCGCATGGGCGAAAATAAAAAATTCGTGTTCGCGGTCGGTAACCCCGGAATGTCAGAGAAGCATAGTTTCAGCAAAGAAGATAAACTGGCGATTGCCAAAAAGTATAAACTTGATTTAAGCCGTCCTGTTTTGCTGGTTGTACAGCACCCGGTTACCACGGAGCCCGACCGCGCCGGAGAGCAGATGCGCCAAACTATGGAGGCTTTAAAAAAATTGCAGATGCAATCCGTGCTTATATATCCCAATTCCGATTCCGGCAGCAAACAAATCATCGCGGTTATAAAAAAATATCAAAAATTATCGTATCTCCGCGTTTTTAAAAGTATTCCGCGTAGAGATTTTCTAGGTCTTATGAGTTTGGCAAGCACGATGGTCGGCAATTCAAGCAGCGCGCTTTTTGAAGCGCCATCTTTTGGTTTGCCGGCGGTAAATATTGGTTTAAGGCAGGAAGGCCGGGAACGCGTCGCCAATATTATTGATGCAGGCCATAATAAAGCCAGCATTATCTCGGCGTTCAGGCGAGTCATGTCCGCCAAATTCAGGCGGAAGATAACGCGTATTCATAATCCTTACGCCCAAAAAAATGCAGATGACAAAATAATAAAAATTCTAGGCAAATGGTCCAATATAGTTTAAAAACACTAACACTGGAGGACGAGGCCGAGATAAAAAAAATACTCGCGTGGTTCCCGAAGGCGGACATATATTCCGACCCGCGTTATTTGCGGCTCTTTCAAAATTACACCGGAGAGCGGGCGATATATTTTTATTACGATAGCGGCGCCTGCAAAATCCTCCTGCCGATTTTTGAAAGGACTTTACCGTTCGCGGCTCCGTATAAAGACATGGTTTCTTCGTGGTATTACGGCGGGCCGATATATAATTTTAAAAATATAGAGACGGCCCGAATTCATATAAATAACTTTTTGCCGGAGCTTAATAAATATTGTTTAGAAAATAATATCGTAAGCGAATTTCAAAGGCTTAATCCAATGCTTGAAAACCACAAGTTTTATGAAAGCGATGCTCAAACGCCGTTTAATAGAAAAATTGTATACATAGATTTAAATCAGGATTTGGAATCCGTACGCAAAGAATATTTATATAAAGCAAGAAAAAATATAAATAAAGCACACCGTAGCGGACTCAAGGTTGTGCGCCAAAAAGATGAAGACGGCATTAAAAAGTTTTTTAATCTTTACACGGCTTCGCTTAAGCACAGAAAAGAAACAAGACCGTTTTATTATTTTAATCAAAAGTTTTTTTTGGATATGTTTGAAAGTTTGCGGGACGGCGCGGAGTTATTTAACGTTTACTTTGATGGTAAATTAGCCGCCTCCTCGGTGGTTTTGGGATGCGGCGAAACGCTTTACGATTATTTGCGTGCATCGGATCCAGCCCTTCTTGACTTGAGGCCAAACGATTTTGTGGTGGACGAAATTGTGGTTTGGTCGAAAACGGTGGGTTATAAATATTACGATTTGGGCGGCGGGCGATCCGGCGCCGAAGACGACAAGCTTTTTGAATTTAAAAAATCATTTTCCCAAAAAACAAGGGATTTTTATATGTATAAAAAAATCCATAATTTGCCGAAATATAAAGAGCTTTGCGCGCTTGCCGGAAAAAAAGAAAGCGAATTGGCTTACGAATCCGCAGAGTTTTTTCCCGAATATGGCAAGTAACACTACGGCGTTTGGATTAGTTATTTATATACAAATGGCAAAGAAAAAAATTAAGATTAATTTGGCCAAGCCGTGGTTTGACCGGAGAGAGCCAGAAGCGGCTTACCGCGTAGTGAAATCCGGCTATTTGATATCCGGTCCTTTAGTGGAGAAATTTGAACGGGAATTCGCCAAAAAAATCGGCGTTAAATACGCCATTGCGGTAAACAGCGGATCATCGGCTTTGCTTGTGGTCCAGCAGGCTTTGGGTATCGGGCGCGGAGACGAGGTCATTGTTCCTAATATGACATTTATTTCCACGGCTTCTTCTTCTTTATATCTTGGAGCGAGGCCGGTATTTGCGGATATTGAGATGAAAACTTACGGTATTGACCCAGAAGCCATTGTCAAAAGAATTGCAAACCTGCCCGCCAGCAGGCGGAAAAAACTCAAAGCTATTATTCCGGTTCACTATGCCGGGCAGTCATGCGATTTGGATCCGATATTAAAAATCGCAAGAAAACACAAACTGTTTGTCGTAGAAGACGCGGCGGAAGCTCATTTGGCGGAGTATAATGGCAGGAAAGTGGGCGGAATAGGCGATATCGGCATTTTTAGTTTTACTCCCTCAAAGCCGATGACTACGGGCGAGGGGGGAATGATTACAACCAACAATGCGGAATTGGCAAAAAAATGCAAACTAATCAGAAATTTTTATGACATAAACAAATTTCAGTGGCACGAATTCGGTTTTCATTTCCGGATGCCGGAAACGATGGGGGCGATAGGCCTTGTTCAGCTTGCGAAGCTGGAGAGAGCTGTGGCAATGAGAATGTCCATTGCTCATCGTTACACAAAAGAGCTCAATAAACTTGGCTGTATAGTTACTCCGTACGAAAGAACCAGAAAAGATATTAATTTTCAGCTTTACACAATAATGCTGATTCCTGGAGCTTTATCTATTGATAGGGATAAATTTATTGATGAGCTTGGCTTAAGAGGCGTCCAGGCGAGATTATATTATCCATGCCTGCATAAGCAAAATGTATTTAAAGGCATGGGGCGTTATAATGACAATGAGTTTCCAAATTCAATTGCTTTTGAGAAAAACGCGCTGTCGCTCCCGATTTACCCGGGTTTGAAAAACAAAGAAGTGAATTACGTCATTTCATCAATACAAGAAATAGTAAAAAAATATAAAACATGAGCAAAAAAGTTTTAATTACCGGAGGCGCTGGATTTATTGGGCACACTATGGCCAAGTATTTTGCGTCCAAGGGTTTGGAAGTAAAAACTTTTGACCTTTTTCAGCCGCCGAAAACGGTTGGAGAGCACATTGTTGGCACAATAATGTTTCCAGACGAGCTTTATAAGGCAATGAAAGGCTGCGATTACGTTGTGCATTTGGCAGCGGTGTTGGGCGTCGCGCGCACGGAAAACCAGCGGTTAAAATGCCTCAACGTAAACACGCTTGGGACAATCAATGTTTTGGACGCCGCGGTTAAGGCGGGAATTAAAAAAATAGTTCTTTCCTCATCCTCCGAGGTTTATGGCGAACCCGCGAAAACTCCCATAAGTGAAGACGATAAAACTTTTCCTAAATCAGTATATGCAGTTTCCAAATTGGCCGGAGAAGAATACGTAAAAGCTTATCATCAGACGCACGGGCTGGATTATTCCATTGTCCGATTTTTTAATGTTTACGGGCCGGGACAGGTTGCGGAATTTGTGCTTCCCAAATTTATCCGCGCTGCGATGATTGGAACGCCGCCTATAATCAACGGAGACGGAAAACAGGTGAGATCGTTTTGCTATGTTGACGATGCTGTGGAGGGCGTGTATTTAGCTTTGACCAGCAAAGAAGCAAATGGACACGTGTTTAATATCGGCAATGACCGAGCGGCTACCAGCATGCTGGATTTGGCAAATAAGGTTACGGCTTCGGCAGGTAAAAATAATCTCGGAGTAGAATTTGTAAAAGAAGAGCACGCGGACCGCAAAAACGCGCGTGAAATCATAAACAGGATTCCGGACATCTCAAAGGCCAGACGGATACTTGGCTACGAACCAAAAATAACTTTAGACGAAGGCATCGCGCGCACAATAGCAAGCGGTCATATCCCAGAATCATGGACGGAACAAGCGTAAGAGATTTGCTGTGTCTTTTCAGGAAAGAATTCGGCCGGTATAAATTTCAGATAATTATATTGGCCATTTTGAGTTTTGTAAGCGGCATTTTGGAGGGCGTCGGCATTAACGCAATAATTCCCCTGTTTGCTTTTGTAAGCCGCGACGCGGTCAAAGGGACCGATATAATTTCAAAAACGATAGAGAACTTTTTTGCTTATTTCAATTTGAGTTATACTCTCGCTTCTTTGCTGGTCTTTATTATTGTGCTGTTTTTGATTAAGGCCGTTGTTTTGTTTTTCGCGAACTTTGTTATAACCAAAATTACTTATATGTACGCAACTAAAACCAGAAGCGAGCTTTTTGCGTTGACGTTGAAAGCCGACTGGCCATATCTCTCGCGGCAGAAAATTGGCCACCTTGATCAGGTTTTAACTACGGATATTAACCACAGCTCCAAGCTTCTTGCTTATATCAGCGACTCAATTTTGGTCGTGGCCAATTTGGCGGTGTACAGTTTGCTTGTGGTCAACATCTCGCCAATTATAGCCACGCTCACGCTTTTGTTGGGGGCGGCCGTGCTTTTTATTTTGAAACCCCTGTTTCGCAAAAACGCAAGCATATCCGAAGAAACCGCAAAATTGTATAAAGAGCTGGCGCACTTCGTCAACGAAAACATAATCGGCATGAAAACGGTAAAGGCCGCTATGGTTGGGGCGCGTATTATAGAAAAAGGCAGGAAATATTTTGATAAGTTGAAAGATTTGAACATGAAAATTGATATATTAAGAAATGCCACATCCGCGCTTCTGCAGCCGATGGGCGCGATTTTTGTTGTCGGCATATTTGCTTTTTTTTACAAAACGACTGCGTTTAATTTTGCCTCTTTCGCGGTAGTCGTTTATGCGATAAATAAAGTAGTGGCTTATATCCAGATAGCGCAATCCAGCGCGCAAGCCATTTATTCATCGGCGCCTTATTTGGCCAGCGTGTACAATTACAGGAACGGCATGATGAAACGCAAAGAAAAAGACGGCGGAATCAAAAATTTTGGATTCAATAATCGCCTAGAATTTAAAAATGTAAGTTTTGCTTACGATAATGCCGGCGGAGTCATTAATGACGTAAGTTTTATAATAAAAAAGGGCGAGATGGTTGGGTTAATCGGACCATCCGGCGCCGGGAAAACGACAATCGTTGATTTAATTTTGCGGCTTTATGTCTCGCGGGAGGGGCAGATTTTCTTGGACGGCGAAAATGCCTCAAATATCCGCATTGAGGATTGGCGGAAAAATATAGGATATGTGTCGCAGGATATTTTTCTTTTAAATGATACTATTAAAAACAATATAAAGTTTTACGGCGACACGGTGTCCGACGAGGATATAACGCAGGCCGCGAAGGTGGCTAACATCTACGATTTTGTGGAATCTTTGCCGAATAAATTTGACACGGCCGTCGGCGAGCGCGGTATTTTGCTATCGGGCGGCCAGAGGCAGAGAATTATTTTGGCGCGAGTTCTTGCGAGGCGCCCGCAAGTTTTGATTTTGGACGAAGCTACCAGCGCTTTAGATAACGAATCGGAATCGCTCATCCAAAAAGCCATTGAAAGCTTGAAAGGGGGAGTTACGGTTCTCGCTGTCGCTCACAGGCTTTCTACGGTTATGGTTGCGGACAGGCTGTTGGTTCTTGATGGCGGAAAAATTATTGAAGAGGGCGCGCCGAAGGAGTTGCTAAAAGACAAAGATTCTTATTTCTTTAAAGTTTATAATTTAAGAACTTAACGGGATGAAATTATTTTTAATAAGCTGGGACGGGAAAGAGCTCGGTTTGATAGATGCCGCCCTCAAACTAAAAGAAAACTCGCACGAAATAGTCTATTGGACTTATTTTCGCGATGAAAGTATTGATAAGTCTAAATTTCCGAAAACTGTTTTCCATAATGTTTTTGATGCGCTTGCGGGCAAGCCGGCTGACGGCATAGATACATTAGATTTTTTGCCGCCTGGCGAAGATCTTTTAAAACAATTTTATGAAACGGAATCTGTAATTCTGACTATGATGCACAAAAAGTTTGAATGGAGCCCGATTGAACAGCGTAAGCATTTTTATCATCATTTTCTCCAGTATTGGTACGGCGTGATTAAAAAATTAAAGCCGGACGCGATTATTTATTCGTCTATACCGCACACGGTGTACGATTTTGTCATATACGATCTGGCAAGGAAACTAGGAATTAAAATAATAATATTTGAAGACATTTTGATCGCTAACGGCTGGGTGATAGTGATGAACGATTATAAGGCTGGTTCGGCGGATCTGATAAAACAAATCAAAGAAAACGCGTACAGCCGATTTTCTTTGGCGGATTTAAATCCGGACACAAGAGCGCATTATAAAAGCCAAACTGAAAACGGCGGAGACAAAAGTCCGCTTTATCTAAAAGAGGATCTCGTGAGATATAGAGGTTTGAGCCAGTTTTTAATAAAGCTCCGTTCTTTGTGGACGACGCTCACCGTGCTTAAGGAGATTTCCGTATTGTGGAAAGCGCTTACTTACTTGCCAAGGCAGTTCGGGCCCAACCTTAAAAAAGAGCACCTTTCCGTCCAATCAGCGCCGGATTTCGGTAAAAAATATGTTTACGTTACTTTGCAATACCAGCCGGAGGCGCAGACTTGCCCGCAGGCCGGAGTTTTTTCCGACCAGATTTTGATGGTTGAAACTTTAGCTTCCGTTCTTCCGGAAGGCTGGTTGGTTTATGTAAAAGAGCACCGTATTGTCTGGCTGCGGCGTGGGCTTAATTATTATGATTGCAGATATAAAGGATATTACAGGGAGATCGCCAAATTAAAGAATGTAAGACTTGTGCCGATAGAAACGGATTCTTTCCAATTAATCCGCCATTCGCAAGCGGTGGCTACAGGGGCCGGTACGGTTGGCTGGGAGGCGATTTTACGCGGAAAGCCGGCTTTGATTTTTGGCTACCCATGGTACCAGCATTCGGAAGGCGTATTTAAAATTAAAGACGCGGCATCTTGCCGGGAGGCGCTGGAAAAAATTAAAAACGGATTTAAAGTATCCCAAGAAAAAATCATTAATTTTTTGACGTGCCTGGACAGGGTAAGTCTTCAAGCGTATTTTCATCCTTACATACAGCGGACTTCTCTTTCCAAAATAAGCGTGCGGCAAAACTCGGAGAATATCGCCGGGGCTATTGAGGCCGAATTAAAGAAATTAAACGCTGGATAATATGGAGCCAAAAATTATTTATTATAAAGATGTTGATCCCGCCGTTTGGGACGGCTGGGTCCAAAAAGTGGGTGGGTCGGCGAGCTATTACCATACTTGGCACTGGATAAATTATATTAGCCAATTTCCAGAGGTTAGGGAAAATGCATCGTTTGTTTTGTTGGATAAAAATAAAGAACCGGTTGCTGTTTGTCCAATGGCTTTAAGTTTTTTTGATAAAGAAAATATTGCCGCGATCTCTTTCGGGCATTCTCCCTGCGGAGCGCCTGCTTTATGCGACATTTCGGCTGGCACATATCGTGATACGTTGGATAAGATTTTGGATATTTATCAATCTTACGGAAATGTGCATAATGCGCGGCAGATAAGCTTCGGCTGGCATCCGTTAAACAGTTTGGCAATGTCCGGAGCTGGCCGCTTGGCGAACGAAAATTCGTTTGGCTTGCTGCGTTATGGCCTGCATTACTATGTGGAGAACACTTTGGTAACCGACCTTTCTTTATCAGAAGAAGCGCTAGCAGATAATTTGGGGAAATACCATTACCGCCACATAAAAAGGGGAGCGAAAAGGGGCATCGCAATCAGGGTATTTAATTCCAAAAATAATTTTGCGGAGACGCCGGAACAGTTCCGGCAATTTCAGGGGGCGCATCTCGCGGCGGCTGGCCGCCAGACTCGCCCGCAAGCAACATGGGATGCCATGCTGGACGGAATCCGTGCTGGTCACGCTTCGCTTTTTATCGCATTTCTTCGTGATACGCCGATAAGTTATTTGTATTGCGGTGAGTTTTTTCTCATGGCCTTCGGTTGGTCGCAAGCCAACGTTGAAAAATACGAAAAAGAATATTCTCCGCGCCATCTTTTGGAGTGGGAAGCCATGCTTTTTTATAAAAAAAACGGCTTTAAATTTTATGAAATAGGAGAGAGGTTTTATGGCCCGCAGCCGTTTTATATCCCAACCGCTAAAGAAATTTCTATAGGTATTTTCAAAGAACGCTACGGCGGGATGCTGCTGCCAAAAATAAAATGGGTAGGCTATTTTGACCGAGAATATATGGAAAAACAGATACAAGAAAATTCAAAAAAGTTTTTGGCGGAAAGCCCTTTATTTAAAATACCGGAGAATGCTTAAGTTACTACATAATGTCTTTCAAAGTTATAATCTATAACTATGGACTACGGGTTTCTCAAAGATAAGGCTGTTTTGGTTACCGGAGGCACCGGGTCTTTTGGGCAAAGATTCGTGGAAAAACTTTTGGGATTGGATTTGTGCAGAAAAATTATTGTTTTTAGCCGCGATGAATTTAAACAGCACGAAATGCGCTTAAAGCTCGGCGATCACGACAAATTAAGGTTTCTTTTGGGAGACGTAAGAGACCTCCAAAGATTGGAAAGGGCGTTTCGCGGAGTGGATATTGTTGTCCATGCCGCGGCCTTAAAACAAGTTCCGGCGCTGGAATATAACCCACTGGAAGCCGTAAAAACCAATGTTTTGGGAACGCAGAATGTGATTGATGCCGCACTTGATTCCAACGTCGGGAAAGTTTTGCTGATTTCTTCGGACAAAGCCGTCAATCCGATTAATTTGTACGGGGCTACCAAACTTTGCGCGGAAAAACTGCTAATTGCCGCAAACTCTTACAGGCGGGAGAGTTCCTCGCCCCCGTTTTTTAGCGCCGTGAGATACGGCAATGTCGTAGGTAGCAGGGGCAGTATTGTGGAAACTTTGAGTTCGCAAAAAAATAAGGGAGTAGTAACCCTAACTCACGAGGACATGACGCGATTTTGGATTACTTTAGACGAAGGAGTGGGACTGGTGCTGAATGCCCTCGGCGCGATGCAGGGGGGCGAGATTTTTGTGCCGAAACTAAAAGCCATGAAAGTGAAAGATTTGATTTCGGCGGCGGCGCCTAACTGCCAGATCAAAATTATCGGCATAAGGCCCGGAGAAAAGCTGCACGAGGTTTTGCTGACTGAAGACGAAGTCAGAAGGACAAAGGACATTGGAAAATACTACTTGGTTGAGCCGGCGCAAGATTGGTGGAAAGCGGCGCACCCCCAATCTTCAGGATACATTCCGAAGAGTTTTCAATACGCCAGCAATAAAGTGGATATTTTAAACAAAGAAGATTTTCTAAGCATAATTTCATAAAATGAAAACCACGTTTTCATCCCGCCGCGGCGGGATCGTTGCTAAAGCAACGATTCCTTACGGGCATCAATCAATTGATAACGCCGATATTGAGGCGGTAAAAAGCGTTTTAAAATCAGACTGGCTGACGCAAGGACCGAAAATTGGGGAATTTGAAAGAGCGCTTGCGCACTATTGCGGCGCAAAATTCGCCGCAGCTTTTTCCAGCGGCACTGCGGCATTGCACGCCGCATATTTTGTTGCAGGAATGAGGCGCGGCGACGAGTTTATTACAACGCCTTTAACTTTCGCGGCCACCTCAAACGCGGGTTTGTATCTTGGGGCAAGGCCTGTTTTCGCCGATATTGATGAGTATGGAAATCTTGACCCGGTGGAGGCGGAAAAAAAAATAACACGAAAAACCAAATTATTGGCGGTGGTAGATTACGCTGGGCATCCGGCGAATTTAGATAAATTTAAAAGCCTAGCCCGCAAACGTAAACTGGTTTTAATAGAAGACGCCGCGCATTCTTTGGGCGCCAAATACAAAGGCAAAAAAATCGGCAGCATTGCCGATATGACTACTTTCAGTTTTCATCCGGTAAAATCAATTACTACCGGCGAGGGAGGGGCGGTTGCGACCAACAGTAAAATTTATTACGAAAAATTAAAACAGTTCAGACACCACGGCATCGGGAGCCGGGGGATGCAGATGCTAGGTTTTAATTACAGGCTCACGGATATCCATGCCGCTTTAGGGATTTCCCAACTAAAAAAGCTGGATAAATTTATAAGCGCGCGGAAAAAAATCGCTTCGCGCTACGGCGAAGCGATTAGGCAAAATAAAAATCTGCTTTTGCCGGAAGAGCACGTAGGCGTGAGCTCTAGCTGGCATCTGTATCCGTTGCGTTTCGCGGGAAAGTCGGCGAATAAACGCGCGGAAATTGTAAAAAAACTCCGCAACGCCGGAATCGGAGCGCAAATTCATTATATTCCGGTGTATCTTCATCCTTATTATCAAAAACTCGGCTACAAAAAAGGCCTATGCCCCAAAGCCGAAGCATTTTACGAAGCAGAAATATCTTTGCCGATTTTCCCAAGCCTCAAAAACACAGAACAAAATTTCGTGATTAAAACTTTAATAAAGATTTTAAAATCCACATGAAAATTTTGATTATTGGCGCGGGATCAATTGGGACGAGGCATTTAAAAAACTTACTTAAGTTAGGTTACAAAAATTTAGTCGTCTCTGATCCCGATGAGAAAAAATTAAAAGTAGCTGCATTGCTTGGCAATTTTTCTTTATACAAAAACGCCAAAACCGCCATAGAAAAAGAACGGCCGAATATTGTTTTTATTTGCAATCCGACGCATTTGCATGTGCCGACGGCAAGTTTGGCTTTAAACTACGGCGCGCATGTTTTTATTGAAAAGCCTCTTTCAAACAATTTAGCCGGCGTTGACGCTTTAATCAAAAAAGTAGCGCGCGGCAAAAAAGTTGTGATGCCTGCTTGCAATTTTCTTTTTTATGAAGGATTTAAAAAACTTCAAAGTGTTTTAAAAAGCATGGTTTATGGCAAAGCGATGCTTTGCCGTGTGGCGCAGGGATTTTATATCCCTTGGGCCAGAAAAAATATAAATTATAAAAAAAGCTATATCGCGAAAAAAACCGAGGGAGGAGGCGTAATTTTAGACCATGTAACCCACTCAATTTATTACCTTTCGGCTCTTTTCGGAGATATTAAAAAAGCGGCGTTGCTTTTGAGTGATAAGCATCCTTTAGGATTCAAAAGCGAAGAGATGGCCGTGTTGATGTTGGAACACAAAAATGGTGTTATCTCCGGCATTGCTTCGGATTATATCTGCAAAAAAACAACGCATCGAATTGAGGTTGTGACCGAAAAAGGCACTCTGACGCTGGATATCGGGGAGGACACCCTTATTTTTGAAGACAGAAAAATAAAAAAAGAGCTTTATCGCGGAGACAAAAATTTAAATAAAATGTTTGTTGAGGAAATAAAACATTTTTTAAATTGTATTAAAAACAACTCTGAACCACTCCAAGGCTTAAGGGCGGCTAAGAATGTTTTAAAAGTTTTAATTCGTGCAAAGAAAATATGAACCTTTTAATAAAAAAAGGGCCGGCTTTGTGGAGGCGGGCTAAAAAAATAATTCCCGGCGGGAGCCAGCTCTTGTCCAAAAGGTCAGAAATGTTTTTGCCTGGTGGATGGCCTTCTTATTATAAGAAAGCCAAAGGTATAGAAGTTTGGGATTTGGATGGAAATAAATATGAGGATTTTTCATTGATGGGCGTCGGGAGTTGTGTTTTGGGATATGCCGATCCGGACGTAAATCGCGCCGTTAAAATGGCGGCGGATTTAGGTTCAATGTCCACGCTAAATTCTCCGGAGGAAGTGGAGCTTGCGGAAATTCTTTGCAAGCTCCATCCTTGGGCGAATATGGCGAGATTCGCGCGGACCGGCGGGGAGGCGATGTCAATTGCCGTAAGAATTGCCCGTGCATACACCGGCCGCGACAAGATTGCATTCTGCGGATATCATGGCTGGCATGACTGGTATTTGGCAGCGAACTTGGCCGACAAGAAAAATTTAGACGGCCATTTATTGCCCGGGCTTGATCCAGCCGGAGTCCCGCGCGGGTTAAAAGGCACCGCTTTCCCGTTCCATTACAATGATATAGCCGCGCTTGAAAAGATTGCTGCCGCAAACAAAGATATCGGAGTAATTGTAATGGAAACGCTTCGGCACACGGAGCCTAAAAATGATTTTATAAAAAAAGTTGCCCAAATAGCAAAAAAAATCGGCGCTGTTTTGATTTTTGATGAAATTTCAATAGGTTGGCGGCTTAATGTCGGAGGCGCACATCTTTTATACGGAGTGAACCCGGATATCGCTGTTTTCGCCAAAGCTATGAGCAATGGCTATCCGATGGCGGCTGTAATTGGCAGAAAGGGAGTTATGGACGCCGCGCAAAAAACTTTTATCTCCAGCACTTATTGGACGGAAGCGGTTGGTCCTGTGGCGGCGCTGGCTACTATTAAAAAGATGCAGAAAAAACATGTGCCGGAACATCTGGGAAAAATCGGGGAGAGGATTGGGAAGGGGTGGAAAGCTGTGGCCGAAAAGCACGGTTTAGATATTACTGTTGTCGGGCCGAATCCGCTTATTACCTTTTCATTCAATCCGCCGGCTGGCGGAGGCAAAATTAATCAGGCGCTCAAAACCCTATTCATTCAGGAGATGCTGAAGCGTGGATATCTCGCGGCCTTGAGCGTTTATGTTTCTTACGCCCACAAAGAAAATCATGTTAAGTCATATCTCAAAGCCGTAGACGAAGTTTTTGGAATAATAAAGCGGTCAATAGAAAATAAAACCACCAGCAACCTTCTTGAAGGTCCGATAGCGCACAGCGGATTTAAGAGGCTAACATAAAAAACGGCTAACCATTAAAGGTTGGCCGAGTAATGATGTCAACGGCTTTTTTTGCCGTTGATCCTGGGATTGGTGCTTCGGGGTAAGCTATTTTTTGATGCCTTCGCATTTTTCTGAAACCATTTGGCGAAAGAAGCCTGCTTATTGTTTCAGCTAATAGGTCCACTGATCCTCCTCGCACTACTTCAGCGGCTTTGTTGCTCTCAAGTTCCCATTCAAGCGGCTTGCCGCCTTGTGCGTCTTCAGCGTCGGCCAAAAGATTTTCAAAGTAAAAGCCGATAATTGGCTTTCTTTGGAATGCTGCCATTGTGGCTAGCGATGATACTGCAGTAACCATTAAGTCGCAAGCCGTTACCAGTATTGCCGAAGTCAGGATGTCGCGCATGAAAATCTTAACTGGAACGTTGCGGCTATACTTTTCAGCGTCGTGGTACATGTCAATTGGATATTGATCGCCTGGATGAATGCCGATTGCGACCATCGGCGAATGCCGCTGAACACACGCGCGGTGCGCGGCTTCAATTACCGAATGGAAAAGCGGCCAGTTAATGCCGAGCCGTTTGTCGCCCGGGACGAAGATAAGCTTTTGATTGTCTCCGACTCCTATTTTCTTCCGCGCTTCTGCCATGGAAAGCTCCGGATAAAAATTTTCATGGAGAACATTTCCAACCGCCGCCACCTGCGCCGCTCTCGGATACAGCGTTTTTGCTTCCTCAACCTCGTCCGTATTTCCCACAAGAAGAAGGTCGGTAATGCCGCGAAGAGAAGTAGCGCCCTTATTGCGAAAAGCGTATCTTCCCGGAGCGTAGACAACAGTCGGCATGCATGGTTTTTGATTCCACACATTTTTTGCCAGTGCCACCTCCGCTTCGTTGAATTCAGAGATAGCAGTAATAAATACGTCCGCATCTAATGCTTGCTGAACTATTTTTTCCGTCAGTGCGAGATTTTTTCCTCTCCCAAAAACTTCAATAGTCGTGTGCTCGCGCTGTTTCAATTCCGAGCTAATGCTATCCAAACAGAGAGACTCTCCATAGTCATTTGCTATCAGAAAAAAATGCATCTTTCAACCCATCCTTCCCTTTTTAAATTCTGGTTAGTATTATAACAAATCTATAAAAGTCGTCAAGCGCAACACAAACCAAAGCACTTGATAATGCGTTATATTCCAATATGGTGATTGCGATTATAGTCCAAGCTCGCATGGCCTCTACGCGCCTTCCGGGCAAGGTGTTAAAAAAAATTTTTGGCAAAACCCTGCTGGAGCATTTAATTTCGCGCCTCAAAAAAGTTAAATCCGCGGATAAAATTATCGTTGCAACTACCACCAAACAGCGAGATGGAAAAATTGTGAAGGTCGCCAAAAAGCTCGGAGTTGATTTTTTCCGCGGCTCCGAAGAAGACGTTTTAGACCGCACTTATCAGGCGGCTAAAATCCGCCGGCTGGCAGACGGCGATGCTATTGTAAGGGTTACCAGCGATTGCCCAATCATAGACCCGGCGATTGTAGATAAAGTAATCAATTTTTACAAACGCAATAAAAATAAATTTGATTATGTAAGCAATACATATCCGCCGACTTTTCCGGACGGAATGGATACAGAAGTTTTTTCTTTTAAAGCGCTTGAGCGAGCCTGGAAGAACGCCTCGTTGCTCTCCGAGCGCGAGCATGTCACGGCATATATTTACAAGCACACGGAAATTTTCCGCATAGGCAATGTCCGCAGCACAAAAGACAATTCGCATCTTCGTTTGACGGTTGATGAGCCGAATGATTTGATTTTGGTGCGAAAAATATTCGGCGCATTATATAAAAAGAATAAATATTTTACTTTACGGGATATTTTGAGTTTCTTAAAAAGAAATCCAAAATCAATTTCAATTAACCAGCACATCAAAAGAAACGAGGGATATTTGACATCGCTTAAAGAAGATGCAAAATTCTTAAAAGAAGCGCAAGTAAAATGAAACCCATTAATATCATTGCAATTTTGGGCGGCGGATTAAAAAAGGACAGCAACGGGAAATGGCGCACCACCAATTATGGCGAGGCGGGAGATAAATTTGGCACAATTGGAGACAGGCTAAGAGTGGTTGCAGCGAGTCATTTATATAAAAATGATCCGCGCCAAACCATCATTTGTTTGGGCGGCAAGGGGCAATTGGCGGATATTTCGGGTGTCCCACCCGCGGCCGAAGTTATAAGAAACGAATTGGTTGATTTGGGCGTGGCTAAGGAGAATATTATAACCGAGACGAATTCAGGAAACACTTTCAAACAATTGAACGAACTCAATAAAATAATCCAGCAGAAAGAATTTGTTAAGATTACCATACTTTCCAATGGGTGGCACCTGCCAAGAACAAAGGCTATAATTGAAGCTGTCGAAGATTTGTTTGTTTTGAGACAATTATTACAAGAACACCGCATTGTGTTGAGTTCGGCGGAAGAAATAGTTTTGGAGTACGACAGGAATCGTTGGGAAAAAATTATTGCGGACGCTTACAGTAGTGAGGATTTGAAACGGCGCATTGAGCTTGAAGGAAAGGGGGTGGCTGAAATTGAGTCCGGCGTTTATAAGTATTCACAAGCGTGATAACTCGCTGGACATCCGGCGGGTTTATTTTTATGTTGTATGAATAAAAATTTAAAAATTATTAAAAATAAATTCGGGTACTGTGAGGTTGAAAAGAAGCCGAGCCAAGCGGAGCTGGGCGAATTTTATTCAAAAAAATATTATCAAGAATCAATGGGTGCTTACCAAAACGAGTATTCCGCAGACGAGATCCGCTATTTTGATAATAAAAACCAAGAAAAGCATTTCGTTATTCAAAAATATCTTGCAAGCACCGCCAAATCTTTTTTAGATGTCGGATGCGGGGAGGGCTGGACGCTGAAGTATTTCAAAAGGCTTGGTTGGACAGTAACAGGCTTGGATTTTAGCGATTTCGGCTGCAGGCGCCACAATCCGGATTGCTTGGAAAATATTGTAGTCGGCGATTTCGCGGACTCAATCCAAAAATTCATTCATTTGAATCGGCAATTTGACGTGATTTGTCTTGACAACGTGCTGGAGCATGTGACCGAACCGCTGAAGCTGTTAAAACAATGCCGACAGCTTATAAATCCGGACGGCGTTTTGGTGGTTGAAGTTCCAAACGACTTTTCTGTATTGCAGCGATACTTGCTTGAAAAAAAATATCTGGAAAACGAGTTTTGGGTGGTTTTGCCGGACCATTTGTCTTACTTCAACAAGGACGGATTAAATAATCTTGCAAACGCCGCTGGCTGGGAGAGCGCTTTTGTTATCACAGAACATCCTGTAGATTTTAATTTATTGAATGAAAACACCAATTACTATAAAGACAAATCCAAAGGCGCGTCGTGCCATAAGGCCCGCTTGGAAATAGATAATTTAATTCATGCTATTTCCGTTGAAAAAGCAATTAATTATTTTCATGCGCTTGCCGAGCTGGGACTGGGAAGGCAGATTGTCGCATTTTTGCGCCCCAAAGAAACATTATGATCCGCGAATACAAAAAATTTCGGGAAAATTTGAAAATTGCAGGACTAACGCTTATTAACTTTGTAAATCTGAATGATAGCGAAAAAGCCCTTGTTCTTGCCTGGCGAAATCATAAGGACGTGAGAAACCAGATGTTTACCAATCACGTTCTAACCCAAGAAGAGCATTCCGATTTTATTAAAAAACTTGCAAAAAATCAGACGCACTTTTGTTGGTTGGCCAAAAAGGACAAAAAATCAATCGGCGTTGTCGCTCTGCACGACGTTGATTTTAAAAATCGGCATTGTTACTTCGGCGCCTATGCTGATCCGCACGGCAAAAATATCGGTGTCGGTTTTGTGTTATTCCAAACCATAATCAAACTTGCTTTTGATGTGTTCAAATTGCATTCGCTGCGAGGCAGCACCATCGGCGATAACCCGGTGCTCTATATTCATAAAAAACTGGGATTCAAAGAGGTTGGCAGATATAATGATTATGTTTTCAGAAATGGCGGATGGCGGGACGCGGTAGTCACAGAAATTATTAATAAAAACGATTATGTATGATGAACGCGGACGGCAATATTCTACAAGGCAAAATAGTGCTTGTTACCGGCGCCAGCAGGGGAATCGGGCGCGCAATCGCACGCGCTTTTGTTGCGGCCGGAGCCTCCGTTATATTAAATTATCGCGAGCGCGAAGCTGAAATGGGGCGTGTGATTGATGAGCTAAAAAAACGAAACAAGCAGGTTGTTGCAATAAGAGCTGACATTAGCAATTCAAAAGATGTTGTAAAGATGTTCGGCGATATAAAAAAGCAGTTTGGGCGGATTGACGTGCTCATAAATAACGCTGGCATTAGGCAAGACAGTCTTATAGTGAACACCGCCGAAAAAGATTGGGATAACATATTGAACGTTAATTTAAAAGGAACATTCTTGTGCCTGAAAGAAGCCGCTAAATTGATGCTGGCGTCCGGAGGCCGAATAGTTAATATTGTCTCCGTTGTCGGCACGCACGGGAATGCCGGTCAAGCGGCATATAGCGCGAGCAAAGCCGGGATAATCGGTTTGACAAAATCGGCCGCCAAAGAGCTTGGGCCCGTTGGCATTACAGTGAACGCCATTGCCCCTGGTTTAATTGACACTGATATGGTTGCCGATCTTACCACGGAACAACGCGCAAAACTTATTAAAAACACACCTCTTGGCCGTGCGGGGACGCCGGATGAAATTGCATCCGCTGTTGTTTTTTTGGCGAGCGACGCCGCCTCTTACATAAACGGCCAGATTGTCGGGATTGACGGCGGCATGATTATGTAATATAGTAGCATCTATTATTATCGTTATCATTTTATTGATATGAAAAAAGACAAGTTTACTAAAATACAGGAACCCAACACAACGACGGAAAAAGAAGTCCAATACAGAAACGACCTAGAAACTTATTTTAAAAACAGCATAGGAACTAATTTGGAAAAATTAGAGAATTTTACAAAATATGTGCCAAGACAAAGCATTGCCACCTTTCTTGCCAAATATGAAATCTTTAAGAAAATTATTAATGTTCAAGGTTCAATAATAGAGTGCGGGGTTTACAATGGGGGGGGGTTAATGGCTTTTGCCCAATTAAGCGCAATTTTTGAGCCAGTTAATAACCAAAGAAAAATAATAGGATTTGACACCTTCGCTGGCTTTACGGAGTTATCAGAAGAAGATAAAAAAGGAACCTCTATTTATTCTAAAAAAGGAGGATTTGCCGCCGATTCATACGAAGATTTGAAAAAAAGCATTGAACTTTACGACGCTAATCGCTTTATCAGCCATTACCCGAGAGTTGTTTTGGTTAAGGGAGACGCAAAAGAAACATTGCCTAAATATCTTAATGACAATCCGCAAACAATAGTAAGCCTTCTTTATCTTGATTTTGACGTATTTGAACCGACTAAAATTGCTATTGAGCTTTTGAAGCCGAGGATGCCGAAAGGGGCCGTGATTGTCTTTGATGAATTAAATGCCGACACTTTTCCAGGAGAAACTTTGGCGGTTTTAAAAACGATAGGAGTTAAAGATTTGCGTATTCAAAGATTTCCGTTTGATTCTTGGATTTCTTATGTTGTTTTATAACACATATTTATATCATTACAATTAAATGAAACCAGTTTTATCAAAAAAATCTCAAAATTTTAAAAGGACGATGTCTCCGGTGCGCCAGATAATGATGTACGCCAATCCGACGTATTTTAAAACTCTGGGGCTTAATCCGGAAAATGTCATATCGTTTGCCGGCGGATGGGTTAATCACAAAGCGCCTGCGGAATTGCAAAAAGCATACAGAGATATTGCCGGCGATGATGAGCTTATGCATGCATCCGGCGGCTATTCGGCTACTTTGGGCAGGCTAGGCTGCAAGGAAGCGCTGGTTGAATATGAAAAAAACATTTACGGGGTTACGAATTTAGAATCCAACCAGATCGCCATCGGCGCAAATTCAACCCAACTGCTGTTTGATTTAATGTTTGTTTTGCTTGATCCGGGCGACAAAGTTTTACTCCCGGACCCATCATATTGCAATTATCCGTCACAAATCATAGCCGCTACCAATGCCGGCATTATCCGTTTTCCGATAATTGATGTTGATACTTGGGAATTCAACGCAGGCCAACATATTAAGGAATTTGTTGATTATATACAAAAAGAAAAACCGAAAGTGGTGATATTGGCTTCTCCCGATAATCCGACATCGCAAATTCTCCAGCATGAATTTGTGAAAGCGGCGCACGAAGCCGTAAAGAGCATAGGCAGTTTTCTTGTAATTGATTTTGCGTACAAAGATATTGTTTTTAATGACGGCGAAACACCGGAATATTTTTCATGGGGTCCGACTGACAATTTTTTGAGCGTACACTCCAATTCCAAGTGGAGCAGAAGTTTGGGGCGCCGTTTGGGATGGGTTGAGGCAAGCGAAGAAATTGTACAAGCGCTTGATTCGGTTCAGTCTTCAACAATACTTTGTCCGGACACGTTGCACCAAATGGCCTTGGAAAGATATTTGGGCGAGGCTATCAAAAACAATACACTGCGGCCATACTTGAAAAATGTTTCAAATGATTACAAAAAAGCGGCTCAATGTCTTGTGGAAGCAATAAAGAAATATATGAATGTAAAATGCTTTATTCCGCAAGGCGGGTTATATACTTGCATTAATGTCGGTATGGACGGC
>MFIM01000004.1 GCA_001780725.1 Candidatus Giovannonibacteria bacterium RIFCSPLOWO2_02_FULL_45_28 | reverse complement strand
AATTCATGTTATCATTACCGGCAAACAAACAATTACAAACTATTAATTCGGGCGAGGAGTGCAAAAGTGGGTGGCCTCATACAATTTGTTATCTTTTTGATGTCAAAAAGTTATAATTACGCTATGCGCGTTTTAATGATAAGCGGTGATCCGGGGGTTTTGGATCCGAAATCGGAGACCGGAAAAAGAACGGAAGAATATCGGCAAGTTTTTGGAACGTTAGATGTTCTGCTTTGCTACGGAAATATTTTTAGATTTATTTCCGGATTTTTTCGCGGTCTAAAATTAATGCGCAGGCGCTACGACATTATTACTGCGCAAGGTGTTGAGCACTCTCTTTTAGCTTGGATTTTTTCAAAATTATTTTATATGCCGTGGCAGATGCAGATTCACGCCGATATTTTTAGCCCCTATTTTGTTAGAAGCTCGGCGTCTAACAAAATGAGGGTTTTGTTGGCGAAGTTTTTGATTCCGCGCGCAGATTGCATTCGGGTAGTTTCTGAAAGAATTAAGTCAAGCCTGACGGCATACGGCGTACGCCATACGGCTATCAACGTGCTTCCAATTTTTGTTGACACAGAAAAAATTCGCACCGCACCAATCAAAACCGATCTTCACAAAAAATATCCCGGGCGGTTCATTATTTTGATGGCGTCGCGGATAACAAGGGAAAAAAATATTGGGTTGGCGATTGAAGCAATGCAAGGGGAGAAGAGGAGAGATTCGATCTCTCCTCTTGGGGGAGGGTCACAAAATCCACTTTTACTAATTGTTGGTGATGGACCGGAGAAACAGAATTTAGAATTTAGAATTAAGAATTTAGAATTAGAAGAAAATGTTAAATTTGCGCCATACACTGAAGATTTAGCATCTTACTACAAAACTTGTGATTTATTTTTACTCACTTCAAACTATGAAGGCTATGGTCGGACTTTGGTTGAAGCGGCTGCGGTCGGAGCAAAAATTATTTCATCCGACGTCGGCATCGCGCCTAAAATTTTAGAACCGGAAAATATTTTCAAAGTCGGCGATAAAAAGGATTTAGCTGATAAATTGCTTGTAGCTTTGGCGGGCCCGCCACGACTCGCGTCGGGCGAGGCGGGCCAAGTTAAGCCGCCGAGACCCATTTCTATTCAAACAAAAGACGAGTATTTAAGGTTATATAAGAAAAGTTTTGAAATATGTCAAATTTGATTTTATTGGCTTTCGGGGTAGTGGTGTTGTCCGGGATACTCTCTATGGTAGAGGCGTCCCTTTTTTCGTATTCCTTAACAAAAGCTCGCGTTGCGGCGCAGCGCGGCGGGAGATCGGCCAAACTCGCGCTAGAAATCCGTGAAAAGCCCTTTCGGGCCATTGCCACTTTTGTGATACTTTCTACAACCGTGAGCACCGCGGGCAGCATTTTGGTCGGTTCTTACGCCGCAAGCCTTTTTTCAAATTTGGGGGTCGGCGTGTTCTCGGCTATATTAACTTTTTTGGCAATAATTTTCTCTGAAATTTTGCCGAAAAATATCGGCGAACGCTGGAGCCATATAATTTTCCCAATCGCCGCGATTCCGTTGGTGTGGCTCTCGCTTGTTTTAAGTCCGCTTGTTAAAATTTTCGAAATAATCACAAAGCCGTTTACAATCGGCGCCTCGCCGTTTATGACTTCGGAAGAAGAGATTGCGCTTTTGACTAAAGTCGGCGCAAGCGAAGGAACAATTGAACCTCAAGAGGCGGAGATGATTCAGCGCGTATTTAAACTCAATGACATAACCGCCGGCGACATGATGACTCCAAAGCCGTTTGTTGAAATGATAGACGGATCAAAAACCCTGCGGGAAACCGCGGATTTTATTAAGAGCGCGAAACATTCCAGATTTCCGGTATATGAGGCAGACACAAATAATATTACCGGCGTTGTTCATCAGAGGGATCTTGTTGGCGGAATCGTTTCCGGAGATTTTGATAAGCGCGTTTCCGAATATGCAAGGGAGGCGGTGATGGTGCCGGAATTGAGATTGGCCGACGATCTTCTGCGGGATTTTCAGGAAAAAAGATCGCATTTGGCGGTTGTCGTCAGCGATTTTGGAAATGTCGTCGGTGTGGTTGGGCTTGAGGATGTATTGGAAGAATTGGTGGGTGAGATTATTGATGAAAAAGATGTTGCGCCGGAGCTTATAAAAAGAGTGTCTAAAAACGAAATTATTGCGCACGGCCAGACAAGAATTTCGCAAGTCAACCACTTTTTTAATACGGAAATCAAATCGCGGAAAACAGTGAACGGATTTCTTTTGGAAAAGTTCGGCAGAATACCGGAAACAGGAGAAAAGTTTGAATCCGGCGGGCTGGTTTTTTACGCGGAAGAAGTCGGTCCGCGGCAGATTGACAGGGCAAAAATTGTAAAAATATAGCATCTATGCTTAAAAAACAAAAAATCGTCGCGGTAAGCGGGGGCTTTGATCCGATTCACATTGGGCATGTTCGGATGTTTCGCGACGCCAAAAAATTTGGCGATAAGCTCGTTGTAATTTTAAACAATGACAACTGGCTTAAACAGAAAAAGAGGCGCGCTTTTATGCCGGAACGTGAAAGAAAGGAAATAATAGAAGCTATTGCCGGAGTTGATAATGTGGTTTTAACTTCTCACCGCAAAAAACCGAGAGACATGAGTGTCTGCGCGGAACTTTTGAAAATCCGTCCGCATGTTTTTGTCAACGGCGGCGACAGAAAACCGAACAATATTCCGGAAGTTGCCGTCTGCAAAAAAATCGGCTGCAAGATGGTTTTCAACGTCGGCCGAGGAGGCAAGGTGCAATCCAGTTCGTGGCTTTTGAACCGCCATATTAAAAATATTTCACGCCAATGAGAGAAATAGAGATATTAGTAAAAGTTTTGAGCAAAAAGAAAGTTTTAGAGAAGAAGTTGCGCAAAGTAAGCAAGTTCGTTGGCGATATTCTAGTCGAAGATATTTATTACTACGACCCGTTGCGCAAAGGTAAGTATTTTAGAAATAGCGGGCAATTTTCTGAATCGTTTCGGATAAGAAAAAAGAGCAACAAGGTTTACATAACTCATAAACACGATATTTTTGACAGGCGCGGCAAATGGCTTTATTCTGATGAGTTAGAAACGGCGATTGGCGATTTTCATACCGCAAAAAAGATTATTGAGGCTTTGGGCATGAAAAAATTGATTGCGCTTAAAATGCTTAAAAAAACCTTCAAGACGCAAAAATACGAAATAGTTTTAGAAAGCGTTCGCAGTCTCGGTTTATTTTTGGAAGTGGAAGCGCTGAGGGTTAAAGCTGGCGAGACTGTTGCGGCGGTCAAAAAACGGATTTGGGGTTTTATTGAAAGCCTCGACGCGAAAACCAGCAAAGAATTGGGCGTAGGCAAGGCCGAATTAGCTTTAATGGCCAAAAATCATCATTGGCAAAAATCGCTGTGAATCTACTCATTCTTACTCAAAAAGTTGATAAGGAAGATGATAATTTGGGGTTTTTTCATCGGTGGCTGGAGAAATTTGCGGAGAAAACGGACAATGTTTTTGTTGTTGCAAATTTTGTCGGTGAGCATAATTTGCCGGCGAATGTTCAGGTTTTTTCTTTAGGTAAAGAAAAAAAAGTCGGCAGAATCGGGCGCTACATCAACTTCTATAAATATCTGCTTTCTACTCTGCCGAAAACCGATGCCGTCTTTGTTCACATGATCCCCGCTTGGGTGATATTGGCGTGGCTGCCGGCTTTTATTTTCAGGAAGAGGCTCTATCTATGGTACACACACAAATCGGTGACGCCCTTGTTGAGAATCGCCGAAAAACTTGTTACAAAAATTTTTACTGCATCTCCGGAAAGCTGCCGCCTAAATTCATCTAAAATAGTTGTAACTGGCCACGGGATTGACATTGAGCATTTTAAGCCCAAAGATTTTTCCAAGAACCAAACGGCGGTTAGGCTTTTAGGCGTTGGGCGGATAACTCCATCCAAAGATTACGAATTTTTGATTGAGACTATTGCAATTTTAATAAAAAAAAGTCGCGGCATAATTCTGGATATAATAGGAGCGCCGATTACGCCCGCTGATCTTGTTTACAAAAAAAATCTGGAAAATTTAATTCAGCAAAAAGGCTTACGACAAAACATAAGTTTTTTGGGCGCAAAAACTTATGATGAGATGCCGGATGTTTATAGCAGCCACGATCTTTTGCTTCACGCCAGTGAAACTGGCAGTATTGATAAAGCTGTTTTAGAAGCGATGGCCTGCGGGCTTCCGGTTGTTACTACGAGCGAGGCGTTCCGCGGTATGCTTGAAGTTGTGCCAAAAGATGCGAATTTGATTGCTGAAAGAATTACGCACTTAAATAGAGATATGTCTTTGCGCAAAATTATAGTAGAGAATCATGACTTGGATAATTTAGTAGAAAAGATAGTAAAAAAATTATGAATAAAATTCCCTGCTCTATCGGCATACTGACACTTAATTCCGGCCGGACGCTCCGGCGTTGTTTGGATTCGGTGAAAGATTTTGCCGAGATTGTAATATGCGACGGCAACTCAACAGACAATACTTTAGATGTCGCGCGCGAGTACGGCGCGAAAATCGTGAAGCAATATGATTCCGACGAACCCAATTTGCGATGCGTGAAAGACAAGGCGAACGTGCGCCAGAGAAATATGGACGCGGCTTCTTACGATTGGTATTTTTTTATGGATTCAGATGATGCGCTTTCCCGCGGAGTTATTGAAGAGATACAAAAAATCACCGCTGATCCGACGCTTCAATTTTTCGTTTACCGCATGCCAACGCGCCTTTTTCTTGACGGCATGGAAATAAAGCATGAAGCAAGCTACCCTTCTTACCAGACAAGACTTATAAATAGAAAAATAAAGCCGTATTTTAAGGGCAAGGTGCACGACAGATTGGTATTTGACGAAGAAAAATATAAAGTCGGCGCGCTTAATAGTTTTTACGATTTTCATTGGCCCAAAGAGCGCGTTCAAAATTATTGGAAGTATCAGAAAATGTATGCAAATTGGGAGGCGGATACCGCCGGCGGAGGACCTTGGGGTGGATTTTTTTATTGGTGCGTTTATAAGAGATTGCGCATTATCGCCGGTTATTTATATAGGATTCCCAAAATGTATCTTCTTTACGGATTTAAAGATTCAATGCCGCCGCGGATTCAACTTTTAACTTTGTGGCAGCATTTTTATATCATGTATTTGCTTATTAAAAAACAAATTTTATATGTGCGCGATAAACGGATTTAATTTTAAGGACGAGGGTTTGATTTTAAAAATGAATCTGGCAACGCGGCACCGCGGTCCTGATGGCGCGGGTATTTTTCTGGATGATAAAATTTCGCTTGGCCACAACCGCTTGAGCATAATTGATTTAAGCGATGCGGCGAAACAGCCGATGGAAAGCGGCGACGAGCGGTTGATCATTGTTTTCAACGGGGAAATTTATAATTTTAAAGAGCTAAAAAAAGAGCTTGCAAATTTTTATAACTTCAAAACCCTAAGTGATACCGAAGTTATTTTGGCCGCTTATAAAAAATGGGGGCCAGAGGCCGTTAAAAAACTAAACGGCATTTTTGCTTTTGCGATTTGGGACAAAGAAAAACGAGAGCTTTTTTTGGCGCGTGATCCCATCGGAGTAAAACCGCTGTATTATTTTTTAGGCCAGAATAAATTCGTTTTCTCTTCCGAGATTAAGGCGATTTTAGAGCACGACGTTCCGCGGATACTGGATCGCGGCGCTTTTAATCATTATTTAAGGGTGTTATATACGCCGGCGCCTCACACGATGTTTGAAGGAATTTATAAATTTCCGGCCGCGCATTACGGGGTTTTATCCGCCAAAGACGGAAGCGGCGAGCTTAAGCTGATGAAGTATTGGGATATTGACAAAGTTGAATATTTTAACGCACCGCTTAAAAAAATAGCCGAGGATTTACGCGGAGAAGTTTTAAAAGCCGTTAAGCGCCAGTTAATTTCCGACCGCCCGATTGGGCTTTATCTTTCGGGCGGGATAGATTCTAGCGCCGTTTTGGACGCGATGCGCGAGGCGCGGAGCAATATTGATACTTTTTCGGTGGGGTTCACGTTGCCGAATAAGAGCGATGAGGAAAAATTTAATCAGGATTTTTATCTGGCGCGCCGCACGGCCAAATATTACGGCACCAATCACCATGAAATTTTGCTTTCCGAAGACGACGCTTCGGAATATTTTGAAAAAACAATTTATCAATTGGACGAACCGATCGCAAATCCTACGGCGATTCCGATGATGAAACTCGCTGAATTTACCAAAAGCAAATGGGTGGACGTTGTTTTGGGCGGTGACGGAGGCGACGAGCTTTTCGGCGGGTATGAAAGATACAGATTAAGCCGCGCATTGAATTATGTTCCCGGGGCGTCTTTAGTTTTACCGGAGGGGGTCCGCAAGTTCGCTCGTTTTATGTTCCAAAAAGATCCGGTTTTGCGGGAAGTTATGAGTGATCAGTTTTTTGACCGCAATATCAGTTATTCATTTTTTACCGAGCACTATTTTAAATCCAATCCGTTTAAAACTTTTGAAGAGCTTTTTATGTCTGTAGATCGCAGAACGTGGTTGGTGGACGAGTCGTTGATGCGGACTGACAAAATGTCTATGTCTTCGGCGGTGGAGGCGAGAGTGCCGCTTTTAGATAAGGATTTGATTGAATTTGCCGCGCGAGTCCCATTGAAGTATAAAGTGGGTTTATTTGATAAAAAAATAATTTTAAAAGAAGCGTTTCGCGGGCGAATTCCGGATTTTCTTTTAAATCAACCCAAACGCGGATGGTTTTCTCCAGGGGCGAAGTGGCTTAGAAACCCGAAAATCCGCGCCGCGGCCGAACACATTCTTTCGCGCGATTATTACAACGAAACCGCACCTATTTTTAATTGGGCAAACATTGATAAAATTTTAAAAGATCACGTTGAGGGCAGGAAGTATAATTTTAATGTTCTGTGGTCTATTTTGTCGTTTCAGGTTTGGGCGAAGATTTATAAGGTAAAAATATGAAAAAACTTATCTACATCGCCAACGCCAGGATTCCCACAGAAAAAGCGCACGGGATACAGATAATGAAAATGTGCGAAAGTTTTGGAGAGTTGCTTGCCCGCCGAAGCTTTGGCGAAGGCGGGGAGGTGGAGTTATTAGTGCCGCGTAGATTAAATCCCATTAAACAAGATCCGTTTGAATACTACGGGGTTCGGAGGAGTTTTAAGATCACAAAGCTTCCGACGTTGGATTTGATTACTTTTGGGTTGGGGAGTTTTGGATTTTTCGCCGAGACAATAACATTTTTAATTTCATCGGCGATTTATCTGCTTTTCAGAAAATACGATATCTTATACACGCGCGAATGGGCTGCAGGATTATTCTTTAAGAATATTGTTTTAGAAATCCATTCGTTACCTACGCGCGAAGCGCCCACCCCAATTTTTTTGCTGCTGCGTATTTGGAAAAAAGCAAAAGCGCTTTTGGTCTTAACCAGTTTTATTAAAAACAAACTCGTTAAATTCGGAGTGCCGGAGAATAAAATCTTAATTTTGCCGGACGCGGTGGATTTGGATCAATTCCAAATTCAAAATTCCAAATTTGAAATTCGCGAAAAGCTTGATTTGCCGCAAGACAAGAAAATTGCTGTTTACACGGGCCAGCTTTTTGAGTGGAAGGGGGCTGGAACATTTATTGAGGCCGCAAGGTTACTGAAGGATATTGATTTTTGTATGGTGGGGGGAAGTATGGTGGGAGAGTTGCCTTATTCTAACCTTCATTTTGTTGGTCAAAAACCGCACTCCGAAATACCGCTTTGGCTTAAAGCCGCGGATGTTTTGGTTTTGCCGAATAAAAAAGGATTCAAAATTTCTGAAGAGTACACTTCGCCGTTGAAACTTTTTGAATACATGGCTTCCGGCCGGCCAATTGTCGCATCCGATTTGCCGTCGCTCCGCGAAATTTTGACCGAAAAAGAAGCGGTGTTTTTCAAACCGAATGATCCGGCGGATTCGGCGCGCGCGATTAAAGAGGTTTTGTCCAATCCGCAGCTTGCTTCCGAAATTTCCCAAAACGCTCTCCAAAAAGTCCAAAATCACACTTGGCAAAACCGTGCAAAACGTGCTATTGACTTTATCACTGGACGGGTGTATAATTAAGGCAGAAAACAGCCAAAAATCTGAAAAAGGAGGTGATTTGATTGAAGAGATATGATGTAGTAGTACCGTTTCCTTGCGGGCTACCAACCGAGTTGACATCAAACATCAAGATTATCACAAGAGCTGTTAAGCGCGGTTCGGAACTAAATATACCTATTTTCGCCGACGGTGATTTGCCAGCAGTATCTTATCAAGGTTGTATTTTATCGGAAAAGGTTTCGGGTCGTTCTACCACTTTGAAACTAATCAAGCTGCGACTAGTCCCGGAAGCTAAAAAAAATCGCTGGAAGAATATTTTGGTTGTAGCTGAGTCGCATCATGCGACTCGTTGCGTAAGGGATTTAAAGAAACTAGGTTTTTGCGCAGAGGCAGATAATTGGCAGGAAAATCTCTGCGATTTGGCTTCCGAAGCATGGTGGACTAGACGTTTGGAGTTTTTGTTGCCGAGGGAAATCATTTTGCGCTTGCTTCCTTGGCGTATATACGAATGGCTCGCGATGAAATAGCTGGTTGAGTGAAATCGCTACCGGCTATTTATTTTATTTCTGTATATACCTTTTCGCACGAAAAGTTCTATGCTACAATGGCATATTATGAAAAAGATTGAGAAAACTTTTAAAGCGCTAGCTAATTATAAAAGATTG
>MFIM01000003.1 GCA_001780725.1 Candidatus Giovannonibacteria bacterium RIFCSPLOWO2_02_FULL_45_28 | reverse complement strand
CAATATGTATCTGGCCTTATGCATAGAACCTCCCCCTAACTCTTTAAAAACCATTTCTTTTTCAAAAAATTTTATTTTTGAGCAACAAAAGGTTTCATTTCCCTATGCAGGCAATTAAACGATGTTAAAACCCGCAAGATTTCTGAAACAGAAACGGCGATTGCTGTGCGAGAGCGCTAAAAGTCCAATTTGGAGCACTTTTATAGACGACGTTAGAACCTCTCTCAAGGCATTATCTGATCCTTTGGATGACAATTTAAAATACGGCGGAAGCGCTATAAAACGCTGATAGAAAGCAGGAATGAGGATTTTTTATGATACACCTTTTGGAATATACATAACATACACGATGTAAACAAAAAAATGGCTCCTGTGTAGGAAGCCATATTGGCAAATGCGACAATGTTTAGTAGATCGAGCGACGACGACGCAGTTTATATCTCCACGTGTCCCCAACTTTCCAATAGAGAGCCAGTGAAAGCAAAATAACAATCCAGATAAAAATCGGCATGAACAAATTCCATGCAGCGTGTATGCCCACACTCACATAGATTGACTGATACTTGATACCGAAATATCCCGCTACAATTCCCAAAATCAGGGTTGCAACAATTGCTGCCGGCTTTCTGAATTTCATCTCGCCCTGTTTTTCTTTCTGGAGATTAGAAACCATCTCGGCCATGTTATTCGTATCATTATTGCCGTTTCCACTTTTCTCTAGAACATCCAAGAAATAGATGTGCTTTCCAAAGTAGTGAATTGCGGAAAAAAGTACCGCCGATGCGCCAATGCCCAACCAAGCATATCCGGACAGCGCACCGAACGCAATAATGATGGGTGCTCGAAACAGAAGTTCCTCAAAAACTGGTGCCCAGATATTCTCAAATGGCACTCCCGCAAATAGGACAACTCTCCACTTATTTTTCGTCACCCACTCGACATTTTTGAGTTTGTCTTTCCATGCTCTCCGCAAGAGAATCTGCAAGTACAGAAACAGGAACATCGAAATGGATAGGAGAATAATCACCGTAGGCAAAAACTGATTGATTCTTTCCACTTTTCATACCTCCTTTATTCAGATTTTAGAGAACTCAACACTTCGAAGATGATAACATGCGTAGTTGAAAAAGTCAAACCGCCCGGCCACAACGTTAGAACCTCCACCAAACCATCAAAATAACATTTAGGTTTCAGAAGAATTGATTTTGGTGATTAAAAAACCTCTCTTTCCCTGTACGGGCAATTAGACGATGTTAGCCGCCCTTTGGGCGAGCCTCGCCCGCTCGCTATGCGAGCGAGGCGGGAACCTCCGAGAATTCTGAAGTAGAAACGGAGGTTGATGCACGAGAGCGCGAAAAGTCCAATTTGGTGCAGGATACTTAAATTAGTCCGAACCGCTTTCGTCGCCTGCGGCGGCCTGCCCCGTAGCTCCGCCGAAGGCGGATGGTATCGGGGAGCCGCACGAATGACAACCTGCCCGCAATGCTTTCAGCATAGCTGATGCAGGCGGGTTTCAAGTTTTTCTAATGAGTTAATGATAACTCATTTCAACACATTTTTCAATCTAAAAATTATTGAAAAATGTGTTGGTTGGCGGCAAATTCTTTGTTCTTTCAAATTCAAAAAGAAAAGGCCACCGTTCCCTTTCGGAAGTCGGTGGCCGTGATGAGTGGATGTCCTGCTCATGATCAGCCCTTCAGTAGCTCCATTGCTGCTGCGGCTCCGGGGATGTGCTCCATGTGTGCCATGAGCCCCCACAGGACGCCCGCGACGGAAGCGTACGCGATGGCTGATCCAAAGATCGTCGCGCCGTTCATTGCCGGATGTTCCGTGCGCCTCTTATACTCGAAAACGAGCTCGAGCCCGCCGACGATGAGCAAGAAAACGAACAGTCCGAGACCGACTTTGAACGCGAGGAACCCCGACGCGACGATGCCGATCACGAGAAACACGAGACCGACACGTGAGTGCACCGAGTAGGCGATGGATTTCATGATCCTGCCGCCGTCCAACGGATTGATCGGCAGAAGATTGAATAGATTCACCATCGCCATCCAGCTCGCCGCCGCAGCGAAGAGTGGATTCTCGGTAGCTACGTACACGAGGCCGGTTAGTAACGCGAGAGCGAAGCCCCAGATCGGTCCCATGATCGCGATGAACACTTCCGCGCCACGCGACGGAAACTCTTCATCCGCGACAGCCGCGCCACCGACGAACGGCAGGAAGTAAATCCCTTTCGTCTTCACGCCACACCGCTTCATCGCCCAGATGTGCCCGCTCTCGTGAACGAACAACATGAACATAATCATCGCGGCGAACTCCCAGGTGAACATGTAGGCGTAAGACGCCATTGATGTACCTGCGAGACCCACCTTGCCGACCTTCAAACCCTTCACTAGCTTCGCGAGAACCGCGACGATTTTCGGCCCCACCTTGACGGCAAGGGCAATCAATCCAGCTTTGCTTTTCATCCGCTATCCTCCTTTCAAGGTACGGGTTGATTCCTGCTTCAGCACCATGCCGAAGCTTCAGCCAAAGATAGCATATCAGACCATAAAAGTCAAGGAGCGGCAAGTGCCGCTCCTTGGAGAGAATCTTATGAAATTTTTCTTTTCTGCTTCTAACGGAATCGGGAATTTCTTTTTGCCCCGAAAAATCCGTACGATTTGGTCGCCGAGCCCCGCCTGCGGCGGGGCGAGGCATTGACTTTTCCAACGTGGTGCGCCCTGTAGGGATCGGACCTACGACCTTTCGGATGTGAACCGAACGCTCTACCACTGAGCTAAGGGCGCGACTATTCCAGCCCCAATTTATTTATTAAAAACTCATGGGGGTAGTCCAGAAGATCACGAAGCATGCGGTCGTGCATAGAAAGCCTGTGGTCAAATTCAGCGCTTGCGAGAAGCGTCCAGTTCAGCTCTTTGCCGACCTCTGCTTCTATTTTTTTAATAAATCGCTCAACCGCTCCCCGCCGCAACTCTCCGACTATCAACAAGTCTAAGCGATTCTCCGCAACATCTTGTACAAAGTCGCCCGCGAATATTCCGCCTAAAACCAATAACTTAATCTTGCCTTTGTTTTTAAAAAACTTCAGCATTTTCTCGCGCGACACCGGCGATGCGTTCACAAGCAAATTCCTTAAAGCCAGAATGTATGGGAAGATTTGGGAAAGCTCAAAACCGTTTTGGCGTTTCTTTAAAAATCCCAAAGCTTTTAAAAATCCGGCCTCTTTTGAAACCGCATGGCGCGAAATTTTTAAAATTTTAGCCGCTTCTTTTGTGGTAAAAACTTTTTCCGGAGAAAGTAGAAAAAACCGCAAGAGCTTGACTCTCGCCGCGCTCCCAAAAAGTTTTTCTAAAATGTTCATTTCAACTATATTAGCTGTCTAGCCAAAAAATTTAAACTTGACGAAGTAATTTGAATATGCTATCATTTCAATAGAGTAATTTCCACAATTCACGCAAGGGAGGTAATAGCCAGTGGAGACAATATTACTGTGGCTACACGCTGAACCCGGAATTCTTGGAACCATTATACTGGCGGTTTTTGGCGCCATACTAAGCATCACTATAATTTTTTTGGCTTTTGGCTTCAAAAACGCTTTTTATTGCGACAGATTTGAGCGCGCGCGTATACGTATGAAAATTGCTATTAGCGGTGGTGCAATAATGCATTTTTTTCAGAACGCGGTGCTAGAATTGCTTGAAGAGATTATATTTAGACTCACCCCGCTTTGGTTTTCGTTTTTGATTTTTGGCGACTCATGGCAATACATGGCTATAATCATAATAGGCTCATCAATGCTTTTTGCGATGGCGCACAACGCCACACTCAAACAAGCAATTTTCAACCATTTTTGTGGCGGGGTAATACTAAGCAACCGTGTCTCACACGCTTTATAATCAAATGGCGACGTTTTTTATATTAAATAAAAACGATTAACAAGAGTTGAAAAGTAAAACAAAAGCCGTAGTTTAAAAAACGATGGCTTTTTTATTTCAACTCCACTGTCGCGCCAGCGGCTTCTAGCTTGGCTTTAAGCTCATCTGCGGCGGCTTTGTCTAATCCTTCTTTGACAACCTTCGGAGCCGCGTCAGACATCGCTTTTGCGTCAGCCAGGCCCATACCCAGAGCCTCGCGCAAAACCTTGATCACCGCGATTTTCTGTCCGCCTGCCGCTTTCAACTCAACATTGAAAGTTGTTTTCTCCTCCTTTGCTTCGTCCGCTCCGCCGGCTCCTCCAGCCGCAGCCATTACAGGTATAGCCGCACTGACCCCGAATTTCTCTTCAATTTTTTTGACCAAATCGGAGAGTTCTAAAGCTGAAAGTTTGGAAACCTCTTCTACTATTTTTTCTAAATCTGCCATGTTTTACAAAATTTCTAATTACTAATTTCTAATCTCTAATTTCGACCTTATTTATTTTCTTCTAATTTTTTACCAACAGCACTAAGTACTCGCGCCAAACTCGCAATTGGCTGCGAAAGCATAAACGCAAGATGTGTAAGCAAAACTTCGCGCGCGGGGATCGCAGCCAGTCTTTTAATTTCGTTGGCATCAATCCACGCTTTTTTCCAAAATCCCCCGATAATTTTCAGCATATCTTTGTTTTTTCTGGCAAAAACCGCAACTTCTTTTGAAGATGCCAGCGCTTCATCTTCGCCTTTGGCGAAAACCGCCCCAATTTCGCCTTCCAATCTCTCGCGGCCAACCTCCAACCCAGCTTCTTTGGCCGCAACGCCAAAAAGCGTCTTTTTGGAAACCAGATAATCAGCGCCGGCTTTTTTAAGCGCTCGCCTAAGCTCCGTCGCCTTGGCCACGCTCAAACCATGAAAATTCAAAAATGCCACAAAACCTGAAACGCCCAGCTTATCTTTAAGCTTCTTAACAGCTTCTTCTTTTTGTTTTCGTGTAATCATAAAATAATTTTAGCGGCCCAAAAGCCGCTTATCTTACCTCTGAAGGTCTTATCGTATACGCGCCTTCATTCTGCAGCTTGAAATTATCCTAGCAAACCCCAAAATCTAGAGCAATATTGACAAGGTCAGTAAAATATGATATCATACAAACAGAAGGAGGTTAAAAATGGAGCAAATTACCAAAAGAGACGGTGCTTGTTTAGTTGGTTTAGCAATGGCAATAGTCGGCATTTGTTTTCTCGGCACAACGACGCCGAATATATTCCGTGGGGTTATCAGTTTCGCTCTTGTGTTAATTGGTGGCACGATTTATCTTCTCTACCAAGAAAACAGACTGATAACGCCAAAACGAATATCTATCTATGCGTGCGGTGTTGCCTTCTTTTATGTTTCAGCGGTTATTGCATTAATTCTGTTGGGCGTGCTTTTAGCAAGCCCGGCTTTGCCTTTTGGGTTAAAGATATTTATTGCAGGATCAATTGCCTGAGGATATTAGCAAAATACCCACAAAAGGCGGTGAGGGGCAACCTCCGTAAAATCCAGAAACTGGATCACGGAGCAAGTCCCAATACCCGCTTTTTATTTTTTGCGCAATACCATACTATCTATAATTAACGATCATTGGAAACAAGTAGTATAGAATTAAACTGTTTTTCGCAAAATACTTTTAAAATGATATAAAATTTTCCCGTTATTTAAATCTTCTGTCGTAAAAACCTCAACAAAAGGATGGATATTAAATATATCGCATAAAAACTTAATTTCGTGCTCGCAAGGAAATGGGTGAACCCATACGCTTCTTTGAAGCTGATAAAAGCCCAAATTTTTTAATTGGCTCCACAAAGCGTATCTGGCCTTTTTATACTTCTCCGGAATATCGAATACAACAACATGCCATTTTTTGTCCCATTTTGACGAAGATTTTATTTCTAATGTTTCAAGTAATAATTTTTTAGTCAGATCGCGGCCGCTTTCTGTAAATCTATAAATTAATCCTCCATTTGGCGACTCTCCTACACACTCAAACACATTGCGCTTTTTTAAAGCGTGAAATCTTGCCCAAAGATTTTGATAACGCTCTTGTTTGTTTTTTTTGGCCATAGCCAAACCCTTACCAGCAAAAGCGACGATTCCCGGCGCTACGGCGGCTATCGTTAGCACCCCGCCCAAAATTGCTGTAGCAAGCAATGCTTTAATGGTTGACGAAGCAATTGGATGTTTAGCAACAAATTCTCTTACGCGATCTTTAACTTCGTCCGATATTTTCGGGTCAGCAAAATAAATCGGCTTATGTTTTGGCATAATCTCCATACTACCTAAATACAATGATCGTTGTAAATAGATATAATATATTTTAATAAAGAGGGCTTGAATTATTCCCAGAGCAAGACATAAGAGGCGACGACTGCAGCTGTTTCGGAGCGGAGGGTAAGGCGGCCCAAAGAGACAACCTCAAAATTGGCGCGGCCAGCGGCGAAAATTTCGCGCTCTTCCCAGCCACCCTCGGGACCAATAAATAAGTTTATTTGCCTGTCGCCGGCTCCGTGTATCATATTTTCTTTTTCAGATTCCGAAGCAAAATAAGTTTTAGCGCCCGATGACACGGCCATATTTAATGCTCGTTCAAAAGATAAGGGGTTATAGAGTTTTGGAACCACAGCTCTGCCAGACTGTTCTGCGGCCTCTTTTAAAATAATCCAGCACCTTTCGGCATTCAGGCTTTTTTTCTCCGCCCGCGCCGATATGACAGGAACGATCTCCGAAACCCCCACTTCGGTTGCTTTTTCCAAAACCCATTCAAATTTATCTTTTTTGATGAGCGATTGATATAAAATCATTTTTTTAGAAAGTTCTCTGGCGTTTTCTGTTTTTTCCCGGAGCATAAAAACGGCTTGGCCTGAAGCGCCAATGCCTTCAATGTTTTTAAGTTCCGCCACAAAATCAAATCCTGCGTACTCGGGCTTGTCGCTAAAAAACGCGACCTTTTCCCCTTTTCGCAATTTCAAAACATTCCGCATCTGGTGTACCGTTGCGCGGTCTTTTATAACAATGATTTCTTTATCTAATTGCTGAAGCAGATAAAAACGATGGGTCATTTGGTATCAATAATTATAACAAATTCTCCTCTTTGGCGTTCGCCGATAAAATGTTTTTGCGCTTCAGACAACCTGCCGCGGAAAACTTCTTCATGAATTTTTGTAAGCTCCCTGCCGACATTCGTGTAATGATCTCCGCAAATAGCTTCCGCTTCGCGCAGTGTTTTTTGAATACGGTGCGGAGATTCAAAAAGTATTACCGGAATTTCATCCGCCAGCCGGTGGATTATTCGCCTAAAAAACGTCTGGCGGCCTTTTTTGCGCGGAGGAAATCCTAAAAAAGCAAACTCCGAAAGATCTATGTCACTTACGGAAATTATTGCGGAAAGCGCAGACGGTCCCGGAATCGGGATTAGTTGAATAGTTAAGTTGTTAAATGGTTGAGCGGTTTTTTGACTATTCAACCATTTAACTATGTAACTATTTAACCAATATCCAGGATCCGAAATCCCCGGCGTACCCGCGTCCGTCACCAACGCCAAATTCTTGCCGTCTTTTAATAAATTTAAAACTTTATCTAAAACTTTCGGCGACGAGTGTGCATGAAAAGAAATGGTTGGCTTTGAAATATTTAAATGTTTAATAAGTTTAAAAGCAACGCGCGTGTCTTCCGCCAAAATAAAATCAACAGATTTTAAAATGTCAATCGCGCGAAGCGTTATATCCTGCAGATTGCCGATTGGTGTTGAAACGATATAAAGTTTGGGCATAAAGCAATCATAAAATAAAAAAACGCGGTGGTCTATGCTCCGCGTTCTTTGTAGTAATTTTCGCGATATGCCAAGAAGCGCTCTCTCAATAAGGCCGTTTTCGTATCAGGTCCGGTTTTTAAATGTGAGTATCCGTCAATCAAGGCAACCGGATGCACCCATTTTGTAGTGGAAGTTACAAAAGCCTCATCAAATCCACTCAACATACCAAGGTGAATTTGGTTTCGTTCTTCCACGCTTTTAAATAAACCTGGTTCGCGGGCAAGCTCAAGGACAACCTGGCGAGTAATACCGCGAAGAATGCCGTTTTGCGGAGTTACAAGAATCTCGTCCTTGGTTATAAAAAAAACATTCTCAAACGGTCCTTCTGCAATGCCGTCCCATGGGCTCCAGTAAAGAAAACTGTCGTAACCGGCTGATTCCGCCTCCGCTTGATAAAAGTCTGCGTAACCATATCCTGCGGTGAGTTTAATTTCCGGAAATTCCCGCCGCGCGTTTATGGTCTTCAGCTTCAGCGGCGATTCGCTTATAACCGGAAATGGCGTTATGTCCAAAATAAGTTTTGGTTTGCCGATTGGTTTTTTGTGGTCACGCGAACTTCCCGCTGTTACGGTAATCCAAACAAGCGCGTCTGCGGGGCCTGCACTCAAAAGTTTTTTCGCTTTCTTTTTAATTTCTTCACCCGAAGGCAGGGCGTCTGAATTAATGCTTGGATGGCGCTTGTATGCTTTTTCCAAACGTTTTAAGTGATCTTCCCAATGAAACAACACGGTTTCTTTTCCGGTTCTCGCCTCCAAAACCTCTAAAATACCGCGGGCCCGCCTTATACCAAGATCGTCTTCAAACCTTACCCACGGCGACCACAACCCCCCACAATATACCCATGTGCGCATTGGCAACCCTTAAATCTGTATATAAATTAGCACGAACCTCTAAAAAGTCAAGGTAGTGTACGAGGCCACCCACTTTTGCACTCCTCGCCCGAATTAATAGTTTGTAATTGTTTGTTTGCCGGTAATGATAACATGAAT
>MFIM01000002.1 GCA_001780725.1 Candidatus Giovannonibacteria bacterium RIFCSPLOWO2_02_FULL_45_28 | reverse complement strand
CACCAAACGCTCGGTTATGACACGCCCTGGGAGTTCTACCAGAAAACCGCCAAGGTGTTACCAATGTACTCATCTCGTACAGAGACTTGACGAAGGATAGGGTTGGAGCTAGGGTTAGAAAAACATGAACTTGCGAGTAAAAAAGATTCTTTTGTGGGCGGCGGCTGTTGTTTTCGCTGTGTATGCCGTGATTGTAATAATTCGCATTCCGCACGCGATTGAACAGAAAAAAACCGCCGAAGTTGTGGCGAAAATCCACGCTTCAAAACTCACCCTTGACGATGTGGTGGGAAAAAATTTTCCGCCGGACCCCGGCGCGGACGCCGACAAAACCATTGAAGGCGTTGACGCCAACAATAACGGCATCCGCGACGACGTGGAGCTCGCCATTTTCAAAAAATACCCGAATTCGGCGAAAACCCGCGCGGCCTATTTACAGTACGCGATGGCGTTACAAATCGGCCTGACTCAAATTTTTAATTCTGAAACTTTGGTGGCAATGGCGCAAGAGAGAACCAGGGCCGGTAATTGTTTATATGAACTTGGTGGAGGAATCAGAGTTGCTATAGAGCGCGAGGATTCGTTTAAAAAGTTGATTCTCAATACTGATGCGCGCAAGAATAAACTTGAGGAGGTATATGAAAGGTACATGGTTTCGCACGGAGACTTAAAGGGCAAGCTGGATTGTGATATAGATCCAGCAACTCTTCCTAATTAATCATGAAATACGTCCTGCTCACTCTAATACTGGTATTTGTTACAGTGCCAACCAGTGTTTTTGCCATTTGCAGCGATACCGGGGCAACGGTTGTATTTGTTAACGGAATTATGAATTCCCAGCAAGATGCAAACGATAGTAAAGATGGGCTCCAACGAACGTTTCAAGAGAGGTTTGGTAAGAACCCTAATATCACATTTATCACCGGCTACAATCCGTCTCATCTTGCCGGAGCGGGGGATTTGGCGCAAAGCGCGACACAGGTTTTGGGCGGTTCAATTTCCGACTACGATCTCAAAACCATTCTCATGCAGATTCAGCCGGAAGTAACGACGCAGAAAATCCTCCTAATCGGCCATTCGCAAGGCACGCTTTATACGAATTCAATATACAAATATCTGGTTGAAAGCGGCGTGCCCGCAGAATCAATCGCGGTATATAACGTCGCGACGCCGGCCCATAAAGTCGCTGGCAACGGCGCGTATCTTACTTCCTCAAATGATTCTTTAATTCGTAAATTGGCCGAAATTGCTAAAAAATTGCACACTCCGCCTCCTATTCCCTCAAATATAAATATACCCATATTCGGGGATGACGCCGAAAGTACTTATCCGGGACATAATTTTATCCGCGCCTACCTTGCCGGCGCGTCTGATAAAATTGTATCCGATGTATCGCGCGCGCTTGACGGCCTCGCCGCTAAAACTAATACCGACTCCGAAACTTGTTTTAACGCCCCGCCATCAACTATGGGTTACAAAATTGAAAGTACGGTGTTTGCTGTCGCGGATCCAACCGCGGCAGTCATAGGAAATGCGGCTTTAGCGGTCGCGAAAGGAATCGGTAATACCGCCGCTGTTATATTCGCGTTCGTGCAGAGCGAGCCGCCAGCACCGCCGCCATCACCCTCAACACTCGACATTGAGACTACAAAAACACCGAGCGTTTCCCCCGCTTCTTCGGTAGGCGGGCTGGTGGGCGGCACTAATCCGAACTTAGACGTCGGAGTTCCCCAGCCGGGCGGTGTAACCAACTTGGCGGTTAAACCGCCAAGTGAAGCGGCCCACTTGGCGGCTAAGCCCCCAAGTGATGGTTCGCCATCATTTTTGCAATTAAGTTCTGTTGGCGGCGGTTCGCCGGGGTTTGGCGGTGGGAGCCCGGCGCCTTCCTCCTCGAGTGTTTTCCTTGCCTCGCCGGCAGGCGGGCCGAAAGGCGAGGGCGCGACTACAACAAGCGACGCAACCCCTCCTGATATTTTTTTGAATGTCGCGGAATGCCCAGGGCTTTCTTCGGATCCAGAAAAGTGTCTTTTGGCGAGCGCTACGGCAAGCGTCGTTTGGTCAAGTACGGCGGAAGATCTTAATCATTTTATTGTAGAATGTGAAAAAGTGGGTCCGCCAGCTGGCGGATGTGACGGATTTTCCGCCCAAGGCGGACCAGCCTCGGGTTGGAATTTTGCTTCAACAACAGCGACTTCAACGGTTTATATTTTACCGTTTGACGGCGCGGATTATGTTTTTAAAGCAAAAGCCGTGGATAATGCCGGAAATGAAAGCGCGGAGACAACAAAAACCGTTGTGTTTTCAACGCGCCCGGTTGTGATAAACGAAGTCGCGTGGGCCGGCACTAAAGCCGACGGGAACGACGAATGGATTGAGCTTTACAACCACACCTCCAGTGCCATTTCGCTTGACGGCTGGGCGCTTTACGCGGAGGCCGACTCAAGACCCAATATTTTGCTTGCCGGAGAAATTAAGCCGTATGATTATTTTTTGCTTGAAAGAAAAGATGACGATGCTGTAAGCGACATTGCGGCAGATTTGATTTACGGAAACGATGGGCCGGATTGGGCGCTGAACAATAGCGGGGAGGCTTTGGCGCTTGCGCGCGCATCAACTACTATTGATAGGGCGGTTTTGTGCGGAAACAAATGGTGCGGCGGGTATGCCGGAGCGGATAGGGCCTCAATGGAAAGAATTGACCCCGACATTGACGGGACGGATTTGGCAAATTGGGGATCCGCGAACGGCATTGTAAAAAACGGGCTGGATTTTGCCGGCAACGCGCTTACAGCGACTCCGCGCGCGCGCAACTCGCTTCATTATTTAATCTCGCGGGGGCCGACGCTTTTGGCGGACCGCACTCTGAAATCATTTTTTAAAGAATATATTATTCCGCAAAATGAAACATTGGTAATTCCCCAAGGTCGCACGCTGACGATTGAGCCGGGGGTGGCGGTAAAGATGGGCGGGAGCGCATCTTTGGAAGTGAACGGAACTTTGAAAGCGGACGGCACCGAAGCGAATAATATTATTTTTACGAGAATCTCTGACCAGCAGGATTACTGGAAGAACATTCGGCTTACCGCCGATTCGCAAAATTCCAGCGTTAGCTACGCCAAGTTTCAATACGGCGGGCGGTATTTCAGCAATACGCCGCCAGAGTGGCGCGCGGCGTTTTCTATAATCAACAATTCGACGCCGGTTTCTTACTCTGTATTTAAAAATTCTTTTTCCGCTGGCGCGCGCCTGACGCTGTCCGATTCCGCAGTAGAACACAACACTTTTTCTGCCGGTACGACGACATTCCAGACGGGGCTTTATGTCGGCGGCGGGGCGCCTGCAATTTCACAAAATACTTTTTCGGAAAATTATATGGGTCTTGAGTTGACGGGGAGCGCAGCTGCTGTGGAGAATAATATTTTCTTGGACAATCGGGACTACGCCGCGCGCTCCACAAGCGGCTCCGGCGGCTTCTCTAGAAATTCGGGATCCGGCAACGGCAAAAACGGTATTGCTTTGGTTGAGACGATTTCTACGCCGGGTGGAACAACAACATTTTCCGCCAACGGACTTCCTTATTTAATAGGAAGGTCTCCGTATGATAATCCGAAAATTGCGGCTGGGTCGGCTGTGATTGTTGAAGCCGATACTGTGTGGAAAGGGGAGGTGAACAACGCCCGTTTTGAAATTAACGGGACGATGAAATTGGAAGGCGCGGACAAAGACAGCATTTTGTTTACTTCGCTTGCGGATTCCGGTCCGGCTGAATGGCATGGGATTGTGGTGAATGCCGGAGGGTATGTTTACGGCGGAGGATTTACTTTGAAATACGGAGGGTACGGGACGGGATGCTCCTCGTGCGCGGGATTTTCGGTGACTGGGGGAAGGGTGGATTTGTCGGATGGGAGAATTGAGAATAATTACAAAGTCGGGATGCAGATTTATAACAGCGCGACTTCGTCGCTTTCAAATTTTGAATTTTCTGATCATCAAACACCGGCGGGCGGCTCAACCGCTTTGGTTTCTTCAAACTCAACTTTGATTTTGGATAATCTAACTTTTTCAAACAACTTCGCCAACACCTCGCCGGAGGGGCTTTATTAGTGTAAAATAAGCCTATGCTTTTTGAACGGCATCATTTTCGTTTTTTCGGGAATCGCGAGATGACTTCGCTTTATGTAGCGCTGGCTTTGACCGGATTCGGCGAGGGGTTAATCAGCCTTTTTGTGCCGATTTATTTTTGGCAGCTCGGCTTTCCTTTGTGGCGGATAATATTTTTTTATTTTTTAATTTCAGTGTATTTCACGGCGCTGACTTTTTTGTTCGCGTCTTTTTTGAGGCGTTTAAGCGACAAGATGATGATGTTTTTGAGCGTCCCCTTTGCGATAATTTATTTTCTCGGATTGGGCGAGATTTCTACGTATCCTGTTTTATTTTTCGCTCTGCCTGCGGTGCACGCCTTAAACATACTTTTGTTTAATGTAGGCTACCACCTGGATTTTTCCGGATCTGCGGATAAGGACCATATTGGAACGGAGGTCGGCATGCGGAGTCTAGTGGTTTCTTTGGTGACGATCGGCGCGCCTTTTATCGGAGGGGTGATTATTGTTTTATTCGGATTTCAGTATGTTTTTTTGACAGGCTCTTTGGTTTTATTCGCCGCGATATTGCCGCTTTTATTTTTTCCGAAACGGAGAGCCGCGCCGGATATCGGAGCAGGGAGGGTTTGGAATTTTTTAACAGCTAGAGCGCTTTTGCCTTTTACGGCGTCCGGAGCCGGATACGCGATGGCGAGCATGGTCGGGGTCATTGTCTGGCCGCTTTTTATATTTTTCGCGCTAAGCGGAATTGAGAGCTACGGAGGAGTGCAGTCTGCCGGGCTTTTGGCAAGCTCATTGACTGCTTTTTTTGTCGGTTTTTTGTCTGACCAGGGAAAGCGCCGCCGAACGCTTAGATATTCCGCTCTAGCGCTTTCTTTGGTCTGGGCTTCAAGGGCATTTATCGGCGGGGTTTTGGTTGTGGTGGCGAGCCACGCTTTTGGACAAACCGTTGATGCCGCGCTTTCCGTCGCATGGTCCAGCCAATATTATAAAATTGCGCGCTCATTGCCTGATGCCAGCGCTTTTATTTTGAGCCGCGAAGCGCTTTATCATATTACGCGGATTTTCTTTTTGCCGGTGTTGATGCTTCTAGCTTATTTGCTCCGGCAAAACGCTTTTTTTGCGGCGAGTTTTGTTTTGGCCGCGCTTTCTACAATACTTTATCTTTATGCGAACAAAATGCCGCACACTAACGAATTAAACCATTATGCCTAAAGACAGAAACGGAAGAACGGTTTTGTCTCCCTCAACGCTCAATCTTTTTTTGGATTGCCCGAAATGTTTTTGGCTGGAAAAAAACCGCGGCATCCACCGGCCGTCGGGAGCCTTCCCGTCGCTTCCGAGCGGGATGGACTCTGTGCTTAAAAAATATTTTGATAAATTTCGCGCAGCCGGCACGCTCCCGCCGGAGATTTCGGGAAAAGTGGAGGGCAAACTTCTGGATGATCCGAAATTTTTGCGCGAATGGCGGATTAACATGAAAGGCATCCGTTGGGCGGATGCCGATTTGGAAGCCGAGCTGATGGGCGCGCTGGATGATTGCCTCGTTGTTGATGATTACTATGTTCCGGTTGACTATAAAACCCGCGGCTGGGCTGCGAAAGAAGATTCGCATACTTATTATCAAAACCAATTAAATTGTTATACTTTTTTGCTTGAGAAAAACGGATTTAAGACAAAAAATTTCGCGTATTTGCTGTTTTACTCGCCCGCCGAAGCTTTGAGCGAAGGCGGGCTGCCGCCCGGCAAGGCAAAGTTTCTTTTTAACGTTGAGCCGAGGAGGGTTGAAACAGATCCGGCCGAAGCTTATAAAGTTTTCAAAGCCGCGCTCAAAACCCTCCGCGGCTCCCAGCCCGCCGTCCACTCTACTTGCCAATTTTGTTCGTGGGGTAATGACTTTTTAAATTTTGAATGAGCCCGCAATGTGGTGGAAAAATGCCGTAATTTATGAGCTTTACGTAGATAAATTCGCCGAAAATTTCGCTGGTCTCTCGGAAAAATTGGGCTATCTGAAATCTCTTGGCATAAATTGCGTTCATATTCTTCCTCACTACCCGTCGCCGATGGTTGACGACGGATACGACGTCTCCGATTATAAAAGCGTTCGCGCCGAGTTGGGTACCATAGAAGACTTTGAAAAATTTACCAAGTCGGCTCACGGGTTGGGAATTAAAATAATTGTTGATCTTGTTTTAAACCACGCCTCTATAAATCATCCGTTATTTATTGAGGCGAGTCGGGACAAAAACGCCCTTTCGCGAAATCTGTTTTTGTGGAGCGATACCGGTAAAGAATACGCATCGGCCATAAACTCTTTTCCTCATCTAAAGCCTAAAAATTGGATATATAACAAAATCACTCGCGACTATTATTTTTCAACTTTTTATCCGGAACAGGCCGATTTTAATTGGGCGAACCCGAAAGTCCTCGTTTTTTTTCTTGATGTTATGGAATTTTGGGTTTCGCGCGGCGCAGACGGATTCAGATTGGACGCGGTTTCCCATCTGGTAAAAAAGGAAGGGACAAATTCTAAAGGGCTTCCGGTGGTTCATGAAATTTTGAAGCAACTGCGAACACATATAGACAAAAACTTTCCGGACGTGATTTTGCTGGCCGAAGTTCACGATGATATTTCAAAAATGAAAAGTTATTTCGGGGCGGGGGACGAATGCCACCTTGTTTACAACTTTTATTTAAACGAGAGAATGTGGCTTGCTCTGAAAAGGGACGATAAGTCAACTTTTGAAAAGGCACTGGCCGCTTCCGCCAGCATGCCAGGCAATTCAGCGTGGGCGAATTTTTTAAGAAGCTACGATGAGATTTCAATGTCCACCCTGGAGCCGAGCGAGGTGAACGAAGTGGCGGACTATTTTGATCCGGCAAAAAAATTTCGCTTTAGGTCTTATATCGCCATGCGCCAAGGGAGTATGTTTAAGGGAGATAAAGAAAAAACGCTGGAAGCGTTTGGGTGGCTTTTTGAAGCGCCCGGAGCGCATGTGATTTATTACGGAGACGAAATTGGTTTAGAAAATGCGGATATTTTGGCGGGGGAAGACGCGCGAAAAACAGTCCGCGGTTATTTTGATTGGCCGCGCGCCGAAAAAGAAATGCGCAACAAAGCATCCCTCTGGAATTCGCTTAAAGATTTGATTTCCGTAAGCGCGGTAAAATAGCGCTGTTGACTTTTAATATTGGCGGGTGTATACTCTTCTTATTGTCTTTAGTAGGGAAGGTCTGCCTACAAAGCAGTGTTTTATTAGGTTAGTTTAAGTCAAATGGCAAAAAAGCTATATGTAGGGAGTCTTTCCTACGACACTAACGATGAAAGCTTGAAAAACGCTTTCTCGCAAGTCGGCGCGGTTGACTCCGCGACGGTTGTCATTGACCGCATGTCCGGCCGCTCAAGGGGTTTCGGTTTCGTGGAAATGTCCTCGGACGACGAAGCCCAAAAGGCGATTGACATGTGGAATGGCAAAGAGTTGGACGGCAGAAAAATTACCGTCAACGAGGCCCGGCCTATGACCGAACGCCCTCCTCGCGGAGGCGGAGGCGGCGGCGGAGGCGGCTTCAGAAACCGGTACTAAAGTCTGCGTATTTACACATTACCCCCTTGTTCTACCAGAGTGAGGGGGTTTGTGTTACTATAAAATATATGTGGAAACACTGGATTAACGGGATTTTAGGCCTTTTGGTTATTTTTTTGAATTATGCCGGTTTTCAGGATAGCTTTAAAAAAATCCTGTTTGTCATCAGCGGCATTTTGATCGCGGTTTTTTCCTTCTGGTCCGTTTCGGAGCGAGGCCCTCGTAATATTGCCGAATGAGCTGGAAAAAACATTTGAAGATCAGTGCAGCTGCGGCCGGGGTTGTGGTCCTGGCGGCGGCTTCTTGGTCGCTTGTAAAAACTGACGGATCTGATGTCGCGTATGCGCCGGATAAAGTTGCGGTTTCTGAACCGCCGAAACCGCAGCATATTTTAACTCCGGAGCCGGTCAAGGCGATTTACATGACTAGCTGGGTTGCCAGCACAAAATGGTGGCGGGAAGATTTGGTAAATTTTATTAAAAAATCAGAGCTTAACAGTATTGTTATTGACGTTAAGGATTATACCGGCAGAGTGGCTTTTGATACAGGAGACGAAGATATTAAAAAAGAGGGGTCGGAAGAAATCCGCGTGTCCGATATGAAAGGTTTTGTTGATGAATTGCACGCATCGGGAATTTATGTCATCGCCCGCATAACTGTTTTTCAGGACCCTTACTATTCTAAAAGACATCAAGATATCGCTGTCCAAAAGAAAAACGGGACTTTGTGGAAAGATAAAAAGGGGCTTTCATACGTTGATCCTGCCGCCAAAGAATTTTGGGATTATACAGTGCGCATTGCGCGTGCAACGGAGAAAATAGGTTTTGACGAGCTGAATTTTGATTACATCAGATTTCCATCGGACGGAAACATGTCCGATATCGCGTTTCCGGTGTCTGCTAAGAGAAATAAGGTGGAGGTTCTTTCCGAATTTTTTGCCTATCTAGATTCGCAGCTCGCTGACATTTCCATCCCAATCTCCGCCGATGTTTTTGGGATGGTTGCCACAAACTATGATGATTTGAATATCGGACAGGTTTTGGAGCAAATCGCGCCGCATTTTGATTATATTGCTCCGATGGTTTATCCGTCGCACTACCCGCCGACTTTTCAGGGTTTCAAAAACCCCGCCGCGCATCCTTACGAGATAGTGCTTTATTCAATGTCTAAAGCGGTAGAGCGTTTAATCGCAGCGAGCTCAACGCCTGCCTCGCCGACGAGTCAAGGCGGGCCTTCTAAACTACGCCCGTGGATTCAGGATTTTGATCTAGGGGCGACATACGACGCAGAGAAGGTGCGCGCGGAAATTCAAGCCGTTTACGACTCTGGGCTTACAAGCTGGATGAGCTGGGACGCTGGGAATAAATATACAAGAGACGCGTATAAGACTGTGGATAACGAGGCTAGATAGTCGCCAGAACTTCTGTATAATTAAAGGCATGGAACCAACCCAAACAACGCAAACCATAGTTTTATACGTCATCATAGCCGTTATTGTCGGTTTTATAGCTGGGTTTTATGTGCAGAGCGGCAAGGTGTCCAGACTGGAGCGCCAGCTTGATCCTTATTTGCGAAGAGAAGCGGAGGTTAAACAAGCAGAAGAAGGGGTTGTAAAAAGCATAGAACAAAACAAACTC
>MFIM01000001.1 GCA_001780725.1 Candidatus Giovannonibacteria bacterium RIFCSPLOWO2_02_FULL_45_28 | reverse complement strand
CAAACAAACAATTACAAACTATTAATTCGGGCGAGGAGTGCAAAAGTGGGTGGCCTCATACAGTCTTTTGCTTTTTGGGGCGTGTTATAATATACTGATACGCCCATGGCCGCGTTTAAAAAAGAAAATTTAATAGAGGGGTGGAAGATCGTCTTAAAATACTTAAGGCCTCACAAAAGGGCTGTTTTTGTCTTGAGTGTTTTAAGCGTCGTCTCCGCGATGGCCGACGCGAGCGTACCATATCTGGCGGGAAAAATAATTGACTCAATTAAAACACAAACAGTATTTTATTTTATCGCCGTGTGGATTCTTGTAAGAATATCCGGCGACTTAGTAAACTGGCGATCTTCTTTAATGCGGAATAAGTTGGATGGGGAGTTGGAATGCGCATATATGGAAAACGGCTACGGCAAACTTCTGGAACTCCCAATGTCTTTTCATAAAACCCGTAAAATCGGCGAAGTCTCCAATAGAATCGCGAGAGCTTCCAACTGGCTGGCGAACCTCGTAAGTGATGTTGTTATTAATCTTGCGCCGCGGTTTTTGAGCGTTGTTTTTGCCCTTGCCTTTGCTGTATATATACAGCCGCTTCTCGCGCTAGCTTTAATGGGTGGAGTTTTGATTTACTGCTTTATTTTGATTAAAACGGCTCCGCGCGTCGCCGAGATATCGTTCAAAATGCACCGCGCCTACAACATCGCTTACGGAGACGCGTACGACTCGGTTTTAAATGTACAATCAGTAAAACAAGCAACGGCCGAAGAATACGAGCGCAAAAAATTGTACAAAAACTTTTTCCTGCGAGCATTCAAACTATACTTCAGCATGCAAAAGCTCTGGAGCGTTCTGGATATCTCGCAAAGACTGCTAATTATTTTGGTGCAGGCTGTAATTTTTATCTCTTCAGTATTTTTCATACAAAAAGGGGTTATGTCTATCGGGCAGCTGGTGATGTTCAACGGATACGCCGCAATGTTTTTTGGCCCGTTTGTTGTCTTGGGAAACAACTGGAGAACGATTCAAAACGGCATTGTCGCGCTGGAAAGAGCCGAAAAAATTCTGATCCTTCCCGCCGAAGAATATTCGCCGAAAAACGCAGTTATTTTGGAAAATTTAAGCGGTGAAGTGGAATTCCGAAGCGTTGATTTTTATTATCAAAAAAAACAGGGCGGGGTGTTAAAAAATATATCTTTTCGCGCGGAGGCCGGAGAAAAAATCGCGCTGGTGGGAGAATCGGGGGTTGGAAAAAGCACCCTGGTAGATTTAATTTCTTATTACTACAAACCCTCGGCCGGAAAAATTTTGATTGACGGGCATAGCGTAAAAAATCTTGATTTAAAATTTTTACGGTCGCAAATCGCAGTAGTGCCGCAGGAAATCATGCTTTTCAACGATACGGTAAAAAATAATATTAAATACGGGAGTTTCGGCGCAAGCGATGAAGCTGTAGTAAAAGCCGCCAAACTCGCCCACGCCGACGAATTTATAAATAATTTTCCCAAAAAATACGAGCAAGTTGTCGGCGAGCGCGGAATCAAGCTTTCTGTGGGCCAGAAACAGCGCATTGCGCTCGCGCGGGCATTTTTAAGAGATCCGAAAATTTTAATTTTAGACGAACCAACCTCCGCTCTGGACGCAAGGTCGGAAAAATTTATTCAAGAGTCTTTGCGCGAGCTTATGAAAGACCGCACCACGTTCATTATTGCCCACAGGCTCTCCACCGTCCGCGAAGCGGACAAGATTGTCGTTTTAAACGAAGGCGCAATCGCCGAAACCGGCACCCATAACGAGCTTTTAAATAAAAAGGGCGGCATCTACCGCCGCCTCTACGAACTGCAGGTCGGGTTCAGCTAAAGGACATCTAGCGTCTTAAACTAAATTCAGCGGTTTAATCACCACGCGGCGTTCTAGGCCTTCTCCTGTGGACTGGGTGGAAATATCGGGATATTCCTGCAAAACGGAATGCACAATGCGCCTGTCGTAGGCATTCATCGGCCTCATTTCCACTTCTTTTTTAAAATAACGCACGCGCTGTGCGTGCATACGCGCAAGGTCTTTGATTTCCTCCATCCTTTTTTTATTGTAATCATTTATGTCAATTAAAAATCTAAACGGGTTTCCGCCGGCCTGCAGAGGAAATCTCTGTTCGTGCATCCTTTTGATTAAAAAACTTAATGCGGCTAGATGCTTGCCCGCATCTCCGATGAGCAAAGGCGCTTCCGGTGTTTTTATGATAAACCAGCTGTCTTCGCCGCCCTCCTGAAATTCCAAAGAAAAATTAACACCCACCAGTTCCAAAACAGTTTTAATGACCGACTCAATAAATTTAATCTGTTCACTTTTATCCTCCATATGAAGCTGACCGCTTCTCCGCCTTCCGGCGGACGATCGCTTCATGCACTATAGCAAAAACATTCATGGCTGTCCAGTAAAGAGAGACCGCCGCCGGAAGCTTGAACGCTATAAAAAAAATCATGATCGGAAAAAAATAAACCATCTGCGTCTGCATCATACGCTGCATGTCTTTCTTGTCCGAGCTGTTAGAGACCACAACCGCCAATTTTGCCTGTAAGAATTGGGAGGCCGCTGCCAAAACGGCCAGCAATACACTGGCTTCTGTTAAAGGAATGAATCCTAAAAACATGGTGTTGATTGACTCCGGGATATTTAAAAAGGAATAAACTTCGCCGGCTTGAAAAGGAATACCGCGCCAAAAAACCTGATACATTGCAAAAAGTAGCGGCAGTTGAATTAAAAGCATAAAAAAACCAGAGAGCGGGTTGATGCCGTGCGCGCGATAAAGTTCCATAAGAGCCTTGGTTTGCTCTTCCTTGTTTTTTTTCTCGGCATAAATTTTTTTCACTTCCGGCTCTATCCGCTTCATGGCGCTCTGCGTTTTTAACATTTGATGTGTAAACGGAAACGTCAACGTCCTTATAAATACAGTTAATAAAATCACCGCCAAACCCAAGTCGTGTCCAGGAAGAACGGAGGTTAAAAAAACCAAAGCGCCCAAAAGCGGTCTGTAAAAAACTTCGTTATAGAATACTTTTAGATATGACATGTTTTATATCGTCCTTTAGTTCGCTTAGTAATGGTGCTCTGCGCCCAGTGATTTTTAAAAAAAAGACAACATCCCAGCCCGGCGGAATGGCCGCCCGCAACACGCGCACCGCCTCCGCCATGCGTCTCCTGGCCAAATTGCGTAATACCGCCCCTCCGCGGCGCTTAACTCCAGAAACAACAAAAGCGAACCTGCTTGCGTCTTTTTTGTTGCGCCCGGCGCGCATAGCGACAATACCGCCGCGATAATAGCGCGATTTGGACTGGAAAAAATCATTTAAATCTTTGCGGCCCAATCGCAATTTTTTTTTAAGCATAAACAGCTAAAGCGCAATACTGTGTCTGCCTTTCTGCCTTCTCCTGTTAAGGACGTTTCGGCCAGTTTTAGAGCGCATTCTTCGCAAAAACCCATGCGTGCGCGCCCTTTTCTTTTTTTTAGGTTGATAAGTCACTGACATTGCTTTCTATTTTACAACAAATTAAATTTTGCGCAATATTCACAACCTTTCCACAATCTATTAACATCTTTTACAATGCAATGTTTAACAGTGGGTTTATAGTGAAATCATGACAAACGACGACTTGTGGCGCCAAGCCTTGGGAGAAATAGAGCTTGCTGTTTCGCGGGCAAATTTCGTGACGTGGTTTAAAGATACAAAAATTATGGACCAAGCAGACGGCATAGTTACTGTTGGGGTGCCCAACGGCTTTTCCAAAGAATGGCTGGAAAACAAATTTCATAAATTTATATTAAAGTCTTTAAGGGTCCGTATTCCGGAAATCCGCGCCATTAATTACACAATAGTAGCCCCATCTGCATCGGCGGCCAAACAATTAAAATCAAAACCAAAAAAGGAAAATGTTTTAACTAGTGGCGAGCAATTAGACTTCAAGGAGTTTTACATAGATCCAAAAACCAACCTTAACCCAAAGTATACCTTAGAAACTTTTATTGTGGGGTCTTTTAATGAACTTGCGCACGCCGCGGCGCTTGCGGTAATTAAAAACCCGGGTAGGGTGTATAATCCATTATTCATATATGGCGGCGTCGGTTTGGGTAAAACACATTTATTGCAGGCGATAGGCAACGCGATTCTTAAAGAAAACCAAAATAAAAAAGTTTATTATATCACATCAGAAAAGTTCGCTAACGAGCTTTTAAATTCGCTACAAAATCAAACTATCCAAAATTTTAAAGAAAAATTCAGAGATTACGACTTGCTTATAGTCGATGACGTGCAATTCTTTGTCAACAAAACAAAAACCCAGGAAGAGTTTTTCCATATGTTTAACACTCTTTTTGAATCAGGCAAACAGCTTGTTTTTTCATCCGACAGATCGCCGAAATCAATCCCAAGCCTTGGAGAAATAAATGACAGGCTTATATCGCGCATGGAGGCGGGCGTTTTGGTTGATATTTCGGAGCCGGAATACGAATCGAGGCTTGCAATTTTAAAATCCAAATCCGCCGAAAAAAAAGTGGAATTGCCGGAATCCACTTTGGAGTTGATAGCTTTATTGATACAAAAAAGCATACGCGAGCTTGAGGGGGCGCTAAACACAATACACATACAATCAAAATATCAAAATAAGGTTTTGAACCAGGAGGAAGTAAAATCAATTCTTAGTAAAAACATAAAACCGCGCAATGCCGTAACTCCAAGCCAAATTATAAAGACAGTCGCGGATTTTTACGATATTCCGGAAAAATCCATCTATGAGCACACCAGAAAAACAGAAGTAGTCCGTCCGCGGCAAATTGCTATGTTTCTAATACGCGATGATTTGGGTGGATCTTATCCTTTTATAGGGCAGAAATTCGGCGGGATGGACCACACCACCGCTATCCACGCGTACGAAAAAATTTCGGAAGAAGTAAAAAGAAATTCTAAACTGGAAGATGAATTAAAATTAATAAGAGATATATACCAAAACACAACAGCTACAAAATAAATTGTTGACATAAAAAACTATTTTTTAATTCCATAAAATATCCACAACTTAAAATATACAAAATAAACCTAATCCACAAATCCACACAACTAATAATAATATGAAATTACAATGTATAATTAATAATTTAAGAAACGGAATTGTTATTGCAGAAAGAAGCGCTGCAAAAAACCAAACACTGCCTATTTTAAATTCCGTATTTATAGACGCTGAAAAGGATGTAATAAAGCTAAAATCAACCAATTTAGAAACAGCTCTTGAAATAATAATCCCAGGAAAAATAATTGAATCAGGAAGCATTGTCGTGCCTGCTAAAATTTTGAGTTCTTTTCTTTCAAATATTAACGACGATCAAATTATGCTTCAAACGAACAGAAATAATTTATTTATAAAAGCAAATAACATAGAAACAACGATACAGGGATATCCAAAAGAAGATTTTCCTATTTTCCCGCAAATGAATTCACAGGAAAATTTTACTATGCAGGCGCGCGAACTAAAGGACGGGTTGTCAGCAACCATAATAGCAGCAAGCATATCTGATATTAAACCAGAACTAAGCAGTGTTTTGTTTAAAATATTTAAAAACACAATTAAAATAGCGGCAACAGATTCATTTAGGTTGGCAGAGAAAACTATTATTTCTAAAAAAATAAACAAAGAAAAACTGATTTCCTTTTTAATACCGCAGAAAGGAGTGCAAGAAATGTTAAAATTATTAGATCAAGACGAAATTTTGGAAATAGGCATTAATAAAAACCAGTTTTTTTTGAGCGGAAACAGGTTCAAATTTATCTCAAGATTAACCGACGGAAAGTTTCCTGATTACGAGCAAATTATGCCTAAAAATTTTAAAACAGTTGCGGTATCAAAAAAATCAGACATTGTATCACATATTAAATTGGCAAGTGTTTTTGTTGGCAAGCTTAGCGATATAACTTTTAATTTTGATCCTGCTAAAAAGGCGGTGCTGATAAACGCATTTAACTCCGATGTAGGCCAGCATAGCGCCCAAATTAATTCAATGATTCAGGGAGAGAGTGTTGAGGTAAAGTTTAATTGGAGATATCTTTTAGACGGGATTTCGCAAATAGATAATGAGTATATTGAATTCAATTTAAATACGCCGGAATCGCCGCTTCTCATAAAAGGAAAAGGCGACGCCTCGTATCTTTATCTGGTTATGCCGATGAGGGGGGCATAGCTTTCAGAAGTATTGCCGACCTTGTCGTACGCTTTGATTTTTACTGAAAGAGAATCTTCTATATTTAGGCGATCTAAGGATAATACGAATTCAAAAGGCGTTTTTTTAATTGAGCCGAGGTATTCGTCGTTGGCGAAATAGTCTGTTTGTTGTATGCCGAATTTGCTTTCTATAATCGGCCGAATTATAAGAGTATCGTTTTTTTGATAAATTGGTTTTTGGGGGAGAAATTGAATTTGAGTAATTTTTGGAAGATTTTCGGGGGTGTGCACATTGTCGTAATCTTTCGGGATAACACTTTCGTCCTGATCGGATAATCCATTAGCCAAAGCCCACGCTCTCACTTTTTCTTCCCAATTTTTAAATTGCGGGCTTGTTTGGTCTATCCAATAAAGAATAGAGTGGACTTCGCGGATAACCCTTTTTTCACGCACATCTTCGGGAGTATTTTCTGTAGCTAATTTTCCGGAAATTTTATCTACAATAAATTCTTTTCCACCTCTCCATTCCCCGCGCAAATACGGTTTTGCTTCGCCAGCCTGAGCAAGCGGCTCCGGAGCGGCAAACTCTGATCCGCCGACCGGCGGAGGTATTTTTGTGATGGCGTAGTCCATAATCTCATGCCACAACGGAGCGACTATAAAACCAGCAATCTTTTTTTCCATGGGCGTATTGTCATTGTTGCCTGCCCAGGATCCTATGGCAACATCCGGAGTATAGCCCACAACCCACGCGTCTCTATAATCATTTGTTGTGCCGGTTTTTGCCGCTACTTTCTTATCAGTAAAATAAAGCGCTTCGCCAAAAGATGGTCCACGGGCCTTATTGTCCGAAAGAATATCGCTGATAGTGCGTGCAATGTTTTTATTTATAACTTCCTGTGGGTTGTTTTCCGCTTCGTAAATCGTTTTTCCATCTGCGTCTTCTATTTTTAAAACGTAACGATGCGGGTTTCTCACGCCGTCGTTAGCGAAGACCCCGTAAGCAGAAACAAGCTCCAGTAAGGAAATTTCCCCCCCGCCCAATACCAAAGATAATCCGTATCTTTGCGGGTCGTTGAGGGAAGTAATTCCGAAGTCTCTCGCCGTAGCCAAGGAATCTTCTATGCCGGCGAGATAAAGCGTTTTAACGGACGGAACGTTTAATGATTGCGCCAGAGCTTCCCGTAGGCTTATCGGCCCCCTGAATTTTTCATCAAAGTTTTGAGGGTGATAGCATGGATCCTTTTCGCCGTCCGCCAGCTGGCGGAGCGGTTTGCCGTCCGGAGTGCACAGGGGGTTAAATTCTGTTGGCAAATCAAAAAGCGTGGTTTCTGGGGTATATCCTTTTTTAAAAGCGGTTGCGTACACAAACGGTTTGAAAGCGGAACCCGGTTGGCGGTGGGCGACGGCCACATTAAAGTTACCGTCGTTAGAAGTATCAAAATAGTCGCGCGAACCAACCATTGCCAAAATATCGCCTGTTTTTGGGGAGATGGCCACTACGCTCTCGTTTTTCGCGTTAAAGTTTTTCTCGTTTGTTTCGGCGTATTTATTTATCGTTTCTTCGGTTTGCCGCTGAAAGTCAACATCTAATGTTGTAGTAACTCTGAACCCCCCGCGCTCAACAACATCGTCGCCGAATTTTTTATTAAGCTCGTCTATTACTTCAATAACAAAATGGGGCGCGACAATCCCTTGTGTGCGATACGGAGAAAACTTGATTTTTTGGCTTTTTGCATTTTTATATTCTTCTTCCGACAAGAATCCTAATTTCAGCATTTTATTCAGAGTAAAGTTTGCGCGATCATCCAATTCTTTTCTGTGTTTGCCGTAGGGAGAGTAATAACTTGGGGCGTTTGGAAGAGATGCCAGGTAAGCCGCTTCTAAAATGTTCAAATCTTTCGCGTGTTTCCCAAAAAAAGTTTCAGCCGCCGCTTCTACGCCGTATGCACCGCTGCCGTATGGTATTTGATTTAGGTACGCGTTTAAAATTTCGTCTTTAGAATATCTGCGTTCAAGCTTAAGAGCGGTGATTATTTCTTTTACTTTTCTTAGTATTGTTTTTTCCGGTGTGAGCAGGGTGTTTTTTACAACCTGCTGGGTAATAGTGGAACCGCCCTGTTCAAAGCTTCTCTTTAAGAGGTTTGTAATAATCGCTCTTAAAAAAGACATCGGCCGAAAACCATAATGGCTGTAAAAATTATCATCCTCAAGCGCGATTGTCGCATTTTTTACATACCTTGGTATTTCCGCGAACGGCACCACTGTTCGTTTTTCGTTCCCGTGCACATCGTAAAGAAGAATTTGTCCGGTGCGGTCGTAAATTTTCGTTGATTGCGCAACCTTGCGTTCATTAAAATTATTCAGGTCGGGGGCGTTTACGGAAGCAACAAAAAAAACCAAGGCCGCCGCAAAAAGCGTCCCGGCAAGAGCAATTTTTACCAAAAGCCGCCTCATCCCGCTTATTATAGAGGATTTTTTAAATTTATGATAGTGTTTAATCATGAAAGTTGACGAAGAACAAATCAAAAGAACTTTAGGGCGGAATGTGGAACGAATTGTTACTGAAGCGGAGTTTTGGAAAAAGCTTCGCTCTGGAAGACAACTGCGCATTAAACACGGAGTGGATGTTACCAACCCACTTTTACATATAGGCCACGCCGTAAATTACTGGAAAATGCGCGAATTTCAAGAGCTGGGGCATAAGGTGGTATTTTTAATCGGCGATTTAACGACCCAAATAGGCGATCCCACAGGCAAATCCAAAATCAGGCCGGAGATTTCGCCGGAGACTATTAAAGAAAATTCAAAACAGTTTTTAAAACAAGCCACAAAAATTCTTATCAATAAACCAAATCTTTTGGAAGTGCGCAAAAATTCCGAGTGGTACGACAAAATGAAGCTTGCCGATTTTATCGCATTGCTTAGAAAAGTTACCCACGCCCGTCTTATAGAGCGCGACATGTTTCAAGGCAGAATTAAAAACAACGAGGAAATTTATGAACACGAAATAATTTATCCGGTTTTGCAGGCTTATGACTCTGTAATGACTAAATCGGATTTGACAATAATAGGCACCGACCAGCTGTTCAACGAACTTTTGGGAAGGCGATATCAAGAAATTTTTGGGCAAGAACCTCAAGTGATTCTTGCCACATCAATTACTCCGGGATTGGATGGCAAAGAAAAAATGTCTAAATCACTAGGAAATTTCGTGGCGATACTGGATACTCCGGAAAATAAATTTGGAAAAATAATGACCATTCCGGACGGTTTAATAAACCGATACTTAGAAGTCTACACCAAACTTTCTTTGCCAGAGATCGCCAACATACAAAAACAAAAACCGCTTGATGCTAAAAAAAGGTTAGCATACGAAATCGTAAAAATTTATCACGGAGAAAAAACCGCTGAAAAAACGTCCACAGATTTTGAAAAAACTTTTTCTAAAAAAGAGGTGCCAGAAAATTTAAAAACTTGCCGCGTCCGTTCCGGCGAAGAGTGGGCGGATTTTTTAGTGAGGGAAAGTTTTGTAAAATCAAAATCTGACGCGAAGAGATTAATGGGGGGCGGAGGGGTAGATTTTGAAAACAGAAAAATATTAAAAGCCAGCGACCAAATTACAGAAAGCGGAACGGCTAAAATCGGAAAATATAGATTTATTAAGATTTTACTCTTCTAAATCTTCCTCTAGCTCCCAAGAATCCAAATCTTCGGAGTCTTCCTCATCTTCCTCGCCGGCGCCAGACTCGGCATCGTCTTTGGCGGCCGAGTCGTCGTCGCCAAGCCCGGAATCGGGCTTTTTATTATCATCTAAATTAACCATGATTTCAAAGTCTAAAAGAGTTTATTTTCGCTTGCAAATGTAAGGTGTGGATAAGTTATGGAAAAGAGGGATAAGATGTTCCGGCTATGGCTAAGGCCAGAGCATCGGTTTCGTCATCCAAAAGCTCTTTTTGAGGCAAATTAAGCATTAATTTTACCATATTAGCAACAGCCCGTTTGTCTGCTCTGCCATATCCACAGATGGCCATTTTCATTCCCAAAGGAGCAAACTCTTTTATGGGGAGGTGGTGTTTCCTGGCGATAGCTAGAATTATGCCACGGACCTCCCCGATGACAAGGGCGGTTTTAACATTCTTTGCAAAGAATAATTTTTCGGTGGACACCGCATTGGGCTTTTCCTTTTTTATTAATTTGTCCAAAAACACAAAAATCTCCCAAAGCCTCTCATCCTCTTTCTGGTTTTTAGACGTTTTTTTGACTCCGGAGCGGATTCTTGCCAGTTGACTGCCGTTTTTTTCAACAATTCCCCATCCCAAACGCTCTATACCGGGATCAATTCCTAGGATTTTCATTTTATTTCGGCGTTAGAATAAACCTCCTGCACGTCGTCGTGGTCGTCTAGCGCGGAGAGGAGCGCATCAAATTTTTTGGAGTCGTTTTCCGAAAGAGTTGTCGGAAATTTGGCGACAAAGTCTTTTCCGGATTTTTGAAATGCCCACATTGCGGAACCTTGCTCGCCGAGTTTTGCGCCGTGTTCGGAAAGAAGATGCTTGATTTCATTTGTTGTTCGGTTGGAATTGTCGGTCACTGCGGTTATAACCAAAGCAGACCCGCCGGGTCCGTAAGCTTCGTAGACAACTTCTTTTAACTCCGCGCTTTCTTTAGCGGACGCTTTTTTTATTGCGCGTTCAATGTTGTCAGCTGGCATATTGGCTTTTTTTGCCTCTTCCGTTGCCGTGGCCAATTTTGAATTTATCTTTGGGTCGGTCCCCAATTCTTTGGTGGCCAGAGTGATAACACGCGAAAGCTTGGAAAAAATTTTGCCGCGCTTGGCGTCAGTCGCGCCCTTTTTATATTTTATTTGCGCCCACTTATTATGCCCCGACATTTTGTTTTTTGGCGTAATCCATTATCAGATTTTTTGCTTCGTAGAGATTCGGGATTTGCATTATAGAAAATTCCCTTTCTCCGGCAGTTTGAATTTTAAGATTCCCGTATCTTAAAAATGTCGCCATCATGTTCGGCACTTCTAATGTTATATCTTGAACCTTGTCTAGCATAAACTCCGAAACCTCTCTGTTAAACAGCCCCCTCTGCTCCACATCAACAATTCTTTCGGATGTGATAATCCAAATATCCAAATAATAATCTATCCAAAAAAGAAAAATTATAACTACTACTATCATCAGGTAAATTAAAATAAAAAACCAAAACATTATTTGAGAAACTCCGGTTGCGGATTCGGCCGCTGGGAAATAGGGCGCAACCAGAATCGGTAAAACCAAGAGAATAATGCCAAGTAAAAATTTCCAGACGATGGCTATCCAATGCCGGTGCAAAACCATCAGGATTTTCTCGTTTTGGGACAGGTGGATCACGGCAGAGGAAGGCTAAAAAATAATGCCAGCGAAGTAATATTTAAAAAGATGATTACGCCAATAAAAGCCAAAATAATCCATTTTGAGGAATCTTGCGGCATAGAATATTCCTTGACGTGCCACAAAATTGACAGCACAAAAAACCAATAAACCGCCAAAAAGAGGACATACAAAACCAGCGCCAAAACGAAACTCATGAGTTTATGATAGCAGTTCACGCGCTCGCCATCGCCCTTGACAATTTTTATAGGAGGAGTATAATAGAAACCAGAAATAGCGAACAAAGTGGGGTAAAATGAGGAAATCAATAGCGCTGATTATTGTGTTGGGTGTCCTGCTTGTAGGTTGTGGCAAGCCGCAGTATATCGGGCAGACGTACTACCCAACTTATGGGCTTTTTAACGAAAGCTCAAGCAAGAGCAAGAACGTTTGCTACGAGGTTTCGGCGGGGAACGTCATTTGGAGCATCCTTTTGTCAGGAACCATCGTCTTTCCGGTCTACTTCCTCGGCTGGAGTATCCACAATCCGGTTCGTCTGAAAAATGGCCCGGACGATCAGTGCACCTTTGACGACTGAAGCCGGGGCGCCGCAAGTTGTAAGCAACGGCACAAAGCTGGTTATCGTTTTTCGGCCACTTAGACGTCCGACGTCTAAGCGGCCATTTTTAATTTATTAATAGAATCGAATGGTCCATATGATTTTCCTGCGTAATATTCTCTTAGAGATTCGGTTAGTTCCTTATCCAATTCTTCATAAAATTTCTTATGCCTTTTCGGCACTTTTATTGTATGTTTTACAACTATGTTTTCATATTTCTTTCCGTTCATTTTGTGCGCACGTAAAAATTCCTCGTATTCTTTGCGTGGTATGATAACAAATTCCTCTCCTTTTTTGATCGCGCGCGGAGCAGTAATAGTGTTCATATATTTAATTTAACACGGCGCAACGGTTAAATCAACCGCACTAAATTAGCTTTCGCTGATTCTGCGGCGGATTAAGCCCTAGATGTTCGTATGCCCTTGCGGTGGCGCAGCGCCCGCGGGGGGTGCGCTCTAAAAAGCCGAGCTGCATTAAATAAGGTTCATATACTTCTTCAATTGTGTCCTCCTCTTCCATAACGGAAGCGGCGACCGTGCCGAGACCAACCGGTCCGCCAGCGAATTTTTGAATAATGGTATCTAAAATTTTTCTGTCCAATGATTCAAGCCCCAACTTGTCTATTTCTAAAAGTTTCAGAGCTTCTTCGGCGAGGGCCGAGGTAATGATTCCCTGGCCTTTTACTTCGGAGTAGTCGCGCGCGCGTTTCAAAAGGCGGTTTGCTATCCGCGGGGTAAACCTGGAACGGGAAGCGATCAGCGGGATTGCTCCCGGTTCAATTTTGGTATGTAAAATGCCGGCGCTCCGTTTTATGATGCGCTCAATATCGTCTTGATTATAAAAGTCCAATCTAAAAGATCCCCCCGAAAAGCGGGAGCGGAGCGGCGAAGAAAGAAGCGCGATCCTGGTGGTTGCCGCAACCAAAGTGAACGGCGGGAGTTCCAGTTGGATGGTGCGGGCAGACGGGCCTTTTCCTATTATAATATCCAAGGACCGATTTTCCATCGCAGGATATAAAATTTCCTCTATTAGTTTGTTCAAGCGGTGCGCCTCATCTATGAACAAAATATCTTTTGGCGAGAGGTTGGTCAAAATGGAAGCCAGGTCCCCGACTTTTTCTATCGCCGGCCCGGAAGTGATTTTAATTTGGCTCGCCGTTTCTCTGGCCACAAGATGCGCGAGCGTGGTTTTACCCAACCCGGCCGGCCCGTAAAAAAGCAGGTGTTCCAGAGGTTCTTTTCTTCTTTTGGCGGCCTCAATAAGGATTTTAAGGTTATTTTTGACTTTTTCCTGACCCACATATTCGTCAAACGATTTCGGGCGCAATGCCAAATCCAGCGACATATCTTCGCTTCTTTTTTTACCTCTTAAGGATTGGTCCTGTTCTGGACTTGACATAAGTTTTTTTATTTGATATAATAAGACAAGATCGGAAGAATAGCCTCTAGGCAATTATCCCCACAATCGGGATAGCGGATTTGTCTCTTAGACTTAGGATGGATTGGCTCAGGTTTATATCGAGGCGAGTTCATTCCTCGGAGAAAATCTAAGCTCTATCTACCCATGGAAGAGCAATTGCCTAGAGACTATTCTCTCGATTCATCCCGCTTAGCGGGATGCTACTACTCTATTTAATTCTTCAAAGGACGTCGCTCCAGCCAAAACTTTCAAAACACCGTCTTGATACATTGTAGCCATGCCTTGGTGGCCGGCTGCCTCCTCTATATCGGCTTTCGGGGGATTTTTAATAATCATGCGCTCCATTTCGTTATCAATCAAAAATGCTTCAAAAATGCCGATTCTCCCCCTAAATCCGGTCATATTACACGCTTCGCAGCCGATTGCTTCCCAAATTTTGAAATCTTTAAGCGGCGGTTTTTTATAGGTTTGCGGCAGATTTTTTATTTCTTTCTCAATCATTTTCTTTTCCTGGTCGTTCGGCTTAACTTCCCTTTTACATTCTTTACAAAGAAGCCTTACCAGTCTTTGCGCTATTACCACATTGAGCGCCGGCGATATAATGTTGGTCTTAACCCCTAAATCTATAAGCCGCGGGATTGTGCCGGCGGCATCGTTGGTATGAAGCGTGGAAAAGACAAGATGCCCCGTAAGCGCGGCGTGCATTGCGATTCCCGCAGTTTCAAGGTCCCTGATTTCCCCGACCAATATTATGTCCGGGTCTTGGCGCAAGATTGACCGGAGGCCGTTTGAAAAATCATATCCTTTGGGCGGATCAATCTGCGTTTGAGTAATGTGCGGCAGATGGTATTCAATCGGATCTTCAATGGTGATTACTTTAACTTCCGGAGAAGAAACGGTTTTTAAAAAAGCGTAGAGCGTCGTGGTTTTTCCTGAGCCGGTTGGGCCGGTTGTCAAAATCATGCCATTGGGTTTTTTGAGTTCATTTTGCATTATTTTATAAACCGGAGGCTGCATACCCAACTTATCAAAAGTAATATTTATGGTTTTTGGCAAAAGCAATCTCAAAACTATGGATTCTCCGAATGGGCCCGGAAGCACGGAAGTCCTGACTTCTGTGTTTTCCTTCTCCGTTTTTATGGTAAATCTGCCGTCTTGGGCTTTGTCGTGCACATTTAATTTCAATTCCGAAATCAGCTTAATGCGCGCGAGCAGAAGTTGGAACAATTGCATTGGTATGTCTGTCACGTTTTGCAGTACGCCGTCTATTCTTAGCCTGATTTTCGTTTCCGTTTCCGCGGGTTCCATGTGAATATCCGATGCCTCCGCGCCCAACGCGCCAGCCAATATGAGCTCAAGCGCATCCGAAGCCTTTTTTGATTCTTTTTCGCGCGACATTGCCACAAGAGCCTCTTTGAATTTTTTGAAAGAACCGGCGGACGTTTCAAGGGCGCTTAATTTTTCCGGGGAGACATCAACAATTCCCGCCTTTATCTCCTCAAACCTTGGAATTTCTTTGTATTTCAAAAAGACCCTTTCTGTGCCCGAAGGCGAAACCATAAAAAGCTGGATTTCATATTTTTTTCTCTGGAGGCTGTCTAAAATTTCTTTTACACCCGGACGCTCTGGATTTGTCACGACTATTTGCAGTTTTTTGCCGATGCCTTGGATAACCGCGATTCCGTTGGCTCGCGCGTCATTTTCCGGTATCAGTTTCAGCGCGTCCAGATCTATAGTAATGCGCGAGAGATCCAAATACGGAATGCCGTGGCGCGTGGCAAGCACGCGCGCCAAGTCCTCCTCCTCCTTTTTCCTAAGCTCTGAAAGAGTGTCGTCCATGAATTTATTATAACATTGTTAAAGAACTCGACGGATCAGGCCGCGTATTTTAATTTCCGCTTCCGAAAACGCGGAAAATCCGTTGGCAATGAAATAAGAAGACGCCGGAACGCTCGACATAGAAACAGCTAGATTCTTAAGCATGGTGGAATCCCTGCTGGCAATAACGGCGCTTATGGATTTTGGCGCATCTTCCCACAAAAGCGCAAAAAGCCTGCTTTCTGGGCGGAGCGCCCGCAACTCGTTTAGTATTTTTAATACCGAGTTTTTGTTTTTTTGCGCATCAACATTTTCCCCGCCGAAGGCAGGTCCGCCTGCGGCGGAAAAATCCGATTTTGGCAAAAATGCCCAAAGCGTCTGAATCTCTTTTTCAAAATGGCTTCGCGCGAGAGCTCTTCCCAGAAGCCTCCAAAAACTCGGGCCAAAAAGAGCCTCTTTTGCGCGTAATATTTTTTCTTCCCGCAAGCCGCCGCCGATGTCCCAATCCATCCTTTTTTCGTATTTTATAAAAAACCAAAGCGCCTCTTTTACATCTTGCGGAGTTTCCTCAAAAAACGCATTGAAAATTTCTTCAACTTTTAAAGACAGCGCCTTATCTTTCGTGCCGAGCTTAACCACCTCTTTGTGCGGATTTTCTTTCAGCGCGTTTTCAATTTCCGTCTCCGGCGTGTCTATAAGCATTAAAAGGTCAACAGGCAAAGCCTCTTTTTCTAAAACAATCTCGCTCAAATCAGGAGCGCGGTCGCCGTCCCCATTGCCGCTTTTCAAGATAATTTTCATAAACTTTCCGTCTTTTTCGTATCGCAGTTCCGAAACAGGCAATTTTTCGGTGTCAAACTTGATTAGAATATTTTCTTCTTTGCCGAAGCTCTTGAGTGGCGTCTCAAAAAAGGCCGAAGCGGTTTCTGCGTCTTGGGTATCAATGCTTACCCGCTTATTTAATTTTAGAAAAGCCTGGTGAAGGAGTGTTCCGGCTAAAATTTTGGAGATATCGTTGGTCTCGCCAATTCTTATTGCGATTGTGTCGGAAGTTTCTACAATTGCTTTAAATTTCTGCATTTGCTCGGTCATGATGTATATATTCCTAGCACGCGGACGGAAATATGTGCAATTGTGGATAACCTTTAACCTCACTTAAAAACTTGACTTTTTCCAACAAAGGAGTATAATTAAGGCAGAAAGGAAGGGTAGAATCATGAAAAAGTGGCTTATTTTCGGCATTTTTTGGCTTTTATGGCAGATTCCGTTTGCGGCGGATCCGCAGCTGGTAGAGGCGCGGCGATATACGAGCAAGCAAGAGTCGCGCCAGGAAACTAGGTATTGCAACGAAAAGGGGAACTGCTCAACGGGCTCAAGCTTTTTGCAGAGCAAACAGTGGTCTACGCCACAGAATAACAACTTCGGCGGTGGCGGGTACTACTACGCGCCATCTCCGAGTTCCGGCGGTGGCAATTCACCGCAAATTAACGTGCCGATCGATTTCAAGCCAATTGCAAATGCGCTGGAGTGTTTGATTACGATTTGGTTTGGCGGCTGCCGGAGCCTTTTTTCGCAGCAACCGACTTCTCCACCCAAGCTGCCAGAATTAAAACCGGAAGTCCCGGCACAAGAACCATGGGCGCATGTTCGTTACGAGGAGAGCGCTATTCGCGAGGAGAGCTTGGGCAACTAGCTCTCTCGGCACGTTCAAAGCTCGGTTTTAGATATTTGGGGGCATCCGGACGGATGCCCCCTGTTTTTTTAATTACCCCTCCCAACCCTCCCCAAAGGGGAGGGTATTATATTTACCCCTTCCTTGAGAAGGGGTTGGGGTAGGTTTTCTACCCCCTCCTTAACAAGGGTGGGTAGGGGGTTTGAGGAGAGGTTACGTGATAAAATGAATTTATGGAGAACATCGAAATTTTAACTCGCAGCGCTAAAGAAACAAAAAAACTCGGCGAAAAACTAGCTCACGAAATTGATCGAAGTCCGACTTCAATCAAAAGGGGGGCTATTATCATCAGCCTTGAGGGTGAACTTGGTTCCGGAAAAACAACTTTTACACAGGGATTTGCCAAAGGATTGGGCATTAAAGAAAATCCCCGAAGCCCGACGTTTGTGATAATGCGAATATACAGCGTAAGGCGTAAAGCCTACGGCGTAAGGCAATTCATTCATATTGACGCCTACCGCCTAAAATCAAAAGGTTTTAAAGTTTTGAATTGGCGCGATTTTATACGCGACCCCAAAAATATAATTTTAGTAGAATGGGGAGACAAAATAAAAAATATTCTGCCGAAAAACGCCATGCGCATAATTTTTAAACACATTAGACATCACGAGCACCGCCTGATAAAAATAATTATATGAAAACACTTGTTTTATTGGACGCTCATGCTTTAATTCATCGTGCGTATCACGCGCTTCCGAAGTTTACTTCCAAAAATACCGGCGAGCCGACCGGAGCGCTTTACGGCCTTTCAACTATGCTTTTGAAAGTTATTCGGGAATTAAAACCGGATTATATTGTTGCCGCGTTTGACCGGCCCGAGCCGACCTTCCGGCACGAAAGCTACGAAGCCTACAAAGCCAAACGTCCGGAAGCGGAAGACGATTTGGTAAAACAATTGATTCGGTCGCGCGATGTTGTTGAAGCGTTCGGAATTCCTATTTTAGACGCGGCCGGATTTGAGGCCGATGACATTTTGGGGACGATCGTGGAACAAACTAAAAAATTAAAAGACACAAAAACAATTATTGTCTCGGGCGATATGGATGTTTTGCAGTTGGTAGATGACAACAAGGTTGTTGTTTACACTTTGCGCAAAGGCATTGAGGACACGGTTATATATGACGAGGCAAAAGTGGTTGAGAGGTACGGATTCCCCCCGTCCGCCATACCGGACTTTAAAGGGTTAAAGGGTGACCCATCGGATAATATCATCGGAGTAAAAGGCATAGGCGAAAAAACTGCGACTGATATAATTAAAAATTTTGCAACGCTGGAAAATTTATATAACAAATTAGAAGTCGGAGGTGGGAGATTAGAAGTCGGAAAGATTGTGAAAGAGCGCGTTATAAATTTGCTTTCGGATCACAAAGAAGACGCATTTTTTTCAAAAACACTTGCTACTATCCGGCGAGATGCGCCAATTAATTTCCAACTCCCGATTTCTGGCTTCCAACTTCGCAAGGACCAATTAAAAGCCCTTTTTGAAGAACTTGGCTTTACCAGCCTTGTGGCGAGACTGAATTCCGAGTGATATAATAGAAGCACATGGGCAATAAACAAGTAGCACTAATTATTTTATTAATATTGCTCGGCTCGGCGGCTTTCGTGTTTTTTGTGGCGCCTCCGTTTCGGAGTATACCGAGTCCCACTCCTAAAAAAATCGCCGTGCTTACGGCGTCCGATTTACAGCTTGCCTCCGTGGACGGCATCAAGGCCGGCCTTAAGGAGCTCGGGTACGAAGAGGGGAAAGATATTGTTATTGAAGTAAGAAATCCAAAGGGCGACTTAGATCTTACAAAAAAATTAGCTTCGGAAATCGTAGCTTCAAATCCGGATTTAATTGTTTCTGTGTCAACCAGCGCGTCTAGCGCAGTGAAAGACGCAAATAAGGATGCTAAAATCCCGGTTGTGGCGGTGGATGTGGGCAACTTTGCGCAATTGGGCGTGGAAAATATTCAGTATCCGGGAGGATTTATGACCGGAGTTGTTGTAGATAATGTTTCAACGGCTCCTAAACGGATGGAGATTTTAAAAACCCTTGTTCCGAAATTAAAAACTATCGGCAGTTTGGCAAATCCTAAAAATGTGAGCTACCAACAGGTGATAAAAGTTTACGAAGAAGCGGCGGGCAAATTGGGACTCCGTGTGCTTTGGTATGACGTTGCAAAACAAGAAGATGTTCCGGCGGCTATGCAAAAATTGGTTCGCGACGGCGCCGGCGCGTTTATGACTGTCAATGATGCCGTTATTTCCGGAAATTCCAGCCTTATCGCTCCGCCGCTTAAGCAGGCTAAAATTCCTTCAATTGATTTTAACGTTGAGCGAGGAGTTTCCTCCGGCTATCTCATGGTTTACGGTATTCCTAGATTTGAAGTCGGGAAACAAGGCGCGAGAATTATTGACAAAGTTCTCAAAGGGGCAGACCCCGGTGAGATCCCGATTGAGTTTGCTTCCGCGCTTACTTTTGAAATTAACGCAAAACTTGCCAACGAGATTGGACTTCTAATCCCGGAGTCTTTGCGCTTGCAGGCCAATAAAATCTATCAAGAGTAGAGCAAATGCGGCAAACTATTATTGAATTTTTCTTTGGGAAAAAGTCGCAATTATGGGCTTTGGGCTTAGTTGCGGTTTTGGCGTTGACGGCCGCGAACGCCGCATGGCTTTTGCCTACACTGGATGAATTGGAGACAAACGCTTACGTGCTGCACCGGTCTTTTGCATTGGATGTGAGAAATCAAACAGCCGCTTTTTTGGGCCGATACGAAAACTCTTTGGGAAATGCGGTTGATATTATTAATCAAAACGGCGCTCTTGGGGAAACCACCGTTTATAGATTGATGAAAGAAAACCAGCCGTTTGAATCGCTTACTCTTTTGGATCAAAATGGCCGCGAGAGCCTAAAAAATCACAGATTTTTGCTTATTACGCCGGCTGATTTAAAAGACAGATCTGGAGAGGACCTTTTCAAAGTGATAAGCCGCGGAGAGATTTATCGCGGCCCGGTGCTGGTCTCAGGCATTTCAGAACCGTTGATTACAATTGCTTTGCCGCTAAGAAAGGAGTCGGGTTTTTCCGCGATTGTCGCCGACGTCAATTTGAAATTTTTACTGGACGTTGTCCGCGGAATAAAAATAGGAGATCAGGGTGAGACTTACGTTGTTGATCGCGACGGCTTCATAATTGCCCACCCCAATTCATCTTTGGTATTCGGGCGCGTTAATATACTGGAAAGGAAAATCATCGCCACCGTCTTATCCGGGCGAGAAGCCGACACGCGCGACGCAACCTTAGTTTACAACAATGAAAAAGGGGAGAATGTGTTTGCGGTTGCTTTACCTTTTGCGCTTACCGGCTGGGGTGTTGTGGTGGAAAATCCGAGGTCTTTCGCGCTTGCTTCATCAAGACGAATTTTGTCGGCAGCGATTATTTCATTCGTGCTGGAAATTTTATTGCTGTTTTTGTTGGTTTGGAACTATTTCAATTTAGTAAGAGCCGCCGCGCTTTTTTATTCAGAAAGAAATCAAAGAGAGGCGATTTTAAACAGCCTTTCGGATGGCGTGATTGAATACAACGACCAGTCCCAAATTATTTTAATGAACCCAAGGGCGGAGGAGCTTTTGGGAGTAAAATTCTCCGATATCAGCGGGGTAGTTGTAACTCCGGAATTAGCCAAAACCAATGATAAACTCAAAGGCCTTGTGGAATTGATGTATCCCGCTTTGGCGCCTTACGCCTCCAGCGTCAAACAAGTTCTTGGGGCGCCTTTTACCAAAACCATGGAGGTGCATATTTCGGCTCCGGATTTGAGATTGCTTATTACAATGACGCATGTTGTTGATCGGGCAGGAAATGTCCGCGGATTTCTAAAAATTTTACACGATATTTCCCGCGAAAAGCTTTTGACCCGGCTTAAATCGGAATTTGTTTCCATCGCCGCGCATCAATTGCGCACACCGCTGTCGGCGATTAAGTGGACATTGCGCCTGCTTTTGGACGGAGATGCCGGCGCGCTTTCTAAAGAACAGTTGGATTTTCTTTCCAAGGGTTACGAGACTAATGAAAGAATGATTAAACTGGTCAACGATCTTCTTAACGCCGCGCGCATAGAGGAAGGAAAGTTTGGATATGAGTTTAGAGATATTGACTTGGGAGAATTTTTAAGAGACGCCGTTAAAAATTATACCGGCATCGTTCGTCAAAAATCCATTGATTTAAGGCTTGAGGGCTTAACAAAAAGCTTTCCTCTTATTTATGCCGATCAGGAAAAACTTACTCTGGCTTTCAACAACTTGCTTGAAAATGCGATTAAATACACCACAGTTAACGGCAAGATCACCATAAAGCCGGAACTCAAAGGAGATTACGCAATAGTTAGTATTTCGGACACCGGAGTAGGAATACCGGCCGCCGAGCAAAAGCGCGTTTTTTCAAAGTTTTTCAGGGCTTCCAATGTAATACGCATGGAGACAGAAGGAACCGGACTCGGACTTTTTATTGTGCGCAACATTATCAGGCGCCACGGCGGGGATATTCAATTTGTTTCCAAAGAAGGCCAAGGCTCAAGCTTCGTCCTGACCCTGCCTGTCAAAAAAGAACTTGTCCCCAGCGAAGAAACCCAGCCACTGGAAGAGTTTTTAGAAACAATTTAACATGATACTATAAAGCTATATGGCCATGCTAAAGATTTTAATCATAGAAGACGAGCTTGTGCACCTTAATGTCATGAAGGCTAAGTTGGAATACGAGGGTTACAGCGTTCTTGTGGCTACGGACGGGGAGGCCGGTTATAGGATGGTTAAGGATGAAAATCCGGATCTTGTGCTTTTGGATATAATTTTGCCGAAAATGAACGGTTTTGAAGTTTTGGAGCGCCTTAAAAAAGACGGTTCAACTGTTCCAATAATCGTGGTTTCAAACTCCGGCCAGCCCGTGGAAGTAGACCGGGCGATGAAGATGGGTGCGCGCGATTATTTGGTGAAGGCAGAATTTAATCCGGCCGATGTCCTGGAGAAGGTGGAAAAGGTATTGGGTAAGGCGGATTCATCTCCAAAAAATCACAAATCGTCAGAAACCACGCAGTCTAAGGCGGCGGAACCAGAAGACGCGTTGATCGTTAAAAGCTCCGGTGGCGGCGGCAAGGCGCGCATATTAATTGTAGAAGATGATAAATTTTTACGGGATTTAATTGTGCAAAAGCTCAAGCGGGAAGGTTTTTTGACATTTGAAGCGCTGGACGGCGAGGAAGGACTAAAAATGGTAGAAGAAAAACTCCCGGATTTAATTTTGCTTGATCTTATCTTGCCCGGATTGGACGGGTTTGAGGTTTTGAGGCGCGTAAAAGGAGATAAGCAATTATCACAAATACCGGTGATAGTGCTTTCCAATCTCGGGCAGAAGGAAGACATGGATAGGGCGCTTTCCGGCGGAGCGGAAGATTTTATGGTCAAAGCCCATTTTACTCCAAACGAAATTATTGCCAAAATAAAGGTCGTTCTTAAAAAGAAATATTTTTAATTTAAGTTATGAGATATAAATTATTTTACATTTTGTTGTCGGTTGCTGTGGTCGCGTTGGCTGGATTTTATTATTTTTCCGCTAACAAGATTGAAACCGTCAAAATGAGTTTTGCGGATGCCGAAAATTTGAAATTTTTGCTGGCGGTATTGCAGGACAAAGGGATTGCAGAGAAACACGGGTTGAAGTTGGATGTAGCTTTTGCGCCTCCATTCGAAGCAGAACGCCGCTTAATTGAGAAAGTAGACGGAGTTGAAGTGGGCAGCATAAATCCGTTATCAATTGTTATTGCCAACCAGACTAAAAACACAAAACTGCGTGCGTTCGCGTCTACTTACCAAACCAATCAGGCCTTGGTGGTGAGGGCCAAATCCACATTTTATAGATTTGAAGATCTTAAGGGCGCGAGAATCGCCATGCACCCGAAAGGGAGCGCATCTTATACCATGCACGCTTTGGGGATGAAAACGTTGGGACTGGATTTGGATCGCGATTTCAAGCTTGTTTTTGGCTCGTTTCCGCAAAACGAGGAACGTTTGGCTAAAGGAGAAGTAGAGGCGGCGTTTTTAAACGTGGTTGCCACGGCGCGCTTTTTAGCAACTGGCAACTACAGAGAGATAATCAACTTGAGCGATGAGTGGGGCAGCATGACTGGTTCTTCTGTTATACCGTTTGTTGATTTAGCGGCGCATGCGGACTGGATTTCACAAAATCCGAAGAATGTTGAGCGTTTGAGAGAGGCGATTTCGGATGCGGCAATTTTCATTCGGAAAAATCCGCAGTTGATAGAAGAATACAAACAGATTTTGGGGCTTCAGCGTCCGGAAGAAATAAACTTGATGAAAGAGCGTCTGCCGGCAATTTTCCCGCTTACATGGCTACCGGAGGCGCACGACGCTCTTGTTAAAAAAGCTTTTGAGCTAAAACTGATTCAGGAATTTCCGAGAGAAAATATTTTTATTGAGTAATATGGATTTCATTAAAATATGAATGTAAAAAAACATGTTTTGATAATTGTTGGAATTGCGGTTTTAATAGGAATCGCGCTTTGGGCCTGGCCAGCTAAAAAGCCGTCGGAGCCTAAAAAAGTTAGCGCAACATTTGTGGCTACTGGCGCGGAGGGGCTGCTTAAATACGTAATTGAGCAACTCAAACTTGATAAACAACATGGCCTTGACCTTACTATCCAAGCGGTAGAGCCGGGTGAAGTTGCGCGGAGAACCATTGCTCGGGAAGTTGATGTTGGCGCCCTTAGTCCTATTGAGCTTGTTCAGTCTCAACAAGCGGGAAGGGATATCCGCGCTTTAGCGCCGCTCCTGACTGCCATTCATGGCCTGCTGGTTAAAACCAACTCTAAGTATAGAACCATAGACGACCTAAAAGGAAAAAAGATTGCGGTGTTGCCGAAGGCAACCGCTGGTTACCAAAGCATGGCTTTGGAGCTTAAGATTTTGGGTATAGATTTAGAAAAAGAGTTTTCTCTTACTTTTGGCGGCATTCCTGATATTCTTTCTTCTCTTAAGGGTGGTGAGGTGGATGCCGCTTTTCTTCCAGACCCTCTGGCGGCACAACTTATCGTTTCTGGTCAGTATCGGGAGCTTCTTAATCTCGCGGACTTGTGGAAGGAGAAATACAACATTCCTTACTTTTTTAACGCTCGAGCTGCCTATGCCGACTGGATTGCGGCAAATCGGGATACCGCAGAACATTTTGCTGCTATGAGGATTGAAGCGTCCAAACAAATTAAAGATCATCCGGAAATCGTTGCCAAGTATGCTCGCGAGGTGGTAGGCGCCAAAACTGAAGCGGAAGTAAATTTTATTGTTGAGCGCCTGTCAAAAGCTTTTCCGTCGCGCTGGGACGATGAGTTTATTGATAATGCCGTATTTGTGATGCAAAAAGCAGCGGAATTCGGTTTCATCAAGGAAATCCCCAGAAACCCCAGAGAGTTGTTTATAAAGTTTTAGGCGTTCACACAAAATAGCATATGGATTTTATTAAGAAGTGGACTCGGCTTGTTTCCGGCCCTCTTTGGTATAATGTCGCGATCATATTTGCGGTCGGTATTTTTCTTGTTACAGCCAGTTTTTATTGGCTTTTCCCTGTTTTAAACGGCGTTGAGCAAAACGCCATAATTTCTCAAAACACAACTGCTTCGCACGCCATTGCTTTGTTGGATTTGTTTTTAGATTTAACTTTTCAAGACCTGATTCATTTCAGCGGCCATTTTCTTGAAGATATCAACAAGGGTGAAACCCTTTCTGAAGTTTTTTTTGGCAGCCGGAGCGACTTTATAAATCTGCTTATTTTTAACACGGACGGCGAGCGTTTGGGTTCTTTGGTGCGGCGGGATACGGCCCCGCAATTTTCAGAGATTTCGGTAAAAAACAGTTCCTTTTTTAAAGAAGCTTTGGCCGGGAAACGTTACATCAGCCCGGTTTTTTTTGGTCCGCATGGCCCGTCACTGCAAATCTCCGCTCCCATAATACGAAATGGGAAAGTCGCTGCAGTGGCCTCCAGCGAAATAGATTTTACTCTTCTTTGGGGGGTAGCAAGCAAAACATCGGTGGAGGAAGGGAAAATATATCTTGTGGATAGCCGCGGTGCGATAATTTCGGATCCGGATATTGAACTAGCGCGTTCCGGGGAAAATTTAAAATATCGCGAGATCGTTAACCTTTTGGTTCAGGGCCGAGAGAGGATTGAGTTTAACCGGTACGTAAACGAAAAAAACGAAAATGTGCTGGCGCTCGGACTCAAGATGCCGTCAACCGGGTGGGGTGTGGTTGTGGAGCAGCGTGAAGCAGTAGCGCTGAAGCAGCGCAATCAAACCCTGTTCGTGGCTGTTACTTTTTCCGTGGCGAGCTTGGCGCTGTTGGCGCTTTTGATTTTCAGCACCATCAGACTTATGCGCGCGATTGTAAGCGTTGGGCGCGAGCGCGCAGAAAGAGAAAGAACCATCGCTTATATTCCGGACGGCATTATTGAATATACCGGGGAAAATCAAATTTTAGCCATTAATCCGGCCGCTAAAAAATATTTAGATATTGCGGAATCACCCCCGAAAGAACTTTATATTACAGAGAGCGCGGCCGCCTTTCTCGGATTTGAGAAATTGTGGAAAGTATTTTTTCCGACGCAGAAGCAGAATGTCGGGGAAAATGTGTACGAAATAACATTTATGTCGCCGCAAAAAAGGGTTTTGCAGATAATCACCGTGTATATCAAAGGCATTGGCCCGCTTCCGGAGCAGCGTTATCTTAAAATTATTCACGATGTTACTCACGAAAGACAATGATGTATCTTCTCCTTGGGCCAAATTCCTATCAAGCGCTCCGCAAAATCGGAGAATTAAAATCCGCATTTTATAAAAAATCTCGGCAGGCGGGTGGAAATGTTCTGGTTGAAGAATTTGACGGAGACGCCGACGAAATTCAGCCGGAAAAATTTTATGCCGCTTTGGAGCAGGGCAATTTATTTTCTAAAACCAGATTAGTTATTTTTAAAAATGTTTTGGAATCCAATGAAAGTATTTTTAAAATCCTGAAAAAAAACGGGGATTTTATAAAGGCATCGCGCGACATTTTTGTTTTTTGGGAAAAAGAATCGGTAAAATCAACGCTTAATTTTTTTAAAAAATATGCCGAAAAAATACAGGAAGTGCGTCCGCTGACCAAAAAAGAGCTGGCGGCTTGGGTGGATAAAAAAGCAAAAGCGTTGGGGTTTGGATTGAGTAAAGAAGAATGCGCGATAATTATTGAAGAGGCTGGTCCGCCAGCTGGCGGAGTGGCAGAGTGGGCGCTGGAGAATGAATTGGAGAAAAGAGTCTTAGGCGCGCCAGCCCCTTTGAAGCCGCCAGCCGGGAAGAAGTCCGACTTCTTTGGGGATTTGAAGTCGGACTTCAAAGAGGCTGGCGCTAGCCCCTTTCCCTTTGTTGAAAAAATTTTCTCCGCCTCGTTGGGCTGGGCGCTTTTGGCTCTCAAAGAAGCGGAAATTTCCGGCCAAGACTTGCAGAGGCTTATTTATCCGTTGCTTTGGAAGGCAAAGCAAAAAAGAATGGCCGACGCATATTGGCATGGGATACTTGCTGAATCAGCAATCCGCCGCGACCCCAAAAACGCCTATGAGATTTTGGAAAGATTTATTTTGGCGATAAAAGCTTAGCTAGCCTAGATTTCATCCTGGCGGCTTTGTTTTTTTTGATGAGACCCCTTTTGGCGGATTTATCTATGGTTTTGTAAGCAAGGCGCAGCGATTCTGCCGACTTGGTTTTCTCTGTTGTTTTGACGGCTTCTTTTAGTTTGTCTTTCCAAACCAAATTCTTCCCCCGCCTGGTGCGGGATTGCCTTAATGCTTTTTTGGCCGACGAAGTTATTGGCATAGAAGTAGTTTAATATACTATAAAGTTTTAATCAAATCTCTTAATTCGGCGGCTTTTTCGAAGTCAAGTTCTTTGGCGGCTTCCAGCATTTCTTCTTCAAGCTCCTGTTTTAATTTTTCCTTGGACATTTGTTTGGACATTTTTGTTAAATCAAATTTTTTAACAGATGATTCTGCGCCGAATATATTCTCGCTGATTCGGCGTTGAATGGATTGAGGTGTAATGCCGTGTTTCGCGTTGTGTTCTTCCTGAATTTTTCTACGGCGCTCGGTTTCCTCCAGCGCTTTTTGCATTGAGTCCGTAGTTATGTCTGCATACATTAAGACCGTTCCCCCTGTATGCCGCGCAGCTCTGCCGATGGTCTGTATCAATGTTTGTGCGTTTCTTAAAAAACCCTCCTTGTCGGCGTCTAAAATTATTACAAGTGAAACTTCTGGCAAATCAATTCCCTCGCGCAGAAGATTTATTCCAACAATAACATCGTAAGCGCCTTTTCGGAGATCGGTTAAAATTTTGTGCCGTTCCAGCGTTTTTATGTCCGAATGAATATATTCAGCTTTGATTTGGTTTTCTTTCAAAAAATCAGCTAAATCTTCCGCCATGCGTTTTGTAAGCGTGGTTACAAGTACGCGCTGTTTTTGTTTGATCCGCTTTTGAATTTCGTTGATGACATCGGGCATCTGCCCGCCGGTCGGCGGATTCGCCGACCGGATTTCCAACTGCGGATCCAAAAGTCCGGTGGGGCGGATAATTTGCTCTACAATGTGTTCGCCGGAAAGTTTTATTTCGTATTCAGCCGGAGTTGCCGAAACATAAACTGCTTGCTCTGCTTTTTTATTAAACTCTTCAAAAGTTAACGGGCGATTATCAATAGCAGACGGCAGGCGGAAGCCGTAATCCACAAGAACCTGTTTTCTTGCGCGGTCTCCGTTATACATTCCGCGGATTTGCGGGATGGACATATGCGATTCATCAATAAACGTGATGAAATCATCCGGAAGATAATCTAATAAAGTATGTGGCGGTTCGCCGGGTTTCCGAAAAGAAAGTTGGCGCGAATAATTTTCAATGCCGTGCGTATAACCGATCTCGCGGAGCATTTTTAAATCAAAATTCGTGCGTTGGGTTATTCTTTGCGCTTCCAACAATTTTCCTGCCCCTTTGAGCTCCGCGGCTCTAGTTTTCAGTTCAAGCTCTATGTTGGAAAGCGCCAGTTCTAATTTGTCCTGCGGTGTGACGAAGTGTTTGGCTGGGAAGATTTTTCTCGCGCCAGCCTCCTCTAAGCCGCCAGCCGGGAAGAAGTCCGACTTCTTTTGGGTCTTGAAGTCGGACTTCGAGGGGGGCGTTTCGGTTTGGCTTATTCTTTCAATCACATTCCCATTCCACTCAATCCTAATTACCGAATCTCCTGCGGGAGAGAAAATTTCAACAGTTTCTCCGCGGACGCGGAAAATCCCCGCTCTCTGCTCGTAGTCATTCCTTTCATACTGCATTTCAACCAATTTTTTCAAAAATGCGCGTTGGGAAATCGGCAGCCCCTCTTTTATTTCCAGCGCTGCCTTTTCATATTCAGCCGGATCGCCGATGCCGTAAATGCAGGAAACCGATGCCACAACCACAAAATCTCGGCGCGTAAGCGCTGTGGCGGTCGTGGCATGACGCATTGCATCAATAAAATCATTGATTCGCGCGTCTTTTTCTATGTAAGTATCGCTTTGCGGGATGTAGGCTTCCGGTTGGTAATAGTCGTAGTAGGAAACAAAATAATGCACGGCGTTTTCTGGGAAAAAAGTTTTAAATTCCTGATAAAGCTGGGCGGCCAAAGTTTTGTTGTGGGAAATCACCAAAGCCGGACGGCCTAAATTCGCGATTACATTCGCCATCGTAAAAGTTTTTCCAGAACCCGTAACCCCCAAAAGCGTCTGATGTCGGCTGCCGGAAGTTAGTAATTTGGTGAGCTGTGCTATGGCTTTCGGCTGATCGCCGGCAGGCTTATATGGCTCATGTAGTTTAAAGGTTGACATTTTGTGGTACCATTATACTAATGATAGGACACTTAGAAGGCAAGGTGATATTTAAAGGAGAGCGGCATGTAATTTTGGATGTCGGCGGCGTGGGGTATAAAATTTTTGTTGCCGCTCAAGATTTAAAAAATTTAAATCAGGACGGAGCGGCAAAATTATGGACGCATTTGCATGTCAAAGAAGACGCGCTGGAGCTTTACGGATTTTTGAATCAAACGGAACTTGAATTTTTTGAAATGCTGATTTCCATTTCCGGCATAGGCCCGAAATCCGCTTTGGGAGTTTTGTCGCTCGCGCCGGTGGATACAATTAAAAAAGCAATTTCTTCCGGCGACACATCTTATCTTACAAAAGTTTCCGGCATCGGCAGAAAAACTGCCGGAAAAATTGTGCTGGAGCTCAAAGATAAATTAGGTTTCGGCAAAACCTTTTACGCGTCTGACGAAATGAAAGAAGATGCCGATATTCTGGACGCCCTGCTTTCTTTGGGCTATTCACAGAGAGACGCGCGCGAGATGATCCAGAAAATTCCAAAGGATATAAAAGGTCGAGAGTTGCGCCTCAAAGAATCATTGAAAATTGGAAATTAAAAATTAAAAATTTTTAAGTATGGCTTGGTGGGAAGAAACAACTAATTATATATACGAGTCAGGCTTGGAAGACAAGCGCAACAACGCGCCGAAAACATTTTGGCAAAGGCTGAACGACATATTTTTTCAGGAGGCCGTTGACGCGCTTTATCTTTTTTTAGGAATTTTTACTTACGTTTATCTTTTCGCGATAGCATTTTTGTATTTGAGCGGAGTGTCCAGCTTTGATACGGTGGCCACCAAGCTCATTCGGGCTTTAGCAGAGCCTTATTTGGGGGCGGTTGGCATTTACACGATTTTAAAGGAATCGCGCAAGAGGCGATATGCCCTTTATTCGCGCCATTGGGGGGAATTTTTCGTAATAGGCTGGCTCGGGCTTCTGACGATCTCATCTGGGTTGGCATTAATTTCCGGTTTTTACACGTTTACCAAAACGTTAGAGCTTATAATAATGCTCTCTTTGTCCATCGGCATTATTTACGTCGGTGGGGCTGTGCATAGGCCATAACCGCCATATGCCAAACAGCCACATGAATAGTACAGATCATTATGAAACACTTAAGCGGTTTTTGCCGATTTCAGAGAAAATTCAGAAAATCACTCTCGGACACATTAAGAAAAACATTGCCCGCATTCTCTATGAATTAGGTGCTAAGCGCGTTTTAGACATCGGCTGTGGTACCGGAGGCTTAGGGGCATACTTAAAAAAATATGGGATTGAGGCGGTTGGGGTGGATCGTTCCCCTACGATGATAACGAGAGCTAATAAGCAACAAAGTTATTCTAAATTGTTGATAGGCGACGCCCAATACTTATCTTCGCTGTTAGGGATCTCTACGGTATTTGATGCGGCGATTTTAAGCTTTTCGCTACACGAAATGAACGTGGAAATACAAGAAAAAGCTTGGAATGAAATTTGTAGTTATGTGAAGCATGGCGGTATAATGGTCGTGACAGACATTTCCGTTCCAAAAAAGTTTACGCTATTGGCGAGATTAATGAAATTATTTATCGATAGAGATGAACGCGGGATTGGCAAAGTTTATCCGTTGCATTACAAAAATTATCTCGATTTTATAAAAAATGGCGGAGTGTCTGTTTGGATTCACGCATACAAATTAAAAATTATTAGAGAGCGTTGTTATTACGCTGAAAATATTTGCACTATTGCAGTTCAAAACGAATAAGATAGTTATTACTTATTGCTTAGCAAACTCAACGGTACTTCTATAGTGGTTTCATCTTTACCTATTCTGTTTTTTAAACCGCGCATAACCTTCTGATTTTTTATTTTCTTGCCAATAAACAAATAAGTACCTCTGTCGGTTTTGAACCAAGCTGAGCAATTTCCTATTATACATTGCATGTTTTTTGGCGTAAGTTCCTTTAAAATTTTCATATACTTTTTAGTTTTACCTATAAATTAACGATTAATTGATCGGCCTTTTGCTTTCCTTAATTATAGCAAATTCTTGGAATAATGCAACTCCGACGAGGCACGCAAATGCCGAGGGCCGGAGTTCTGGCTTTTAACGTCTGGATTAATCGTTTAAAGTGGTTAATATGGATAGCGTGGTGCATAGGCCATAACAATGGAAACATTTTTGCGTTTTTTTAAAAAAATAATACCGAGGCCTATTTTTGCCGCGCTCCAGCCTGCGTATCATTGGCTGCTGGCTTGGGTGGCGGCGTTTTTTTACGCTTTCCCGTCTAAAAAACTCAAGATAATCGGTGTAACCGGAACAAATGGCAAGTCAACGGTTGTGCATTTGCTCGCGGCCATTTTGGAAGAAGCCGGTGAGAAAGTCGCGTCTGTTTCTTCACTGCGTTTCCGGATAAATAAAAAAGAAGAAAAAAATAATTTAAAGATGACCATGCCGGGGCGGTTCAAACTCCAGAAATTTTTGCGGGAGGCAGTCAGGGCGGGATGTAAATACGTCGTGATTGAGGTTACTTCGGAAGGAATAAAACAATTCAGGCACACGGGGATAAATTTTTATATGGCTGTTTTAACAAATGTGACTCCGGAGCACATTGAATCGCACGGCTCGTTTGAAAAATACCGCGCGGCAAAAGCAGAGCTTTTCAAAAAAGCGCCGATACATATTTTAAACGGCGAGGATCCGAGCGTTGAATATTTTCTAAAGATTTCTGCCTTGTCGGCAGGCAGGCCTGCCAGACAGAAAATTGTTTACACCAAAAAAGATTTGCCGCCCGACATACATTTAAAACTCCTCGGCGACTTTAACTTGGAAAATGCCATTGCGGCGTATCACGCCGCGAAGGTGTTGGGCGTGGACCGCGAAGCAATAAAACGCGCACTGGAAAAAGTTGAATGTGTGCCTGGGAGATTGGAATTTATTCAGCACGAGCCGTTCTCGGCGGTGGTTGACTACGCGCACACGCCGGATGCGCTTCGCAAAGTTTACGAGACTTTGCGTCCGCTAGCCGGGAATCCGCCCTCCTCGAAGTCCGACTTCGGGATCCAAAAGAAGTCGGACTTCTTTCCGGGCGGACGATTAGTCTGCGTTCTTGGTTCTGCCGGAGGGGGGCGCGATAAATGGAAACGGCCGGAGATGGGGAAAATCGCGGCCGAGTTTTGTGATGAAATTGTTTTAACCAACGAAGACCCATACGACGAAAATCCAGCCACTATTTTAAATGAGATTGAAGCCGGATTTTCGAAAACGCCAAACTATAAACCACAAACTATAAACTATAAAAAAATTCTTGACCGGCGCGAGGCCATCCGCGCCGCACTAAAATCCGCCAAATCAGGTGACATTGTTATCATCGCCGGCAAAGGCTCCGAGCCGTGGATTATGGGCCCTCGCGGCACAAAAATTCCATGGGATGACCGCGAAGTTGTCAGAGAGGAGTTGAAAAAAATAGAAAAAAATTAAAACACCCCGCTAGGCGGAGTGTTTTTTGAAAAGACTTTTAAAAAGACCCAAAAATGCGCGGCGGTTGGAGGGGCAGAAGGAGAAGATGCCAACCGCTAAAACGATGTAGAAGCATGCATAAATGTATCTGGCCTCCGTGCCGGGGATAAATACTTGTGTTGCAAAAAGTAAAAAGAGAACGAGCGCTTCCCAAACGGAAAAAGACAGATTAACTATTACCATAACCGCAAATAATGACTGCGCTGATGTCAAAAACAGCTCTTCAATCTGGCGCGCATCCAACAAAAGAGCGCCAAACGAACCCGAAGACCAGCTGTAAGCAATAGGAATCGCGCCAACCAAAAGCGTCCACTGGTTTACTTTTGATGAGATTAACGTGCCAATGCCCGCTCCCGGATTAAGGCGAAGCGTAAATAATATCGCAACAATAAACTCCGGTGCTTCGGACGCAAGCGGCGCTAGCCATTGCACAAGAAGAAATTCTTCTATGCCCAAAGAGTTAGCTGATTTTAACAGTCCCTCCGCAAACGGTTCCGCAGCCGCGTAAATGACGATGCCACTATAAACAAACATAAAAATTGTGCAGGCAATTCTCGGCGCTCTTTGCAACTTTTCAATTAGTTCTGCCGGTCCGCCGTCAAGCGCCGGTTTTACCATTGGCGATTTTGAACTTACTCTCAAGTAACAAATGAATAGTGCCAAAAGAAAAACTGAATCAATCAAGGAAAGAGAGCCCTTAAACGGAATAACGAATGAGTACGCCGTTGCAAGAATCAGAAAAAAATCTCAACCTTGCGTGAAGATTCCAGCGCTATGCTGTTTTTTTTGCTTTTTAGCCAAAAAAATCCAACAACCGCCGCCCAGCCAACGCCGATAAGAAGGCGGTTGGCGCCGGTCATATTGGCTACGGCGTAGTGCGCGTAAACAGGATCTTTGCCGGCACTCCAAGCAAAATAAATATCCACGGCGTATTCAGGCAGAACAGCCAGAAATGCCACAAACACGATTGCCAAGGATTGCGGAATTTCAAGTTGGGCCAGCTCCGCCGCACATGAAAGCAAAAATGCAGCGCCGAATATTGCCAGACCCGCCAGTAAAGTTTCTGTGCCGGAGCCGAGGTGTGCTCCGGAAAGTCTGATAATTATCCAGAGTAGCGGCGGCAACGCCGCCCCGCAAAGCCAGAGAATGTTTTTGACCACCGGTTGCCCCCTTCAGTCTTTTTACAAGCTACAATGTTTTTAACTGGCTGTCAATGTTTTCTACGCAACAGATATGCTAAAATTAAAATATGGAAATAAACGAGTCTAAATATTTGCATATTCGGCCGCCCAAAGAGGCGCTTTGGGCGATGATAGCGTTTTTGGCCGTGCTCAGCGTATTTTTTTTGGTGAAGATACGGAGCGAATTTAGCGGTTATAATCGTGCTATGCAGCCGCCGTCTATAAGCGTTTCGGGCGAGGGAAAAATTTTGATAAAACCGGACATTGCGATAGTTAATGTGGGCGTTTTGAAAGAGGGGACCGATCTTCTGGCCGTGCAGCGATCAGCGGCCGAAGTTATGAATCGGCTTTCGGACACGCTGAAGAAAAAGGGCGTTTTAGATAAAGACACAAAAACCACTTCTTACAGCATTAGTCCGCGGTATGACTATAAAGACGGCGAGCAAAAATTCCGTGGCTACGAAATTTTCCAAAACTTGGAGGTGAAAATTAGGGAATTGAGCAAGGTCGGCGAAATTCTTTCCGGTGCGGCGCAAGCCGGAGCGAATCAAATCGGCTCGCTTTCTTTCAGCGTTGACGACCCTAAAAAAGCAAAAGAAGAAGCGCGCGCTCTTGCAATTACTGACGCAAAAACAAAAGCGGCAACTCTCTCAAAAAATTTGAATGTTGGTTTGGGAAAAATTTTGGGATACAGCGAATCCGAAGGCGGCATACCGATGCCGATTTTCGCCAAAGCCGAGAGTTTCGGAATGGGCGGCCCCGGCATCCCGCCAACTCCGGAAGGCGAAAACGAAATCCATGTGAACGTGAATTTGACGTACGAGATTAGGTAGGCGATGAACATTTTTCTTATTTTGCACAACATCCGAAGCCTTCATAATGTCGGGGCGATTTTTCGCACGGCGGAGGGGCTGGGGGTGAAGAAAATTTATTTGACAGGCTATACGCCGGAACCGTACGATATTTTCGGCAAACTGCGGAAGGATTTTCAAAAAACCGCGCTGGGCGCGGAGAAATACGCCGATTGGGCGCAGATTAAAAATATTCACACGCTGATTAAACGCCTTAAAGAAGAAAAAATTCAAATCATTGCGCTGGAGCAGTCAAAAAAATCAATAGATTTAAAAAAGCTTAAGCCGAAAAAATCTTTTGCTCTGATTTTAGGCAATGAAGTGCGTGGCATCCCAAAGTCAATTCTTAAAAAATGCGACAAAATAGTTGAAATACCGATGCGCGGCAAAAAGGAATCCCTCAACGTCTCCGTCGCCGCCGGAATAGCGGTCTATGAATTAGTAAGAAATCTCCGTAACTAATTTTCCGGCGGGATCAAAAAGCTGGATGAGGTCGTGGCGGTTGTTCCAAAAATCAAAGTTTTTGCCCAGATAAACCCGCCACTCTTTTTTGTCAAAATCTTTGTCGTTTTTGTAATCGGCGACGCATGCTGCGTAGCTTGCATGCGCTTGTACGAACTCCGCACAGTCATTGTTGATTCCCGTATCAGCGTTGATTGTCGGCATTGTGCACACGGGCAGGCTTTCTATGTAATTTATGCATGCGTTATTTAAATTTCTCGGCAAAGATAAACTTGATACAGATGGACATATCGCGTAGATTTGTGGAGAAATTGCCGCTCTCTGGTTAAAATAACCGGAGCATTTGTTTATTTTAAAATTGTATCCCAACGGGCTTTCTCCGGTAATGATAATGGTGCGCTCGCCGTAATCTAATGTTATTGAAGCGCCGTTTTCGTCTTGCCCGATAGTTGCCGTCAGTTTGTCTCTATTTTGCAGTTTGAATCCGGAGATGGTTATCTTTTGCTTATTTTCATAATCTATATTTTCCAGCAAAATATATTCCGCGGACGGATTTGCTGCATACGCGTTGGCGGCCGCCAATCTCAAAGTCGGGCCAGATGATTTTTGGGGCGGAGTAGGGACCGGACCACTTTGTCCGGGAGGCGTTGCGGGCGGACCCAGCGGCGGCGTTGTCGTGGCCAGCGGTGATTCAGATACTGGCGGCTGCTTAAAAAGCCTGCCATTTTTTCTTTGGAAATTAAAGACGATACCCACCAGTATAAGCACAAAAACTAGCCACATGATATCTTTGTTCATCCTTGCTATACTATCAGTATGCTAAGCCTTTTTCCACAGCTTTTAGACTACCAGTTTTACGGGCCACTCGCGCTTCGTTTGGCGCTCGGGGCCATTTTTTTGGCGCACGGATATCAAAAATTATCCCAAGACAAGGCGCAATTCGCGGGCTGGCTTGAGTCAATGAAATTCAAGCCCGGCAAGTTTTGGGCGTGGCTGGTGACGCTGGTGGAATTTTTGGGCGGTATCGCGCTAATCGTCGGGTTTTGGACACAGCTGGTGGCCCTAATTTTGGCTATTCAATTTTTGGTGATACTTTTTTGGTTCAAGCGCGGCCAAAAATTTATTGGCGGATGGGAACTTGATTTCCTGATTTTTATGGCGCTTCTCGCGCTTCTCATCCTCGGTCCGGGTGCATGGGCGTTTGACTTGCCGCTTTAAAGTTTATCCACAGCGACACCCGCCCTGTTTTTAGGGTAAATGTTACAATTTAATCATGATTAATCTCAAAACAAGCCTTTTAATCGCTGGTGCGGTCGTGTTATTGGCGGCGATTTTTTGGTTGATTCCGCCTAATTTGTGGAAGAAAGAGCCGGTTAAGGTCCAGTATCAGGTTGCGGTTGGCGGGGCTAACGAACTGCGGGCGCAGGTGATTAAAAAATACGGTATTGACAAAAAGCACGGCATTGATTTTGAGGTCGTCACCACCGATCCTGGCGAATTGGAAAGAAGAATAGCTAACGGCGAGTCTTATTTGGCTGAAATCTCGCCATTCACTATTTTGGCGGCGAAGCAGAAGAATATAAATTTGTTGATCATTGGTCCGGCAGTGCTTTATCGCTATCACGCGCTCGTTTCCGCCAATTCCGGCATAACTTCAATTCAAGGCTTAAAAGGGAAGAAAATCGGAACACAGCCGAAAGTCACTGCGGCTTATATCGCTACTGCTATAGCGCTCAAGGCGGGGGGGATTGATGTTGAAAAAGATGTCAGCGTTTCTTTTGGAAATATTCCCCAAACTATAGCTGCGGTAGAAAAAGGAGAAGCCGACGCGGCTATGGCGGCATATCCAGTTGCGGCCTCGCTTATCGCAAGCGGAAAATTCAAGAGCGCGGCGGCATTAGGAGATATTTGGAGCGAAAAAGAAGGCGGGCTTGTTTTGCCTTTTGTTGTGATCGCGGCCAATAGAGACTGGTATGAGCGCAATAAAGACACCGCAAAAAAGGTGGTGGAGACCATTTTGGACGCGGGGCGTTTTATCCAGGAGCGGCCAAGCGTTATTTCCGAACTTGCTGATTATCTTAATAAATATAACCTTAATACACCGCCAATTATAGCGTTGCTTGAAGCAAATAGCCCAAAACAGCTTCCTAATAATTACGGCGAGAAAGAAATGAGGGCGTTTGAAAGATATTTCGCGCAAGCCAAAGAGTTGGGTTTTATTCCGTCAAATTTTCCAATTGAAGATTACGTTGTGAAGCCCTCCGAGCTCGGACTTTAAGCGCATTTGGTAAAAAATCGTCTTTGTGGTACATATTATCCTATGGACATCGGAGATATTGTTTTTGATATCGAGACACAGAAATCGTTTGACGAAGTTGGCGGAAGGACTTTTTTTGATAAACTTGGCATTTCCGTTGTGGGAACTTACGTTTATGGGCCCGACCAATATTTAACTTTTGAAGAACACGAAATTCCCGAATTTGAAAAGTTGCTCCAAAAAGCCGTCCGCGTTGTCGGTTTTAATATTCACCATTTTGACCTTGAGGTTTTGCGCCCATACATTTCGTGGGATTTAAAGAAACTTTCCACGCTTGATTTGATGGATGATGTGAAAAAATCGCTCGGCCATCGGCTTTATTTAGACAGCTTGGCCGATGCGACTCTGGGCGTTAGAAAAAGCGGAGACGGAATGCAGGCCTTGAGGTGGTATAAGGAGGGCAAAATTGACGAGATTAAAAAATATTGCCTGAAAGATGTTGAGATCACCAAGAATCTTTACGACTTCGGCAGAAAAAACGGCCACGTGCTTTTTTATTCAAGAGACGCCGGCGGAAAAGTGGCAGTGCCCGTTAATTGGAATTTAGAAGTCAGAAGTAAGAATTTAGACAATGCCCAACTCAAAATTTTTTAATATAATCGGAAATGAGCTGGATTTGGAGTGTGTTGTCCGGGCAATTTATGATTTTGTTAATTTAAAACCGCAAAGAAAATACAAAATAATCGTTGGGACCGATTCGGCGGCGAGATCGGATGTCAGTTTTGTAACGGCTATAACTGTGTGGCGGATTGGAAACGGAGGAATACACTTTTGGACGCGCTCGGAAAAAACGCATTGCCATGACATGCGCGAAAGGATTTATAAAGAAACGATTCACTCAATAACTTTGGCGCAGGAACTGCGCGGACGCCTTAAAGAAAAACTGGGAGACGAGTTTTTCTGGAACGATCAGATTCATATTGATGTTGGCGAGAACGGCCCGACAAAAGATTTTATAGAAACGGTCGTCGGCATGGTCAAAGGCTACGGTTTTGACGCTGTAATTAAGCCCTATTCTTTCGGAGCATCAATTGTGGCCGACCGCCACACGTAAACCACTTGGGTGTCGGACACCCAAGTGGTTTTTTGTCCTCGTAGCTCAACTGGATAGAGCGTCGGCCTCCGAAGCCGAAGGTTGCGCGTTCAAATCGCGCCGAGGGCACAAAAAAAACGACAGCGTGAGGCTGTCTTTTTTGTCATTTTACTTGTGTTGGAAACAATATCTCGGGCGTTTTAACTTCGATTAAATCACTTGTTGTTGTTTCTACTGCGGAAACCACTTTTCGGCCAGTTTTCATTTCTTTTTGGCGCCATTTGTAGAATGTGAACGCCGCATTGATTATTCTTTTATAATCAACTAGCCTTTCTCCTTTCAACCAAGCGGCTAACCTGCGCTTTGGTGTTATTTTTGGCACAACATGTGCGCCGATTAAATCGCCGAATTCCTGCATTTTGTCATGGTCAAATTCAATTTCCATGAGCATACATTTTCCTCCCAATTGAAAGGCTAGCAAATTTGCTTTAGTATATCAATAGATATCATGGGTGCGATGGAGCAATATGAGATCAGGTCGAAAAGCTGCAATAAGCAGATTCAAACAGCTCTAAAATTTTTTAAAGCAGAACATCTTTTTATAAGACAAGTTGGTTCAAGAAAGTTAAAGAAAATAAAATGAGATGTGGATAAGTTTCTTTTCGCAATTATTTAATTTGATGGTAAACTGATAATACTTAATATGCCGCTTTCATTAATTACGCTATGGATTGATATAATCGGCGCGATAATTGGGCTGTTTTCAATTTGGTTTATTGTGCAGACTAAAGCGCAAACCGGAGAAGAATCCGCTCGCGGGCTTAATTTGTTTATTTGGGGCGTTGTTTTTATGGTTTTTGCTTTTTTAGACAGCATCGTTTTTTTGCGCCTTTCTTTGCTGACCATTTTTTCTAAGCCGCCGTTAGACATTCACCATATTTTAATGACGGTGGGGATGATTTTCTTCGTTTTTGCCGCCAAAGATATGGCGCAAAAACGCTGATTTTTTTTCGCTCTATGAAAAAGACCGAGGCAATGCCTCGATCTAGCGGTTTTGTTGTCTTTTGAGCCTTTCCAGCTCTCTTTGTTGGCGCTCAATTTCTCTTTGCAGCCGATCAATTTCTTCCTGCTGTTTTTGATTTTCCGAATCCCGCCCTTGAAGTTGGTCTCCGATTAGCGCTCCGGCTCCCAAGCCAAGCGCGCCGCCGATTAGCGCTCCGGCTCCGGGGTGTCCTGTACCGATTTGGTTGCCAACGATTGCGCCGGCGCCCGCTCCTAAAAGTCCGCCGAAAATTCCGCCCTTTTCGCGAGTAGTCAGCGACCCGGCGGCGCAGCCAGCGACGATAGCCGCGATAGCTACAGCAAGCCAAAAAACTCTAAAAAAACACCAAATTTTCCATTCTTGATCGCCCATTCGTCACCTCCTTTCTTTTTTGTTCTGTTTTTATCTATTTTCTAAATTAACAAATTCATATAAAATGTGCAAGTACAGGAACGTCAAACGTTCCGGGCCATAGTATAACGGCAGTACGCACCCTTGGGGTGGGTGTGGCGGCGGTTCAATTCCGCCTGGCCCGAAAAAAAAGAGCCTTTTTAGGCTCATGAAGAAAGTAGTTTTTTTACCTCCCCGAAATCTTTGAGGCGGGCTTCTAAATTTAATTTTTCTTTAGTAAGCAAACTCATTTCTTGTTGAATCACCGCAAGTCGAGTTTTTGTGTGTTTGCGATCATTCAAAACAACAACTCCATCTCTAACTTCTTCAAGCAATTTTACTCTTCCGCGCAACAATTTGACTTCCTCATGCATGTATTCTGTGCCGTATGAGCCAGCCAGCTCACCGCCGCATGTTATAGCAGAGGCATAAAAATTATCATCCTCGGTTTTTGCTTTTCTTTCGAGCTCGTCGGCTTTTTTGGTTAAATTTTTAATTTTAACTGTCAGCTTAGCTTTTTGACTTCGTGTCAGCGACATACTAATTCCCCATTTTTTACTTCTGTGGATATGTTATCACTATAATATTTATAGTCAACCGATTATTTCATCTTCAAGTGTTTCCCGGCTTTGAGGCACCTTGTGCAGATTTTTACTCTTCCACCAGACGGCCCGCCTTGTCGCGAGGCAGGCAAACGGGCCCATTGGAGATTGGGATATTTTCGGGATCTTTTGGTGGGGTTATAGTGGCCGCGGAGAAGCCGCCGTGTTCCCATTATCACTGAACCCTTTTTACAAATTGCGCAAATTTTCGCCATAGTCTTAATATGTTATCATAAAAACATAATGAATCAAGCCCTTGAATTTATTTTTCAAATCGCGATTTTAATTTTTTCCGTGGTGATTCACGAGGTTTCCCACGGCGCGGTGGCTTATGCGATGGGCGATAACACGGCAAAAGACGAGGGGCGGCTGACATTAAATCCCCTAAAACATCTTGATCCTTTCGGATCCGTTTTGCTGCCCATTTTGACATATTGGGCGGGCGGGTTTATTTTCGGTTGGGCGCGGCCCGTGCCGTATAATCCGTATTATTTGAAAAATCAAAAGTACGGACCGGCTATGGTTGGAGCGGCAGGGCCGCTTTCCAACATTTTGATGGCGCTATTTTTTGGGGTTTTAATAAGATTCGCGGACGCATTTGCTCTGCCAGCGCAATTTTTGCAGATCGCGATGTTTATCGTTTTTCTCAATTTGATTCTTGCGATTTTTAATTTAGTGCCGATCCCCCCGTTGGACGGCTCTAAAGTGCTTTTTGCGTTTTTGCCGGATCGCGCCAGAGACCTTGAAATATTTTTTGAAAAATACGGCCTCATTCTCCTTTTGCTTTTTATATTCTTTTTCGCTGGCGCCATTCTTCCAATAGCCGCATTTCTTTTCCGGCTGATAACCGGATTGAGTTTTTAGTACGCTTGCTTTCTTGTCTCGCGCTTGCTACATTGGTGGCAGGTTTGTTTGATATCAAAAACATGGAGGAAGTTTATGGGCAGCGCGGCTAAAGAGTTGACAGACATTAATAAATTGTTGGAGGAAGTTGGGGGTTTGAAAAAGGACGCCGAGAAGCTTATAGAGCAAGCCAATCGGGATTTCGCTAAGCTTCAGAGCAGAATCAAAAACGGAGAAACAACCGGAGACGAAATCAAAGATTTTGTAATCGCTAAATACGGCTTTTTAAACGAAAAGCTTGAGGGCGTATATCGGGATTTGCAAAATCGCGCGCAAAGAAGCGTTGGCGAATTTGTTTTAGCGGTTGTTAGACGCGAGTTGCAGCGTGGCTGTACCGGTTTTGGGGGGCGCGGATACGTGGCGATTGAGACCAGCTTGTATTTGGGAGTTCTGAACAAGGGAAAAATGATTTTTAATTGCGCCAAAGGCAGTATGGTGTTTCCGTCGGAAAATCATGTTGTTTATGGGAGTAGAAGCGAGAAAATTTCGGTTGTGGCCGGCGGTTTATCCATTAGGAGTTTATTGGGAGACGCTGTTGACATCGCTTTGCAGCTCAATAAACCGCTGAAAACGGAAGGCGAAGATTTTTTAGGAGGACTTGGCAGCGGTGGCAAAAAAGAGCTTGAAATAATGATCGGGGATAAGGAGATAAAAGATTGGTGCGGCTCTTCGTACTATGATGGCGTGGTTTCTAAAATGGCTCAAGCGCTCGGCTGTAAGTTTTGACCTTTTTTACTCAACCTGCTACATTTGTAGCAGGTTTTTGTTTTGAAAAAGAAAGGGCGCTTGTATGAAACAGAAAATTCCGTTGGTTGAGTTAAAATATCTTTTAAAAAACTCTTGTTCTCAAGAAACTTCAGACGCTCCGGATAAGTGGACGCCGGAAAATCCGCTTTTTGGGCACTGTGCCGTTATCGCAGCGATTTTCCAAGATTTTTACGGCGGCTGGATTAAAAGAGCGCTTTTTCCTAAAGAATGGGCGGATAAGTTTGGCTCTCGCTCGCATTATTGGAATGAAGAAATTATTTTTAATTCCGATTTGCCGGAAAATTTTGATTTGTCTCGAGATCAATTTCCATCAGATTTCCCATATGACGATTTCGTTAATGGAGAAGTCGGCGAAATGTCTGAAAATAAAGATTGGCGGGACTACATTTTGTCTTTTGATAAAACCGCCAACAGGCATGTTCTTTTGGCGTCCAGAGTTTTAAATTTGTTGATGTCCAACCCGCTTTTCACAGACTTGAAATTTCAGCACGCATGGGAGTTGGCATTTTCCGGATTTTCCGGAGAATCAAAATGTCTAAAAATGCGCTTTGTGTGCTCTGTTTATGACAAAGTTGGCAATTTAATCACGGAAAGCACGAACAAGAATTTTTGCGTGGAGTTCGGCAAAGAGCGGCTCTGTTCGTTTGATGGATCGGTTTGTGTAAGACTTGGAATGCCTTCGCGCACGGATGCGACTTTGGGAGATTGCGGGCACGCGCCAATTTGGTGTTTGGCAAAAGTTTTTGAGCTTGGGTGGAAGCCAAGCGACCTGCCGATGCTTGACTTTTATGAAGCTGGATTTAAGCCTGATGGCAGCCCGTGGTGGCGGGACGAGCCAAGTTACACCTGCACTTATTGCGAGAACATGTTTGCCGTCTTCGGCTTGGATAAAATCTACGGAACGTTTGATGGAAGATGGCAGCCTCTTTGGACAAAAGATTCGTTGTATTCATCAACCGAATACGCAAAAGGCACGAAAAAAGCATAGAGCGTCATTGACGCTCTATTTTTTGTGTGATAAGCTTTTTTTACATATATGCCTACTATTAATCAGCTTGTAAAAAGGGGCAGAAAGAAGATGGAATATAAGGCGAAGTCGGTGGCGCTTGCCAAGTCTTTTAATGCGCTCCAAAACCGCCCGCGGTTTTATCCGTCGCCCTTTAAGCGCGGAGTGTGCCTAGCTGTCAAAACAATGACCCCCAAAAAACCTAATTCCGCTTTGCGAAAGGTTGCGAGAGTCCGTCTTACTAACGGCATGGAGGTCACAGCTTATATCGGCGGCGAAGGGCATACTTTGCAGGAGCACTCTGTTGTTGTAATCCGCGGAGGCCGCGTAAAAGACCTGCCTGGGGTGCAATATCACATTGTGCGCGGGGTCTTGGACGCAACCGGAGTTGAAAAAAGGAAACAGCAAAGGTCAAAATACGGAACTAAGCGGCCAAAACAATGAGGCGAAAAAAGAAAGAAAACAGAGATTTAATGTTGGACCCACTCTATGATTCGCGGTTGGTTGCGAAACTCACCAACCATTTAATGTTTTCAGGAAAAAAATCTACGGCGCAGAGGGTTATGTGGGGGGCGCTTGAGGAAATAAAAAAAGCGGTGAAAAAAGACGAAACTCCTGTAGCTGTTTTGGAACAAGCGATGAAAAATATTACGCCAATCGTGGAAATCCGCCCAAGGAGAATTGGCGGCGCAACCTATCAGGTGCCACGAGAGGTTCAGCCAGACCGCGGGTTTTCGTTGGCGGCCAGATGGCTTATCAGCGCAGCGCGCGCCAAAAAAGGCAAACCAATGGCTAAAAAATTAGCTGAAGAGATTTTGCTCGCGACAAAAAACGAAGGCGCCGCAATTAAGAAAAAACTGGACACTCATCGCATGGCCGAAGCCAACAGAGCCTTTGCGCACTTTGCTTGGTAATATTTTGTGTTAAAATAATTTTATGGCAACTATTACCATAGAAATTCCAAAAGAAATTTTAAAACGCGCTAACGGCCGCAAGCTTTTGGTCGTGGATCCGAAAGAATTCGCAAAAGATTTACAGAGAAGTTGGGAAATGGACGACGCTCTCAAAGCTAGCAGATTGGGGAGGCGAGAACACAGATTAGGCAAGACAAAAATTTTAAAAAACCTGAGCCGGCTTATTAAATGACACCACGGAGGATCTTCGGGGTAGAACACACCTCTCTTTTTGAAAAGAATTTTGAGCGGTTGCCTAAAGTCGTCCAAAAATTAGCGGCAAACAAAGATAAGATTTTTCGGCAAAACGCATTTCATCCTTCTTTAGAAACTCATAAACTTGGCGGAAAGCTTAAGAACGACTGGGCATATTCGGTAAATAAAGACTACCGCATTCATTTTTATTTTGTGAATGATAATGTTGTAGTTTATTTAAACATCGGCACGCACGAGATTTATAAAAAATCTAAGTAGATTGCATTTTTAAAACTTTTGTGCTAGCATTATATTGTGGTAAATAAATTCGAAAGCGGGTTTCCCAGCAAAGAAGACTTGGAAATAAAATCCGAGACCGAGTTGGAAGAAGCTGAACGCATTGTTGCTAAATACCAAGAAGCAATCCAACGATTTAGAGACGGGCGCAGCGAAGAGAGTATTGGCGAGCCCGCCAAAGGTTTAGAAGAGAATGTAAGTGAGCTTGAAAAGGGCTTTGAATATCCAAACGACGATACTGCGTTCATTGTGAGAAAAGAAGGTGAGTATGCCGATAGTTATGCCATGGAACTGAAAATATTGGAACATGATTACCGCCCAGAAATTAGGGGGGGGATATATTATCTCGAAAAGGTTGAGGGCGGTTGGGAAATCAGGCCTTTACTACGGGACAATTTTGATACCGCATTAAACAGGTTTTTTAAGGCAAGTGAGCGGGGGGGTGTTGTCCTCGAAGTAATAAAACCAGCGATAATCCATGGCCATGAAAAAAACGGGAAGATTATAGTAGACTCTTTTACTAAAGGCAAGTTAAGAACAGGCAGGCCTTTTTAATAATAAAGCCTCGGTCTTGTAAAAAAATTAGAATCCCAACCTTGCGTTGGGCATTTTTTTATAGTAATCTATAAACTATCTTTTAATTTTTATGGCACGGGAATATCCAATTGAGCGGACGCGGGATATCGGCATAATTGCCCATATTGACGCGGGGAAAACGACCGTTAGCGAACGGGTGCTTTTTTATACCGGAGTTTCGCATAAAATCGGCGAGGTGCACGAAGGCGAGGCTGTGATGGACTGGATGGAGCAGGAAAGAGAGCGCGGCATTACAATTACTTCCGCAGCCACAACTTGTTTTTGGACCAAGTCATACGGTGGAGAAAAATATCGCATAAATATTATTGATACTCCCGGACACGTGGATTTTACGGTTGAAGTGGAAAGGTCTTTGCGCGTTTTGGATGGCGGCGTTGTTGTTTTTGACGGAGTTGCGGGCGTTGAGCCGCAATCCGAGACAGTCTGGCGGCAAGCGGATAAATATAAAGTCCCGCGGATTTGCTTTATAAACAAACTTGACCGCATGGGTGCGTCTTTTGTTAATAGTTTTAACTCTATTTTGGAACGCCTGACTCCGAACGCCGTGGCAGTGAACATCCCTGTTGGTTTAGAAGGAGATTTTTCCGGTGTAATTGATCTTATGAGAATGAAATTTATCAAATTTGAAGGAGAGCATGGGGAAAAAATAGTTGAAGAAGAAATTCCGGCGCAGAAAAAAACAGAAGCCGAAGAATGGCGGCACAAAATGGTAGAGCGCATTGCCGGAGAAGACGACGCGCTTACCGAGAAATATCTTGAGGGCAAAGAAATCAGCGAGGCAGAATTAAGATCTGCGCTTAGGCGCGCAACGCTTGATTATAAACTGGTTCCAGTTTTTTGCGGATCGGCCTTGAAAAACAAAGGCGTGCAAATGATGCTTGACGGGGTTGTGGATTATCTGCCGAGTCCGGCCGACCTTCTGCCGATCAAGGGATACGATCCAAAAACAGAAGCAGAACTTACTCGCGAGTCCAAAGACGACGTGCCGTTTGCGGCCCTAGCTTTCAAGCTGCAGACCGATCCGTATGTCGGACAGCTTACTTATTTTAGAGTGTATTCCGGCATACTTTCCGCCGGATCTTACGTTTTAAATACGCGCACGGGCGACAAAGAGCGCATCGGCAGAATTTTGCGGATGCATGCCAACCACCGCGAAGAAGTAAAGGAAATGCAGGCGGGGGAGATAGGCGCGATTGTTGGTTTAAAAAATACAAAGACGGGGGACACGCTTTCCGACCCGGAACATCCCATCGTTTTGGAATCAATTGTATTTCCCGAACCGGTGGTTTCTTTGCGGATTGAACCCAAAACAAAAGCGGATCAGGAAAAAATGGGGTTGGCGCTGCGCAGGCTTTCGGAAGAAGACCCCACTTTTCGCATCAAGGGCGACGAAGAAACAATGGAGACAATTATTTCCGGAATGGGCGAACTCCATTTGGAAATTTTGGTTGACCGCATGAAGCGGGAATTTAAAGTTGAGGCCAACGTCGGCCGCCCGCAGGTTGCCTACAAAGAAACCGTTAAAAAAACAGCGGAGGCTGAAGGAAAATATATTCGCCAATCAGGAGGCAGGGGGCAATATGGGCACGTATGGTTAAGAGTTGAGCCGAACGATCGCGGCAAGGGATTTGAATTTCTTAACGAAATAAAGGGCGGGATTATCCCGCAAGAATTTATTCCGGCAGTAGAAAAAGGCATTAAAGAAGCGGTGGAAAAAGGCGTAGTGGCGGGCTTTCCTTTGGTGGACATGCGCGTGGCGCTTTATGACGGCTCTTATCACGACGTAGATTCTTCCGAAGCGGCGTTTAAGATTGCGGGCTCTATTGCTTTACAGGAAGCCTCAAAACGCGCTGGCGCAGTTTTGCTTGAGCCTGTTATGAAAGTTGAAGTTGTAACTCCGGACCAGTTTTTGGGAGATGTTACTGGAGATCTTTCTTCCAAGCGCGGAAAAATTGAACAGATGTCGGAGCGCGGCAACGCGCGGGTGGTGGACGCCAAAGTTCCGCTTTCCGAAATGTTCGGATATGTCACCAAGCTCCGAAGCATGACGGAAGGCCGGGCTTCGTACACAATGGAATTTGATCATTATGATGAGGTGTCAAACAATATCGCGGAGTTGATTAAGGAAGGAAAAAAATAACGCGAAAGCTATAATTACCCAAAAAACCCTTATAAAATAAAGGATTTTCAGCTATTGACTTTTAAACCTTTCGGGTGTATAATTGGGGCGTAGCTCTTTAATACGTTAACTTGCGCTTTGCCGTAGCCCCGAACTGGCTTATAAAAAGTCATGTCGGGGCTGTGGCGAAAGTCAAATTAAAACAGCAAACGGACGAGTTCTAGAAAGGAACATGTCCAAAGGGAGGAAGATTATGTCTACTCTGTATTCTATCGGCCATATGAACCAACTGGCCGATGCTCTGGAAAAGGCGGGATTTAGTGTCGAGGAGGTAACCAAATTAAGGAAGTATGATCTCGGGACCATCAAGGCCGTACTCAACGGTTTCAGCGAGATCAAGCCGATTGAGCGCCTAGTAACCGTTGGAGATGTTGTCCCCGCTCCCGAGGTGTTACTTGACTTCATTATCAGCGTGGACCGCTCGGTCAAACCGAGCTATCCCGGCTGGATGAAGAAAGTGATGCATCCCGAATTGGAGCTCGTTGGACCCGCCGAATACAACCTCAACGCCGCGGTCGGGCTTTGGCTCCACAATGACCAGAAAACGGGAGTTGCGATCGGCAACGCGATTTACAAGCATCTTCAGAAGGACAATGCTCTTGCCGATTGCCTCGGACTGGCCGACCTCCTGGCCATCCAAACCAAGGGCATTGCTGTGTTCCGCAAGTTATATGCAGGCAAGACGGTGTTTGGGTGGAAGTCGGTCGTGCAGGACCGCTACGGCCGCCTGGATGTCCCGTGTCTCTGCGGGTACGGCGGCGGGGTCGTGTTGCTCTGGTACTGGTTGGGCTGCAGCTGGTATTCTAACGATCCCGCTCTCCGCTTCAGCAAGTAGAACTTAGACATTGGCTCCTGTGTCCTGCTGCGCTTGGACGCTTGAACCTTTGTCCTTCCGAACTGGCATAATGCCAAACGCTGTGGAGAATAGCGCAGAACTCCAGCCCCCAGAACATCGGGGGCTTTTCTTTTTTGTGCTACCATCAAAAATGGCAGTAGGTGAATACGCAGGAAATTAAGGTTTCTTGCTACCGAACCCAGTATCCATATATCCGGAATATTTGCGATCAAGGTTTCAAATAGAGCGGTGTATGCAGCACTTCATAAAAAATGAATATACTTGGTGTGGGGTTTTAAGGCATTGCTATGCCGAATACGATACAGCTCCAAGAGCACTCAAAGGGCAGTGGCACAGATGAAATCCCATACATTTCGTGCAGAACCGCAACGGCAACCTGAATGTCCCGTATCTCTGCGAGTACGGCGACGAGGTCGTGTTGCTCTGGTGCTGGTTGGGCTACAGCTGGTATTCTAACAATCCCGCTCTCCGCTTCGGCAACTCTTTTCATTTCTCTCCCGTTTTGGGAGAGTTTTGTTTTTGTATCTGTCCGCTCCATCCGCCCAGCATTTTTCCAATTTCGATTATTTTGATCGACAACGCGGCATATTTTTTATTGTCCAAAGATTTGGTTTCCCAAAGTACCATAAGCAGTATTTTCAGCGCGTCCGTTTTTCGCATAGCCAATCTGATATAAGGCAGTTTTTCTTCTCGCGAAAGAAAACTCGCAACCGCAATCGCTTCCATAATTTCAATAAAAAACGCGTCAATGCGCTGGCCTAAAGAATGTCTATGAGTTTTGCGGACAAGCACAAAAAGGCGGATGATGAGAAGATTACAAGAAAATAATATGGCGGATACTCTAAATTCTTATCTTGGCTTGTTGAAGCACGGGAATGCTTGCAAGCTTCGTTCAAAGATTTTAGAATTGGTATAATTTATGGAAAACGAAAATATAGAATTACAACAAGAAGAAAAAATTTTGTCTGACAAACTGCTTGCAGAAAATCTAGACGAAGAAGTGGGGCTTGACGACCTGCCGGTTTAGTGATAAGCTTTGGTTTAGAATAGGAGGTAGAATAGTGAGGACTATAAAATCGCTTGAGCTTAGCGACGGAAACGTTGTCGGTATGGAATTTACCGATGGCACGAAGATAATCGTTCCAAAAGATGTTAATGCCGCCATTCTTATCTCTCGCGGTGGCGGAGTGGTGCGCATTGACGATCATTATGGACAGGTGGTAGTGAGCGTGACTGGAAATGCTGGAGTGATGTCTCGATGGCAGTGAGGTGATTTATGCCCAAAGGCGTTGAGTACGGGCAGAGCAAGAAATTAGAAGAATTTTTACGGCTTCAGTTTATTCTAAAAGTTTTTGAAAAGCAGAGGCGTCAAAACGATCCGGAAGCCAAAGAGATTTGGCAAAAACTGTCGGCAATTTTCAAAAAGCTTTCTGCCGAAGAAAAAACTTTTCTAACAACGCATCAAGGGGGTGAACAAGGATGATGTTCCTTGCTGGAATTTTCGGAGCTATTTTGATGACGGTTTATCGGGCGGTTGTTCCACAAAGATTTTGGCTGGAGAGACATCTGGTTTGGATTGCCAAATTTTCCTGGTTTTTATCCCTATTATCAATAGCTTACATTTTGTTCCTTATCGTTAAATTAATAATGTTGTAAGAAACCTGCGGCTAGTTTAGCCGCCTCGCCCCGACCTTGTGTCGGGGTTTTTTTGCGCCTTGACAGGGGTTTTATCATCCTATAATATACGGATTATACGCTGAAAATGCGTATTGGCTTTTATAAGCGCTAATTTTTAAATAAATTTATGGCGGAGAAATTTGAGAGGACAAAGCCCCATCTTAACGTGGGCACAATCGGCCATGTTGACCACGGCAAAACCACGCTAACAGCGTCAATTTTGCACGTGCTTAATTTAGCCGGCAAAAAGGCGAGAGTGGAAAAGGTTGAAGATATTGATAACGCTCCCGAAGAGCGCCAGCGCGGAATTACCATAGCTCTTCACCATTCGGAGTATGAAACCGACAAGCGCCATTACGCGCACATTGACGCTCCGGGGCATGCGGACTACATCAAAAATATGATTACTGGCGCGGCGCAGATGGACGGCGCAGTTTTGGTTGTTTCGGCTGCTGACGGCCCGATGCCGCAGACAAGAGAGCACATACTTCTTGCGCGCCAAGTCGGCGTGCCGGCAATTATTGTTTTCTTAAACAAAGTTGACGCGGTGGACGACAAAGAATTGGTTGACTTGGTTGAAACCGAAGTCCGTGAGCTTTTGACTAAATATGAATACCCGGGAGACAAAACTCCGATTATCCGCGGCTCGGCTTTGAAAGCCTTGGAAGTCAAATCAGCGGAAGATGAGTGGGCAAAACCGATTTTGGAACTTGCAAAGCAGTTGGACGAATATATTCCGGAACCGGTTCGCGATATTGACAGGCCATTCCTTATGCCTGTTGAAGACGTGTTTTCCATTGAAGGCCGCGGCACTGTGGTTACCGGAAGGATTGAAAGAGGCAAAGTTAAATTAAACGATGAAGTGGAGATAGTGGGTCTTCACGATACCCAAAAAACAGTGGTAACCGGCATAGAGATGTTTAACAAGCAATTGGATGAAGGCTTGGCCGGAGACAACGCGGGAATTTTGCTTCGCGGCGTCAAAAAGGAAGATGTGGAGCGCGGACAAGTTATCTCAAAGCCCGGATCTATCACTCCACACACTGAATTTGACGCGGAAGTCTATATTTTGACTAAAGAAGAGGGCGGCAGGCACACCCCGTTTTTCAGCGGATATAAGCCACAGTTTTATATCCGCACCACTGATGTGACGGGAGACGTAACTTTGCCGCAAGGCACGGAGATGGTGATGCCGGGAGATACTATCAAATTTTCCGTAAAACTTATCGCGCCTGTGGCTTTGGAAGAAAAACAAAGGTTTGCAATCAGAGAGGGAGGCAAAACCGTCGGCGCTGGTGTGGTCACCAAGATCAATAAATAATAAATGGCCAAAGCCAAGCCAAAAGAAAAAGCAGTTGAGGAAAAGCAAAAATTGAGGATACGCGTAAGGGCGTATGACCACAAAATTTTGGATTCGTCAGTGAGGCAAATAGTAGATACTGCCCTACGGTACGGAGCGGAGCTGGCAGGACCGGTGCCGTTGCCTACTGAAATTCGCAAATATACGGTTAATCGTTCTTCGTTTGTCCACAAAAATGCCCGTGAGCAGTTTGAAATGCGGGTTCACAAGCGCTTGATTGATGTTTTAGATCCCACCCCGAAAGTTGTGGAGGCGATGACCAATCTTAACTTGCCGGCAGGGGTGGACATTGAGATAAAGGTGTAATATGAAATTTATTTTGGCGAGAAAAATTGAGATGTCGCAAATTTTTGACGGTAATGGACGGGTTCAACCGGTTACTTGGCTGGAAGCCGGCCCCATTTTTGTTACGCAAAAAAAATCTGAAGAAAAGGACGGATACGTTGCCGTACAGGTCGGGTTTAGCGCGAAAAAGGGAAAAAACGTAGAAAAGCCGCAGAAAAAATTGGGAAATTTTCAGTATTTTCGCGAGTTTAAAACCAGCGCTTTAAATGTGGGCGACAAAATTGAGGCAACCGCTTTTGAGGAGGGCGACTTTGTAAATGTCAGTGGCGTTTCAAAAGGCAAAGGTTTTCAGGGCGTTGTAAAACGTCATGGTTTCCACGGCGGACCTAGAACTCACGGACAAAAACATTCCGAGCGCGAGCCGGGATCAATCGGCGCAACTTGGCCGCAAAGAGTTTTAAAAGGCATGCGCATGGCCGGGCACATGGGTGCGGAACGCGTCACCGTCAGCAATCTCAAAATCATCAAAATCATTCCCGAAAAAAATCTTATGGCCATCTCCGGCGCCATCCCAGGCCACCGCGGCAGTTTGGTGGAAGTGAGAGGATAAGTGTGTTATATTTAAGCATATGTCAAAAACACAAGAAGAAAACATTGTAAAAATGCCCGATTTAAGCTCAATTCTTAAGCCATACGAAAATAAATGGGTGGCGCTTTCTCCTGACCGAACAAAGATTATAGCTAGTGGAGAAACTCTTGAGGAAACGGCTTCTAAAATAGACAGTGTGCTTCAAAGCAGAGTGGCGTTTTCGAAGGTATTACCGCTCGGAGCAAATTTGGCGCCTTCGAGTTTATGAAATATCAGTACTCTGCTGTATTTGATCCATCAAAACCAACAGCTCCTCACAGGAGACGACCAATTATAGAGATTGAGTTGTTTGGACCTTTAAAGAATGTTTCTATTTTTGGAGCGCTGGTGGATTCTGGGGCAGATAATATTTTAATAAACGCTGAATTTGCAAAATACGTTGGTATAAATCTGGACAAAGCCAAAAAGAAAGAGAGCGTAACGGGCATAGATGGCAAAGCGATGGAAACACATTTTATTGACGTTGATATCAAAATCAAAGAATTCACGGACAAAGTAAAAGTTGAAGTTGGTTTTGTGCCCAACCTGGCAGTTCATGCTTTATTGGGGCAAATCGGTTTTTTTGATAATTACCGAATAAAGTTTGAACGCGACCATAATACTTTTGAAATTATCCCAATTAAGGTTTGATAACTAACATGGAAAAAAAATTTTCTTCCCCCAAAATTAAAATATGGTTCGAGCCGATGTTTTTATTATAACATGGTGTATCTATACAACCACGCTCGAACCTATTTTAGCAAAAATGTCTTACTCTGACGAACGCCTCCGCGCCCCGCCAAAGGCGGGGCTACGCCTCAAGCAAAATTTTCTTTACGATTCTTTTTTTGCGCGCGCCACCAATTTTTTCTTCTAAAGGAAAAGAAAATTTTGCTTTCGGCGTTCTGCTCTAAACGAGCAGGCGGAGGCGTGCTGATGTTTCCGCTCGGGTGCGGCGAAATTCTCCCACACCCTCCTTCCGCCGCGCCCTCGCTTGGGCTGGCGGATTTTTTGGCGGGCTACAAAATTTAACTCCTTAATGCGACAAATTTCTCTCTTAATTCCTTTTCCGTAGTTCCGCCTATAGAGAACAGCTCGCCGTTAATAATAATCCCCGGACTCGACATAATTCCGTATTTACTGATAAGTTCTTGCCCCTGGGGCGTGGTCATATCTATTTCTTCCACCGCAAGTTCGGGATACTCGGGCTGTATCTTTTTAAGAATTTCTTTGGTCTGCGCGCAATGAACGCACCCTTCGCGGGTAACGAGGGTCATTTTAATTTCTTTGTTCATAATGATTTTCTTTATTAATCTTTTTAATGCGCTTGGCTACGACTATGGCCAAGATAATAATAACCAACGCTAAAATGGGACCGAGGGTGTTGTCGGCTGTTGCGGTACTCGCCCCTTCTTCGTGGGCGTAAGCGACTTGGATTATTGAAAACATTGTGTTCATTGTATAACTTGATTTTGTGATAACTTTTTACGTTGAACAAACGCGTCCCAAATAATCACCGCTCCGACCATAAGCCCAATAAACACCCACGGCAAAATGGTGGCGGTGCCTCCTTGAATGTTCAGCAGTTCTTCAATTCTCTCGCTTTCGGCTATGCTCGGCAAGGTTTTGCTCACGATGTTGTTCCAGATAACATGAAAGATTGAGCCCTCCCAAAATGCCATCTTAAACGGCAGATATTGAAAAAGATATGCGCCTATGCCGACCAACCCCCACGCCATAAACCGTTCAACTTTTACCTGCGAGCGGCTGACCCAATTCATGGTGTTGATGCCAAGAATGGCAAGGATGACAAGAAAGATAAGTGGCGTGGCTCTTCCCAAGCCATGCACCACTCCCAAAAGAACACCGTCGCTTACTGTTCCTACGGTTGCAATATATGTAAGTAGTACATAGAAAGCGGGATTGGGACAGCCCACGCCGGCATTGCCCAAGAAAAGGCCCATGAAAAACGATTTTGAGTAATTGCCGCCTTTTTGAAGCGAAGTCGGCAGCACTTTTGCCATAAAAGGCAGGCGCAAGGCAAGAAGTTTTAATTCGGAGAGTCCAAAAACAAATGCCATTGCTCCGGCAATTCCAAACATCCAGCGAATAATGGCGTTCATGCCAATATATCCGCCTACCCAAGCGACAGCCGCGCCGTAGATACTAAGCGTAATGGCAAGTCCCAATCCGAAAAGTAATGCCATCGTAAGCCCTTTGAGCGGTGATTGCTTCATTGCCAGAGGCACAATGACGAATACTAAAGGCAGGGTGCAAGGAAGAAAAATCATGGAAAGTCCGGCTGCGTAGGCGAAAATGAGGCCAGCTTGCGCTCCGGGCGTGGTAACAAGCCAAAAAATGCCGATGATGGTGATCGAGAGGAGAAGGAAAGAAAAAATGATTAAGCTGTTACGAATTTTAGATGTCATAACTCTACTTAAGTTTTAATGAGTATGCTCGTTGTCGCCGCCACAACCATCAGAGAGATTCCATACCTCAGTTACTTGCTCGCCGGTGAAGCCATGATTTTTAATAAGGTATTTACCTAATCCGCCGTAGACATACCAACGCCAGCATTTGCAGCAGCAAGGTCCTTTCTCGTTTGAGTTAAGCATAGCGTAGTCGTATGCTTTCTGTTTTTCGGGCGTGAGTTCCACATCATAGTAGCCCAACAATTTTTTAGCCAATCCTGCCTCAATATCATACGGGTCTGGTGGAATTTCTGGAATGTCCGAATACTTTTTTAATCCTTCAACCTGTTCAGTATACCGATGAAAGTCCATTGGCGAACAACAAGAACCTTGAAGCCGCGTTCCAGCGGGTAACGACGGAATTGATTCCTTAAACGAAGCGGAACAAGAAGAGTTTCCGTTTTGAGATAAATAATCAAATTTAGCGGCTAATGCCGTTTGAACCGTACCAGTTTCGTTATAGGCAGTATTGTTTGTCAGGGATTTGCCGAGTTGGTTGGTGATATAAAAATAGACACCTCCAGCTACAATGATTAAAGCGGCGATAAGAAATAAATTTCTATCCATAGATTTAATGTCATTTTAACATGAATTGCATACTCTGTTTATTTTTCTAGCGGTAAAGTAAAGGGAAATAACCACAAGGGCTATTGCGCCAAGAAGAAAGAGGGTTTGATACTTCAAAACAAACGCAACACTTCCGATTCCCAAACCCATAATACCGAATAGAGAAGCAAGACACGACGCGCAAGTAGCGGTTCCCACAATTGCGGCAAAAGCTCCTCCGAATCCTGCCGCTGTGCCGCTTGCCGCAGATTTAGAAATATTGACCGATTGTCTTCGTTTTCTCCAAACATAGATATTCATTGAAAAATTAAGCCCCACCAAAAAAGCGAGAAATACCATCAAGAAGTAATCTTGCACGCGGAAAATTGATAGTTGAAACGCAAGCGTATTGCCGGGAGTCGTGGCAACAGGAATAAAAACAAACAATCCAAAAAATAAAAGCGCAAACGAAAGAACGATAAAACCATACATTTGTTCTCCAAGCACTTGCTTAACTGCACTATATACTTCTTGAAGTTTATTCATACGCAACAGCTTAATTTAGAAATGTCTTTGGTAAATGACAATGCGGCAATTTTTATCGCCTCGGATAGCGTCGGGAACATTGGCAAGGAGTTCACCACATCGTCAATCGTGTTTTCGTTCTTGACCAGCATCATCGCTTCGGCGATAAGTTCCCCGGCGTTTGGTGCGAGAATGTGAACGCCCAAAATTTGTTTTGTTTGCGGATGAATCGCCATTTTGATAAGTCCTTCGGTGCGGCGCATGATGATTGCTTTCGGCACATTTTCAAACGAAACCGTGCGGCACGCGCAAACGCCCACCTGCTTCATTTGCTCGTCTTCGGTAAAGCCGACACCAGCAAGCTGGGGATCGGTAAAAATGGTGTAAGGTACAGCGTTGTAATCAATGGAAAGTGTTGTGTCTTTGAGCGCGTTTTCCGCGGCAAGCGTGCCTTCGCGTCCAGCGGTCGGCTCAAGCCGCAAGGGACCGTTTGTAACATCGCCCACCGCAAAGATGTTCTTATTGGATGTTTGAAAATTTTGATTGACAGCAACAGCTTGCCGCTTGTCAATTTCAATGCCAGCGATATCAAGGCCAAGTCCCTGTGTGTTTGGCGTTTTGCCTGCCGCCAAAAGTATTTCATCAGCGGAAACTTCTTCTTGCGCCTCGCCGATTTGATACGAAACAATTCTTTTATCGCTCTCTTTGCGCGCGCTTTTTACCTCAACATTTGTTTTGATAGTAATTCCTTCTTTTGCAAGTATCTCGGCGAGGCGGTCGGTGAGTGCCTTTTCAGAGTGCGGAAAAATTGAATCGCCGCGCTGTAAAATGGTTACTTTTGTGCCAAAACGCGCAAACATTTGAGCAAATTCCAAACCAAGAGGCCCCGCACCGATGACAACCAACTCTTTCGGTTGTTTTGGCATTTTAAGAGCTTCGATATGGGTGATGAAACCAGCTTCCCGTATTCCCTCAATCGGCGGTACACTGGCGGTTGAGCCTGCGGCAATGATAAATTTTTCCGCACTCAATTTTTCGCCGTTCACCTCCACCTCATTTTGAGAAATAAATTTTGCTTTTCCCTCGATTGCCGTTACATACTCTAAATTTTTTAGCACTTTCTCGTATTTTTCTTGGCGTAATTTTTCCACTAGAGAAAGTTCGTCTTGCACGACTTTCTGAAAATCAAAATTTTTCACTTCAAGCTCAACACCGGCAACGCCGTGATGTTTTGAGTGGTGCAAAATTTCACCGGCATAGAGAAGTGTTTTTGACGGGACGCACCCGACATTGACACAAGTGCCGCCGAGCGGAAGCCCAGCGTTCACGAGCGCAGTTTTTGCTTTAAGCTCGTTAGCGCGGATTGCCGCTGCAAACGCCCCTGCACCGCCACCAATGATGATAAGGTCAAATTTTTGCATAAAGTTATGTTGTAAGCCGCTCCTTGAGCATATCGGCAAGGGGCGTTTGTTTAAGTTTGTAATAGACCGTTCGGAATTCTCGGCGGTTTTCAACCATGCCAGCCTTTTGCAACTTTTTGAGCGTATGAGAAATAGCCGAAATAGAAACGCCGATAATTTCTGAAATCTCGCCCACCGCGAGCTCTTTATGCCGACACAAGAGATAGCAAATCTTGAGCCGCGTCGGGTCGCCCACCATATTAAATTCCTTGGCGCAGCGGAGAATCGCTTTCCTATCATTCAATTCTTTTCTAATTTTTTGAATGTCTTTCGTTTGCATATACATTCAAATGATAGCAAATAAAAAGAAAAAGAGCAACAAGTATTTTATTCACAGAGAGTACCTTACCCTTTTCCGCGCACCCGCATATTTTTGTTAAAATGAAAATTGTAATTGCAAAAAATTTGAGTTATCTCAAGAAAAGACTATATAAGGTGCCGTCTCCGGCGCCATCCCCGGCCACCGCGGTAGTTTGGTGGAAGTGAGAGGATAAAAAAACAGGTCTTGCGCCTGTTTTTGGGCCATGCTAATATCTAAATCACTTGTGAGAGGCTTAAATATAACGCATAGGTTTGGCAAAAAAGAGGGTTAATGGCCTGATTTGCTCGTGTATTTCGCGAGGCGGGACTTTACCCGCCCATTTTTATTTTTATGAAAGCAGAAATATACAACATAAAAGGAGAAAAAGCCGGAACTGCGGAACTGCCGGAGCGGATTTTCGGAGTTGCGTGGAAACCGGCATTGGTAAAACAAGTATATGAAGGCGAAATGGCAAACAAGCGCCGCCCATGGGCGCACACCAAGACCAGAGGCGAAGTGCGCGGCGGAGGAATAAAACCCTGGCGGCAAAAAGGCACCGGAAGGGCACGGCACGGTTCAATACGCTCGCCGCTCTGGGTCGGCGGAGGAGTTTCTCACGGGCCTAGAAACGAAAGAAATTATCAGGTTAAAATAAATAAAAAAATGCGGCGAGGCGCGCTTCTTTCCCTGCTTTCCAGAAAATTAAAAGATAAGGAAGTTGTTGTTTTGGATGATTTTCGGCTTTCTAGCTCAAAAACAAAAGAGGCTTTCGGCGTTTTTAAAAATTTGCGCCACAGCGCAAAAATTTATAACATCGGGATTAAAGGCGGCAGAGTTTTGGCGGCTTTGCCTGCCCGTCCGGCAGGCGGGCCAAAAAAAGCTGGGATAGAAAGACCACTTCATAACTTGCCTTTTGTAAATTACATTGAACCGAGAAATTTAAATATTGCGGAGCTTTTGAATAATAAATATTTGGTTTTGGACCAGTCAAGCATTAAAGAATTAGAAAAAACTTATGCCGTTTAATTTATCGCAAATTTTCGGAGGATGGAGGAGGAAAGAAAGCAGAACGCGTAAAGCTCTTGGTTCTGGTCGCGAAAGGGGCAGGGGTATCCCTCCATCTTCCCCCTCCCTTACCAAGGGAGGGGGCGAGGGGGTGGGTTTTTCTGCTTCCGAACAAAACAAATCTGTTGGCGCGCGAGGCGGTACAAAATCCCAAAGCGAGCTTGCGCGCAGATTGCTTATTGCTCCGCACATTTCAGAAAAAGCGACGATGTTGGGCGAAGGCAGATATGTTTTTAAAGTCACCGGCGGCGCGAATAAAAATTCGCTAAAAAAAGCCATAGAAGACCGCTACGGAGTCGGTGTTGAGGCCGTGAACATTGTGGCTCCGAGAGAGAAACAGCGGCGCCGCGGCGCGAATTTGGGGATTAAGTCGGGATTTAAAAAAGCCGTCATTAAATTAAAAGAAGGCCAAACAATTTCGGAATTTTAAATTTATGAAAACTTTTGCGCCAAGAAGTCCGGGAAGGAGACAAATGACAGGTATTAACTACCGGGAATTTTTGACTCACGTACGCCCGCATCCGGAAAAATCTTTGATTTTCGGAGTGAAACGCGATGTCGGCAGAAACAATCTCGGAAGAATTACAACTCGCCACAAGGGAGGCGGGGCTAAGCGGCTCATGCGCCTGGTAGATTTCAAATTTAACAAAAAAGATATTCCTGCGCGCGTGGCATCGGTTGAGTATGATCCAAACCGCACCGCGTTTATCGGGCTCGTAATTTATAAAGACGGCGAGAAACGATATATGGTTTTGCCTAAAGATGTTCGCCCTGGCCGCGAGATTCTGGTTTCCGAAAAAGCGCCGATTCTTCCCGGCAATCGCTTGCCGTTAAGCAAACTGCTTCCCGGCACGCTTATTTATAACATCTCACTTTCTTCGGAAGGCGATGCGCTATTGGTGCGATCGGCTGGATCTTTTGCGGAGATTGTAGCAAAAGATGAGGGTTATGCAACGATTAAACTTCCGTCCGGCGAAGTTAGAAAAATAAAAGATGATGCTTGGGCCTCCGTGGGCCAGGTTTCAAACGAAGAAAATAACTTGGTTGTAATAGGGAAAGCGGGCAGGTCGCGGCTTATGGGCATTCGCCCGACGGTGCGCGGTTCGGCCATGAATCCGGTAGATCACCCTTACGGAGGCGGAGAGGGTAGAACTCTCCGCGGCACGCGCCGTCCTAAAAATAAGTGGGGGAAGGGGACGCGCGGAGTCAAAACTAGAAATCCGAATAAATATTCTTCCAAATTTATTATTAGCCGGAGGACCAAAAACTAAAATGGCGAGAAGTTTAAAAAAGGGCCCGTATACGGATCCGAAATTACTCAAAAAATTGAGCAAATTCCGTGCCGACGGGAAAGATATTATAAAAACTTGGTCTAGGCGTTCGCAGATAACCCCGGAGATGATCGGTTTTACTTTCGGCGTGCACAACGGCAAGGATTTTATTCCGGTTAGCGTTTCAGAAGAAATGGTCGGCCACAGGCTGGGAGAATTCAGCCCTACGCGGAAATTTGTAAAGCACGGAGGAAAAATGCAGAAAGAATTGGAATTACAGGCCAAGGAGGCCGAAAAAGCCAAGGCGGCTTCTGCGACAGCCGCAGCTGCGCCGGCCAACCAGCCAGCCAAAAAATAACAAAATGATAGAGATAAAAGCGCATTTAAAATATTTGAGGATGTCGCCGCGGAAAGTAAGAACGGTGGCAAACTTGATCAAGGGCAAGCCGGCTGCGGAAGCGGAAGCTGTTTTGGGTTTTCTTGCGCGCAAGCCCGCTATTCCGCTGCAAAAACTTTTGAAGTCGGCAGTTGCAAACGCCAAACACAATTTCAATGTTGAGAAAGAAAATTTATTTGTAAAAAACATTAGAGTTGATAATGGGCCGACCTTAAAACGTTTCATGCCGCGCGCCAGAGGCTCTGCTTCACCGATCAGAAAGCGCGAAAGCCATATTACCATAATATTAAATGTTAAAAATTAGAAATTTTTGAATTTTATGTCGCACACATCGCATCCATATTCAATGAGGTTAGTAATCTTGCGGCCATGGAAGTCGCGCTGGTTTGTGCGGCGAGATTTCAAGAGGCCGCTTAAGGAGGATGTGTTGCTGCGCGAATTTTTAGAAAAAAAACTGCGCGGCATGCTTGTTGATTCTATTGAAATTGAAAGATCTCCGTCAACTCTCAATGTAATAGTAAAAACCGCAAGGCCGGGCATGCTCATAGGGCGTGGCGGCGAAGGAGCCGAAAAATTAAAAAAAGACATAGAGAAGTTTTTTAAGGCAAAGATGTTCGGCAAAGCCAACCTCAAACTGACTATTGAAGAAATAAAAGCTCCGGAACAGCACGCCATGATCATGGTGGAATCTATGGCGCAGGATTTGGAGAAGCGCTTGTCATTTAGGAGGGTTTTGAAGCAAACCATTAGTAAAATTATGGCGTCTCGCGGCGTCTTGGGAGCGAAAATCGCCCTGTCCGGAAGGTTGGACGGCGCGGAAATGGCCAGATACGAATGGTTAAAAGAGGGGCAGATGCCGCTCTCAACTCTGCGCGCAGACATAGATTTCGCTAAAGGCCGCGCGCATTTGCCTTACGGAGATTTGGGTATTAAAATCTGGATTTATAAGGGCGAGGTGCTTCAAAACAATAAGCCGATTAAGTAAATTAAACCAATGCTTTTACCAAAAAGAGTAAAATTTAGAAAATGGCAAAGAATGGCCACCAAAAGGAAGCTTAAAGAAACCCGCGGCGTTACTTTGGCTTTCGGCTCCTACGGACTTAGATCAGAAGAGGCATGCTGGGTGAACTCCAAACAACTGGAAGCCGCAAGAAAAGCGATGACGCATTATGTAGAGCGCGGAGGTAAAATTTGGATACGCATCTTTCCCGATAAGCCGATAACCCAAAAACCGCCGGAAGTTACAATGGGCGGAGGAAAGGGGGATGTCGCCGGATATGTTTTTCCTGTTTTGCCGGGGAGGATTATTTTTGAAATGGACGGCGTGCCAAAAGAGGTTGCGGAGAATGCCTTGCGGCGGGCTGGCGCGAAATTGCCGGTTAGAACCAAATTTATATTCAGATAACTATGAAAACAAGCGAATTAAAAGTTAAAGACAAAAACGAGTTAATGGAGTTGCTGCAAGCAGAACGCCAAAAGATTTTGGAGTTGCGAATGAAAAGCGGCCAGTCGCGTCCGAAAAATGTTAAAGAATCCAAAGAGACCAGAAAAACAATTGCCCGCATTCTAACTTTATTAAAACAATTTAACAATTCAACCATTTAACTAATATGGCACAAGAATTAAAAGGGAAAGTGGTTTCAAATAAAATGGAAAAAACGGCGATTGTGGAGGTCTCGCGCCTTAAAAAACATCCGATTTACGGCAAATATACCAAAGTTTCAAAAAGATTTAAGGCGCATGCCGAAGAAAATATTCCGGAAGGCAAAACGGTGATTATTCAATCAACCCGCCCAATGTCAAAAGATAAAAAATGGAAGATTATTAAAGTTTTATGATCCAGCACCGCACAATGTTAAATGTGGCAGACAATTCTGGGGCAAAACTGGTCCAGTGTATTAAGGTGTTAGGCGGAACGCGTCGCAGATATGCAGGCATTGGAGATGTTGTAACGGTCGCCGTAAAAATCGCCGAGCCAAGAAAAATCGTAAAGAGAAAAGAGGTGCATAGGGCGCTTGTTGTGCGTCAAAAAAACGTTTTGAGGCGCGCTGACGGCTCTTATATCCGTTTTGACGATAACGCCGTTGTAATTTTGGATGGAAAAGAACCAAAGGGCGGACGAATTTTCGGTCCGATCCCGCGAGAAATTAAAGAAAAGGGATTTGTAAAAATAGCGTCGTTGGCAGAGGAACTAGTTTGAATTTATGAAAATAAAAAAAGGAGACACTGTTCAAATAATTTCCGGAAAAGACCGCGGCAAGCAGGGCAAGGTTCTTAAGGTTTTTCCGAAAAAAGAAAAGATTTTGGTGGAAGGAGTTGCTTTAAGAAAGAAACACCGGCGTCCGCGCCGGCAGGGACAAAAAGGCGAAGTTGTAACGTTGCCTTCGCCGATCCATGTCTCCAACGCGATGCTATTCTGTAAAAACTGCAATCGCGGCGTCCGCACCGGGTATCATATTTTAGGCGAAACAAAAGTCAGAATTTGCAAAAAATGTAAAAACGAGATTTAAAATATATGCAATCAATTAAAGAAAAATACACAAAAGAAGCCGTACCGAAGATGATGAAGGAATTCGGATTAAAATCTCCGATGGCTGTCCCGAGAATTTTGAAAGTTGTTGTAAATGTGGGCACCGGAAAAATACGCGACAAGAAAGATGCCGTAGAAACAGTTGAAAAACACCTCGCTTTGATTACGGGCCAAAAACCTTCGCCGCGGCCGGCGCGGATTGCGATTGCGTCTTTTAAGACACGAGAAGGGATGATCATTGGATATAAAGTGACTCTGCGCGGACAAAAAATGTATGATTTTCTTGACAGGCTTATTAATTTCGCCATTCCCAGAACAAGGGATTTTCGCGGGATTCCTTTAAAATCGCTTGATCACGGAGGCAATTTGACAATCGGCATAAAAGAGCATATCATCTTTCCTGAAATGATAGGGGAAGACGTGCGCAACATTTTTGGGTTGGAGGTTACGGTTGTAACGAATTCTAAAAAGCGCGGCGAAGCCGAGAAGCTATTAAGGTTATTAGGTTTTCCGCTGCAAAAAAATGGCTAAGACTTCCACATACGTAAGATCTCTAAAGCCGCCAAAATTCAAAAGCCGGGTGGTGAGGCGTTGCTTTCGTTGCCACAGGAAACGCGGCTATATGCGCGATTTTGACCTTTGCCGCATTTGCTTCAGAGAATTGGCAAACGAAGGCTTAATACCTGGAATAAGAAAATCATCATGGTAACAGATCAAATTGCAGACATGTTAATAAGAATCAAGAACGCTCAAGCGTCCAAGAAGGAAGCCGTTTCTTTTCCTTATTCCGGAATTAAGCTTGAAATCGCCAAGGCTTTGGGGCGAGCGGGATACTTAGGCGCGGCAGTTCTGAAAGGCAAAAAAAACGGGCAATCCATTGAAGTTAAGTTTTTGTATGATGAATCTGGCAATCCGAAAATTTCCGGCGTGCGGCGCGTTTCCAAACTCTCGCGCCGTACTTATCGCGGCTGGCGGGATATTTATTTCTCAAAAAACGGATTTAAGGCCGCGGTTTATTCTACCCCAAAAGGAGTTATGACCGACCGCGAGGCCAGAAAAGGAAAAGTCGGAGGTGAAATATTGTTTGAGATTTGGTAATATGTCCAGACTTGCAAAAAAACCGATAATCGTGCCGCCGGGCGTATCAATAACAGATGACCGCGGCGCTTGGGTTTTTAAGGGACCGAAAGGCGAATTGAAAAAATCGTTTTCTTCTTATGCGAACATTGAAGAAAAGCCGGAGGGGGTTTTTATTTCGCTCAAACCGCGCGTTCCAAAAGAGGCTTATGCCGTGCTTGGCACGACTGCGGCGCTTTTTAAAAATTGCATTTTGGGCGTTAAGGACGGTTTCGAAAAAAAACTGGAAATCGCGGGCATCGGCTTCAAGGCGCAGGCGGAAGGGCGCGACCTGATCTTGTCTTTGGGATTTACACATCCGGTGCGGGTTGCCGCGCCTGAAGGCATTAATTTTAAGGTGGAAAAAAATATCATTTTAGTAAATGGCGCTGATAAAGAATTGGTTGGGAGGGTGGCGGCGGAAATACGCGCTCAAAAGCCCCCGGAACCATACAAGGGCAAGGGCATACATTATTTTGGAGAAATTATAAGGAGAAAGGCCGGCAAGAAAGCGGTAGCCGCGGCATAAATATGATTTCAAAAAGAACCATAAGGCATAAGCGGGTTAGGGCAAAAATTTTTGGCACAAATGAGAGGCCGCGCTTTTCGGTTTATCGCTCCAACAGGCACCTATTTTTACAACTTATAGACGACGATAAGGGGAAAACCATTTTAGGAGTGTCAGACAAGCATATTAAAATGAAAAAGGGCCAAAAAAAATCAGATTTTGCTTATGAGGCAGGAAAGCTTTTGGCTAAACTGGCAAAAGAAAAGAAAATTACAAGGGCTGTTTTTGACCGCGGCGGCTATAAATATCATGGCCGAGTCAAAAAAGCCGCTGAAGGAGCCAGAGAGAGCGGATTAAAATTATAATGCAAATCAACGAATGATATTCGAATGCAACAAATTACAAATAAACTATTCGTTATTCGTATCATTAGCATAAGATTTGTAGATTAGTATTATATTATGGTTAGACAGCAAAGACAAAAAAGCGAATACGAACAAAAATTAATTGATCTTCGCAGGGTCGCCAGGGTTATGGCGGGCGGACGGCGTTTTACTTTCCGCGCGGCTGTGGTTTTGGGCGACCAAAAAGGCAAGGTTGGCTTTGGTTTGGGCAAAGCCGCAGATACTTCGCAGTCCATTGAAAAAGCGGCGCGCAAGGCTAGAAAAAATATGCTTTTTGTGCCGCTGACCAAAGAACAATCTATACCGCATGAAGTTTACGCAAAATTCGGCAGCGCAAGAGTTATTTTAAAGCCGGGCAAAGCCGGAAAAGGTTTGGTCGCTGGCGGGGCCGCAAGAACTGTGCTGGCTTTGGCCGGAGTGAAAAACGCCAGCGCAAAAATTTTATCTCACACAAAAAACAAGCTTACCAACGCGCTTGCTACCCTTGAAGCGCTGAAAAAGTTGAAAGAGAGGAAATAATCTGTTACAATGAATTTATGGTAAAAGAAATAGCAGATGGCATAGTTTTAAACCCAGATGTGAAATTTGGGAAGCCGATTATTAAGGGGACAAGAGTGCCAGTTGACTTAGTGGTGGGAAAGATTGCTGGGGGCATGACATTTGAAGAAATTATGACAGAGTACGATCTTACAAAGGATCAGATTTTGGCTGCGCTTCGCTATGCTGCGAGTTTGGTTGCAGAAGAAAAGCTTGCTTATGTATGAGAGTTGTTGTTGATGAGGATTTGCCGAGGTCATTGGCGCCACTTTTTCGCGAGAAAGGTTACGAAGTTTATGATGTCAGAGATGTGGGGCTTCGTGGCCACTCTGACGAAGAAATTTTTAAATTTGCACAAAGCAAAAACGCAGTTATTTTTACTGCGGATTTAGGTTTTGCGGATATAACAAAATTTCCACTCAGCAGCCACAACGGCATCGTAATTTTGAGATTTCCAAATGAACTTACGGTAAATGCAATGCTTAAAATGATCAGCCCGATGATAGACGAAATTGCCACCGAAGATTTGCGCCGCTCAATTGTTGTTTTCTCTCCGCATCGGATTAGAATGCGAAGCGGCAATGAGTAAACTCACCAACGCGCTTGCTACCCTTGAAGCGCTGAAAAAGTTGAAAGAGAGGAAATAAAAAAATTTGAAACAAAAAAGCGCCACACCCGAAGGTGGTGCGCATGATTAGGAGATACATATTCGCCTTTTCTGAGTACTGATCAGTTCGGGACTCCTAAAATTTCCCGAACCATCACCTCTTGCTACATGGGTGTGTCCATCCACGCCCAAAACTAAATCCAGAATACCGTCACGGTCGATATCGGTAAAACATATCCTATCCGGAGGCTTTTTAAATTGCAAAACCAGACGGCGCCCGGTTTTTGATTCGTTGGGTGATATCCACAAATTATATCCTACATAGTCCCAGTGAATCCTACCAGTACTTCCGAACACAGTTTCGTGTTTCCCGTCGCCATCTAGGTCAATGTAAGCTAAAATGTCTTCTTTGTCCCCAAAAGCCGGTGAGAAGAACAATGGTAACCTGTCTTTGATAAATGGCGAATCTGGAGAATCTGAAACAGAAGACTGCCCGAAAAGGACCATGAGAATCAAACCAAAGAGTACGATTATCCCAACTAAAACCGCAAAAGAGGGCGGGTTCTCTTCCATCATCACAATCTCCTTTCAAGGAATCTAAGCCCAATTTAAAGCTAGCATACCTGTTTATTTGTGTCAAGTCCTTGTCTATCGCGCCCTTTTAAGCTAGCATGGTTGTCATTATGCAAACTCATAATTTGTTAAAATCAAACAGGAGAAAACACAAACGCATTGGCCGCGGGGGGAAGCGCGGGTCATTTTCGGGCAGGGGAATTAAGGGGCAGAAATCACGCTCCGGTCGCAGGATTCGCCCGCAAATTCGTGATATTATAAAGAAGATCCACAAACGCCGCGGTTATAAGTTCAGGCGCGGGTTTGTCATGAAGCCGGCTGTGGTGAATCTAGGCGGTTTGGATAAAAAATTCGTTGACGGAGAAAAAGTGACTGTGAAGCTTTTGGCGGACCGCGGTCTTATTGCGGCGAGAAACGGAAAATTTCCGAAAGTCAAAATTTTGGGAGCAGGAAAGCTTACAAGAAAGTTAACCTTTGAAGAAGATATTTTGATGTCGGAATCTGTCAAAAAACATGTGGGAAAAATTTAAACTAATTTTAAAAGATATTGATTTGCGCCGAAAATTTTTGTATGTTTTGGGCTTTTTGGCCATTTTCAGGCTGATTTCTTCAGTTCCTATTCCCGGGATTGATGCCGAAAAACTGCGGCAGTTTTTTGAGGCAAACCAGTTTTTCGGGCTTTTGAACCTTTTTTCCGGCGGTGCCTTGGGAAATCTTTCTATTATGATGTTGGGAGTCGGCCCGTACATTACCGCATCAATCATTATGCAGCTTCTGACGATGCTCATTCCTGCTTTAAAAGAATTGCAACAGGAAGAAGGTGAAGCCGGCCGCCAGAAATTTAATCAGTATTCGCGCATGCTCACGGTGCCGTTGGCTTTGGTTCAGGGCTTCGGGCTTTTGACGATTTTGGAACGCCAGGGAATTTTGCAATTTTTAACCTTTTACGAAAAATTCGGGAACATGATTATAGTTGCCGCCGGTTCAATTTTGCTTATGTGGATTGGCGAGCTGATTTCTGAATACGGAATCGGCAACGGCGTGTCTCTTCTTATCTTTGCGGGTATTGTGGCGCGCCTGCCTTCCGATTTCAGGCAAACCGTAATCGCATTTGATCCGTCGCAGCTGCCGACGCTCATTTCATTTTTTGTTATCGCTGTTGTTACTGTTGCGGCCGTCGTTTATATTTCCGAAGGCGACAGGCCTATTCCCGTTTATTATGCAAAAAGAATCCGTGGAATGAGAATGTATGGCGGCACTACGACTTATCTGCCTCTTAAGGTGAATCAAGCCGGAGTGATTCCTATTATTTTTGCTCTTTCCATCCTGCTTTTGCCGCAAATGGTTGCTAATTTTTTTACAGCCTCTTCCAGCGCTATTTTGCGGGCGGTGGCGGCTTTTGTGATTAACTTTTTGGGAAGTTCCTGGGCTTACGCGGCGGCTTATTTCATTTTAGTTTTTCTATTTACTTATTTTTATACGGCGGTAACTTTTGATCCACAGGCTGTTTCTAAAAATCTTCAGCAAAGCGGGGCTTTCGTCCCCGGCATAAGGCCGGGCGCTTCAACGGCGGAATTTTTAAGCAAAATTGTTACGCGCATTACTTTCGTGGGGGCGCTTTTTTTGGGCGCGGTCGCGGTTTTGCCGATTGTCGTGCAGGGTTTTACAGGTATTGCCACTTTGACTATCGGCGGCACGGCTTTGCTGATTGTCGTTTCTGTTGTTTTAGAAACCGCCAAGCAGGTGGAGGGCCAATTATCTTTGCGCGCGTATGAGTAATGCACTTTACAGCTTTGCTTTCATTGGGCGTTCCGGCTGCGGCAAGGGGACGCAAGCGGAATTATTAAAGAAATTGTTAGAGAATAAAAGCGGACTGAATAGCGTGCTATATATTTCTACAGGTGCGCAATTGAGAGGACTGCTTGATCATCCTGAATTTTTGACAGCCAGGTTTCTGCAAAACAAAATTCTTGGTCCGGGAGAAAAAGCGCCGGATGCTTTGGCTATTTGGGCTTTCACAAAAGAATTAATACATGGAGTGACGGAATCTAATCACATCATTGCGGACGGGACTCCGCGCACAGCAATAGAGGCGGAGGTTTGGGATGAAATTTTAGATTTTTATGACCGCAAAAACGTTTTTCGTATTTGGCTGAATTGCAGCGCGGAGTGGGTGCGCGATCGTATGCTTGCTAGGGGCCGGGCAGATGACAATCCGGAAAACATCAAGCACCGCATGGCTTATTACGAAAAACGCGTTGTGCCGGCAATAGAATTTTATAAAAAAAGCGCAAAACACAAGTTTTTGGAAATAAATGGTGAGCAATCTGTTGAAAAAGTTCATCAAGACATTGTAAAAGCAGTTGGGCTATGATCATCAAAAACCAAAAAGAGCTTGAGATTTTGCGGGAAGGCGGCAAGAGACTTGCCGCCGTTTTGCAGGAAGTTGCACACCATGCGATTGCCGGAGTTTCCGCGCGTGAGCTGGATGATTTGGCGGAGAAGCTGATTTTAAAAGCCGGAGGCGCGCCTTCATTTAAGGGATACAAAGTTCGGGGAGCGCCGATGCCCTATCCGGGCTCGCTTTGCGTTTCTATAAACGACGAAGTTGTGCATGGGTTGCCGACGGACAGGGTTTTGAAAGCAGGGGACGTTGTGGGGTTGGATATCGGGATGCAATGGGAGGGGCTGTTTACGGATACTGCGCTTACTTTGGTGACCCAAACCGAGTTTAGGTCAACAAGTGACCTAAACTCGGTTTGGGGCAGATCAAACAAACTTATTGAAGCCACTAAAAAATCTTTGGAAATCGGCATCGCGCAAGTCCGCGCGGGAGCGCGAGTCGGCGATATCGGATACGCAATTCAGCAATTTTTAGAAAAAGAGGGTTTCGGTGTTGTCCGTGAGCTTGTTGGGCATGGCGTCGGAAGTGCTGTTCACGAGGATCCGGAAATCCCGAATTTTGGAAAAAAAGGAGTCGGCGCCGAACTTGTTGAGGGAATGGTTATTGCATTGGAGCCAATGGCGACCGACGGCAGTCCAAAAGTAAAAATTGCTCCCGACGGCTGGATATGGGTGACCAGCGACGGCTCCCGCGCCGCCCATTTTGAGCATACGGTGGTAGTAACAAAAAATAGGGCGGAGGTATTGACAAAGTGGTAGAATTACTGTCTGCCGTAATAATAAGCTACGGCAAATGAAAAAATTACTAGAACGCCGAAAATTATATAAAGTATTGTGTCGGTGCTCATGGCTTTTTTTGGCTTAACTTTATGCCTATAAAAAATGCGATAAGACCTACTACTAACGCGTAAATATAGACGACGATTGGATTCATGGTTTTATGCTTTTAAATTTAGTTGATAATAAAGTTGCTAGCGTCAAAAGCGCCGTGGTTGCAACGGCCCCGCCGGCAAATGTGGTAAGCGAAATTGGTCCGACAATGCCAGGAATGAAAAATCCGATAACAGCAGAGCCAAACACTATCTTTGCTGAATCTGTAAGAAAATCAGTAATGACTTCCATAAGCTGATTGTAACATTAACAACATAAACGTCAAAACTGCTGGACATGGGTCACTCGTGACGGCTCCCGCGCCGCCCATTTTGAGCATACGATTGTTGTAACAAAAACCGGCGCGGAGGTATTGACAAAGCAATAGTTAATTTGCTACATTAGCCATAGAACAATCTAACAAAAGGGTGTTTTACAATGACAAAATTTGACGATCTTATATTGGAGATTTCCGCGAAAGCGAGCATTAACTTTGATATGGCGGCAAGGGTTATATTTCTGACTCTCAAAACACTCGTGCCCAAAGAAGCATCAAAACCAGTCTTAGCTGACATAGCTGTTAACGCTATGCACGAGTGCGATCGGAGAAGGGCTGTTGAATTGATAAGCTCGTAAAACACAGAAACTATCTGCGGCCACCTAGGCCGCTTTTTTGTTTGGTTTCCGGCATGTTAAAATAAACCCATGCCACAACCTGACGTGTATTTGTCGGTTATTGTTCCGGCTTACAATGAGGCAGAGCGGTTGCCGAAAACACTGCGCCGCTTTCATGAATATTTGTCAGAGCAGGCTTACAGCTACGAAATTTTGGTTGTAAACGACGGATCGCGTGACGGAACTGCGGAAATTGCGGGGAGAGCGGTTAACGATATAAAAAATTTGCGGATTATTGACCGCAAAAGAAATATGGGCAAAGGTTATACCGTGCGGGAAGGCATGCTTGCCGCATACGGCAGAATACGCCTTTTTGCCGACGCTGACAACGCTACGGACATTTCACATTTTGAGGCGATGCGCGCGTTTTTTGACAAGGGTTACGAAGTTGTAATTTGCTCCAGAGATCCCAAAGACGCCGCGGGCGCAAAGCAGGCGGTGTCGCAGGTTTGGTGGAAGAGGCTTTTAGGAAATATGGGAAACCTTTACATTCAATGGATGGCCGTTCCGGGAATTTGGGATACGCAGTGCGGTTTTAAGGCGTTTCGTGATTTCGCGGCGGAAAAAATTTTTAATTCCGCAAAAATAAATCGTTGGGCTTTTGACGTTGAGACTTTGGCGCTTGCCAAGCGCTTCGGATACAAAATCGGGATTGTTCCGGCGAACTGGATTAACGATCCAAGGACTTCCGTAAAGTTCGGATCTTATTTCAGGACTTTGTGGGAGGTTTTTAAAATTAATCGCAGATTAAAGAAAATAAAATTATGAAAACAACGATAGAATTTAGAAAGGATCCAGTATCCGGCGATTGGGTTTTGGTTTCCACCGGTATTCAAAAAAAACCAGTTTTTTTTAAGGGCGAGGTGAGCAAGCCATCACCAAAATCACGATGCCCTTTTGAGGACCCGCAAAAGTCCAACCAAGAAAAAATTCTGTTGTGGTTCCCAGCGCCAGGCAAAAAAGATTTAAAAGACTGGTGGGTGGCGATTTTTCCCAATAAATATCCGGTAGTTGAGCGCTCAAATATCTGCCCGCCGCTTGAGAGATGCGGAATACACGAAACAAAGATCGGGGTTGGATTTCAGGAGGTTATAGTAACCAGGTCGCACGACAGACATTTCGGCGCCATGTCAAAAGGCGAAATAGAATTGGTAATTGAGGCGTACCAATCAAGATATCAGGCTCTTTCAGCCGAGTCTTGCGTTGATTACATTTTAATAATTCACAATCACGGATCCCGCGCGGGCGCTACCGTGCCGCATCCGCACTCCCAGGTTTTTGCAATTCCGATAATTCCACCGGATGTTAAAAGAAGCATTGAAGGATCCAGAAAATATTTTCATACACACAAAAGGTGCGTGCATTGTGATGTTTTGCGAACGGAGATTAAAGAAAAAAAGCGGCTTATTTATCAAAATAAGTCATTTGTTGTGCTGGCCCCGTATGCTTCGCGGGTGGCGTATGAGATAAGAATTTTCCCAAAAAGGCACGAATCCAGGTTTGAGGCTATTGATCAGGAGCAGCGCAATGATTTGGCGGACGCATTGAGCGTAATTTTTTCTCGTTTTATTAAGACGCTGAAAAATCCGGATTATAACTTTTTCATACATACCGCCCCGCCCAAAGAGCGGCACGCGCGGCACTATCATTGGCACATGGAGATTTTGCCGAGAATAGCCACATGGGGCGGCTTGGAACTCGGCGCCGGGATAGATGTGGTTAAAGTCGCTCCCGAAGAAACAGCCAGAATTTTAAGAAGATGATTATTGACGCGCATACTCATGTAGGCATTTGGGGCACAAAAACCGGAAAGCTTGCTTTTGAAGGTTCTCTGAAATTATTGCTTAAAGAGATGAAGGCTAATCATGTTGACCGTGCTCTTGTGATAGCTAACTATAAAAAAACCAACTTTAATCTTTCAATGGTCGATGAGCTAAAACTGACGCGCGAAGCAAAAAACCTAATTAACATAGGTTCTTTGGATGTGCTGCATTACACAGAAAAAGACCTGGATTTGCTGGATGAATTACTAAACAAGAAGCTCATCGGGGGCATCAAACTGCATTTGGGATACCAAAATTTTTATCCGTACGAAAAAATATGCCATCCAATATACAAGCTATGTCTCAAACACGATGCGCCGGTTATTTTTCACACAGGTGATACTTTGGCTATTCCAGGAGAGCCCGCGGCAAAAGTTAAGTATTCGCATCCGTTGCATGTAGACGAGGTTGCCACCGAATTTCCGAGTCTCAAAATAATCATTGCGCATATGGGGAACCCGTGGCTGGTAGATTGCGCGGAGGTATTGTATAAAAATGATAATGTGTATGCGGATATTTCCGGACTTGTTGTTGAAGATGCAGATTTAAATTCTGCTTACGGAACACTTATGAAAAATCGGATTCAAGAGCTTTATGTTTACAGCTCGCCGCGCAAGCTGCTTTACGGGACGGATTGGCCGCTGGCTTCTATGAAAACATATGTCAATTTTACTAAGAGCTTGGGTATCGCGAAAAGGGATTTGGATTATGTTTTTTATAAAAACGCGGTAGAATTATTTAAATTATGAAGAAGCTGATAATAGCAAACTGGAAGATGAATCCGGGAAGCCAGCGAGACGCTTCGCGTCTGGCCCATTTTGTGGGGCGCGGGCTTAGAAAAGCAAAGAATGTTGAGATTGTACTTGCTCCGCCTTTTGTTTATTTGCCGCTTCTTTCTAATTTCAAACTTCCAACTTCTAACTTCAAACTCGGCGCTCAAGATACATTTTGGGAAAAGGGAGGGGCTTACACTGGAGAAATTTCTGCGTTACAGCTTAAAGCGTCCGGCGTAAAATTGGTCATTGTTGGGCATTCTGAAAGGCGGGCATTGGGAGAAAGCAACGAAGTTGTGCACAAAAAATTAAACGCCGCGTTAGGGGGTGGGCTGAAAGCGGTGTTGTGCGTCGGAGAAAAAGAAAAGGAGCGCGAAATCGTGTTTCCTAAAATAATCCGTGACGAACTTCATGAAGGCTTAAGAAAAATTAAAAAATCTTTGATTAAAAATTTGATTATTGCCTATGAGCCGGTTTGGGCTATCGGCACCGGTAAGGCAGACACGCCGAAAGACGTTTATGAGATGTCTATTCTTCTGCGCCGCGAGCTTTACAAAATGTTCGGAAAAAAAATTGCTTCAAAAGTGCCGATTCTCTATGGCGGCTCTGTGACCGCGGAGAACGCGGCGGAATTTGTGGGCAGGGGGATGGTGGACGGGCTTTTGGTTGGCGGGGCTAGCTTAAATGCTAAAAGTTTTGTAAAGATAGTAGAAGAAGTTGGCGCGACATGAAGAAAGTCCTTTTAAGGGTGGATTTTAATGTTCCGCTCAAAAACGGCAAAATTGCGGATGATTTTCGCGTCCGCGCTTCTTTGCCGACAATTGTGTATTGGCTGAAGAAGGGCGCGCAAGTTTTTTTAATTGCGCATTTGGAGGAAAACGGTAATGCGCCGCATCTCAACGAGGCGAGAAGCTTGTTGGAGGGGTTGCTGGGATTGCGGGTGGGTTTCGTGCAAGGCAAGCTGCCGCCAAAACCTCTTGAGTTTGCCGAGCGCGTTGTTCTCTTTGACAACATCCGTTTAAATCCTGGCGAGAAAGCTTGTGATTTGAGTTTCGCTAAAACTCTCGCGGCTTGGGGCGACTATTATGTCAACGACGCTTTTTCCGCATCGCACAGAAAACACGCTTCTATTGTTCTTCTGCCTGAGCTTTTGCCGCATGAAGCCGGTTTTTTGTTTGAAAAAGAGACGGAAAATCTGTCCAAATTTTTTAAACCCGATCACCCGTTTCTGTTTATTTTGGGCGGAAAAAAATTTGAGACGAAAGAGCCTCTGATTTCGCGGTTTTTGACTAGCGCAGACGCTATTTTTGTGGGTGGCGCGCTCGGCAATACGTTTTTGTCCAACAAAGGATACCGTGTCGGCAGTTCGCCCGTGGAAGACGTGCAAATATCCCGGTATGTTCTTACGAATCGTAGGGTTTTGTTGCCGGAAGACGCTGTTTTGCTCCGCGGTAAAAAAAAGAAAATTGTTTCTTTGATTCCAACTAGCAATATTGAGCACGGGGATTTGATTTACGACGCCGGGCCGCAAACCATTAAAACGTTGGCGGATTTGGCAAAAAAAGCGAAATTTGTTTTGTGGAACGGCACGCTCGGCGTTTGCGAAAAAGGATTTACATACGGCACAAAAGCTCTGGCAGAAGAGCTGGGAAAATCAAAAGCTTTTAAGGTGGTTGGCGGCGGAGATACTGTTGCGGCAATTCGCAAATTCAAACTGGAGAAAAACTTTGATTTTATCTCCACCGGCGGCGGCGCAATGTTGGAATTTCTCGCGAAGGGCACCCTTCCGGGGATCGCCGCCCTCAGTGGCGAGCCTCGCCTCTGGCGGGAGGCGTTGAAGAAAAAATAACGCGCAGTCGATGTTTCGCGTACCGTTGATACGGTTTTGGTTGTATGCTAACTTATAACAAGAAGGAGAACATAACAAAAGGAGGCTTTATGGCTCAAAAAAATAAAGCGAAGATGAAGGTATATTACAAAGAAATATCTCGCTGTGTACATCAGCCGCAATACAAATGTCCTCCACATGTTTGGTATTTTGCCAACGTAATTTTTCATTGGATGTGTGAGTTTTGCCCAGCCATGCGTCACAGCGAGCCGAAATCGGGTTTAAGAACTAAAGATGTTGAACACATTCATCCTGACGGTAAAAAAGTAGTAAGCTTATAAAGGCCAACCAAGGCCTTTTTGTTTTTGTAATGGCTCAATGATATACTCCATTTATCATGGCTTGGTTTAAAGATGCTGAACATTTTAAGTCGGTTTGCGGGTATGAGATAAACGGCGGATGGTACCCGAGAGTAACGCAGATTTTGTCAATTAAAGCAAAACCGGCCCTGGAATTTTTTTTTAAAGAAGTCGGGTCTTACGCCGCCGCGGACGATATAAAAACAAAATCTGCGGAGGAGGGGACGCTGGTGCATGAAACTATCCAGAAGCTGGCGGTTGGGGAGGCAATCGCGGTTCCCAAAGAAATTGAGCCGGCCGCGTCTGCCTTTAAGGAATTCCAGGAAAAAAATCAGATTTTTTTCCATCCGGAATACGTGGAAAGCAGGGTTTGGTCCGATCTTCACCGTTATGCCGGCACCGTTGACGCTCTGGCTACCATCGGCGGAAAATTCGGCGTTTTGGATATAAAAACTTCAACCGGGTTTTATCCGGAATATAATTTGCAGACCGCAGCTTACGTTTTGGCTTTGCAGGAATTGGATTTGAAGCGCGCGCTGAAATTGCCCGGAGAGGTGGCTACGCGCTGGATTTTGAGAGTGGACCAGCAAAGAAAATGCTTGCGTTGCGGCGCGAGCTTGCGCGAAAAAGGGGGGCGCAATAAAATCCGGAATCCGAAACCTGAAGCGCGAACAGGTGTCGGAAACTGCGGCTCTTCGCACGAAGATCATTATTGGGGGCCAATGGAGGGAATAGTTGAGATGCGCGAGTTTCCGTATTATTTTAAGGACATCAAAGCTTTTTTGGCAGCCAAAATCCTTTGGGAATGGGAAAACGATTATTGGCTGAAACAAGTCGGGTATTTGAGATGAAATACGACATCTATTTTCACGGGAATTGTTTTGATGGGGCGGCGTCCGCCGCGACGCTTTCGCATTTTCTGAAATTGCGGGGCGATAGTTACGGAAAATTTATTCCGCTTACTCACCCTGTAAATAAAAAATGGTGGAGAAAATTAAAGATGAAAAGCCCAAGCGCTGTTGTTGATATCACTTATCACCCAAGAGCAAAAATCTGGTTTGATCACCACCCGACGACTTTTATTGATAAAAGGTGGGAAAAAGATTTCAAAGCATCTGACATCAAACTTCTGACTTCAAACTTCAAAATTTTAGATACAAAAAGTCCGTCATGCACGGGACTCATTTTTCGCCATTTTACAAAAAACTTCGAGATAAAAGCGCCGAAACACATAAAAGAATTGGCGAAATGGGCTGATATAATTGATAGGGCCAGGTTTAAAAATGCGCGGGAAGCTATGGGTTTTCAACAGGCCGCATTGAGAATCGCAAAATCATTTGTTGATAAAAAACCATCGCTGTCTTACGCGAAGTTGCTGATTAAAGCGTTAAGTGAAAAATCAATGATTTTTATTGATAAATTAAAACCCGTCCGAATCAGATTTTTGAAACACAAACGGGATTTTAAAAAATCTATGCCGGAAATTAAAAAGCATTTGGTTTTACGCGGGAAGGTGACCATTCTTTACGGAATGAACAAGCGCTTGGCCGGCGCAAGATTCGCTTCTTATTATTTCTATCCGCAATCTAAATATTCCGTAAGAATTTTGAAACGTGGCAATAAACATGTTTTAAGCGTCGGCCAAAACCCATGGAATCCGCCAAGGCATCCGCGCATCGGTCAATATTTAGAAAAAAAATACGGCGGAGGAGGGCATTCTGTCGCGGGGAGCGCGGCTTTTACAAAAAAAAACGACGCCTTGCGCGAGGCATTGAATATAGCAGATTATTTAAATAAACATGTCTAAAGAAAAATTAGAAAAATTAATTGTCTATACGGACGGGGGATCTCGTGGAAATCCGGGGCCGGCGGGGATCGGGGTGGTTATTTGCGATGCGGGAGAGCGGATGATTAAAGAATACGGAGAGAAGATCGGCACAAAAACAAACAATGAAGCTGAATACGAAGCGGTGATTTTTGCGCTAAAAAAGATAAAAGCGCTTTTCGGAAAAGAAAAAACAAAAAAAATGGAGGTGGAAATGCGGATGGATTCGGAGTTTGTCGCCAGCCAGCTTAATGGAAAATACAAAATTGAGGAAGAAAGAATGTTCCCGCTTTTTATTGCGGTATGGAATCTTAAGATGGATTTTGCTAAGGTAACGTTCAGCCATGTTCGGAGAGAGAACAATCGCGCCGCTGACAGATTGGTGAACGCCGCGCTGGACTCCGACCAAGGCCGGCTGTGGCAATAAAATATACACCATATTTTTTGGTCGCATTTTTGGCGGGAGTCGGTATCCGCTCGTTTTTTAATGTGCCGGAAAAGTGGATATTGGGAGGATTGGGTGTCGCCACCGGATTTTTAGTTGCTTTGTTTTTTAGAGCAAGATTGACACCTCACCGGTTTTTCTCCGTATTATTTTTTCTTATCTTTTTTCTCATCGGCCTGTTCCGTTTTTCGGTTTTTGAAAACAAGGTTGTAGATGACCAACTTCACAACCGCTATGGCGAGGCGATTGTTTTGCGCGGTACTGTTATCTCAAGCGAAATAAAGCAAAACTCGTCGCGCATAGTTTTGGAAACAGAATTCGGGCGGCTTTTAGTTGTGAGTCGAATTTATCCGCAGTACAGATACGGAGAGAGGCTGGAAGTGGCTGGCGAGATATTAGAGCCGGAAAATTACGGCGATTTTGATGTAAAAAAATATTTGGCAAAGGACCTGATTTATTCGCAAATGCTTTTCCCGGAAATTAAGGAGATACCCCACCTCCCAACACCCTCCCCTTACGAAGGGGAGGGGGAAAAGAAAGAGACACTGTCTCTTTTTTGGGGGAGAGGTATTCTGGTACCGACGAAGAACAAAATTTTGGTTTCTCTTTTTCGTGTAAGGGAAAAATTCGAGCAAAATCTCAAACTTATTTTGCCGGAGCCGCACGCATCTTTGGCCAACGGCATGCTTTTGGGAGCAGGAGGCGTTTTGCCGCAAGATTTATTGGATGCTTTCAGAAAAACGAGCACAATTCATATTTTGGTGCTTTCCGGCTACAACATCACAATTGTCGGCACATTTCTTCTAGCGTTTTTTGGTTTTATTTTGCCGTACACGTTTGCATGGACCCTGTCTATTGTGGGTATTATCTTTTTTACTTTAATGACCGGTGCGGAGCCGGCTGCTGTGCGAGCGGCGATTATGGCGGTTGTCGGACTTTTGGCGTTAAGGACGGGGCGGCTGCGCGCGCCCCTACTTTCGCTTGTGCTCGCTGCGGCTCTCATGGTTTTTATAAATCCGATGTATTTGAGGTTTGATCGGGGTTTTCAGCTCTCTTTTGCGGCAACCTTGGGGCTGATTTTACTTGCCTCGCTCTTCCAGAAGTTTTTTTGGTTTTTGCCAAAATTTTGGGGGATGCGTGAGGCGGCGGCGGCTTCAGCCGCGGCGCAAATTTTCGTTTTACCGTTTCTGATTTTTTGGGGAAATTCTGTTTCGGTTTTTGCTCTGCCGGCGAATATTTTGGTTGTGACCGCCGTCCCGGCGGTAATGCTTTTTAGTTTTTTGGGCGGCATTGCGGCGTTTGTATCTCCGGCGCTTGGAATCATGATATCTGCCGCAAGTTTCGTTATAATTTCTTATCAAATTTATGTCGTGGAATTTTTCTCAAAGTTCAATATATAAATTTTATAAAATCCACCAAAGAAAAATATTTGGCGGAGCTGCGTTTTTGCTTCTCGCTTTGTTTTTTTTGGTTGGGTACAGAGTTTTTGATTACGTTCAAAAACCGGATCTGGAAGTTTCTTTTTTTGACGTTTGGCAAGGCGATTCAATTTTTGTGGAATCAAAAGACGGAACACAAATTTTAATTGATGGGGGTCCGCCTAATAGAATTTTGCCAAATTTAGGGAGCCGGATGTCTTTTTTTGACAGATTTATTGACGTTGTTGTGCTTACTCATCCGCACGCCGACCACGTCTCGGGACTGATTGAGGTTCTGGGGCGGTATAATATTGGGATGATTATTGAAAGCGGTGTTGATTATCATACGGCGGAGGCAAAAATTTTTGAAAGCTTGGTTGCGGAGAAAAAATTGAAAAAGGTCACAGTTGACCATCCGATTAATTTAAATTTTGCGAACGGGGCGGTTTTGAAATTCATTTACCCGGAAGAATCTTTTGTTGGGATGACGCTAAAAAATGTGCACGATTCGGCTTTGGTTGGTGAATTGGATTTTGAAGACAAAAAAATTCTTTTTATGTCGGATGCCGAGAAAAATTTGGAAAAGCGTTTGGTGGAGGAGGGGAGAGTCGGAGATGTTGATGTTTTAAAAACCGGCCACCACGGCTCCAAAACTTCCAGCAACGATTTTTTCTTGCGTGTGACAAAGCCAGAATACGCAATAATCTCTTCCGGCGCGCGCAATCGCTATGGACATCCGGCGCAGGAAGTTCTTTCGCGCCTTGCCTCCGCAGGCGCCCAAATTTTTCGCACAGATTTGGACGGCACAATAACTCTAGAAATCCGCAACGGCAGTTTGATTTGGAAGTAATTTACTAAGATAACTTGACGACCGCTCCACAATTTTAGTAGGTTGGAAATAATGAGAAGGTCAGCAAAAACAAAAGAGATTTTAACTGTTCTCATTGGAGGCATTTCGGCAACCGCAGAAATTTTAGACAAAATTTTACCGAATTATCATAGGTCGTACAAAAACGCCAAACAAACATTATATTCCGGTAGCATTTCGACGAAAAAAGAACTGAAAAAAAATATTGCAAAACAACAGTTTTATTCTCTATTAAATCATTTGAAAAGGCACGGGCTTGTGGAAAAAAGAATAATTCACAATGAGACTCTGTGGAAAATTACGCTTACTGGTATTGATAAACTCAGAATCCTTAAAGAAAGAGGTGGGTTGCATTATGAACCAGAAAAAGATAACAAATTGAAAATCATAATATTTGACGTTCCGGAAAAAGAAAAATGGAAGCGCGCTTGGCTTCGAGACGCATTGCGGCAACTAGATTTTCGAATATTGCAAAAGAGCGTTTGGGTTGGCAAGAGCAAAATCCCCGAAGCTTTTTTGGAAGACTTGCGATACAGGCGTTTGCTGAACTATATTCATGTTTTAGAGGTTAGTAAAACTGGGACTGTTGTGGAGTTAACTTAGTGTGTCTTGTGTTTGCGGGTCTATTATTGAGTTACTAAGATAATAAAACGATCGCTCTATAATTTTAGTAAACAAAAAAGCCGGCTTATTTCGCCGACTTTTGTTCACCTTTTTGTTCAGAGCAATATAACAGACTAATCCAACCTATCGGAGTTACTAAGAACGCAAGCAGTATATAGCTCAAGAAAGCTCCCGCTAGGAAAACAAAGAATTTCTCAAACACAGACATGGTTTGTAGATTTGCTGTGTCGGATATTGAGATCAAAAAGCTGATGCTAAAGGCCAAACAAACCAGCATAATATGCTCCACAATAAGCAGTTTCCCCGCATTGGGTTTGAAACTCGCGCCACTTAATGCGAATGCGGCTCTCATGTTTTTTCACCTCCTTTCTGTTTTCCTTTTAGCCAGAGCTTGTAGCCATAAGGGTCATTTTCTTTGAGATAATTTGCAACATTGTCGGCGTTCCAGATTTGTACTTGAATGTCAGATTCTCGCGCCATTTTCATATCGCCTCGCACGCCGTCTGAAAAAGCAACGCCGTCTTCCAAAGCCCAGACTTGCTGGCATTCTAACATATCAGCGCGCCCGAACTCTTGGCCCAATTTGCGCTCTTCCGGACTAAAATCATCCATAAACGAGCAATAAGTTAACGCTGTTGGTATCGGATGAAATCCTCGTTTCAGCGCAAATCTCGCGAACGCTCTCATCCTGTTTAAATTTTTCTCAAACTGTTTTTTGGTTTTCGCTCCGATTCGCGAGGCGATGAAGACTTTAGTCATTTTCGGCTCCTTTTTGTTAGCGCATGCAGCACGTTTTCAAAGCTTTTGCCCCCCGTCGGTTTTATCATATCGAGGTTGACCAGAATTATTTTTTTGTCCGGAAGAAAATGCTGTGCCATAAAACTCATTCCGAAGTCAAAATAACTGCCTTCTGATTTTTGCAACCCGCCCCATTTTTGAAGTTTTCCCACAAACCAAGAAAGTAGTTTTTGAAACCAATTTAAATTGTTCTTTTTCCAGATGATGTGAATTTCGTCTGCGTTCGCAATGGCTTTGCGGTTGTCTGTGCAGATTCTAAGACCAACCGGATCATTTTGGTTCGTATTTCTTGCTGGCAAGTAAACCTCGTAACTGCTGTTTTCAAGTCGCGCGGCGTGTGAAATAGCAAATTCCCTTTCAGCTTTCGTGGCGCCACGCACAGATTGGATTATAAATACTTTCCTTTTTTCTTTCATACTGCCCCAGTCAATCTCCCTTGAAATTAGCAAAAGCGTTTGTTATTGTCAAAACATGACGCATAAACCAAAAGAAGAAAGAACGCTTGTTTTAATAAAACCCGACGGCGTTAAACGCGGGCTTGCCGGTGAGGTTGTCCGCCGCATTGAACAAAGGGGGCTCAAGATTGTCGCGTTAAAAATGATTTGGGTGACAAAAGATCAGATTGACAAGCATTACCCGAAAGATCCGGCGTGGGTACATCGTTTGGGAGAAAAGTCATTGGGCACTTATCAAAAATATGGCATTGATCCTGTGCAGGCACTGGGCACCGCTGACGCGGACGAAATCGGGAAAATGGTGCGGGGCTGGATCGTTGATTTCATGGTTTCCGGCCCCTTAGTCAAAATGGTTGTGGAGGGTGTGCACGCTATTGATATGGTGCGAAAACTCTGTGGTAACACCTTGCCGAATCTGGCGGAGATGGGGACTATTCGCGGAGATTATTCTGTGGATTCGCCTGCGCTGGCTAATTCCGATAAACGCGCGGTGCACAATATCATACATGCCTCCGAAACCTCGGAAGAGGCCGCGCACGAGCTGGCATATTGGTTTTCCAAAGACGAAATCCACGATTATAAGCGCGCGGAGGAGGATATAATGTTTTGATATGGCAGAGCTTGACCCAAGGCTTCATTTTGTCGTTGCTACCGCGATTGTTGTAAAAGACGGCAAGTTTTTAATTGTAAAGCGCGCGCCGCACGAAAAAGCTTTTCCTAACCGCTGGACTGTGCCGGGCGGCAAATTGGTTCTTAATGAATACAAGATTTTACCGACCACAGCCAGCTATCAGCAGTGGTATAACGTGGTTGACTGGGTTTTGAATAAAGAGGTTTTAGAAGAGGTGGGGCTTGAAATTCATAAACCAAACTATTTATGCGATCTGGTGTTTGTCCGTCCAGATGGTTTCCCTGTGGTTACGCTTTCTTATTGGGCGGAATACAAAGATGGCCAAGTCAAAATTTCAAAAGATTTTACCGATTTTGCTTGGGTTACTTTGGAAGACGCGAAGCACTACGATCTTATAGAGGGAATTTGGGACGAATTAAAGATGGTGGACGATTCGCTTTTAAATATTAAATAAATGAAACTCTCATTTTTCGGCGCGGCGCAGGAAGTTACCGGAAGCTGTTTTTTGCTGGAGAACGGGAAAGACAAAATTCTTATTGATTGCGGCCTTTTTCAGTGTCCGAAGTTTTGCGACATACGAAGCCATGATCCATTTCCGTTTGACCCAAAAAGCGTGTCGGCGCTTTTTGTGACCCATGCGCACGTGGATCACACCGGTAGAATTCCTAAGCTTGTAAAAGAGGGTTTTTCGGGAAAAATTTATTCAACTAATCCAACCAAAGATTTAGCGGAGATTATGTTGAAAGACAGCGTCAGCGTTATGGCAAAAGAGGCCGAGCGCGACAACGAGAAAGTCCCGTATACCGAAGAAGATGTTGACCGCGTCATGTCTGTTTGGGAAGGCAAAAATTACCACGAATCCGTTAATGTCGGGGATTTCAAGGTTGTGTTTTATGACGCCGGCCACATTTTGGGATCAGCAATGGTTTTGGTTGAGGCGAGCGGAAAGAAAATATTATTCACCGGAGATTTGGGCAACCCGGCTAACCCGTTGCTTAACGGCTTTGAAAAAGTCGCGGGGGCGGAGGTTTTGGTGCTGGAATCAACTTACGGCGACCGCGAACATGAAGATGTTGAAGAGAAAAAATTAAAATTGGAAAGGGTGATAGAACAAAGCGTCGTACAGGGCGGCGTGCTCATGATTCCTGCGTTTTCTTTGGAAAAAACGCAGGAACTTCTTTGGGAAATTTCCGATATGCTGCGGAAAAAACAGGTTCCCAATGTGCAGATTTTTTTGGATAGCCCGCTGGCCATCCGCGCAACAGAAGTTTATCAAAAATATTATTCTTATCTCAACAAGGCCTATGTTGATAAAAGGTCTTTTTCTTTTTTAAATTTCCCGCAAGTTCACGTGGCTTTGACGACCGAAGAATCCAAAAAAATAAATGACGCGCCGCCGCCCAAGATTATTATTGCTGGGAGCGGAATGTCTACCGGCGGGAGGATTTTGCATCACGAACGCAGGCACTTGCAGGACCCAAAAAGCACAATTTTATTTATCGGCTACCAGTCGCCGGCTTCTTTGGGGAGAAGGATTCAGGATGGAGCGGACGAAGTTACAATTTTCGGAGAAAAAATTCCGGTTCGCTGCCGCAAAGAAACCATCTATGGATATTCCGCGCATCCAGACTACGCGATGCTTTTGGAGTTTGTCCGCGAAAAATCCGACACTCTTAAAAAAATTTACACAACCCACGGCGAACCGAAATCATCATTGGCTCTCGTCCAAAAACTCCGCGACTATCTGGGGATTGATGCGCGCGCCCCAAAATACGGCGAGAGTGTAGAGATTTGAGGCGAGTTTTTGCGGTTACATTATACAGCGGTTTGACTTTCGTCTCGCAGCTTGATAATATTACATTATGACACAACTATTACTTGAAAAAGAGTACAAAGAATTGCTTGGCGAAAAAGAGCAAGCAGAGAAAGAATTGCGCTGGTTTTTAGTTAAGAAATTATGGGTCACAAAACACCTTGATGAACTGAAAGGCATCGCACGATTAAAGCTTCACGGAGGACCAAAAAACCTATCTTCTAAATTAGATAATTATTTGTACGCGTAATTTATGAGAGCGCTTGTTGACGCTGATTTTCTGGTTGCGCTTGCCAAAGAAGATGACTCCAACCATCAAAAGGCATTAGTAAAAGTGGCGGAATTAAAAGATGCCACCATTTTTATTACTCCATTTACTGTTTCTGAAGCGGTAACGGTGCTCTCTTACAAAGTATCACAAAACGCTGCAAGGGCATTACTAACATCATTGCGGCAGAAAAACTTTATTGAACTCCCAATGGATAAAGCGACCATCGAGCAAGCCGATAAGATTTTTTTAACACGAAAAGAAAGAGGCGTATCGTGGATAGATCGTTTTAATGCCGCTTTGGTAAAAAGTTATCGGCTGGATTGCATTTTATCGTTTGATAAGTTTTACAAAAAGGTTGGTATTCCCGACTTGTTTTGAAGCCGCGCTGTTTTGGGCCCTCGTCCAAAAACTACGCGACTATTTGGGGATTGATGCGCGCGCCCCAAAATACGGCTAGAGTGCGGAGATTTAGTATATTATTTTATGCATTGATTTATATATTGGCTATGCTAAAATGGATATATTATGGAGCTGTATTCTTTTAGAATTATAGTTGAGCCAGAGGAAAATGGGGGATACCACGGATTTGCCCCTCTTTTAAGAGGTGTTCATGTTTACGGAGAATCTTTAGAAGAAGTTAAACAGAATTTAAAAGAGGCTATTAAATGCCATATCCAGGGTTTGGCTAAAGATAATGAGTTAATTCCACAAGAAGAGGAGGCGCTGGAGATGATTCAATCATTTTCAGCAAAAGAATTAGCTATAAGTCGTGCCTAGGTTTTGTGCCCAAACTTCCTATTATTAAAACCAAAGAACTTATCCGGGTTTTAGAGAAACTTGGATTTTTTAAGCACCACCAAGTTGGCAGTCACGCGCAGTTTAAGCATCTAGACGGCAGGCGAGTTACTGTTCCAGTTCATTCCGGCCGAGATTTAAAAAGAAAAATCCTAAAAGGAATTATTAATGATTTGGAAATATCCGTAGACGAGTTTATTAAATTGCTATAAAAGTTTAATCATTTCGGCCTACGCCATTTTGGTTCGCGAAAGGGTCGAAGCGGATAAGGAACTCAAAAATCGTTCCGCCAACGACCTCGGCGGGATGAAGATTCCCGGCATCACGTTTACAGAGCGCGCGATATACGAGCTCAAGTATCATGACGAGACCGGCAAGCATCTGGACATTCAGAATATCACTCTTTGCTCCGGTTCGCGCGGCTCCGTTGGCCGCGTGCCGGGCGTCTACTGGTTCAGCTACTGCAGTGGGATGAACGTGAATTGCTACGGTCCGTCCCGCGCCCGCGACTGCTTGCGCGCCCGCGAGGTAGTTTCCTGATTTTTAATCTTGTTTCTTTTTTATTTTAAACTTTTGAAAGGGGGTTGGTAATTTTACTGCCCCCTTTTTAATTTTGCTGAAATTTTATAGACTTGAGATGGCTAATACAACCGGTCCCGCCGTTGGTCATTTTGGATAGTTCTTGACCAGTTTATTAAACACAAATTAAAAGTTAAGCATTATTTTAGATACACGGACGACTTTATTATCTTGCACCAAAACGAGAGTTATCTCAAGGAACTTTTGCCGATAATTGCGTTGTTTCTGAAAAACGAGCTTAAATTAGAATTTCAAAAAGAGAATATTTAAAAAAGTGAGCAATAAAAATTTACAATCTTATCTCGGGGTTTTGAGACATTGTAATGGGTATAAGTTAAGGATGAAAGTTTTTAAGAAATTGTGTATAATGTGAGAATGGACGGAAAGCATATACATTTGAAGTATAAAATCTGCGTGTCCGGGGCGGCGGATACGGGGCATTGCGCGCCGGACGCGCTGGATAAGGCAAAAGAATTGGGGCACTGGGTGGCAAAAAATAACGCTGTTTTGGTAAACGGCGCCACAACAGGTTTTCCTTTTTGGGCGGCGATCGGCGCGAAAGAAGCTGACGGTTTTACCATCGGCCTTTCTCCAGCCGGTTCGGAAAAAGAACATATTGAGACTTATAAACTGCCGATGGATTATATGGATATTATTGTTTACACCGGCTTTGGATATTCCGGAAGAAATTTGCTTCTAACCCGTTCGGCCGATGCCGTGATATTCGGCTGTGGCCGCTGGGGGACCATCAACGAGTTTACCATCGCGCTTGAAGACGGAAAGCCAATCGGCGTTTTGGAGGGTTCCGGCGGCTCTACAGAAGTTATCAGAGACATTATTGAAAAATCACAACGCGGCCCGGGTAATATCGTTTACGACTCCGACCCGAAACGCTTGGTAGAAAAAGTTTTGGAAATGGTTAAAAAAGGAAAAGTTGTTAAAGCATAATTTTATTTATGTTAAACCCTGAAACAATACAAATGATTTATCAACTAACCTTGGCTGCCTTTTTGGGGATGCTTGTTGGTTTTGAGAGGGAATATCGCGGCAAGCCCGCAGGGTTGCGCACTTACATGCTGGTAGCCGTTGGTGCGGCTTTATTTACTATTATGTCTGTGGAAAGTTCTTTGGGGGCGCCTTATTTTGATCCTTCGCGGATTGCCTCGCAGGTTGTGGTTGGTATTGGGTTTATAGGCGGAGGGCTAATTTTGCTGAAAGGAGACCGTCTTGAAGGGCTCACTACAGCAGCTGGCCTTTGGGCGACAGCGGCTGTTGGTATGGCTGTTGGTTTTGGTTTTTATGCGTTGGCTATCTACGCGACTGTTTTGGTGCTTTTTGTGCTTTGGGCGCTGCGGTTTGTAGAAATATATATTCACAAAGGCAAGTCCGGCGCGAACCATGAAGATGTTTAAATCTCCGTTTTGGAAAGCTCTCGGAGTATTTGGCGGGATGATTATCGGCTCCGGCATGTTTGCTTTGCCTTACGCGGTTTCGGTCTCTGGAATTTGGGCGTCAATTTTCGGTATGGCGCTCGCTTTTTTTGCAGTTCTTTCCATTCATTTTGCCTACGGAGAAGTGGTTTTAAATACTGAAGGCAGGCACAGATTGCCGGGCTACGCCAAACTGCATTTGGGAAAGCTCGCGGGCAATTTCAATAAAATAACGCAGATTATTTTTTTTAACGCAACGCTTTTGATTTACGGAGTGCTGGGCGGAATTTTTCTTTCTACGATTTTCGGCCGCACGCCGTTTTTTTGGACTTTAGTATTTTTTGCGGTATCTGTAGCGATTTTATTTTTTGAAAACATAGAAACTATCGGGCTTTTGAATTTAATTTTAACCATACCATTGATTGCGGCAATTTTGCTGATTTCTTTGGCGTCGCTCTCAAACGGCAGTTTTTCTAATTTGCCGACCGGCGGAGGAGATCCTTTTTTCGCGTTCGGAATTTTTGTTTTCGCTTTAGCCGGACTCTCCGTTATACCGGATGCCAAGGAAGTGTTTAAGAAAAAAGAAGATGAGCCGAAGTTAAAATCGGTGATTGCTTGGGGTACCCTCGTCCCGCTTGTCTTGTACGTTATTTTTATAGTCGCGGTGCTTATGGCGGTAAATGGCGCGATTTCCGAAGACGCCATCTCCAGCCTGCGCGGCGTTTTGGGCGTGAAAATTGTGATTTTGGGGGCGGTAATGGGTTTTTTGGCCGTCCTTACTTCTTTTTTGGTTTTGGCTTACGACCTCAAAGCTATCTACGAATTTGACCTCAATATGCCAAGGATATTTTCCTGGTTTTTGGGCGCATTGGTCCCGGTTCTGCTCTTTATGTCCGGCTTGGAGGACTTTGTAAAACTTATTTCGGTGGTTGGCGGCATTTTTATCGCGCTGGACAGTTTTTTTGTGATTTTTATTTTGAGGAAACTGCGGAAAACCGGCTCTGGAACAGCAAGGTTTTTGCCGTTCGGGCCGATTCATCAAACATTTTTGATTTTAATTTTCGCCGCAAGCATTATCTATGAGCTGGTTTATCAAATTTTCTGATTAGCCGCGCTTTTTCTATAAAAGAATTTTCTTATTTCCTCAACCGCCACAATAGAAAACGCGACCGATACTATCATTACCCACTCGGAAAGCCCAAGAGCCGTCGTGCGCAATATTTTTTGCATTACAGGATTATAAACCGCCGCGAGTTGAAGTGAAACAATTAAGGCCGTGGCGGCTATCAGAAATTTATTGGAGAACGGATTCATTTGAAAAATAGATTTTTCTTCGGAGCGGCAGTTCCACACATTGAACCATTGAAATACGGCAAGCGCCGTAAGAGAGATTGTCCACGCTTTGACTATATCGGTTTCAAAATAGTTTTTAAACAAAAATAGCGCCCCGATCATCATCGGCACCGCCATGAAAAACATGCGCCGCGCCATTAGCGAGTCTACTAAATATTTTTTTGGTTTTTCAAAATTACTTTTTAGCAAACCCACCTCTTTCGGTTCCATCGCTAGCGCCATGTCGAGGAAGCCGTCTGTGACAAAATTTAACCAAATAATCTGCGCCGGCAAAATAGGAAGAGGGTAGCCCAAAAAAAGAGCTCCGGCGATCGTGAGGGTTTCCCCGGCGCTTGTTGAAAAAAGATAAAGAATTATCTTTTTTATGGTTTTGTAAATGCTTCGGCCCTCTTCTACGGCAGAAATTATGCTTCCGAAGTTATCATCAAGCAGTACGATATCAGCCGCCTCTTTTGCAACCTCTGTTCCGATTTTTCCCATCGCCACTCCGAGGTCGGCGGCTACAAGAGACGGCGCGTCGTTGACGCCGTCTCCCGTCATTGCAATAATTTCCCCCTTTGCCTTATACGCCCTAACAATTCTTAATTTGTGTTCCGGCGTTACCCTGGCAAAAACCGACACATTGGCAATTTTTTCTTTAAGTGCGTCGTCCGGCATCGCGTCAATTTCTTGTCCTGTAAGAATGGAATCGCCAATTTTGTAAATTCCGGCTTCTTTTGCCACCGCCTCCGCTGTAATTTTATGGTCTCCCGTTATCATTACCACTTTTATGCCGGCCGATTCGGCTTTTTGCAGCGCCTCTTTAACTTCAGGGCGCAAAGCGTCTTTCATGCCGAAAAATCCCACGAAAGAGAGCTCTTTTATATTTTCCGGCTTGAGAATTTCTGGCCCGCTTCGCCAGAGCTTCAGCGAGGCGAGCGCACTGCGGCTTTCGGCTAAAGCGATTACTCTCAACCCCTCGGCTGAAAGCCGCAGGAAAATTGATTCCAATTCGCGCTTGTCGCTTTCCGTCAGCATGGAAAGATTTAAAATAACCTCCGGTGCGCCGACAACGGTCAAAATATCTTTGTGAATGGTTGCGTGGTATTTGAGTTTGTAATCAAACGGGATTTCCGCAACCAACGGCATTTCTCTTTCCAAATTATCTTTATGAAAACCGATCTTTTGAGCAAATACAAGCATGGCTGCTTCCGTTGGGTCGCCTGCGATTTTCCATTGTTTTTCAGTTTCTGAAAACATTACTCTGGCGTTGGCGCAAAGCGCCGCGATTTTTCCGGCACGGAGCAATTCGGGATGGTTTGCCGATTCAATCAAGTCTCCGCCGAGCCTGATTTCTCCTTTTGGCTCATAGCCGGCGCCGCACACATCAAACAATTTATTACCGACAAATACTTTTTGAATAACTATCTCGTTTTGCGTGATTGTACCTGTTTTATCAACCGCTATGACTCGCACTTGCCCAAGCGCTTCCACGGCTTGTAGTTTTTTTACCAAAGCGTTGCGTTTTGACATTCTCCAAACTCCGCTTGCAAGCACAAGCGTTATTACAATCGGCAGACCCTCCGGGATAATGGAGACGGAGAGTGAAACCACCGTTGCGAACATTTCTCTGGCGGATTTTTCAAAAGCGAGACCCAAGAAAAACAGCGATCCGCTGATGCCGGAAACGGTTATAATTATGAGCTTGGAAAGGTGTCTTATGTTTGCTTTAAGCGGTATTTCCGTATCTATTGTCGCAATGGCTTTTGCAATTTTGCCGATGACCGTATCAATGCCCGTTGCGGTTACAATTGCTTTTCCGTTGCCGGCAACTATGTGCGTGCCCTTAAAAACTATATTTTTTTGTTCAGAAGTTGGGAGATCGGCCGTTTTGATGATGTCTGCTGTTTTATGCACTGGTTCGGATTCTCCCGTAAGCGCTGCTTCGTCAACCTTGAGATTGTGAGAGAGCGTGATGCGCGCGTCGGCTGGCACCTTTTCTCCTTCCTGTAAAATAATAATGTCTCCGGGAACGACTTCGGTATCCGGAACGATCAGCTCTTTTTCGCCGCGCAGAACAGTTGCTTTCGTTTCAACGAATTTTTTAAGCGCGCGCAATGTGTTTTGCGCTTTGCCTTCCTGGATTGTTCCTACAACCGCGTTAAAAAACAGCACAGCCAGTATAACCAAGCCGTCAACCGTCTCTCCCATTGCAAAAACCGTAAGACTTGCCGCGAGCAGAATGTAAATAAGCGGACTTCTAAATTGCCGAAAAAAAATCAATATTAGGCCGTCAATTTTTGCTTCCGGCAATTTGTTGCGCCCGAATTCCCTAAGGCGGCGGCCAGCTTCTTCATCGGTGAGGCCCCGTTCGCTTGTATGCACAATCTCAATGACTTCGGCGATTGTTTTTGTGTGCAGTTGAGTGCTCATGGTGTTTATTTTACTCTATTTTTTGTTAAACTTAAACTCATGGACTCTTTAATCGGCTTTGACCTAATTTTACTTATACAGACCGTCGGATATTTGGGCCTTTTCGGCATAATTTTTGCTGAATCGGGGCTTTTCATCGGTTTTTTCCTGCCCGGAGACTCTTTGCTGTTTACGGCGGGTTTTTTGGCGTCGCAGGGTTTTTTGAACATTTGGATTTTGGCTTTTCTGGTTTTTGTCGCCGCGATTTTGGGGGACAATTTTGGATATGCTTTTGGCAGAAAAGTTGGGCCGGCGATTTTCAGCCGCGAAGATTCTCTTTTATTCCACAAAGACCACCTTGAACGCGCCAAGGTTTTTTATGAAAAATACGGCGCAAAAACTCTTGTGCTCGCCCGTTTTTTGCCGGTTGTCCGCACATTCGCGCCGATTTTGGCCGGGGTCGGGCAGATGCATTACAGGACATTCTTTTTTTATAATGTTGTCGGGGCTTTTCTTTGGGCGCTTGGTATGACATGGCTTGGATATTTTTTGGGCGCCACAATTCCAGGCATTGATAAATATTTAATCCCGATAATTTTAGCCATTATCGTCCTCTCCAGCCTGCCGACGCTGATTCATATAATTAAAAACAGAGAGTATCTGCGGTCAAAAATCACTATTGACAAATAGGTACTTCGGGAGTATAATTAAGCCAGAAACCTTAAAAGGCGAACCTGGGGCCTTTGATCCAGGCAAGGCGGGTTATTTAACAAAAAGAAAGGAGGCTGACCATGGCCAAATTAGACGTGGTCGGTTGCTTGCCGAGCAAGCTGCTTGGCTTGCAGAGGGATATGTTGGAAAAGTGGTCTGGGCCGGATGGAGAACTTTGGGTTGAGCGCATCGCTCTCACACTTCAAGGAAAAAATCCGCTTGAGGCGGTTGTGAAGGGGCCAGCTTGGGCAGATGAAGTTGTCGCGCAAGCTCGCCGAAAGCTCAAGAAGTTTTTCGGGCGGCTTCAAGTTGATCCCGTCCCAGGCGTTTGGACTCCGGAGTTTTTAGAAAACGCCGCCAAGTACAATATGCATCCGGTTTACTTCATTGATCTTGTCCTCGCAAAGGATTGGTCTTTGAAGAATTACACAAAACAGGAAAGCTGGCTTTACGAGAAAATCCGCGAAGGTAAGATAAGCGCCGATGCCGTAACTTTAAAGCGTCGTTGGTGTCTTGCAGATTTTTCTGTCGGAGTTGACTACACCGACGGAAGCCAGGTGTTTCCGAACGACCCATGGGCGCCAATAATTGAAAAGCTACGCCGCGACTTAAGAGTTATCGGTAAGTACGACAACACGCCTTGTGGTTCGCGTTTTGCGATAACACCTAAAGAGTGGGATGATGTGGTCCTTGCTTACATGGCTTCGGCACTGCGAGTAACACGGGCTCAAACTTGTCTGGAGCGCGCCGGTGAATTCAACTTCATTGGCAATGTTTATGATCCGAACCGCGGCCGGTTCAATATGTGGGAGTGGTTCCGTGATCCTTTTGGGGGCTCCGACCGTCTTTACGGCGGCTATCGCAGGTACGGCGGCTTGGCCGGTGTCGGCTGCGTCTCGTCTGACGACCGCTACGACGGCATTGCTGGTCGTCCTCTGGTGAGTTTCTAGAGCTTGGTCAAATTGTTCCTGGAACTCGGAAGGGCTTCTGAATTTTTCGAAGCCCTTTTCTTTTTGAATAAATTTTTGTAAGATTGTTTTGAGCAAGGCTAATGAAGAATAGATCACGGTTTATTCTCGCACTTGCTCTCTGCGAAATCAGAAAAAAAGAAACTCCTTGCTTTGGGCTGTGGCGGGTGCGCCGATGTAGCATCGGCGCTGCCGCCTGAAAAATTATCCGCAGGCGCGGATTTCAGGAAAAATAATTTAAAAAATTTATCTTTCCGGTGATTTGGATGGCCCAGAGCAATTTTGAGGACTCCGACCGTCTTTACGGCGGCAATCGCAAGTACGGCGGCTTGGCCAATGTCAACTACAACTCGTCTGACAACCGCAACGACAACATTGCTGGTCGTCCTCTGGTAGTTTCATGCAAAAGGGGCGCAATAAACGCTCCTTTTGAGCGAAAAAGCATTAAACTGATTTTAACCAGCCGCCCATTATTTTACCTAGCTCTAAAACTTTTTCTTCCAACACAAAATACTTTTTAGCATTTAAAGACCCGGTTTCGTAAGCTAAACGAATGAGATATTTCAAAAAGTCCACCTTATCGCTCGCCATTTTAATTTTTTCGCCCTTTTTGTATTTAGGCAGATACATGGCAGAAAGAGAATACTCGAAAATTTCTAAAATGGTGTTTTCGATTTTTAGTCCAAGAGAGTATTTTTCTTGTTTCGGAAAAGTTTTTAAACATTCGTGAAAGAATTTATATAACTCGCATAACTTATGAGTGAGAGAAGCGATAAACATATATTCGAACAAATTATTGATTTAAATAATTTATTTTCAGCGTGGAAAAAATTTAAACTAGGGAAAAAGGATAATGCCGACGTTCAAGAATTTGAATTTAATCTGGAAGACAATCTTTTTGAACTCCATCGCCAGCTTGCGGAAATGACTTACAAACATAATTCTTACACCTCTTTCTATATTCACGACCCTAAGATAAGGCATATTCACAAAGCCGCTGTTCGCGACAGGGTCTTGCATCACGCGGTTTTTAAGGTTCTTAACCTCATTTTTGAGCCGACCTTTATTGCCAATTCTTTTTCCTGCAGAATCGGCAAGGGAACGCATAAAGGTGTAGCGGCGCTGGAAAAAGCCGCAAGAAAAGTAAGCCATAATTACTCCGGCCCATGTTTTGCGTTGAAATGCGACATAAGAAAGTTCTTTGATTCGGTTGACCAACGAATACTGAAAAACATTTTGGCGCGAAGAATTAAAGACAGAAAAGCCATGTGGCTTTGCGAGGAAATTATTGACAGTTTTCAGCTCAAAACACCGAGAGAGAGAGAGAGAGTAAATGTGGTCTTCCGATCGGTAATCTTACCTCCCAGCTTTTCGCTAATATCTATTTGAACGAGTTTGACCAGTTTGTTAAACATAAATTAAATGTTAAGCATTATTTCAGATACACTGACGACTTTATAATACTGCACCAAAACGAAAATTATCTCAAGGTGCTTCTGCCTGAAGTCGCGGAGTTTTTGCGGGAAAGACTAAAGTTGAATCTGCATCCCAACAAAGTTATACTTAAAAAATTACGGCAAGGGGTTGACTTTTTGGGCTACGTTGTTTTACCATACCACAGAGTTTTAAGAACGAAGACAAAAAGGAGAATATTAAAGAAAGTTAACGCCAAAAACTTGCAGTCTTACTTAGGAATTTTGAAACATTGTAACGCTTTTGAAATCAAGCAAAAAATTTTAAATAAAATGAGTAAAGCAGAAGAATTAGAAAAATTAAAAAAAGAAATGGAGGCGGATAAGAGTTTGCCGCTTCTTGGGACGGCGAATTTGGTTTTTGGGGAGGGGAGGCCGGACGCGGAGATAATATTTATCGGTGAGGCGCCGGGGTTTCATGAGGACAAGCTCTCGCGTCCTTTTGTCGGGCAGGCGGGAAAACTTCTGGATAAACTTTTGGCGGGTATCAAATGGCCAAGAGAGAGCGTGTATATCACAAATATTGTAAAGCGCCGTCCTCCGGAAAATCGCGATCCTTTGCCGGAGGAGATTGAGGCGTACAAACCTTATTTGAAAAAACAAATTCAAATTATTGACCCCAAAATTATCGCGACTTTGGGGAGGTTTTCAATGAACTATTTTTTACCGTCGGCAAAGATTTCGCTTGGCCACGGGAAGGGGGTAATTATTAAATCCAAAATTATTTATCCTTTGTATCACCCCGCCGCCGCCCTCCGCTCAACCCAAGTTTTAAAAGAATTGGAAAATGATTTCAAAAAACTACCCGCCTTGCTAGACGCAAATAGAGGCGGGCCGGAATTATTAAAAAGTATTGAAAACGTTAAAGCAGAAGAAACAATTCCGAAAGCGCCAGCACAAAGTTCATTGTTTTGATCACAGCAAAAAACAATGGGAAGCAACACAAACCCACAGCGAATACGAAACCGAAGATCACAAAAGTCACTTTTCAGAGTATTTGCAGAAAACAATTAATATGCTAATATAGTTCTATGTTAAACGAATACGTAGAAAGAAAACTCAAAGAAGCAAAATACAAGTTTCTTAAAAACGGGAGTTATTTTGGTGAAATCCCGAGCGTTCGCGGCGTCTGGGCGAGTGCAAGAAATTTGGAAGACTGCAGAAAGGAGCTTAGGGGGGTTCTTGAAGATTGGCTGCTTTTGAAAATCAGGGACCGCGAGAGAGTGCAGGGTTTTGAAATTAAGGTGGATAGACGCGAGCTTGTAAGACATGCCTAAGAATGTTTCGTGGAGAAAATTAGTGCAGAAATTTCGTGAGCTTGGATTCGGTGGCCCTTATTCTGGTGGCCGCCATTTGTTTATGACGAAGGATGATTTGAAAGTGCACATTCCAAATCCTCATCGCGGAGATATTTCCAAGCATTTGCTTTCTGAAATTTTGCGCCAAGCCGGTATTTCACCGGCAGAATGGGAAGACACAGAATAGCTTTAATATAATAAAATTTATTTATGCGCATACATATAAATATTACCGTTAACCGAGCTGTGCAGATTTTGCTGATTTATTTGTTTTTTGTTGTGGTATCCGGCGGGCTTTTTGCGCCGATTTTTGCGGTGTTTATTACCGGTTTTATTCCGGGAGCGACTTTGAAAACCGTGGGGTTTGCTTTGGCGCTTTACGCCGTAGCGAAATCCGTTTTACAAATTCCTTTGGCCAGATTTTTGGATAAACACAGAGGAGAACGCGATGATTTTTATACTTTGATGGCCGGCGCTTTGGTTGCCGTTATTTATCCTTTCGCGCTTCTTGCCGTTTCCGAGGCGTGGCACCTTTATTTTCTTGAAGCCTTTGTCGGTTTTGGAGACGCCGCGTTGATGTCCGCTTATTATTCGCTTTTCGCCCGCCATGTGGATAAAGGCGCTGAAGGTTTTGAATGGAGTCTGTTTAGCGTTGGCGGGCTGACCATTTCCAGCGCTATCGGAGGAGCAATCGGGGGAGTGTTAGCCGACATATTTGGTTTTAGACCGCTCTTTATCATTGCCGGAATTATCAATTTTGTTGTATTTTTTATTTTACTCGGCCTTTATCCTTATCTTGACGGCACGCGACCTGTAGCCTTGCCGCCTTTTACGCCGATTCCAAAAAGTCCGGCGACGAAACAATAAAACGCAAAAAAAACGAACCCCTGGCTCGCTGTCCAAGGGTTATTTATAGATGTTTTATGATTTTTTGAGAGATCAAATTGTTTGGTGCGAGCGGGTGTGCGTACATTGCGACTCAAGAGAGTCAGTGGATTCGTAGTCTGCCTATTGGCGGACGGAACATCCAGTGGGTACGCACGCTTGCCTGCGCCAGCCATGAAATAAATCAGGCAAATTTTAACCTACTTTCATTGTCTCAAAAATAAACAGCCCCTGCAATGAGAGGCTGTGGATAAGTGGGAGGGGGTTGTCCGTAGGCCGAGGAAAGTTTGGACTCCGCATAGCGGAGAGCTTAAGCTTCTTTCCCGTTTTACCCCGCGTGCCGGGGTCCTATGGGTCCCGTGACTGCGGACCTGCCGGATCTCTTTGGCGCCCCGGCTGTTTTTGAGCAGCCACATCTTGTCCTCCCAATGTTATTTTAGCAAATAAAAACCTTCGCCAATTCGTAGTTGTGGATAACGGGTGGATAATCCAGCTAAGCTGGGCAGAAAAGTGTTAAAATACAAGTATGACCAATCAGGAAATTGCGAAAATCTTGCGTGAAATGGCGGAGCTTTATGAGATGGAGGGGGTTTTATTTAAGCCGCGCGCCTATGAAAAAGCCGCGCTTGGGGTGGAGGCTTTGGATAAGGAAATAATGGAAATTTATAAGAGCGGCGGCGCAGGCGGCCTTATGAAAATATCTGGAGTGGGGCAAGGTATTGCTCACCATCTGGAAACGATGCTACGCGGAAAAAAATTTGCCGAATACGAAAGATTAAAGAAAAAAATTCCTGTGAATATCTCGGAGCTCACGGCTGTGGAAGGCGTGGGGCCGAAGATGATTAAGGTTTTGTACCAAAAACTAAAGATTAAAAATTTAAAAGATTTGGAAGCGGCTGCCAAGGCCGGAAAAATACGCAGGCTCGCGAGATTCGGCCAAAAATCCGAAGAAAAAATTTTGCGCGGGATTGAATTTTTGAAAAAATCCGGCGGACGGCAAGTGCTCGGCTTTGTTTTGCCCGAAATCAGAAATCTGGAGCGAATGATCAAATCTTTCCCGGAAGTTGAAGATGCGATAGTCGCAGGATCTACGCGCAGGCGCAAAGAAACAATCGGCGACATTGATATTTTAGCGACCTCCAAAAAACCCACCTCGCCGAGTCAGGGCGGGCCGGAGAAAGTGATGGACAAGTTCGTGGGTTTGCCGTTTATTGCGCACGTCTACGCAAAAGGCAAAACCAAAACGATGGTAAAGCTTAAAAACGGTTTGGATGCCGATTTGCGCGTGGTTCCAAAAGAATCGTACGGGGCAGCGCTGAATTATTTTACAGGTTCAAAGGATCACAATATCGCGCTCCGCGAGATGGCGATAAAAAGGGGATGGAAGCTGAACGAATACGGACTCTTTCATAGCGCAGAACAACGCAGAATGGAACGCAGAAATACGCCGAAAGAAAAGATGATAGCTGGTAAAACGGAAGAAGAAATCTATAAAAAATTGGGACTGCATTACATAGAACCGGAGATGAGGGAAAATGCCGGCGAGATTGAATTGGCGCGCCAGAATCGTTTACCCAAACTCATCGGCTACAAGGATTTAAAAGGGGACCTTCAAACGCAGACCAACTGGACCGACGGCGAGGACTCTATTGAGGCGATGGCAAAAGAGGCTGAAAAACTTGGGTTGGAATACATTGCGATAACCGATCATACGCGCAGTCTGGCTATGACGGGCGGGGCGGATGAGAAAAAATTATTAAAACAAATTGCCGAAATAGATAAAATTAATCATAAATTGAAAATTAAAAATTGTAAGTTGAAAGTTCTCAAAGGCGCCGAAGTAAATATCGGAAAAAACGGATCATTGGACATTCAAGACGAAGTTTTAAAAAAATTGGATGTTGTGGGAGCGGCGGTGCACAGCCACTTCAAGCTTCCGCGCGCAGAGCAGACAAGAAGAATTATAAAAGCAATGGAAAATCCGAATGTGGATATTATTTTTCATCTGACCGGCAGGATTATAAACCGCCGTGAGCCGATTGAGGTTGATATTGATGAAATTATCAAAGCCGCCAAGCGCACGGGGACGGTTTTGGAAATTGACGCTTATCCTGATCGTTTAGACATTAAAGACGAATACGTAAGAAAATGCGTTGAGGCTGGGGTAAAGATGTCAATTGATTCCGATGCTCATTCGGCATCTCACTTTAAATTTTTGGAAATCGGCATATCTCAAGCCCGAAGGGGATGGGCAACTTGCGATGACATAATTAACGCTTGGCCATTGGAGAAGATGCTCGGGTTGTTGAAAGGAAAATAAAAAACGCGTTGAGCGTTTTTTTGGACGGCGCCGATTTCAAATGAACTGTTTTGACGCGAGGCACATGTTTATAAAAGTTTCTTCTTCCGGCGAAATCGGATGTGTGTTTGTAAAATTTTTCCACTCTTCAACGGTTATATCGCGAGACCGTTTCCATTCGTTGCCCAATCGGACAAATGAATTTACTAAAACGCCTTTTTCTAAGTCAACGAATTGAACGACGGATCTTGCTGTGTCTTTGTGATTGCGATTAATAATGGTTATTCTCCACAATTCTTTGAGATTTGTGTAGACTTTAGTTGTGAGCGGCGTTGGTTCTTCACGGCCGCAGATTATATATGAAGAAGCGCGGCTTATATCTTTAAAATCCGCCCAAAAAACGTATTCGCGGTTTTCTTCGTCGGTTTTTAATATGGAAAAAAACACCATTGCTCCGGCAAGTAAAGACACCGTGGTGATGCTCAAAATCCCAACCCAAGAAGCCTTTTTCACTTTTCGTGCCTTTTCTCTTTGCTCAATTTAACATATAATACAACTTATAATCAATGCCAATTTTGGAAGTAAAAAATTTGAAGGCGGCGTATGAAAAACAGGTTGTTTTGGACAACATTTCTTTTTCTTTGGAACGGGGCGAGACGCTTGCTGTGATCGGCCCGAACGGTTCGGGTAAAACAACATTATTTCGGGCGATTTTGGGAGCGGTTGGTTACGAGGGCGACATTAAAATATCTGATGGCACAAGGATTGGGTATGTTCCGCAAAAAATTGATTTGGAAAGGGATTTGCCGATTACTGTCAAAGAATTCTTAGTTTTAAGAAGCAGCGCCGCGCCTTCCGGGCGCTGGCAGGCTGGGCATTCGCCGGAAGAGGCGCTTAAGGCGGTTGATTTGACGCCGATCTTTTTAAACAAAAGGATTGGAGAGCTTTCTGCGGGCGAGCTTCAAAGAGTTCTTATTGCTTGGGCTGTCAGCGGGCATCCGGATTTGCTTTTGTTTGACGAGCCAACGGCGAGCGTTGACGTTGCCGGGCAAAGGACGGTGTACGAGCTTCTGCATAAACTTCAAGACGAACATAATCTTGCTTTGATTCTTATTTCGCACGATCTTACCGTCGTTTACCGCTATGCCAACAAAGTGCTTTGTTTAAATCGCGAGCAGATTTGCTTCGGCATACCAAACGAAGTTTTGACGCCCGCGGAGCTCGCCAAATTATACGGCGGAGACAGGAAATTTTATCATCATGTTCACGCCTGAATTACAAATTTTTATAGCCGGTTCTTTGATCGCCGCGGCCGGAGGAATGTTGGGGTCTTTTGCGCTACTGCGCAGAATGGCTTTGGTTGGGGACGCGCTTTCGCATGTCGCGCTCCCGGGAATAGCGTTGGGGATTTTATTGAATTTCAATTTGTTTTTGGGCGCTGGGATATTTTTGATTTTGGGAACTTTGGGTATTTGGGCTGTTGAACACAAAACAAAATTGCCGGTGGATACTTTGGTGGGCGTATTTTTCACTCTGGCGTTGGCTGTGGGAGCCTTAATTACTCCGGAGGAGGAAATTTTGGATGCTTTATTCGGAGATATTACTAAAATAAGCCAGTTGGATTTTTGGCTGGCTGTTATGGGATCCTTAATTATCGTGGCGCTGCTTTTAATGTTTTCCAAGCGATTCACGCTTTCTTTGATTTCTCCGGATTTGGCATCTTCGGCCGGATTTCGGCCGCACCTTCTTGAGCTTGCGTTTCTTTTAATTTTTGCCCTAACAGTTGCGGTGGGAATTAAATTCGTCGGCGCTCTTCTCATGGGTTCGCTTATTATTATTCCGGCCGCAACTTCCAGAAATATTGCGCGCAGTATGAATCAATACATCACGCTCTCCGCCGTATTGGGAGTTTTGGGCGCTATTTTGGGAATTTTAATTTCACGATTTTACGGGTTTCCTCCCGGCCCGGCATTCGTCCTCTTCGCCGGCGCCCTCTTTTTCATCTCAATCTTTTTCAGGCGCTAGCTTCTTTAATGATAGCCTTAAAAACCTCCGGATGTTTTTCGGCCAGTTCGGCGAGCATTTTGCGGTTGAGCAAGATGTCGGATTTTTTGAGCTGGTAAATCAGTTTGCTGTAAGACATGCCATTTTCTCGCGCGGCGGCGTTGATTTTGATGTTCCAAAGCGCGCGGAAGTTCCTTTTCTTTTTTCTGCGGTCGCCGAATGCGTGGCGGCCGGCGTGCAGAAGCGCCTCCTTTGCCGCACGCTCCTTTGATTTTCTTTGCCATCTGAAGCCTTTGGTTTGCCCAAGCACTTTATGGCGCCTTTTTAATGCGATTTTTCCTCTTTTTACTCTTGGCATATTAGTGTTTTAAATAAGAAATAATCATGCGTTTTCGTATTTTGTCCATGTTTGAGAGGCGTTTTTTGGCCAACTGTTCCCCGCGGCTCTTTTTGGCTTGAAAGTGGTTGATGCCGGAGCCGCCGCGAAGAATTTTTCCGGTTTTTGTGAGCTTAAACCTTTTTAGAATTGATTTATTTGTCTTGGGCATAATACTAATCTGCAAATCTTATTTGTATTATATTACTATTTTTTCGGTGTTATAGTCAAGCTCAATCCTCTCGGTCCCTTTTTAATATCTTCTTTCTCAAAGCCCTGCGAGACAATCGCAAGAAAGCGCTCAATTCTGTCCTGCAGAAATTTTTTGTCCAGATATTTTTCTCGTCCCCTCAAAAACAAATCTACTTTGATTTTGTTGCCCTCTTTTAAGAATTCATCGGCTTGTTTTGCGCGGATTTCAAGATCGTGAACGGAGGTGCCGATGCCGATTCTCACGCTTTTTATCTCAACATCCTTTTGTTTCTTGGCCGCTTGTCTTCTCTTTTTTTCCTGCTCGTAAAAATATTTCCCCCGCTCCATTATTTTGGCAACCGGCGGATTTGCGGTGGGCGAGATTTCAATAAGGTCCATCCCCGCCTCGCGCGCGCGTCGCAATGCCTCCTCAACAGACAAAACGCCCAGATTCTGGCCGTTTTGGTCTATAACCCTTACTTCCCGCGCCGTTATTTGATTGTTTAGTCTTAGTCTTTGGATAAGTTTATGGTACTAAGGAAAATGCTTTTATGCAATACTTAAAATATATGGCATTGTTCGCGGAAAACAGAAAAGCGAGATTTGAGTTTGAAATACTTGAAACCCTTGAAGCGGGGCTTGAGCTTTTTGGGTTTGAGGTAAAAGCCGTAAGAAACCATAAAATGAGCCTTGAGGGCTCCTATGTTTTTCCCAAGCGCGGAGATTTTTATTTGGTTGGCGCGACTATCGCGCCATACCAACCGAAAAACACCCCGAAAGATTATGAGCAGGCGCGTGAGCGGAGGCTTTTGCTCCACAAAAAAGAGATCAATTATTTGATCGGCAAGGCCACAACCAAAGGCTTGACAATCCTTCCTCTTCGGGTGTATACTAAAGGCGCGAGAATAAAACTTGAAATTGCTGTCGCGCGGAGACTCAAAAAACACGATAGGCGTGAAAGAATTAAAGAGCGTGAAGACAAGAGAAAAATAGAGCGAACATTAAAAGAACTTTGAAATGTAGGGGGTTTACCCCCACACTAACTTATTTCACACATTATGTTCTACATGTATATACTCAAAGACAAAAATGGAGAGTTATATATAGGGTCAACCAACGATCTTAAAAAGCGTTTTTCAGAACATAATGCTGGAAAAGTTACATCAACAAAATATAAAAGGCCACTTAAATTGGTATAATATGAAGCATATAACAATGACCGAGAAGCCAGACACAGAGAACACAACCTTAAACTGCGAGCAACCGCACTAAGGCAATTAAAAATGAGGATTGCGAAATCTCTGGCTTCATGAAATAAGTTAGTGTGGGGGTGAAATTGGATTCGAGGAAGAACAAATAATCATGCGCTCAGGCAGAGGATGTACGGTTAACCTCTTTAATCATCCGCACAACCAATAAGTGCAAACTTATTTTCTAAAGTTCGTGTCGCGCTTGGTCTAGAACCTGGTGGCGGCACTGGACTTGCTTTCGCATTAGCGTAAGCCATCCGTCTCTGATTCTCGCTAAGAGATCGCGGGTGTTATAAGCGGGGCGGTGTTGATAAAAGCTCTGCATCAACGCAAGTAAACAGGGGCAAAATCTAAGCTTGTCAAACGCAGATTACGAGTTCTTCTGACGTGGGTTCAACTCCCACCACTTCCAAATTATTTTCTTCGGTGCTAGAGTTTGGGCAGACTTGTCCGCTATTGGCGGGATTGAGGAGTTTGAAATGATAAAACACAAATTTCTGCCGCAACCATATAAAGGCATCCTGCATAAATATTGGGAATGGATGCCGCCTGCAATTCAGTGGATGGGCAAAGAGAAAATTATCACTTTGTTTGAGGGCAATACCTGTCTTTGGCGCGCGAAAAATTTTGAAAATTATCTTCGCGATCTTTTTCCCTACTTTCACTCCGAAGTTTATTGGAAGCTGGAGGGAGAAAATCGCGGGAGCGGATCTTTTAAAGATCGCGGTATGACTGCCGCAATCACCATGGCTGCCGCCAGAGGCAAAAAGGTTGTTATTTGCGCATCAACCGGAAATACGGCCGCATCTGCTGCCGTGTACGCGCAAGCGGCCGGGATGAGGTGTTTAGTTGTTTTGCCGGAAGGCAATGTTGCGCCGGGAAAATTAACCCAATCATATCGTCACGGAGCAAAAGTTATACAAATTAAAGGTAATTTTGATAAGGCGCTTGAAATTGTAAGAGAGGTTGTATTGAGAGAGAAAGACAAAGAACTGGTCAATTCCATTAATCCACACAGGACGGAAGGCCAGAAAACCGCCGCTTTTGAAATAGTGGATGAACTGGGCGAGGCGCCAAGATATCACTTCATTCCTGTTGGGAACGGAGGGAACATCACGGCTTATTGGCGTGGCTATAAAGAGTATTACATAAAAGGCCGCTCCAAAAGATGCCCGCACATGATTGGCTACCAGGCCGTCGGCGCGGCCCCGATTGTTTTAGGAAGAGCGGTGGAAAATCCTAAAACTATCGCCAGCGCAATTTGCATAGGAAATCCGGCAAAATGGGAAGAGGCAAAAGCCGCGAGGGATGAATCAAGCGGTAAAATTGATATGGCTGATGACGAGGAAATAATGGCGGCTTACGCGTTAATTTCCGAATTGGAGCCGGTTTCCTGCGAGCCGTCTTCGGCAATTTCGGTTGCCGGAGTAATAAAAGAAATCAAGAGAATCCCGCGCGACATTTATATTTGGGACGGCTGCAAAATTGTCTGCACTCTAACGGGCGCGGCATGGAAAGATCCTGATGCCGCCAAAAAAGTTTTTGTGAAAGACCCGATAGTAATTGATGCATCTTACGACGCCGTGATGGATGTGATAAGGAGCAATTGACGAGCGGCGCAAGACTTGCTAGGTTTTTAGCAGACGGAGGACATGGCATATGAATAAACTAGCAGGCGCAAAATTACTCTCACCGTTTTTTATAGTTTCGGCGCTGTTTATTTTACTGGGATGCGGCGAAACACACGATCGGACGCCGACAACTATAACTTTAAAAACCGGTCAGGTTTTGGAGTGCCCAAAAGGAACGGTAACTCAAACAGACTTGGATGTGCAGCGCGTATATTGCAGACAAGACGAAAAGACCGTACGAATCATGTGGGAGGACATCAAAAGCATAACCCGTTTAAATCAGTAATATAGAGGCCAATTTGCCAACCAGCAAAGGCCTTTTTTTTGTGCGGTTTTTGGGATAAAGTGAGAGTATGTTTCGTAGTTTAATACGGAAAGAAATTGAAAAAGTTGTGTCCTCCCGAGGCGGACAAGCCGTCGGCGCGGTTTTTTCTGTTGAGCGGCCGGAGAACCCGGAACACGGGGACTATTCGTCCAACGTTGCTTTGGTGGTGGCGAAGAGCGAAAAGAAAAATTCGCGCGAGGTCGCGGAAGACTTTAAACAAATGCTACTTAGACGTCCGACGTCTAAGTCCGAGAAGACGTCGGATGTCTTGAAATTTGTCGAGCAAATTGAAATCGCCGGTCCCGGATTTTTAAATTTTTGTATAAAAAAAGAGGCGCTTTTTGCCGCGTTGCTCTCCTCAACATTGCCCGGGAAAACATCCGATGTTTGTGGCTTTCAACATCTGATGTTGAGGAGGGCAAAGTTTTCCCAAGCAGCGCGGCGGGTCAACCTAGAATTTGTTTCTGCAAACCCGACCGGCCCTCTGACAATGGCCAACGGACGCGGCGGGTTTTACGGCGATGCGCTGGCGAATATTTTAAAAGCGGCTGGACACAAAGTTACTCGCGAATACTATATCAATGACGCTGGCAATCAAATAAAACTTTTGGGTGAATCTATTTTGGCGGCAGAGGGTAAAATTTCGGCAAAAGAAGAATATTACAAAGGCGATTACATAAAGAAACTAAAAGGCAAGTCTGCAAAACGGGCTGTTGGGATTTTACTCGGCGAAATTAAAAAATCTCTCAAGAAAGCGGGAATAAAATTTGATGTTTGGTTTTCGGAAGAAAATAACTTGCGGAAAAGGGGCGAGTTAAAAAAAGTTTTGGAGTTTTTAGTCAAGAATGGCGCGGCGAAAGAGAAAGAGGGCGCATTGTGGTGGGATGAGCGCGTGGTTGTCAAATCAAACGGCGAACCAACTTATCTTTTGTCGGACTTGGCATATCATCTAAACAAGCTTTTGAAACGCAAATTCGATGTCGCTGTTACTGTTGTTGGCGCGGACCATCACGCAGAAATCAAACAAGTTGCAGAAAAGATTGGGTTTTTTGGTGTAGACCAGAATAGGCTAAAAATCATTATTATGCAGCTGGTGCGTCTTACTAGCGGCGGCAAAGAGGTGCGCATGTCCAAACGCGCCGGGGAATTTGTAACTTTGGACGATTTGTTAAAAGAGGTTGGGCTAGATGCCGCGCGGTGGTTTTTTTTGGAGCGTTCGCCGGATACGCATATGGATTTTGATTTGGATTTGGCGAAGGAAAGAAGCAAGAAGAATCCTGTTTATTATGTTCAGTACGCCGCCGCAAGATGCTACAGCATCTTGCGGAAATCCGAAATCCGAAATCCGAAATCAGAAAAAGGAAAAGATGCTCTTTCCCATTCCCCCCCTCTCATTACGAAGGAGAGGTGGAAGGGGGGTGAGGTTAATTTGCAGTTACTTTCCAAACCCGAAGAACTCTCTCTCATCAAAAAAATTCTGCAGCTGCCGGACATCATTGAAGACATCGCAAACGACTATCAAGTCCACCGCTTGCCGCGCTATGCTTATGAGCTTGCAAAAACCTTCACTGATTTTTACGAAAAACACCGCGTAGTGGATTCAAAAAATCCGGAACTTACCGAGGTCCGTCTTTTTCTGATTCACCACACGCTTTATGCTATACGCCATACGCTCAACTTGATGGGCATTGCTGCTCCGGAGAAGATGTGAGCGGTTGTTTTTTTGTTTGCGAATTGTGGCGAATGTGATAAAATTTTTGTAGATATTGAGCGGAATTAAAAATGCGGAGAATTCATGAGCCGGAAGAATGTAAATGCCCCCACCACAAAAGCAGGCGCGTCAAGTGCGTAACGAAGCCCTGTTGTATAAAATGCAAAAGTTGCAAGAGAAATATTATAGGCATTGCCGAGCACGGAAAAGAATGCCGGCGCCAGCTTAAATTGAAATTCAAAAAGCGGTAATCGGTTGTTTTTTTGTTTTTTGGATGGTAGTTTTAGAATCAGAAAGCAAGAACATGAAGTGCTGAAAACTGCTTTGAATTTTTTCATTTTAGTTTGCGGTAATGTTGTGATGTATTACGGACTTTTTAAATTAATGGATTGGAGCGCAACAAAATCGCTTTTCTATCCCGTTTTAAAACTTGCTCCGGCTCGTCTTGAATGGATTCAGTTTTGGAAGTTTGAGTCGCTTGGCGGTTATGTTGTCGGCTTCGGAATTTTTGCAACACTCTTTGTTTTTATGTTGGGAGGAATGCTTTTCAACTGGGCTTATTTAAGCGAAGGATTAAGGCACGGACAGGATCTGTTTTTCCCGCAATTTTTGGTTTGGGGCGCCGCGCCCATTTCTTTTACAATAATGAACTGGATTTATTATAATCATTTGCCGGATGGCCGCACTTGGATCGCATTCTTACTTTTGGTTGTCGCCCAAGTTGTTCTTAGATGGAAATGAAATAGAGCTGTTTTTAAAAAATGGCCCCGCCTACCGATAGGCGGGTTTTTGTTTTCTTGACACGCAAGGTTGTTTTTGTTAAACTTACACTAGGTATTTAAATTTAGGGGGTGAAAATGAACAAGTATCTTGAGAAAAAATACAGATGCCACCACATGACTGTTTATAAAAATCCAGACGGCGACATTTGTATAGCTCATTATGCCGGCAGTTTCGGAGAGCCCAGCCAACACATTAAAATTTCATTGGATAAGCCCGATGGATTTTTTGAAACATCAAGATGCATGTCGCTGGATGAGGCGGTACAATTCGGCAACGAAATTATTCGGCGGGCAAAAATCGCGAAGAAATTATTAAAGAGATGGGAGAAAGCTGGCATTCCAGCCGATGTTCCGTTGGACCCACAAGACGTGGCAGAAAATCCTTATCGTGAGGGGTGGTTTAATGGAAACGAGCGCGCGAAGCGCCTTTCCGACTTGTGGTTTTCACAAAAAAGCACAATGACCGTAGAGCAAGGCAACGAGATCGGCTCGGCGTACATTTCGGAGGTTTTGGGGTTGGGTGATAAAGTCACAATGCGGTTTTCCAATGGCGATAGGGCCGCTTGCCACGAAGTTGGCATGAAACAGGCTGGTGTGAAGATGGGTGAGATTAATGTGGATGGATTTTGGAAGAAATTAAACAAAATTTTCCCCGGTGTATATACAGACGAGGATATCGCATTTCTAGTTAAAGAAGGCGGTGCCGGAAGCGTGTTCCATTTTTTGGATCAAGTCACAAAATCTATACCTTTCAATGAACGATCTCCGATTTTGCGTGCAATAGGGATCAACGCCCATGTATACAAGTAATGAGCCGTTCTCATGAGCGGCTTTTTTTGCTACTATTTTCATATGTTTGATGAGAAAGAAATTTTGGAATTTTGGAAAAAAAATAAGGCTTTTGAGAAGTCGGTAAACCAAAGGAAGCCCTACTTCGCTAAAGCTTCGAGGGGTAAACAAAACCACTTTGTCTTTTTTGAGGGACCGCCGACGGCTAACGGTGTTCCGGGTGTGCATCATGTTGAGAGCCGCGCTTTCAAGGATGTTGTTTTAAGATACAAAACAATGAGGGGATATTACGCGCCGCGCCGCGCGGGGTGGGATACTCACGGGCTTCCGGTTGAAGTTGAGGTAGAAAAAACTCTGGGGCTTAAAAACAAAAAAGACATAGAAAAATACGGTGTCGCCGCGTTCAATAAAAAATGCCGAGAGTCGGTTTGGAAATATAAAGAGCTATGGGAGAAGTTGACGGCGCGGATGGGTTTTTGGATAGATATGGCACATCCCTATATTACCTATGAAAATTCTTATATTGAATCTCTTTGGTGGGTTATCAAAGAATTCGCCAAGAAAAAATATTTATACGAAGACTATAAAGTTGTCCCATGGTGCGCGAGGTGCGGCACCGCACTCTCTTCGCACGAACTTGCGCAGGGATACGAAAAAGTAAAAGAGGAATCGGTTTATGTGAAATTTTCCGCCAAAGGCGGGTCCGCCTCTGGCGGAAAAATTCCAGAAAAAACTTATTTCCTCGTCTGGACGACTACTCCCTGGACTTTGCCCGGAAATGTTGCTTTAGCGGTGAATCAAAAAATTGGATATGTGGTGTTGGAGGTGGGAGGTGAAAAATTAATACTGGCCGAATCAAGAGCGAGCGTTGTCGGCGGAGACTGTAAAATTTTAAAAAAAATTAAGGGTAGTGAGCTGGTTGATTTAAAATATGAGCCGCTTTATTCGCACAACGCTCCGTACAAAGTAGTTGCCGGAGATTTTGTTTCAACCGAGGAGGGGACTGGAATTGTGCATATCGCGCCGGCTTTTGGAGATGACGATTTTCAGCTCTCCAAAAAATACGATTTGCCGGTACTTGCCACAACCAGCGAGCGCGGGCTGATGCAAACACCGGGAAATCCTTGGGACGGCGAGTGGTTTTCCGCCAAAGGCGGACCCGCCTCCGGCGGGAAAAATGCGAACCAACAAATTATTGATGACCTAAAATCGCGAGGATTTTTATTTAAAACCGAAAGTTACGAACACGACTATCCTTTTTGTTGGAGGTGCAAAACGCCCCTGATGTATCTTGCTCGCAAGGCGTGGTGGGTGGATGTGAACGCGGTGCGGCCCGAGCTTTTAGAAAATAATCAAAAAATAAATTGGTATCCGGAACACATCAAGAACGGCCGGATGGGCGAATGGCTCAAAGAAAAAAAGAACTGGGCGTTTTCACGCGAGCGGTTTTGGGGTACTCCGTTGCCGGTTTGGAAATGCGAAAAATGCAAAAAATGGGAGGCCATCGGTTCAGTGGAGGAGCTGAAAAAACGCTCGACTGCGTCCGGCAACAGATATATTTTTATGAGGCACGGGGAGGCGGAAACAAATGTAAAAAATATCACCAACAGCAATCTTGCAAAAAACCACTATCATCTTACAGCAAATGGCAGAAAACAGGTGGAAAAAAGCGCTAGGCTTTTGAAGAAAAAAATATCCGCCATAGGCGGACCCGTCTCTGGCGGGAAGCCCGATTTAATTTTCGCATCGCCGTTTTTAAGGACCAAAGAAACGGCGGAAATAATTGGAGAAGTGTCGGGGGTTTCTTTATTAAACATCAAGCTTGACCCAAGACTTTCCGAAATCAACACCGGCATTTTTTCCGAAGGAGATCCGGCGCGCTACCACGCTTTTTATAAAAATCCGATTGAAAAATTTACTAAGGCTCCGCCGGAAGGGGAAACCTTAACTCAGTTAAAAAACCGCATTTTCTCTGCGATTTCTGAAATGGAATTGCGCTATCAAAACAAAACTATCTTGATAATAAGCCACGAATATCCTATTTGGATGCTTTGGACGGCGGCGGAAGGAAAAAACAACGAGGAATCCATGGAAGAAAAATTGCGCCGCGGAAAAGATTTTTTAGTGACGGCCGAATTTGAAGAGCTGATTTTTTCTCAGATTCCGCGCGACGAAAATCTTGTTCTGGATTTGCATAAACCTTTTATTGATGAAATAAGACTCCGATGTGGTTGCGGAGGCGAAATGCGGAGAGTTTCGGAGGTTGTTGACGTTTGGTTTGACTCGGGAGCGATGCCGTTTGCGAGCGCGCATTGGTCGTTTCTTGGAAGTCCGACTTCCGAAAGGAAGTCGGACTTCCACTATCCTGCCGACTACATTACCGAAGCGGTGGATCAGACGCGCGGGTGGTTTTATAATCTCCTGGCTGTCGGCACGCTTTTGGGAAAAAGCGCTCCTTATAGAAATGTAATATCGCTTGGGCATGTTTTGGACAAAAACGGCAAAAAAATGTCCAAATCTTTGGGAAATGTGGTGGATCCAATGATGCTCATAGAAAAGTACGGAGCTGACGCGACTAGATGGTATTTTTTTACGATAAACCAGCCGTGGGATTCCAAGCTTTTTAAGGAAGAAGACATCAAAGACGCCTCGCGGAGATTTTTTATGATTTTGTGGAATGTCTTACAGTTTTGGAAAATGTACAAAGTTAGAAGTGGGAAGTTAGAAATCGGAAGTGAGAAATTGTTAATAAATAAATGGGTTTTGGCAAAGTTCTCCGAAGTAACCAACTCTGTCACAAAAAAACTGGACGCTTACGACATCGTTGGCGCGGCGCGCGAGCTGGAAAATTTTGTGGTTGATGATATTTCGCATTGGTACATCAGAAGGATTCGCGGTGTGATGAAAGAAAATTCTAAAGAAGCCAAGGAAACAGGCACGGTTTTGGCGTATTTGCTTGGCGAAGTTTCAAAACTCCTGGCACCTTTCGCCCCGTTTACAGCGGAGAAGATTTATCAAAGTGTTAGAAGCTCGGCGTCTAACAAAAGTGTTCATTTGGAGGATTGGCCAAAACAAAATGCAAAGAGCAAAAATAAAAACGTAAAATTACTGGAAAATATGGACGAAACCAGAAATTTAGTTGCGGCAGCGCTTGAAGAAAGGCATAAACAAAATCTAAAAATAAGACAACCGCTTAATTCCATGCGTGCAAGTGATAAATTCCAGTGGAAAAATTTGGGGGCTGATTATTTGGCATTAGCAAAAGAGGAAATAAATGTAAAAAATGTTGTTTTTTCGCAAAATTTGGCTGATAAGTTGGTGGAATTTGATTTAACCATTACTCCCGAACTTCGCGAAGAAGGCATTCTCCGCGACCTTATCCGCGAAATTCAGGCCGCAAGAAAAGAAGCGGGACTAACGCCTAAACAAAAAATGCCAGCCAAAATAGAAGCTTCTCCTGCTGAGATTTTGGATGTTCTCGAAAAATATAGCGCAAGGATTAAAAAAGAGACAAATATAAGCGATATTCAAAAGCTTTCTGGTGATAGATTTCGAATTTATTTCTAATAAGTATGCCGAGCGCGTATTTCAAAACCGAAGGATTGATTATGAAAAAAACGCCGTACGGGGAGGCGGATTTTTTGGTGAGGGCGCTGACAAAAGATTTTGGGAAAATGGATGCGCTGGCAAAGGGCGCGCGGAAAACGGCTTCAAAACTCAACGCGCATTTGGATATTTTGAACCACACACGACTTCAATTTGTTAAAAACGGCGAACGAATGCCGACGATGACGGATGCGGAGGTAATTTCAGGGTTCGGCAACTGGTTTTTAGATGCGAATAGGATTTCCACAGCCGGAAGAATTCTAAAAACGATTGATTTAGTGGTTTTGCCCGGCGCGAAAGACGAAGAATTATTCTCAATGGCGATTGATTTTTTCCAGCCCGATGCTGGCCAGCCTTTGGCTGGTACTGACGAAGAGCGAGCGCTGCAATTCTTGCGCGAATTTTTCGCGCACGAAGGCTACGGCGATTCTTTGCCCGAACATCACAATGAAGCTATACTAACATTATGGCCTCACTTGAAGAACTAAAAAAACGGCTCTATAAGGAAAAAGAAACATTTGGAGAAAGAATGGTTCCGCCAGAGCTTACAAGGACCAAAAGGGCTGGGTCAGTTTTTTGGCAGGAAACACAGAGAACGGCTAAAGAGAGCCGCTGGTTTTTATGGGCGGTTGCGGCGGGGCTAATTTTATTTGTTATCGGCATCGTTTTTTTTGTTTTCGGCTCGCCTACGGTTTTTAGGTCGCGGGCGGTTGACGTAAAAATAGAAGGCATCAGCGAAATAAAAAGCGGAGACCGCATAAGCTGGCGGGTTAAAATCGCCAATCAAAGCAATGGAATGCTGGAAGACGCTGTTTTGGTTTTTAATTTCCCGAATGACGCTTCGCCGGTTGTTGGGCCGCGCCCTGAAGGAATTTTTCGTGAACGCAGATCCTTGGGAGGCGTGCGCGCCGGAGAGAGCATTGCGGAAAATTTCGACGCTTATGTTTTTGGCGGCAGAGGAACGACCAAAAAAGTTTCTGCTGTTTTGGAGTACAGGCCGGCTGGGGCAAGCGCGATTTTTGCGGTAGACGCGTCTTTTGAGTTTTCCGTAGCTCTTTCTCCGGTGACTGTTTCTTTTAATCTGCCGTCTGATTTGCGAATAGGACAAGAAGTGGAGTTTGAGGTTAATTACGTCTCGCAAGCCGATCAGGCCCTTGCAAATCTCTATTCGCAAATGAATTTTCCGGACGGCTTTGAGTTCGTTTCCGCAAGCCCTTCGCCCTTGCCGCAAAACAAAAATATTTGGAGCTTGGGGAATCTCCCGCCGGCCGAATCCGGGAAGATAAAATTAAAAGGCAAGGTTCATGGCGCAGATTTGGAATCAAAGATTTTCAAAGCAGCAATAGGTATTTTTGATCCGGCGAAAAACTCATTTTTAGCTTATGACGAATCTTCCCAAACCATAATTTTGCGCGCGCCGTTTTTGTCTGTAAATATTTTGGCAAACGGATCAAATGAATATGCGGCTTTTCCGGGCGATACAATTTCTTTTGATATTGCCCTAAGAAATAATTTACCTCAAGAAATTAAAAACGCATCTTTGGAGGCGTCAATTAATGGAAACGCGGTGGACTTTGCTTCTTTGCGAGTTGACAGCGGCGCTTTCCGAGAGTCGTCTAAAAGCGTTGTGTGGAACTCTTCCACCCATAAGCCGTTTGCGGTGTTGCTTCCAAATCAAGAAGAACGCGTTACTTTTTCGTTTAAAATTAAGAGCAATTTGGTTCTTGCTACTGATGCTGCGCGGCCAAGCGTTCGGATCGGCGCAATTTTTAATCCGGGCGTGGTTGTACAGGGATTTGAGGGGGTTGATGTTTCCGGATCCGGCAATTATGAAATGAAAGTATCATCAAAATTACAAGTGGTTTCGCGGGCGCTTTATAATAATTCCGTTATTCAAAATGCCGGCCCCCTGCCGCCGAAAGTGGGCGAGGAAACAACCTACACAATCATTTTGTCTTTGGCTAACATGGTGAACGATTTGGATGGCGTCGTCGTTAAATCTACCCTCCCTCCGTATATGAGTTTTAAAAACGTGATTCAACCGGCTGACGCGAACATTTCGTTTGAAAAGGTCAGCGGTGAAATTGTCTGGCGCGCCGGCAGGGTGCCCGCCGGCACCGGTTTTTTGCGGCCGGCTCTGGAGGCCGCTTTTCAGGTCGGACTTATTCCTTCACAAAATCAAATCGGATCTTCTCCGACAATTATTAATGCGGCTGAAGTTTCGGGCCGCGACACTTTTACAAACCAGACGCTTTCTGCGCGTGATGACCCTATATCTACCGATTTGCCGGATGATCCGAGCGTCACTTTTAATCAGAAAAAAGTTGTGCGATAATCTCAAAATATGGTAAGCCTGGAAACAATCGTAAGCTTGGCAAAGCGGCGCGGATTTGTGTTTCCGGGCTCGGAGATTTACGGAGGGCTTGCCGGCACTTGGAGCTTGGGGCCGTTGGGCGCGGAACTTGCTTACAATATAAAAGAATTATGGTGGAATCATTTTGTGCGCGCGCACCATGAAATGTACGGGCTGGCTTCCAGCGTTTTGATGCCGGAAAAAGTTTGGGAGGCAAGCGGGCATCTGGAAGGATTCGCCGACCCATTGGTTGAATGCAAAAAATGCAAAAAAAGATTTCGGCAGGATGAAATTTCCGGGAAAAAATGCCCAGAGTGCGGCGGTGCGCTTTCCGAGCCAAAACAATTTAATCTTATGTTTAAATCCGGAGATGTATATTTACGGCCGGAAATTGCACAGGGGATGTTCGTTAATTTTAAAAACATTTTGGATACTATGCGGCCGAACTTGCCTTTCGGCATCGCTCAGATCGGCAGAGCTTTTAGGAACGAAATCGCGCCAAGGGATTTTCTTTTCCGCATCCGCGAGTTTGATTTGATGGAGTTTGAATATTTTGTCAGAGAATCAGAATGGAAAAAATATTTTGAAAAATGGCGCAAAGAAATCCGGATGTGGATAGAAAAAATCGGCATAGACAAAGGAAAAGTGCATGAACTTGAGGTACCCGAAGGAGATCGCGCGCATTATTCAAAACGCACGATTGATTTTGAATTTGACTGGCCTTTTGGAAAAAAAGAACTCTATGGCCTGGCTTATCGCGGAGATTACGACCTCCTGCGCCACATGGAGCATTCTGGGGTTGATTTGAGGTATACCGACCCCGCCTCCGGGGAAAAATTTATTCCGCATGTAATTGAGCCGACTTTCGGGCTGGAGAGAACCATTTTGGCTGTGCTTTTGTCGGCTTACCGCGAAGACAAGCTTGGCGGAGAAAAGAGAGTTTATTTGGCGCTTAAACCGGCCGTGGCGCCGGTCAAAGTCGCCGTGTTTCCTTTGGTTTCCAATAAAGAAAAAATTATGGCGAAAGCAAATGAAGTTTACAACGGTCTTTGCCAACCTAAAAATTCCACAACCAATAATCCGTACTCAACTGTTTTTGACGACATCGGCAATATTGGCAAGCGTTACAGGAGGCAAGACGAAATCGGTACGCCTTGGTGCGTGACAATTGACTACCAAACTCTGGAAGACGATACTGTAACCATCCGCGACCGTGACACCGGCAAACAAACCAGGCATGCTGTTACAGGGCTTGATCAATACTTTCATGCCTCTGTATCACTATAAGGCCAGAGATAAGAGCGGAAATGACATGGACGGCAACCGCGAGGCGAAAGACAAGTATGATCTTGCGCGCGCGTTGCGTGCGGAAGGGGTGCTGCCGATTTTTATCTCGGAAACCGGCGCGGACAAGTCTGTCGGCTGGCGGAGCAAAAAAATAAACGACTATATTCCATCGTTTCTTAAAAGAGTTTCTCTTGAAGAAAAACTGAATTTTACGCGCAACATCGCGGTTATGATAGGGGCAGGCGTGAGCCTGTCAAAGGCGCTGGAAGTGATGGCAAGGCAGACCCAAAATGACAAATTTAAAACCGTAATTCTGGCAATAACAGATGCAATCAAAAATGGCCGAAGTTTTGCAGACGCCATAGGGGAGCATAAAACCGTTTTCCCAAAATTTTACCAGGAGATGGTTCGTGCCGGAGAAAAATCCGGCAAATTGGAAGAATCATTAAAACTAATAGCGCTGCAATTGAAAAAAGACTATGCACTTAGGAGAAAGGTGCGCGGAGCCATGGTTTATCCCGTAATCGTTATGATCGCCATGGTCGGCATAGGAATTTTGATGTTGATTTACGTCGTTCCGACGCTTATTACCACCTTTGAAGAATTAAAAGTACAGCTTCCGCTTTCAACCAGATTGATTATTTTTGTAAGCCAATCAATTCTCCAAAGCGGGCTGATTTTGCTTGCAGGAGCAGCGGTTGCAGGCTACGGAGCATATCGCTGGGCAAAATCAAAAATGGGAAAAACGCAGCTTGATTGGCTGTTTACGCACCTGCCTGTCATAAAAGGAATTAATCAAAAATTCAACTCCGCCCGGACCTGCAGGACTTTAAGCTCGCTGATATCTTCGGGGGTTGATATTTTGGAAGCGATTTCTATCACAAAAGAAGTTTTGCAAAACCATCTTTATCAAAATATTTTGGACGATGCGCGCGCAAAAATTCAGCGAGGCGAAACGATTTCCAAGGCATTCCTTTCATCCGGAGAGCTTTATCCGTCGCTTGTTGGCGAAATGATAGGGATCGGCGAGGAAACCGGCGAACTTTCGCAAATGCTTCTGCGCCTCGCTTCTTTTTACGAAAGCGAAGTGTCGCAGGCGACCAAGGATCTTTCAACGGTTATTGAGCCGGCGCTAATGATTCTTATGGGGGTTGTAGTGGGATTTTTCGCCGTTTCCATGATCTCGCCAATGTATAATTTAGTCGGCGCATTTTAAATATATGAAAGGATTCACATTGCTTGAAGCGGTAGTAAGCGTTTCCATCGTTATTGCCATTGCGGCAATTCTCTTTTCTGCTTTTGCGGTATTCCGCGAATCAAACGATTTGCAGGCCGCCGGAGAAACAATCGTAGGCATTTTAAAAGACGCCAGATCAAGAGCAATCGGCTCTCAAGATAAAACAACTTACGGAGTCCATTTTGAAACCGCAAAAGTCGTTTTATTTAAAGGATCCGTTTATAGCTCTTCAAATTCTGCAAACGAAGTTTATATTTTGCCGGCGCCAGTTGAAATCAGCGCAATCAGTTTAACCGGCGGCGCGGTTGATACCGTATTTTCCATACTCGGCGGCACAACCACGACCTCCGGTACCGTAACTCTTCGTTCAAAAAGGAATACTTCCAAAACCCGCGTTATCACAATATTCTCAACAGGAAATGTGCAGTAATATGTTAAAATAAAGTTAATGTATAAAAAGGCGGGGTTCGGACTGCTTGAAATCGTGATCGCCGTTTCTATTATCGGGGCAACGGTTTTTGCGCTGTCGTCCGTATTTTTAATGTCAAACAAGCTTGAAACGCGCGCTTCAAACCAAATCCGCGCGAATTTTCTGGCCGAAGAAGGCTTGGAGGCTTTGCGCTTTTTGAGAGACGAAAGCTGGTCCGGCCATCTAGCAAATTTAAATACGGCAACAACTTACTATCTTTCTTTTAATGCGGCGGATTCCGCGTGGAGCGTAAGCATTTCCGATCCCGGGCTGATCGGTGGCATATTTGCGCGCTCTTTTGTTGTTGGGGCGGTGAACCGCGACGGCTCTGACGATGTTATAGACCCTCCTGCGGGATCGCCGGACGCAAATACCAAAAAATTCAGCGTCAGCGTTTCATGGCAAGAGCGGGGAGTGTATTCCGCTATCACGCTAAGCACTTATTTATCCGATATTTTTGCGAATTAATGAGAGGCTACACGCTATTAGAAATAGTGGTTTATGTCAGCATACTGGCTGTCGTTGCGGTGCTGGTTGTGGGCTCAATACTTTCTATCTATCAGGCTTTCGCAAAGACAAGAGTTGAAAGAAGGCTGGCGTTAAACGGCGACGTCGCTTTGGAAACCATAATCCGCGACGTCCGCGCGGCCGAAAGTTTTGACGCAGGCATCAGTGTTTTTGGAACAAACCCCGGCGTCTTGCAAATTAATATCGGCGGCTCTACGGAAAAATTTTCTCTTTCCGACGTAGTTCTCCAAATACAAAAAGGCGGACCGGCGGAAAACCTGACATCCTCTGACGTATCCGTAACAAATTTGATTTTCTACGCCACTTCAACAGACAATTCAAAAATGATAAGGGTTGAATTTACGCTTGAGGCAGGCAGCGGTAAATTTCAAAAAACAAAAAATTTTTACGGGAGTGCCGTAATGAGAGGGGCTTATTAATATGAATTTCCAATTTCCAACCTTTAATTTTCAAAAACGCGGACAGGCGGCTTTGATTGCAGTAATTTTGATGCTTTTTATTATGCTCTCGGCGGTTTTCGGAGCCTCGTCGGTGGCGCTCAAAGAAGCTAAAGTTGCTACGGAAAACACCCGGTCGCGCTATTCTTTTTTTGCGGCGGAAGCTGGCATAGACGACGCGACTTACCGATTAAAGCGAGGTAAAAATTTAACTTCTTCGTTTGTTATTTTACTAAATGGCGCGACCGCGAATGTGGCCGTCACCACAAGCGGCTCAACAAAAAAAATAAAATCAGCGGGAGATTATTTGGGCATAAACCGCGCATTAAGTGCGTCGTTTTCAAATCTAACAGGCGTTGAATTTCATTACGGCGCCCAAGTCGGTGAGGGCGGTATTGTTATGGACCAAAACAGCCGGGTAGAGGGCGGGGGCGGAGTGCCAGGAAACGTTTATTCCAACGGCTCGGCAACTGGACAAAGCGGGTCAACCGTTACTGGAGATTTTATTGTCTCTACGAGTATTACGGAAGATGCGGCCGCGCGCTCTGTTGTTTGCAATCAAGACCAAATTGCAGGACAAGCCAATCCGCAGATTGATTTTGCACAAAGTTTTACTCCATCGGAGAGCAAGCCTTTGGCTAAGGTGGGTTTGTATATAAAAAAGGTCGGCAGTCCCGGAGATGCGACAATCCGCATAACTTCCGATAGTAGCGGATCGCCGGCGCAGTCGGCTTTAGCAAGTGCCGCGCTATCCTCCGGTCTTGTTGGGGTTTCGTATGGCTGGGTTGAAGCAACTTTTTCATCGCCGGCGAATTTAACAAGCGGCCTAACATACTGGATTGTTTTAGATACCGGTAGAGACGCGAATAAATATTACGTTTGGTGCAAAGATAGCGGGGCCGGCTACGGCAGCGGTTCGCCGAAATACAGCAAAGATTGGGATGATGATCCGTGGACCGATGTTTCCGGAGACTTAAATTTTAAAACTTATCTTGGAACTGGCGCGAGTTCAATAGACGGCATTGTGGTTTACGGCACCGCCAAAGCAAACACAATTACAAACAGCAAAATATGCGGAGACGCGTATTACCAGACGATTGATTCAAGCTCGCTTGCTTTTTTAAATAACCCGTCAAACCCAACTTGCCCCGATCCTTTGACGCCGGGAACTGCTTTCCCCGGCTCGTCTGATCCGCCACCGCAAAACATGCCGATTTCAGATTCCAATATACAAAGCTGGAAAAATGACGCAGGTTTAGGAGGAGAAATTACCGGCGATTGCGGGGACAACGGCGTTCTTGGATGCGCTATTCTAGACAACGGCACGCTCACTTTGGGCCCTAAAAAAATCAACGGCAATCTTACTTTGACTAAAAAACAGACTTTGACTGTAACTGGCACGCTCTATTTTACCGGCAACTTGGATATGAACAGCTCCAGCGGCGCGACAATAAAATGTGACCCGTCTTTCGGCACCAATAGCTGTGTCGTAATTTTTGACGGCTGGATGCATATAAGCAATAATGCCATTTTTCAAGGATCCGGGACGGCGGGAAGTTATATTTTAATGCTTACTACTCTCGCGGGGTGCAACGGCGGAGAGCAAACCTCGCCGTGCACGCACCACAATGCCGCCATAGATCTTCACAACAATGCCGCTGGCGCGATATTTTACGCGGGCGATTCTATGGCAAATTTGCATAACGGCGTCGGGGTAACAGAGCTTACGGCTTACAAATTATCGCTGGACAACGGCGCCACCATCACTTATGATCAGGGCCTTGCCAACGCCAACTTTTCTTCCGGTCCGTCGGGCGGGTGGAATATTGAGGGGTGGGGAGAAGTCGTGCCATAATTAAGATATGCTTATACCAATACCAAGTTTTCTGCGGCTCCCGATTTACGCTTTTGAACTTTCTGATAAATCTTACAAATATTTGCGCTTGAAAGAGGTAAGGAGTGGCGTTGTGGTAGACGACTTCGGGGAAGGAGAAATCGCCACGGGCGTCATTGAGCGCGGGGAAATCAAAAAAAAAGAAGTGCTTGCGGCGCTTTTGAAGGAGCTTTTCGCTAAAAAAAACATAAAGTTCGTAGCTGTTTCCCTACCGGAAGAAAAAGGATTTTTGGAAAATGTCCAGCTGACCGGCATAAAAGCGGAAACGGAAATACGCCAAGCGCTGGAGCTGCAATTGGAAGAACATATTCCTCTCCCGCCAAGCGAAGTTGTTTTTGACTATACGTTGGCGCGCAAAGAAAAAAACCACTTTGATACGGTAATCAGCGCATTTCCCAAAATGCTGGTAGATTCTTATTCGGAGGTTTTTTATTCAGCCGGGGCGCTGCCGGTACTCGTTGAATCGGAGCTGGTAGCCGCGGTCAGATCGCTGATACCTAAAAATTTTGCTGCGACGACTATTGTAATGGACTGGGGCAAAACCCGCATCAGTTTTTCTATCATAGAAAACGGCGTTTTAAGATTTGCTTCAACGGCGCCCATCGGTGGCGAAACGCTTGACGAAGCAATCTCCAAAACTTTAAATGTTGATCTTAAAAAGGCGCGTGAATTGAAACTAAAAAGCGGGTTTTTACCTGCCTCGCCGAGTCAAGGCGGGCAAAACCAGGATTCGCTGCCCGTCTTTCAGGCCATTGTGCCAGTGATAACGGCCATAAGAGAAGAGGTGGGAAAATACATAAAGTATTGGCAAACCCATTCGGAAAGCAAAGAGGCGCCAGCAAAACTTTTCCTTTCCGGCGGGGACGCTAATTTGTTGGGGCTGGCGGCTTATCTGCAGCAAGAATTAAACATCCCGGTACAGCTTGCCGATCCGTGGGCGAATGTTTCATTCCCAAAAAACTACTTGCCGGACCTTGAGCGGCAAGACGCCATTCGTTTCGTTGCTTCTATTGGATTATCGCTGGCTGCTTTGGATAAGGAAAAAAATATATGAGCTTTGTCGCAAAAAATTATAAAAAAGAGTTCCGCCGCGAAAAAATTCTAAGAATTTTGATAGGTTTTGCCGTAAATCTGGCTGTTGCGCTAATGGTCGGTTTGGTGTTTATGCTGCCGTCTTATTTTATTCTTGTATTTTCCAAAGATGACGTACTAAGGCGCCTTCAAGCTGCGGAGGAGGTGTTTGCAAGAAAAGAATTTAAAAATCTGGAAGAAAAAATCGGCGGGATCAACGCAAGGGTTTCTGTTTTTGAAAAAAACGAGTCCAGGAGAGGCGAGCTTGCTCCTCTTTTTAGAAAACTCGCGGAAAATGCTCCCGATGCTGTTCGGCTGGTGTCCATCAATGTTAGTAAAGATGCAAACGGCTTCTATACCATGTCTGTTCAGGGAGAAGCGGAAAGGCGCGATGAGCTTTTGAAATACATAGACAAATTAGAAAGTGTCAGCGAATTTGCATCAGTTGATTCGCCGGTCGCTAACCTTCTCAAAGAAACAAAAACACTCTTCACTTTAAATATTAAAATTAAGCCAGAAGCCTATAAATATGAGCCCGCTAAGTAATAAAAAGCCGATTTTTGTGTTAAGTTTTGCTGTTTTGTCGCTGGCGGCGCTTGGGGTTTTGATTTGGATGCTGTATCAAAAAATCAGCGAGGTTAGCGCCGTTGTCGCCGAAGCTGAAGCAAAAATGGCGTTTTTAGAAAAAAGCGAGCGCGAATTCTCTGTGGCGGAATCAGGCGTCAAAGATTATGAAAAAGAAATTAACCTTTTGGAAAGCGCCTTTTTAAATGAGAGCAAATTTGTGGATTTCTTAAAGTTGCTTGAGGGAATGTCAAAAAAATCCGGCGTTGGGTTTAGCGCCAAATCAGCAAAAATCCCCGCCGCCAAAGGCGAGGAAGCGGCGCTGTCGTTTGAGCTTTCGGGAGATTTCGGTTCCGTAGTCAATTTCATTGCTTTGCTGGATAAAATACCCTATTCGGGCATTGCCGAAAGCGTCAATGTTGCGCCGAAGACAACAAGAATAAATTATCTTATTTTTAATTTTGACTTATGATGAACGCTGTCAGAAAATTTTTAGCCAAATTAAAATTCAATAAATCGCTGACTATTGAAATTGTATGGACAGCGGAGCTGGTTTTTTCCGCCATTTTAATTTCACTTTTACTTTTGGGCGATTTGTGGCTCTACAAAAATTTTGTCTTGGATAAAAGATCCGCAAACGCGGCGGAGAATAAAGCGGTTTCGCTCAAAAAAAACAACCTAAAAAAGATCGGCGAGCAGGTCCGTGCCGAAAAAGCCTTTTTGGAAAATCCGGCCTTCATTTTTACTCGCGACCCATTTAAATAAATCTCGTAAAAAAACGAGCCCCAAAACTTGGTTTCGGGGCTCGGATAGCCTTTCGGCATCAGATGATTTCGCCTCTTTGCCTTCGCTCAATACCATTGAAAATGTGCTAAAAAAAAGATATATTAGAGTGATTGTATAACTGGCCCTCGTAGTTCAATGGATAGAACGGCGCTCTTCTAAGGCGCATATGGGGGTTCGATTCCCTCCGAGGGCGAAAAGATGATATTATAAAAACGTCAGTCTGTTTTATTAAACTAAAAAAGATCGCAACTTGACCAATTAATATTTAACAATATAAGCTTAAGACATGCCTAAAAATACGACGAATGAAGTTTTGGCCAGAATGGTAAAACGCGGCTTTGATGATGTGATGGCTAAGATGACAAAAAAGGTTAATGTGGATAAACAATTTGAAGAGGTTGATAAGCGATTGGGGATTGTTGATAAACGGCTTAGCGGGTTAGAAGCAGAAACCAGCCATGTGAACGCACGGCTCGGCGTTATTGAACAAGACATAGCTGAAATCCGCAGGCATTTTGTTTATCGCGACGAATTTGAAGACGCGCTGGCGCGCATATTGCTTCTTGAGAAAAAAGTCGGCATCAAAAGCGGCAAATAAAAACATCGGCTCGCCTGCCCGCCTCTGGAGGGAACCATATTTTAACGGAAAGAAAAAAATTTAATCATATGGAAAAGCAAAGTTTATCTAAGGCATTAAAAATTGTATTATGGATTTCAAGTTTGTTATCAGCGGCATTAATAATTGCCGCTAACTTACTTTTGCATGATGCGCCAGACTACTATACATTTATCGTTTGGGTGTCGCTACCGTTGATAATTTTAGGTTCAATACTATTAATGAGGTTAAAATTAGTTGGGGTATGGTTATATACTTTTGGAATAATACCTACGACAACTGTTTTTATTTATCAAATTATTAAAGCGATCATTACTCCTTGTGACCCGGCATCGATATGGCCGTGTAGATCTTTCATCGAAAGCGTATTTGCATCTCCGGTTTTTTGGGGCTTTCTTTTTTTAGTCCCAACTTTCTTTATCATATGTTCTATCTATCTCTGGCATCAACTTAGGCGGTAACGCGAATTTTGTTTTAAGTTTGGATTTTTAAGAATCTGCCGCCCCCCTTCGCATAAAGCTACGGACGAGCAAAGCAAAGAAAAATTGGAAATTGTTAAATCTTGCGGCGAGGCCGCTCCGAATTCGCGCGGGGAATTCCTCGCCCCTCGACAAGCTCAGGGCGAAATGCGTTCGGACTAATTCAAGAATACTGCGAAAATAATATTTTTACTCGTTCTTCACTTTGAGTTTCGCAACGCGGGCTTTGTCTAGTTTCGGAAGATGAATTGTAAGAAGGCCGTTTTTGATAGTTGCCTGCGCCTCGTCTGCGTCAACCTCCTGCGGTAGCAGAATTGAGCGGGAAAACGCCCCCCAGTAAAGTTCCTGATAAAAGTAGTCGTTTCCGGAGACTTCCCTTTGTTTTTCGCGCTTGCCGCGAAGAGTCACCATATCGTGGGTAACAGAGACATCCAAATCTTCCGGTTTAACCCCGCCCACGATAGCCTGCACGACTATTTCATCCGGCGTTTGCCAAACATCAATCGTAAGCTGCCCTTCCTCGTCTTGAGGAAGGTCGTGCTTGGTCGGCTTCTTGGCGTCCTGGCCGCTCGGCTCATCTAAATTATCCACATGAACACCCCCCGTGAGCCTCTCAAAAAATGATCTGCGTTCTGCCATGCTTATTAATCAAATTATAACACGTTTTGCCCGCTCAAATAAAACTAGCGCAACGGCGGCTCCTGCTACAACAAGCATTGTTATTACTACTTGGTTTGCCGCATCTCCGCCTATATTTTCTATTATAAAAAAGTTATAAAGAGAGTGCAATAAAACCGCGAAAAACAATCCCAAAACCAGCTCTTTGTGCCTCCGCTCCTTATGAAAAAATGAAAAAGCAAGCCCAGCCCCAATAATGGCGGCGGCGGAAACGTGCAACAGAACCGCGTTAACAAATCTAAAAGCGCTTACCGCGATGGACTGCGCCAAACCGGCTTTCAGGCTTTCGCCAATAAAAAGTGCGTTCTCCAGCGCGGCAAATCCCAAAGCGGCTGTTATTAGATAAATCATGGCGTCAACTGGCTCATCAAAGTATTTGCTGCGGAGAGCCGTAAAAAAGGCGGCGGAGGTTTTAACAATTTCTTCAAGAAAGGCGAACCCTACGATATTAAACAGCTGCAGGTAAAATGGGCCGTAACCGAACACGCCCCGTAAAAAACGGTTTGCGGCAAAAAAGTTGCTTTCCAAAACAACCGCTAAGATAACTGCGCCCATACCAGCCAGAAAAACCGCAAGAATTTCGCGCCTTGGTTCCGGATGCGCGTCTTCCCGGAGCCAAAACCAAAGCCACAAAATTGGCGGCAGAAATGCAAGAAACATTGTAACAAAAATATATGTCAGGATGCCCATGATTCAATCATTAAAATATTTTTATTGTTAATATGCCCCCAGATTGTTTCGCTAATAAAAGGCATAAAAGGATGGAGCATTTTGAGCGATTCTGCGAGGACAGAAGCTAAAACCTCGGCATTTAAATTTTTCTTTGATTCTTCCAGATAAATATCACAAAAATCGTGCCAGACAAAATTGTAAAGTGTATGCAAGGCCTGGCCGAATTCGTATTTATCAATGAGGCGGCCGATGTCTTTTTTGGTTTTTTTGAGTTGGGCAAGGATTTTTTTATCCGCGGAGCTTGCATAATCAAAACCGAGTTTTGAATTCCCACCCTCCTCGAAGTCCGACTTCTTTGGGGTCCCGAAGTCGGACTTCTTCCCGGGCGGAGTTTGTTGCAACACAAACCTAGCCGCATTCCATATCTTATTGCAAAATTTACGCCCCGCAACAACATGCTCCTCCGACCAATGAATGTCTTGCCCGCCCATGGCTTGCCAAATTAACCCGAAGCGCGTGGCATCGGCGCCGTATTTAGTTATCAAATCCACAGGGTCAATGCCTGTTCCGAGAGATTTTGACATGCGCTTTCCGTCTTTTGTCAAAATGGTCGCATGTATCAAAAGATCTTTAAAAGGGGGAGCGCCTATAAATTCTAAGCCGGAAAAAATCATTCTGGCGTCCCATAAATTAATTATTCCGCGGTCGTTTGTAAGAATATCTGTCGGATAAAATGTTTCTAAATCGTTTTTTTTAGATTTACCCGCCAAAGTTTTAGCGGAGGCGGGCCAACCCAATGTAACAAAGGGCCAAAGCGCGGAAGAAAACCATGTGTCTAAAACATCGTCCACGCCGTCCAACGGTATTTTGTGCCCCCACCAAATTTGGCGTGATACGCACCAATCTTTAATATTTTTCAGCCAATCAAAATAAATTTTTTCCCAGCGCTTTGGATGAAATTTTATTTTTCCGGATTTGACTGCTTTTATCGCCAGTTTGGCGAGTTCCTCCATTTTTAAAAACCACTGCTTTGAGCGAAGCGGCTCAATGTGTGTTTCGCAACGGTAACATTTGGCTATGTTGTGCGGATAGTCATCTATTTTTTCTATTAAATTTTGCGACTCGAGTTCTTTCAATACCGCTTCTCTGGCCTCAAGCATCTTCATTCCCTCAAATTTTTGGCCGGCCGCGGAAGTCATCTTGCCAATCTCATTAATTACTTGCAGAGCAGGAAGTTTGTTGTCAGCGCCGATTTGTTCGTCTAGCATATCATGCGCGGGAGTTACTTTAACGGCACCGGTTCCAAAGTTCATTTCTATCCTCCGATCCGAAATTATCGGGATTTCGCGGTTTTGTATCGGCAGCAAAACTTTTTTGCCGACTAAATTTTTATAGCGTTTGTCTTTTGGGTTTACGGCGACCGCCGTGTCTCCTAGCATTGTTTCGGGGCGGGTCGTCGCGATGATGATAAATTCCTTGGAATTTTTTAGCGGATATTTAATGAACCACAATTTGCCTTTTTCTTCTTGATATTCCAATTCCAAGTCGGATAAAGATGTTTGATCTTTTATGCACCAATTAACAACGCGCTCGCCTTGGTATATCCAGCCCTTTTTGTAATAATGCAAAAAAGCTTCTTTTACGGCTTCTTGATATTCTGGATCCATAGTAAACCGCGTCCTTGTCCAATCACAAGAAGCCCCGATTTTTTTCATCTGATCCAAAATTATATTTCCGTATTTTTTTTTCCATTCCCAGACTTTCTCCAAAAATTTTTCGCGTCCCAAGTCATGGCGAGAAATACCTTGCTTTTTGAGCTCTTTTTCCACAACATTTTGAGTCGCGATTCCCGCGTGATCGGTTCCCGGAAGCCAAAGAGTTTTATAGCCCTGCATTCTTTTAAATCTTATCAAAACATCAGATGTTGCGTGCTCAAGAGCGTGTCCCACATGAAGCGATCCGGTAACATTTGGAGGGGCTAATGTTATAGAAAATGTTTTACCCCGCCCACCAGGGAGCTTATCGGGATTAAAAAATCCGCTCTCTTCCCAGAGCTTATAAATTTTATCCTCATGTTCTTTCGGGTCGTATGGCTTGTCAAATTCGGACGGCATACGGCAATTTTCGCATTTTTTTAACCCAACTTCAAATTGCCTTTGGCTTTTAGGGTTTCGGGTTTTGAGAATTTTCGAGCTCTTGTTTTAAAATACCCAGCGACTGCAATCATCGCTGCGTTGTCGCCCGTAAGCCAGAGAGGGGAGATGTGAGGTGAGATTTTGGGGAATGAGTTTTTGATTAAAGCGTCCAACGTACGGCGTAAGGCTTGATTCGCTGCCACGCCGCCGCCGACTACTAGAGATTTAATCGCCATACGGCGGAGACCGCCGCCATAGAGCCGTAATGCATCGGCGGTTTTTTTGACTAAAACATCAACCGTGGCTTGTTGAAATTCATAAGCCACCTCCGCCTTGTTCACGTAAGGATGGTCGCGAAGATAGTAAAGAACGGCGGTTTTGAGGCCGGAAAAAGAAAAGTTTAAATCTTTTGAATTGATCATTGGCCTCGGGAGCCGAAGCTCCCGCGCAGACACACGCGGACTTGATGCTGAATTGCGCAGAAATTTTTCGGCGTCTTTCTGCGTTTGTTCTGCGCGTTTCTGCGCAAATTGCGCGAGACGCGCAATTTGAGGACCGCCCGGGTAACCTAATCCGAGCATCCGCGCAACTTTGTCAAACGCCTCACCAGCGGCGTCGTCGCGCGTTTCTCCCAAAATTTTGTAGTTAAGATGTTTTTTCATTAAAACAAGCTCTGTGTGCCCTCCGGAGACGATGAGGGCGAGAATGGGGAATTTTGGCGGCTCGCCACCGAGCCAACTCGCGTAAATATGTCCTTCTAAGTGATTTACTCCAACCAGCGGCACCCGCCATTTTTTCGCCAAATCCTTCGCGAAATTAATTCCTTCCCAGAGCGCCGGCTCCAACCCGGGGCCGTATGTTACTGCGATTGCGTCCAACTTAGAAGCCAAGCTTCCAAGTGGAAGCTTGGCTTCTTTCAGCACCCGTTTTAAAATAATCGGCAGATTTTTCCGATGCTCCCTCATCGCCAAATTCGGCACCACTCCTCCAAACGGCTTATGAGTTTTTATCTGCGACAAAACAACATTGCTTCTAACTTCAAATTTTCCACTTCTAACTTCTAATATAGCAATCGCCGTTTCATCGCAGGATGTTTCAATGGCTAAGATGCGCATGATGGAAAAATTTTAATTACCGACCAACTAATTCTTTTAATACGCCGTTTATTTCTTGCGTTGTTTAAAATCCTTTAATTGATTAAAGATTCTCATTTTTTGCACTAAATTACAAGAATGTTTTTAAACCGTTTTCCAAATAATCTCATTTCTTTACTTATCCACAAAGGTGTTTGACAATAAATTGTGTTATCAATAATATTAAAATATAAGTTCTCCGAAAACTGCATCAAACGCGTTTTATTAAAATGGTAAGATTATATTAAGTAGTAGTGAAGGGTTTTTTGCTCTGGCGTTGTCCTCTACGAGATTGCTAATGGCAATCTGTATGGCAAATCATGAGCCTCGGATCTACCATCTTACCATCTGCACCTTAATGGTGACTTACCCGCAAGGGACGGAAATAATATCCCCGTAAGACGTTTTGGTGCAGTTTTTGGAGAATTTTTTGCTATTTGCTGAATTGGCAGCTCACTACAAAATTTTCAAGCGGAGCTACTTATTCGATCCAAGGCGAGCTTCGATGTTATTCACTCTTTCCTCAAGATCTTCTCGTTGGGTTTGTAGGCTGCTTTTTTAGCTCCTGAAAAAACCTTAAAATCTATATTTGGCAAATTCATTTTTGGAGCTAACAGGTCGGGATTCAAAACCAATAATTGACTTTGTAGTTAAGCTTAACGAATGGGACAAAAATAGGCAAATTTTACAATCTCGTCGCCTATTTTAGATTAAAAATGTTATTATTTATGTATTGTTTAAATTCCATAATCCAGTATACTAAAGTTAGCAAAATAGTATGAATCAAGAAATCAATTCACCATTTCGATACGCTGGAGGAAAATTTTATGCTCGCAAACTCATAAACGAACATATTCCCCAGCACACTTACTACATTGAGCCATTCGCTGGCGGTGCTTCTGTCTTCTTTGCTAAGGATAAAGCAAGTAAAAATTGGCTCAATGATATTGATAAAGATCTTATAAATTGTCTAGCGATTATTCGTGACCATCCGGATCAGATGATTAAAAGGTTGAAGGATGAGCGGGCTACAAAAGAAAGGCACGGGTATTACAAGAATGAATATAAACCTAAAACCAAACTGGATTGCGCCATCAGATGGTTTTATATAAATCGCACTTCCTATTCTGGAATTATGAACATGCAGAATTGTTATTGGGGATACGGAGAAAAATATAGCATGAGACCCGAAAATTGGCCTAGAAATATCTTGAGAACATCGGTCAAACTGCAGGAAGTAAAATTAACCTCTTTTGACTTCGAAAGGGTTATAGAAGAAGCTCCCGACAACTCTTTTCTGTTCATAGACCCACCGTATTTTAATGCGGATCAGGAAAAGTTTTATGTCCATTCTTTCGCACAAGATGATCATTTTCGCTTGAGCAAAATTCTCAAAAAACACAAAAATAGATTCAAATTTTTACTCACTTATGATGATAGTCCGGAAGTGAGAGAATTATATGAGTGGGTGCATGCAATGCACGAAAAAGAATGGAATTATACAATAAATCGTACGGATGATCAGAAGAATGGCACAGACACAAAAGGCACTCGTTATAAGGGTCACGAGCTTTTTATTGTAAACTATAATTCCGAAAAACAGATTCCTCTTTTCCGAACACAATCATTTACGCACAAAATTTTTAAATAGATCTAGAGATTTCTCAATCGAGACCCAGCCATTCTTTGGAGAGTTGATCTTTTTATCGAAATTGATCACCGGATAGTTGGGAATAAAACCACAGGCTTTTTTGTTTTTACATTTCGCACGAGTACAAGTGACGCCATTGTTGCCAATTTGAAGATCGGAGGTTCTTGCAACAAATAGTGTCCTGAAAGCAAAGTCCTTAGAACCCTCTTTCTCGGAGGCTCCAATTTTCTGTAAAAATTCTTCCCCTTTTTGTGGCGGTTTCCACTCAAAAAGACCAGTCTTTTTATCGGTTGTATAAAATGCATTGCCGATTGATGAGATGACTATATCGAAATCTGCTGGTAGATATTGGTCATTGTGAATCGCCAAAACTTTTTCTGTGACACCAAATTTTGGAGCTAATTCTTTTACTTTCGCTGGACCCAATGTGCGACTTCGCATACATTTAACTCTTATTTCACTATGTCCATCAGCAAATAATCTATACCCACCTTTTTTGGCAAGTTTACACTCGACCCTAACAATTTTGTTTGTTGGTTTGTGAAGTACGCGCACATCAATATCGTGAAAGCCAATCTGTGCATTCATCATCGGCTTATCAACTAACCACTCATCTTTGGACAAAATTTCTTGTAGGGCTATCATTACAGAAAATTCAAAAGCCTTACCCCTAATCATTGGTACAACTTTTGGCTCGTATAAAGTTTCTGCCAAATACAAAACAGGGATGCTGTATTTTTCGCAGTACTCTTTAACTTTTTCTTTCCAGCTTTTTGACATGGTTTTTAGAAATCAACAAAAAATTCTCCAATTTTTAAGTTCAGTGCTTTACAGATTTTCTGAATATTCTCAAGCGTTATGTTCTTTTCTGCTCGTTCTATCATGCCTATATAAGTTCGGTGAACTCCAGCGCGTACGGCCAATTCTTCCTGTGATAAACCTAATTTAGCCCGCTCCTCGCGGACTTTATTACCAAATTTATTTAAAATTTCACGTTTCATGGTTGATAACTGTAGTATATGTACTTGCTAACTTTGGTTCTACATACTATAGTTAGCATGATGCAATATGAAAAAAGTGTCACAGAAACACCTTTTGCTTTGGGCAAATTTTTTTAGTTAATTCACTTTTGGAGCTAACAGGTCGGGATTCAAAACCAATAATTGACCTTGTAGTTAAGCTTAACGAATGGGATAAAAATAGGCAAAACAGCTCAAATTCAAGCGTAATCAATATCCCCTAAGGTTATTCAAATACTATATTTATACTTGCTGGCGCAGGCTAGCTCTGTTCTATTGGTATGTTTTTAAAAATCTTCCCTCGTATAATAAATTGCTGTTCCATTTCAATATTTCCAAATATTTTTTCAGGCGGTAGTATTTTTAGCTTTGGATTACTTTTAATATCATAAACCAGATAAATGAAATAATGTAAAATATTATCTCCGAGTTTGCTTAGTGTTGTTTTGTAGAGTCCTATAACATCGGGCTGTTTGGCTTTTTGCCCCTTGACCTCTATAAATCTGTCCCCCGATTTAATGTCGTAACCGCATTTTTTGTTGCTGACTTCTTCGGGTTTTCTGCCATTTTTCCTTTCATACTCCATAACAATTTCTATCGCTTGTTTTTCTGTTCTGCTCGGAGAAAATTCTATTGCTTTTTCTGGATATCTAACTACCATGTTATTTTAATTTGAGCTGGTTAAATTGTGTCTCTGTAATTTCAATTTCCGATGTATGCCAAATTTGAATTATTGAAAGCAATATTGAAAAAAACGCCAAACCAGCTGATATCCAAATAGCTGTTATTGCCAACTTTTTAGCTTCAGCAGAGGATTGGCGAGCGTGCTGAAGCTCTTCGTGGTCAAGAAGATTAAAATAGGCCTCTACGCCAAGAAACTTTTTGTGTTCTACGCCAGGGTAAAATCCATTAACTTTTTCCTGCTCTGTTCCAAAAATATGTAGAAATGCGTCTCGGAATAAGTGGCTTATTTGAGGGTTTTTGAAATCAAATCCTATTTTTGTAAGGTGTTCTTGCGCCTCTTTATAATTAACTCCCTCTGTTAGTTTTTCTTTGCCGTATTTAATTAAAGCTATATATAAGTTGTCTGAATTTTTTTGAATTTCGTTATTCGATCTCATGTTGGTGTTGGTTATAATTTTCTGAAGCTAAAACCCCTTTTGAGACGGCTTGTTACAGTGTCTAAATAACAATTTATAAAAAGTGGCACATTTTATCATTTGATCATTGAGATTATAAAATACGTCCTTAATTTTACGAATCTTTTCAGGGATGTTTTCGGTGGTTGTACCACTTTTTCTTAGTTCATATAATGAATCGTTCAAACTTGTTAGTTCTGGCAGTAATTCATTTTCGAATTTCAATCTCATATCATGGTCATAATAATATTCTATAAATATCGGGTTTGATAGATTTTCGTAATTCCATACATTGACCGATTTTCTATAATCTTCCAATGAATCAGAAATAACTTTTGGATCTTGTTTGCCTATAATATTAAAATGGAGCCTTTCCGAAAGATAAATTCTAGTTTGCCCAAGTACTGAAAAATTTTGTACAAAAGTATTTCTACTTTCTAAATTGGCCATGTACCATGGTACATAAAAGGATCCAAATAGTGCCAGCAAAATGAGATAAAATGTTTTCTTATCAGGAAGCAGTCTTTTTATAGAAGCCAACATGGCTGCTAATTTCTGCAAAATATCATCTAATTCTTTCATAATTAAATCTAGAATCGCACATTTCAGAGAAATTTTCAAGCGTAGCACTCTAAAGTGGCACTTCGTAAGTTTCGTCGCAAGCTTTTGATGCCCCTTCTGAAGACATCGATACTTTTTCAAAATTGCAATTTAGTCCGCAATCTGCCTTATCACGGAAACCGATGTTTGATGTTAAATTTTGTTCTACCCTCTTTTTGTTTATGCTCAATGCCCACGCGAAACAATTTGCTAAAATTTCAAATTCCGGGCTAAAAACATATTCTTGTTTGCCAAATATGCTGCCCACAGGGTAATAAACCCCCTTGTATGTTTCTCGCCTATTAGAAAAAAACCAAAAACCAACAAGAATGACTATTATTAGTGCTACCGCCACCCCAATAATATATGTTTTATTTTTACCGACTGATTTGTTGGCGCCCATAAAAAATTGTGTTTTATAAATTACTGATAAAATTCGGTAACACAAAACCCACCGCTGGGCGATAGCTTGCGCTACCCACAGCTCTTTCGAGCTATGACCTGTGACGGTGCTCCCAAACGATGGGTTTGGTATCCGCCACAGGTTTTTGAGCCATGCACCGTTTCGAGCAGTGTTTAGACCTCTTCTAATGATTTTATATCATGATTATACCTTAGTTTGTTAAAAAATCAAACCCCTTGTTTGGTTTATTGGTTTTTTAACTAGTTTTGATTAATTGATTGAATCAATCTTGATATTAAGAAAAATTGTGGCTTGTTTTGATTTTAATCAACTTTTTAGGTTCATGGGTTTTACCCCAGTTTTTATGTTTTATTGTTTTTAAACAAAGTTTTGCCCCAACTCTTTTTCTCTGTGGATAAGGGCGGCTTGTGTTTGGGAACAAATAGTGCTAGTATATCAACAGTTGAACCTTGGCCAGTTGCATATGAATACTTTTTGTAAAGAGGTAATACTCAGCGAGTTCTCCGCATTGGGTGACCCATAATGTATAGTTTCCGGATTGCTTAGAAAGAGCCAGAAGCAATGGTGCTGTATGGGCACAAAAGGCAATGCCTAGCTAATGCCTAAAAGTAATTATGCGATTAATAATTTAATCGCCTGATTGCTTTTGTGGCGTTAGCTTTTTTTTGTTGAAAAAACTTGCGCTTAAAGCACGGGCTCCAAGCTCATGCAAGAGGACTATTCTCCAAAATTATTTAAAATCCTCAAAGCCCAGCATTCTAGCTGGACAGATGAGGAAATAGACCGAAAAGCCAAACGACTCGCTGAACTCGCCAGCTTTTTGGTTCGGCTCTTTTTAAAACAACACTCTAAACGCTTAGAAAGCACATTAGACCAAGAAAATGAAGATTAAAGCGCCGTTCCCCCGCCCCCGCAGGGTTGAGTGTGGTTTTACACCATTTAAAACAACATCCGCGTTTTAAGAGCCAAACTCTTATTTTGCGATTATCAGATTAAGAGGTTTAATTAGTTTAATCAAATGAAAAGATACAAAAATATTAAAAACAAAATCCCAACATGTATTATTTACACCAGGGTTTCCTCAAAAGAGCAGGTTGAGGGTTTTAGTTTAGAAAGCCAAGAAAAAATTTGTAAGGCTTTTGCTGATAAAAGCCAGCTCCAAGTTTTAAAGATATTTAGAGAAGAGGGAGAATCTGCTAAAACCGCAAATCGTACTGAATTAAGAAAAATGATAGATTGTTGTAGAGTAAAGCAAGGCAAAATCGGAAAGCTAATAGTTTATAAAGTGGATAGACTTTCCCGAAACACAGGAGTTTACTATACATTAAAAGCAGTCTTTTTAAGGTACGGCGTTACTATACAATCCGCCACAGAAAACATAACAGATGATCCTGTTGGCAAATTAATGGAAGCGATTTTTTCTGGAATGGCTGAATTTGACAACAATGTTCGCGCAGAAAGAACTACTGGGGGCATGAAAACTCGTTTGGAAAACGGATATTGGGCATGGGGAGCTCCGCTTGGTTACATGAATATTAAGGATAAGGCGGGGGTTAAGAAAAGCATCATCCCTCATCCAGAGAAATCAGAGCTCATAAGAAAACTTTTTGAAGAATATGCAACTGGGAAATACAGTATTCGTGAATTAACGAAAAAAATTAAGAGCCTAAAAACTAAACATAATAAATACATCTATCCGCAGAGGGTTAGAGAGATTCTTAGAAACCATATTTATTATGGCCGGATAGAAATGCCGGAGTGGGGAGTTTCTACAAAAGGCAACCACGAGCCATTGATTTCAGAAGCATTGTTCCAAAAAGCACAGGATGTTTTGACTGGCAAATCTAAAAAAATGCCTAGAAATAGAGATCACCCCGACTTCCCCCTAAGGGGGGTCAGGTGTGAGTGCGGAGGAAGTATAAGCGGTGGCAGAACCAAAGGAAGGCATAAATATTATCAGTATTATGGTTGTTTTAAAAAAGAATGTTCTAAAAGGAAAGTGTTAGATAAAATTCAATTTGAAAAAGAATTTACAGAATTTTTGTCAGAGCTAACTCCTAATGAAGATGAATTTGATGCTTTAGAAAAAGCTATTGTATTTGCTTTCAATCAAGAGGCTGAAAATTTAATCAAAAATGACAAACAGATAGAAAAAAGGATTGTTGAATTAAAAATGTATCAAGAAAGATTGTTAAATTTGAAAGTGAAAGACTTGCTTACTGATGATGAGTTTTTTACAGAAAAAGAAAAAATAAAAAGCCAAATTACAAATCTAGAACTAGAGCAAACAAACCCAGAATTTCAAGATATCAATATAACAAACGCCGTTGAATTTGCTTTCAACATCCTTAAAACCCTGCCCACCTCATGGAAAGATTTGGGGGTCGCTGATTTGCGGGTTTTGAGAAACATATTGTTTCCGCAGAACGTGGTCTATACTTACCCAAAGTTTCAAACCGCAGAAATTCCCTTAGTTTACAAAAGGAATTCTGAAAATCGTGATGAAAAAACTCGTTTGGTGGCCCCAACGGGATTCGAACCCGTGTTCCCACATTGAAAGCGTGGTGTCCTAGACCAGGCTAGACGATAGGGCCTCATCTTGAGTTTACTTAAATTTGGATGGCTTGCAACATATTTACGGGCATGTTGGCATGTTTTCAGAACCAAACACGAAGGAGGTAAGATTATGTTGGAACAGCATATCCATCCGATGAATCCAAGTCAGGTAGTTTTTGGCGGACGTCTTCAGGCGGGCGAAACTATCTAGGCGGGTGATGTTTACGATTCAACTTCTGGTAAGTGGGAAAAGGCGCCATGCCTAGGTGTTGTCTTACAGGAAGATTGCAATATCTATTGGGTTAGGAAGGAATAAACACGATTGGTTTTCGAGCTGCCGCAAGGCGGCTTTTTCTTTTAACAACATTCCGATATTCTTGAGAATGTCGGAATGTTTATTTTAAAAAACTAGATACCAAAGCGAGGCGGCGATGAGGAGGATTTGAGTGAGCATGCCGAGCGGCCATTTTTTTGCAGGGACGGTCCAGTGAAAAAATCCGTGAAAGTCGTTGTATTTGCTCATGGACGGGATTTTTTCTCGCAATTTTATTGACCAAAGCGGCGAAGAATCAACAACATCGGGCAATATGCCGCCAAGCGCGCCGATTATAATTAAGCCCCATTGCTCCGGCGGCGAGGAGATAAAAATAATCGCAAATAAAATTAAAGACACGAGCCAATCAATAAAAAGCATCGCCCAGTCGCGCGCGCCGAAAGTGCCGATAGTGTTCTCTTCAAAATTAATGTCCCCGAGGTAAAGCGCGCGCCTTTCTCGGACGCGGAAAGATCCTTGATCAAAATGCGGCAAGGCGTCCATCAAATGGTGGCTCAAAAATCCGCCCAAAAAACCGGCGTATGGATTGCCTGTTGCGCTTCCCAAAGCCGCGCCTACTAGCGAATGTGTCGTAAAAAGCATATAGTTAATATATTAGCAAAAAAAAGTATGCAGGAAAAAAGATTCTACGTTGGTGATTTGGTTTTGGGAGCGAACGACGGCATTATCACTTCTTTCGCGGTTATTTCAGGGGCTGCCGGAGCGGGGCTTCCGGCTTTTGTAGTAATAGTTTTGGGGTTGGCAAATCTTGTCGCCGACGGAATTTCTATGGGCCTTTCCAATTATTTGTCTTTGCGCTCAACAAAAGAAGCGGAACTGAATGTTGGTATTAACGAAAGTCGGCTTGACAATCCTTCGCGGCATGGTCTTGCAACTGGTTTGGCTTTTGTTTCGGCGGGAGCGTTGCCATTAATTCCTTATTTTTTCGGCATCCCGCAAGATTTAAAATTTTTCGTCGCAATAGCGGCAACAGCCACGGCCCTTTTTACCGTGGGGGCATTGCGGAGTTTGGTTACCGGTCACCACTGGCTGCGATCGGGCTTGGAGATGTTGTTTGTGGGCGGCATTGCGGCTATTGCAGCTTATAGTGTGGGGGCTGCGGTAAAAGCGCTGTTCGGCCTCGCTATTTAGTGGTAAAATTTAATAGGTCGCAAATATTAACAGTTTTTAAAAGTTTTACCGGTTTTATGCGTAAATATATTATTGCTTTTTACGGTTCGGTTTTACCGTTTTTTGCCTTGGCGAATGGGGAACACGGAGAAGAAGGCTCGGCCTTCGCTGATCAGATGAACGAGCTTCTTCCGATGGTGCATTTCGGTGAAGCGCATTATGTGTCGGCGATAGTCAGCATCATCCTCTGGCTCGCGCTCATCTACACGGTCTATTCGCTGGTCAGAAAAATTTTTGTAGACTAAACGCATGTTTGATTTAAAAAATAAGGTCGCGCTTGTAACGGGCGCGCGAAGGGGGATGGGCAAATCCCACGCCTTGGCTTTGGCGTCGCAAGGCGCCGGCGTGATTGTTACGGATATTGATTTGGCAGAATGTGAAGCGGTTGTAAAAGAAATTAAACTTGGGAATAACCGCGAGGCGGCGTGTTTTAAAATGGACGTTTCCAAAAAAGACGATGTGGACAGGGTTTTTGACGAGATTATCAAAAAATTCGGGCGTTTAGATATTTTGGTAAACAACGCTGGCATATTTTCGCCAAAGCCGGCGCTTGAGCTCACCGAGGCGGATTGGGATAAAACTGTAGATATTAATCTGAAAGGAGAGTTTTTTTGCGCCCAGCGCGCGGCAAAAGAGATGGCAAAAAATAAATGGGGGCGCATTATCAACATTTCCTCAATTGCGTCAGGTGGGGTCGGCGTTGGTTTTGCCGGAGCCGCTCATTACGCCGCATCAAAAGGAGGCATTATCGGAATGACGGAGACTCTTGCTGTGGAGTGGGCGCCTTTGGGGATCAATGTGAACGCTATCGCGCCGGGGGCGATTGATACGCCAATGGTGGCCGCGGCTCAAATGTCTAAAGAAGCGTTAGACGCCACGCTCGCTGGCATTCCGTTAAAAAGAATCGGCAGACCCGAAGAGGTTTCTGCCGCGGTCGTATTTTTAGCGTCGGAAGAAGCCAGCTACATAACAGGCGCAACATTTTACGTTGACGGCGGCTGGCTTGCCGCGTAAAAGAACAAGGTCCTCTACGCGGCTAGCAGCTTAATTATTAAAAATTAATATTATGACGACATTTCAAAAATTTTCTTTGTTTTTGTTGAGAGTGGCAACTGGATGGTTCTTTTTTTACGCAGGAATCACTAAGGTTTTGAACCCGAACTGGTCTGCGGCAGGGTATATGAAAGGAGCAAAAACTTTTGTTTGGTTTTATCAGTGGCTTTTGCAGCCAAATATTTTGCCTGTAATAAATTTTGTAAATGAATGGGGGCTTACGCTTTTGGGCATTTCTTTGATTTTGGGGATTTTTGTGCGCTTATCTTCGGTTTTGGGCGCGATCTTGATGCTACTTTACTACTTTCCCGTTTTACAATTCCCGTATCCCAATCCGAATTCTTACGTGGTGGATGAACATATTGTTTATGCACTTGTGCTTGTCTTTTTTGCGAGCCTGCGCGTCGGAAGAATTTGGGGGCTGGAAAATTGGTGCTCCGGTTTGCCGATCTGTGCACGTTTTCCAAGATTGCGCAATTGGCTTGGTTAGGCGATATCGTGATTGACATCCTTTTTCTCAAAAGGTGCGGGGTTGATTTTTCCGGCCGAATTTGCTTAAATTGCGAGAGTTTGCCTTGAAAATAAGGAGGGGCGGATGAACGACAGGCTCAAGCATATTCTTTCTTCACGCCAGTTTACGCTGGGGTTTTTGGTAAATTTATATAAAGATGTGCGCCTGATTTTGGATTTGATGAAAACTCGTGAAGGCCGCGAACTTTTGACATGTGTTTTGTCGGGTCATGTTATCGGAGAATTTTTTTGGCAAGAATCGAGCCGGACTTATCACAGCTCTGCGGTTTCGGCGCAGAGATTAGGCGCTGATGTAAACAGTGAAAGGGGTGTTCAGAAAACTCGCTTGAAAAACGGAAAGCGGGTTACGCGCTGGGAACTGATTTTTTCTTCCGAGATGAAGGATGCGCACTTTGAGGATGAGGTGCGTGCATGGGCTTCTTTTTACGACGCTTTGATTCTGCGCACGGCCGAGGAGGGTTTGGTCGGTCGGGCTGCGGCTATTTGCGACGAGTTTGGATATAATACACATTGCATTAATGCTGGTGATGGAAAGGGCGAACACCCTACACAAACTTTGGTTGATGGATTTTCTATTTGTTCCGGCTTGGGGTTGGATATAGAACATGACTGGCAGAAGCTTAAAAACTATACAGTTGCGTTTATAAACGACCCTAAACATTCACGCGTTATTCATTCTTTGGCTACAATGCTGGCCAAATTAAACATGAGGCTCGTTTCTATTTCTCCTCCTGGGTTTGAGATGCCCAAAGAGATTTTAGCCGATTTGAGGGCACGTTATCCGGATGTGAATATTGTTGAATCCAACGAATTTTTACCTGCCGATGTTTACTATATAACACGACTTCAGGAAGAGTATTTTCGAAGCGAAAAAAAGTTTAAAAAATATCGAAGTTATTTTTCGGTAACAAAAAAGGTTGCCGATAAATACGGCGTTAAGGTTGTTATGCATCCGTTTCCGCGGTCAAAACATGGCAATGAGCTTCCGATTTGGTTGCCGAACAAGCCGGAGACATGGATTGATAGCTTAGACAAAGATCCGCGTGCAATGTATTTTTATCAAATGGCGGTTAGCGTACCGGTGCGAATGGCTCTTTTGAAATATCTTTTAAATCCGGGCCTTGATTTGAATAAGTTGCGGCAGGAAAAGCTGATCCACGGCATCAAAAATCAATGCGTGGTATGCAGCAGGATGGAATACTATGAGCTTGGCTGGACAGAATTTGCGCCAAAAGGAGGTTATTTACAAGGACTTCCTCACGTTATTTGCCCAAAATGCCAGCCCACAATGACCTAAACTCGGTTTAGGTCATTAGTAAGCCGGATGGTCTTCAGAGACTCCGGCTTTTTTGTTTGTGTAGCGTGCGAGGACGAAAAGGAGGCTGGAGAGACGATTGAGATATGCGAGCGCTAGCCACTTGGGGGCTAAGCCCCCAAGTGGGGGTTTGGCCTCTTCTTGCAATTCGGCGGTAAATCGCTCCGCTTTGCGGCAGACTGCACGGGCGTAGTCTAAATGCGCCGAAAGCGGTTCGCCGCCAGCAATGGTAAATTTGGTGATTGGGCCGACAAATTCGCCTAATTCGTCTATTGTTTTTTCCAAACTTTTTAGTTTGGCCTCGTCCAGCCTTTTTTCCGCGCCCGCTAATTCGGCTTGGATTATAAACAAATTTTCCTGCGCTCCCAAAAGCGCCTTTTTGACGTTTTCATCCGCAGCTAAAGATTTGCATACACCCAAATAGGAATTCAGCTCATCAACGGCGCCCAACGCCTCAATTTTCGGATTTGTTTTTGAAACTTTCTGCGGGCATCCAAATAAACTTGTTTCCCCAGTGTCACCTTGCCCTGTATAAAATTTTGGCATATCATAATTATATGATTAAAAAATATTTAGTTCTATTTTTAGTTTTCGGTTTCCTTGTGACTGGCGTTTTATACGCCAAAGCGATAACACCAGGCGATTTAGGCGTGCCCGATCCCGGCGTTTTGCCCACCAGCCCGTTTTATTTTTTTAAAGAATGGGGGCGGGGATTTAGAAGGTTGTTTATTTTCAATCCTGTAGCCCGAGTTGAACTGGAGCTCGGGATTGTAAATGAAAAAGCGGCCGAAGCGGCTAAAGTGGAAGAGGTTTTTCCGGAAAATGACGATGCCGTAAAAAAAGCACTGGAAAATTATAAGTTGGCCCACGAAAGATTGATGTCCAGGCTTCAGGCTCTTAAGGAAACATCAAAAAATCCAAATGTGGATAAATTGCTTCGCAACTTGGTCGAAAAAATTACCAAGCACGAACAATTATTTTCAGAGTTGGAAGAAAAGTTCAAGGAAAAAGCCGAATTGAAAAATTTGGCTGGCGATGCAAAAGATGATTTGGAAAGGCTGTCGGAAGAGGCGGACAAGAAAAAAGTTAAACAGCAAGAAGAAGAAAAAGAGTCCAAAAATGAAGGTAAAACAAATGAAGAAGGTAATTTAACGAGTGCGACAGTGAATGTTACGGAAAATGGTTTTGCTCCGCGCGAGGTTAAAATTAAAAGAGGCGGCAAGGTTACTTGGATAAACAAAGGCACCGACGCTGTCTGGCCCGCTTCGGCTCCGCACCCGGTTCATACTGGCTACCCCGGTTTTGATGCTTTGCGCGGTTTGGCTAACGGAGAATCATATTCTTTTGCTTTTGATAAAGTTGGCTCTTGGAAATATCATAATCACCTAAATCCTAGCATGACCGGAGTTGTGAATGTGGTTGAATAATGAATAAAGTTTTTTTCGCATTTTTAATTCTGGCGCTTATATCCGTTTTTTGGTTTTTCGGCGCGCGAAATAATCTTACGGATATACCAAATGTATCCGCTCCACAGGTTTTTGAGGAAATCAAAAAAGAAATTGTAACCCCGCCGCCATTGCGGGTAGAAAAAAAGGCGATTCCCGAAGCAAAGCTTACTCCGGACGGGATTCTTTTGTGGACCAACGCTGAAAGAACAAAAGCCGGATTGCCAGCTCTTTCTCCTAATTCAAAATTGGCGGAGTCGGCTTTGGCTAAAGTGAAAGATATGTTTAAAAATCAATACTTTGCACATGAGTCGCCCGGCGGCAAGGGGGTCGGCGATTTGGTTTCGGAAGCAAATTACGAATTTATTTCCGTTGGGGAAAATCTGGCCTTGGGCGGGTTTGAAAATGATAAAGCCCTGGTTGATGCGTGGATGGCTTCCCCGGGACACCGCACGAATATTTTAGGGAAGAGCTGGATGGAAATCGGCGTGGCGGTTGGGCGCGGAACATTTGAGAGCCGCGATGTGTGGCTTGCTGTACAGCATTTCGCTAAACCTCTGTCTGCTTGCCCGCAGCCGGACCAGAATTTAAAAATCGGCATAGAATCTTCGGAGAAAAAAATTGACGAGTTGGTTGCTACGGCAAACCAGCTGCGCGCCGAGCTGGAGAGTTCGGAGCCGAAAAACAGAAAAGAGCTTGCTGAATACAATCAACGAGTTAGCGAATATAACGATCTTGCCAACCAAATCAACACTTTGGTTAACGCGACAAAGTTGCTGATTAACACTTACAACTCCCAAATCCGTGCGCTCAATCAGTGCGTTTCCGGATAAAATAAAACCCCGTTAGGCGGGGTTTTTAGATTTTTGCTCAAGAATATCTAAAATGTTCGTGGCTATTGTTTCTACCATTTCTGTTTCTGTAAGACGAGTGGTATTTATAAGCTGAAGTTGCTGATTCTTCGGCGAAAGAATCTTGTATGCCGATTTATAGCGCACCACAAGAGTGCGCACCGTTTTAGGGTTTGTGGTTTCGCCCAATTTTTGCGAAAGCGCAATGCGCAGTTCTCGTTCCATTGCCACTTTAGGGTCACAGATCATGAAGTAAGCGGCGTCAATTTTGTCTACCCAAAATTTTGAGAGGAAAAATAATTGTATAGTTTCTTTTTCCTGCCGAGACAGCTTTCCTTTTTCTGCCCAGTAAATCATCCAGCAATAAACATCAAAAATGCAGCGGTCAAAAATAACAAGATCATAGGTGTGTCCGGCGCTGATATCTACCAAGAGTTCAAGCGCATAAAGACCGGTGCGGATGTTGTAAAGAGGCGTTGTGCGTTCAATGTGCCTGATTACTTCAGCTCCTTCTTGTGGGCGCAGAACCCTGAAACCTTGGCGCCGGAAAAATTTATCGAGCTCCGTTATCGTCGTGGTTTTTCCTGCTGATGGAGAGCCGGTAAATTCCAGAAAAAACGGCCGAGGCAGGAATTTTTCATCATATCTCGCCGGACTTTTTAAGTATTTTAGAATTTTTTGCGCTTTTGCCTCAAAAACGTTTTCTTTTGTCTGCATTTTTATATTTCCGCCATCTTTATCAAAGTCTAGAATCAGGCTAGCATAAACTTATATGCCGCGTCATGTGGATAAAAAAATAATAGGATTTGACATGGATGGCGTTTTGGTTGATAACTGCCCTCTTAAGGTTGCGATTGCAGGTAAAATGGGCTACAACATAAAGCTGGCCGACGCGCCGTCGGAAATAATAAAAAACATTTTAAAACCGGAGGACTTAAAAGTTTTGCAGTCGGCCTTGTATCACGACATTAAAATATCTTTGGGGGCGAAATTGATGCCTAATGTTTCGGATTTGCTCCGGAAAATAAAATCAAAAAACACACCATATTATTTGATTTCGAGGCGTTCCGATCCTCCGATTGCAATTAAGCTATTGTGCGCGCGCGGGCTTTGGCCGAAATATTTTAATGAAGCAAACGCGTTTTTTGTCGTGGAGCCGGAGGAGAAAAACACCAAAGCAAAAGAGCTTGGCGTGACGCATTATGTTGACGACGAGACAAAAATTTTGAACGTCCTTGCGGACGTTCCTAATAGATTTTTATTTGACCACTTAAACGTTTTTCCGGAAGCCGGCCATTATACTAAAGTCTCTTCGCACAAAGAACTGGCTAAGTTTTTTCTTTAAAAAGTTCTTTTTGGCCGAAATTATCAAGAAGCCTCTTGGTTTTTTTTCTTGCGGCTTTGCGCTCCGCCCTTTCTTCTTTGGGATTTATTATTTTAATATCTTTACCCTCATTTTCTTTGCTCTCATTTTCTTTCAAGAGCCAATCAAGCGCCCTTTCCTCGTCGTGTTCTTTTGGTTCTTGCTCCATTGTGGTATTATAATATAGATAATTTTATATGGCAAGATTTCCGATTTATAAAATCAAGAATTACTTAATTGATAAAAAGTTTCACCCACGTTCTATAAAATATTTAGGCGGCGGAAATCATTTTAATTATAAATTTAAAAGCGGCCGGAGAGAGCTGGTTTTGAGGATAAGTAACCCCAAAGCCGTTGGCGCTGGGGAAATGTTTAATGTTGAATCGGAATTCAAACTTCTTAAGTTGGTGGAAAAATATCATGTGTCTCCGAAGCCGCTAATTTTAGATAAAAAAGGATTTAGTGCGCCGGTTTTGCTTGAAAGTTATATTTGGGGAACACCTTACGCAAAGCTTCGGACGTTGGATGGCGGCGCACTGAAAGCCGCCCTTGAGCTTATAGCAAAAACCAGCCGCATAAAAATAAGTCCGGGTTTTTTTAAATTTAGATACCAAGACTACTCCGTGAACATTAAAAATTGGAACCAGCGCATTAAGGAAATAGAGAAAATTGGCAAAAGATACGAAGTAACCAAAAAGCTTGCGGGCGCCCTAAAGATTTTGTCACGGAAAGGGGCGGAAATTTTAAATACGAACAAGCAAGCGCTGTTTAAAGCATGGCCGGAGTTTATTTATAACGATATCCATGGGGAGAATATGTTTTGGTTGAAAAAAAAGAAGGCGGCTGTTTTTGTAGATTGGCAGAAAGTTGGTTATGGAGATCCGTCTTTTATGCTGGCGGTTTTTGTGTTGGCTTTTGAGTCCAAAGCAAGCGGCCCAAAGCGTGAATTTTATGCAAAAATTCTAAAAGAGTATAAAAAAATAAGAACTGTTAAAAACTTAGACGTTTTATTTAATTTGAGAATTTTGGAAAGAGAAATCGCCAACGCGATTTGGATTCCGTGGCATTCACTTAAGACTACCGGAATGTTGCCTTTTAAAAACATTAGGGATTATTCACGAATTTCCAGAGCAGAAAACGCAATCAAGGATTTTGCGCTGCGAAAATGAAAAATAAAAGTTTTAAAGACCAAAAATCCTCTGCCACCGCGTTATCCGCTCCGATGGTAAAATCGGGGGATATAACCGCGGCGCGAAATTAAAACGCAAACTTTTACAAAAAGAGGGGACTATTTAGGACACAAATAAGGCTAAATTTGACAATTAACTTAAAAGGGAGTACAATGGTTGCAGATTCCAAACAAGGCGAACCTGGAGCCTTTGATCCGGGCAAGGCGTGTTTAACAAAAAGAAAGGAAGCTGACCGTGGCCAAATTAGACGTGGTCGGTTGCTTGCCGAGTAAGTTGCTTGGCGTGCAGAGAGATTTAAATGAAAAGTGGAGTGGCCCAGACGGAGTTCTTTGGCTGGAACGCACAATTCTTATGCTCAAGGGGGAAAATCCGCTTGAAGCAGTGGCGCGAGGGCCAGCTTGGGCAGATGAAATCCGTGCGCAAGCTCGCCGAAAGCTCAAGAAGTTTTTCGGGCGGCTTCAAGTTGATCCCGTCCCAGGCGTTTGGACTCCGGAGTTTCTAGAAAACGCCGCTAAGTACAATATGCATCCTGTTTTTTTTCCCGAGCTTGTTCTGGCAGAAGATTTGGAGCTCAAAGATTACACAATGCCGGAGATCTGGCTTTACAAGCAAATCCGAGAGGGAAAGGTTAACGTTGACGCCGTAACTTTAAAGCGTCGTTGGTGTCTTGCAGATTTTTCCATAGGAGTTGACTACACTGACGGAAGCCAGGTGTTCCCGAACGACCCTTGGGCGCCAATTATTGAACGATTGCGCTGCGATCTGAAAGTTGTCGGTAAGTACGACAACACGCCACGGGGTTCGCGTTTTACGATAACACCTAAAGAGTGGGATGATGTGGTCCTTGCTTACATGGCTTCGGCACTGCGAGTAACACGGGCTCAAACTTGTCTGGAGCGCGCCGGTGAATTCAACTTCATTGGCAATGTCTACGATTCCAACCGCGGGAGATTCAATATGTGGGAGTGGTTTGAAGATGTTTTTGAGGACTCCCGCCGTCTTTGCTGCGGCGATCGCAGGTACGGCGGCTTGGCCGGTGTCTGCTACTACTCGTCTGACTACCGCGACGACAGCATTGCTGGTCGTCCTCTGGTGAGTTTCTAGTGAGTTTCTAGAGCTTGGTCAAATTGTTCCTGGAACTCGGAAGGGCTTCGAAATTTCTCGAAGCCCTTTTATTTTTGACTAAATTTTAATATAATCCGTTTGTGGGAAAAATTCTAACTAAAAAATTTTTTGAGAGGCCGGCGTTGAGGGTGGCGAGGGATTTAGTTGGGAAGTTTTTAGTGCTTAGACGTCGGACGTCTAAGTTGGCGTTTATGATCACCGAAACCGAGGCTTACATCGGGCCGCAGGACAAAGCCTCGCATGCGCACAGTGGCAAGACGGCGCGGAACGCGCCTATGTTCGGCGAAGCCGGAAGGTGGTATGTTTATTTTACTTATGGCATGCATTGGATGCTGAATATTGTGACCGGGCCGAAAGATTATCCGGCGGCGGTTTTGATTAGGGGAGTTTCCGGAACTCCTTTTTCGGCGCAGCATTTTGTCGGATACGCATATCTCGCTGCTGCGGGATTGCTATGCTCGCCCCGTCGGGCTGCGCAATGTCCGCCAAAATACTCGCCTCAAAAAGAGTTGGACGGTCCGGCTAAACTCACGAAATTTCTCAAAATAGACAAGCATTTCAATGATAAACTAGCTAGCCGCGCGACTGGTTTGTGGATTGCCGCCCCATCGGGGCGAGCCTCGCTAAGGGCGGGAGGATTTAGAATAAAACGCGCCACGCGGGTGGGTGTGGATTATGCCGGCGATTGGGCTAAGAAGAAATATCGGTTTTTATTGGTTCAAAAGTGAGTTTATGAGTGCGCGGGTTTTGGTCCCAACATGTCCGATGGCTTCTAGGGCATTGGCTTTTTGGAATTTAATGACTGCGCTTTCCGTGAGCCGCCCGTAAAATCCAGTCGTTTCTTCAATTTGCGGAAACAGTTTTTGTTTTTTAAGAAAATTTTGCAAAATTTTAACCTCTTCTCCTTCCGAGCCGCGTTTTAGAAGTTTGGTTAATGTTATAGCTTTTGGCGTAGCAGGAGTGGCCACTCCTTCGCTCGGAGCTACGGAGGGCAAGGGCTCTCCAGTTTTAATATTTAAATCCTTAATCAGCGTCGGCGCAATTTCCGAATAATCTTGAAACTCCTTATTAAAAATTAGTTTGCCGGTAATTTCCAGCAAGTGCCCTTTCTCAAGCGCGCTCGGCTCAATCGGTGCTCCATAAGCCGATTGAAATTTGGTAGAGTAGTCTGTGGGCATTGTCCACCTTCTGTCCCAACTGCGGATAGTATAGAAGTTAAGCGCGTTTTTCAGGAAAAGTTCCGCTCCGACAAGGTGGATATCACCGTTGCCGTAGATGTGAATTTCCTGGCCTTGGCTTTGGGCTGAAGTTCGGAACGCGAAAACCATTACCCCAAACGCAATTGCCAAAATAACCGCACTATTAATCTTGTTCATATAGAAAGAGTATAAAGTTTCAGGTGATCTAATACAAGACGCGACATAAGGAATTTTTTTTTGACGGTTTTTCGGGCTACTTTGCCAAGTCGTCCGCGCAATTTTCTGTCTTTTATCAGTTTTATTAATTTTTCGGCCGCCTCTTCCGGCGAAGAAACCAAAACCCCGTTTTTGTTATTTTTTATCTGCAGCATTATCCCTTCGGTTTTCCCGCCAACCACCGCTTTTCCTTTCCACATCGCCTCCGTTACCGTAAGCCCGAATCCCTCGCGTATGGATTTTTGGATGACTAAGTCGTTTGCCGTCTGCAACGCGTTTATGAAAATCGCGTTCGGAACACCCAAAAGATCGGATTTTTTTGAGAAAAGAAATATGTCTGGATCGCCCTCAGCGTGTTTTTTTACTTTTTTGAAAAGCCCTTTTGCTTCCGGGTCGTCTGCCGCCTCCATAACTCCGACTAACACAAGCTGCAGATCCGGTATTGATTTTTTGGCGATATAGTAGGCGTTGATAACCCCCATTGGGTTTTTCCACGGATCAAATCTTGAGATCTGTGAAACGACCGGCTTATCTATGTTTATGTTGTAGAGAGCCAGGATGCTTTCCGCTTCCGTGAGCGGCATTTTTTTATTTTTTTGCGAAAAAGGGTCTATGGCCGGCATCACAAATTTGGCTTTTTTAGCCGCAAGCCAGAGAGGTTTGTAAATTTTGTTGGTAAAAATTACTGTGTTGAATTTTTGAATCAGCGGCCGCAAAAATTCCATCGCAGTAGGATTTGGCGCAGAAAGCTCTATGTGGATGCGGAGTATGGATGACGGTTTTTTCGCGGTCAGCGCCTCAATCAAGGGCAGAGGTTGCGGATCATGTATTATGACAAGATTTGGCTTGAAAGAATCTATCAGTTTCCTGAAATCCGGCAGCATTTTTTTTACTGTGCCAAGATAAGCCGATTTTTCTTTTGCGCTAAGCGAATCACTCAACTTTCCTTGCAGGAGATTATGCATTTTTTTTGTTATTTTAAAAAAATATGCCGGAGGATTGATTGTGAACCAGCGCGACTTTATGCCGAGGCTTTGTTCAAGCGGCACTTGGCTTTTCAAAAGCTCGGCGACGCCGCCTCCTGCCGCGGTGGAATTTATATGAAGCACTTTTTTGCCGCGCAGTTTTTTAGCCGCTGTCCGCGCGAGCTTATAAGCTTTTGGCGTTAAGGTTTTATAGCGGCCAAAGTTTTGAGGACTGACGGCGATTTTGACGAAGCTAGCCATTAAACTGATTTTAGCGTATTATTAAATAATAATGAAGATTTTTAAGGCGAAACCAAATCTAAAAATTCTTTTTGTGGCTTCGGAGGCCGCGCCGTTTTCCAAGGCCGGCGGCTTGGGGGAAGTGATGTTTGCTTTGCCGAAAGCTTTGGCGGCGCTTGGATACGATGCGCGAGTCATGATACCTCGGTACGCGGGAATCAATCAGGATAAATTTTTTTTAAAAATGCTGAGTGAGGGCCTCATGGTCCCGACCGACGCGCAAGAAAACAGGCAGCCGCGGCATTTGCAATGCAATATTAAACAATACGAAAACGTTTATTTTTTAGAAAACCGCGAATATTACGAGCAGCGCGCGAATATTTACGGATATGCGGACGACACTGTCCGTTGGGCGCTGCTGTCCAGAGGCGTGCTTGAATTTTTGAATCAAAACCGCGAATGGATGCCGGATATTATTGTTTCGTCGGATTGGCAGGCTGCTTTTTTGCCGAACTATCTTAAAACCACTTACAAGGACTACGCGCGCCTTAGCGGCATAGCAACTGTTTTTTCAATACACAATCTTTATTATCAGGGAATGTTTGACCATAAATTCGTATCCGAGATGGATTACGACGCAGGGCAGGCGCAGATCCCTTCATTTTTTGACACCAGATTGCTTAAACTAAACATGATGCGGCGCGGCATTATGTACGCTGATGTTATAAATACAGTTTCGCCCACATACGCCAAAGAAATTATGACTCTAGACTATGGAGAGTCGCTTGATGGCCTTCTGCGAGAAAGGAGATCGGTTGTCTACGGCATTTTAAACGGCATAGATTACGATACGGTGAATCCGAAGACGGATCCGCACCTGCCCGCAAATTACGACGTCTCAAGCGCGAAGTTAAGAATCCAAAACAAACTTGAGCTCCAAAAATGTTTTGGTTTGCAGGAGGATTCTAAGAAGTTTGTTGTTGGGATAGTTTCGCGCCTGGACGAACAAAAGGGATTTGACCTGCTTTTTGATTCTTTGGAGGCCCTGCTTCACGAATTAGACATGCAGCTTGTGGTGGTGGGATCCGGAGATGCGAAGTATATGAGTTTTTTCGGCGAAATTGCGAAAAAGTTTCCGGAGCGCGTTGCAGCGCATTTAAGTTTTGACACGGTTTTGCCGCATTTGGTTTTCGGGGGGGCGGATGCGGTTTTAATTCCTTCAAAATTTGAGCCGTCCGGACTAACTCAAATGGAGGCAATGAGATATGGGGCTATTCCAATCGCAAGGCGCACCGGCGGACTGGCTGATACGGTGGAAGATTACGGCCCCGGAGATGAGGCCGGCACAGGATTTGTTTTTGAAAGATTTTCAAGCCAAGCTCTTTCCATTGCTTTGGTGCGCGCTTACGAAACTTACCGCCACCCTTCTCTTTGGAATAATTTTCAGAGGCGGGCAATGTCTAAAGATTTTTCATGGGAACATTCGGCGAAAGAGTATATAAAACTTTTTGAAAAAGCAATAGACATAAAAAAGGGAAATGTATTGGGCTAACTTTTTGCATTTTTACCAGCCGCCAACCCAGAAGCCGTTTTGGATACACAGGGTTGCGGCCGAAGCTTACAGGCCAATTCTTTCGGGGCTTAAAAAACAAGGCCGCACAAAAATAACTCTCAATATAAACGGCATTTTGCTTGAGCATTTGGATAATTGCGGCGAGGATGATGTAATATCTTTAATTCGCGATCTTCTCAAAAGCGGGCAGATTGAGCTTACTGGCAGCGCGAAGTATCATCCGCTTCTGCCTTTTTTGCCGGAAGACGAGATTGCGAGGCAGATTAAATTAAACGAAGAGACCCTCTTAAAATATTTCGGCGGGTTTTGGACCCCTACTGCTTCCGGCTTTTTCCCGCCGGAGATGGGATTTTCGGCCGGAGTGGCAAAGATAGCCAAAGAAATGGGCTACAAATGGATAATAGCCGATGAGCTTTCTGCGCCTTCGGAGCTTAGGCCGGTAGATTATTCAAGAATTTACTCAATAAAAGGCCTCGGCGATTTTTTGATTTATTTTCGCGAGCGCAGAATGAGCTGGGTTATGCTTTCCGGGCAGGTCGGCACCGGCAAGCTTTTGGTGCGCAGCCTCGGAGATCGCCTGGCGAAACATGAGTATCTTCTTACGGCAATGGACGGCGAAACCTTCGGGCATCATAGGCCCGGACTTGAGCGTTTGCTTTTTGAGATATACGAGGATAAAGGAATTGCGCCGGTTCTCATTTCGGAATTGCCAAAACATTTTACAGAAATCTTTGCAATAAATCCGGAGCCTTCCACATGGGCTTTGATGGAAAAGGATTTGGAAATGAAAAAACCTTTTTCAAGGTGGAAAGACGAGAACAATGCTGTCCACAAATTGCAGTGGGAGCTTACGGATCTTGCGCTCTCCGCTATTAAAAAAGCAGATTCCGAAAATCCTGCGTTTGCCGAGGCAAGAATGGCGCTGGACCGCGCGCTTCATTCCGACCAATATTGGTGGGCCTCCGCCCGGCCTTGGTGGTCTATTGAAATGATAGAAAGAGGCGCAAAGGAGCTTGCCGATTCCGTAGAAAAAATGCCGGGCATTGCAGAAAAAACCAAAGAAAGCGCGCGCGATCTTTATAAAAACATTCTTTTCACGGCGTTTGACTGGCAAAGGGGCGGAGTGGTAGACGAACTTTCGCGCAAAGAAGACGAGGAAATCCGCCAAAGGACGGATACCGGAATGCCAAAACTTCCAAAAGAAGAAATTGAAAAGATGATTGAGAATCTCAAAAAAGAAATGGAAATCGTGGTAAAAAATCAGGAATTTGAACGCGCCGCGCAAATCCGCGACCGCATCTCGGAACTCAAAAAATATGAAGCGTAAAATCAAAGCGCTGTTTGTGGCATCTGAAATGGCGTCGTTGGCGAAGGTCGGCGGGTTGGGGGATGTGATGGGAAGTTTGCCGAAAGCGCTTAAAAAAAACGGCGTTGACGCAGAGGTTGTAATTCCGCGATACGAACACATCTCTAAGAAAAATTTTAAGTTGGTTTGCAGATTAGGCCGAAAAACCGTCGTTTATGCGGCGCGCAAAAAAGGTGTGAAAGTATTTTTAATAGACAATAAAAAATATTTAAGCCGCGGACCGGTTTATTTTGAGCGGACAGCTTTCGCCGGCGGGAAAAAAGAAATTGACCGCTTTTTATTTTTTTCAAAAGCCGTTTTTGAGCTTATCCGTTGCAGTTTTTTTAAACCGGATATTGTGCACGCAAATGATTGGCACACGGGCTTTTTAGTGAAATTACTAAAAAGTTCTCCGAAAGTTGTTTTTACGATCCACAATTTAGCTAATCAAGGAGCGTGGAGGGGCAAAAATTGGATGGCCGAAGGAATAAAAAGCGCTGATTTTGTAACCACTGTGAGCCCGACGTACGCCAAAGAGATTTTGACCAAGGAATACGGAGAGGGTTTGGAGAGGTTTTTAAAAAAACGGGCCGGAGAAAAGAAACTAAAAGGAATTTTAAACGGAATAGATTACAGTTTTTGGCCTTCCAAAAAACGCGACAAAATAAAGTTTCAGGAAAAACTTGGTTTGTTTAAAAACAAAAACGCGCCGATTTTCGGGCTTGTTGCCCGCCTGACTTCGCAGAAAGGAATCAATTTAATCGTCCCGCTTGTAAGAAAACTTATTAAAAAATACGGCGCCGAGTTTGTGTTTTTGGGGCAAGGAGAAGAAGAAAACGAAAAAACCCTGCTAAAATTAGCCGAGGCCTATCCGAAAAATGTTTTTACGAAAATCGGCTTTGATGAAAAACTTGCGCGCGAGATTTACGCGAATTGCGATTTTTTTCTGATGCCGTCTTTGTTTGAGCCGTCCGGCTTGGGGCAGATGATCTCAATGCGTTATGGGACAATTCCCGTTGCGCGCGCAACGGGAGGCCTTAAAGACAGCATCACGGATGGCAAGACCGGGTTTTTGTTTAAAGAAAAATCGCCACAAGCCTTGCTTGGAGCGATGAAGCGCGCTCTAGGCGTTTTTTACCAAAAACGCAAATTGGAATCAATGCGCCAAAATTGCAAAAAGCAAGATTTCGGCTGGAATATATCCGCAAAAGCATACAAAAAAATTTATCAAAAACTTTTAGGCCGATTGCGGCTGTAGGAGGTAAAGCACAACTCTTCGCATCGTTGCTCCGGTCAACGCGCCGACCACGACGGAAACCAACAGAAGAACGGGATTTGCGGGGCCGAACAAAGAAATTCCAGTTCCGAAAGCGCATCCATATATGCCGCACGCTACGGCATCGCGCGAGTGCACCAAGAGCAGAAAAGTTCTTGTAAATCGCAAAGAGACTGCGAATAGAAACGGTAATTTGATTACAGCTTTCCAAGTCCACAGAATTGTAAAATATGCGGCATAAAACGGGATGGCAATCACATTGCAATGCTTTCCCAGCAATCTGGCGGTTTTATGCAATTCATTGTCGTAGGTGAAGTAGATTAATGCGGCGGGCATCAACGAACAAATCATTGAAAGCGCCAATAACGTTGGCAAGTGTGTTTTTATAACGGAGCCATTTCCCAATATGGCCCAAGTCATAAGCGGGGCGATCGTGTATGCCACAAGTCCATTTACTCCGATAGTTGCCCAAATTATCGCTTCTACTCTGATTTTCCAGTTTTCTGGCGGTTTACACCCAACTATGTTTCTCCATGCAGTTTTGGCTGCCCATGCGATTTTTTGTGGTTCTTCAATAATGCGCGTCAGGTAGCCCCCAAAAAATCCGATCAATGCTCCTAACCAGATCGGATACCCCAAGGACCCGAAAAACAGAGCAACCAGGCACATTCCAACCGCGATAGCAAATGTGTCTTTCTTGAAACTGTTATCCACTTTACTACCTCCTTAATTTTTTGTCTAACGAAAGCCTAGCATGTATAATATAAATATGCAAGATCAGGAGCCAAGAAAGCTTTTGGTTGGACTTATTTTAGCCCTATTCTTTATTTTCATCACGGGGCTGGTGTGGTTTTTCGGGTTTAGCCAGTCTTCGCCCATCGGCGCGGGATGGTTTTTATTCAGTTTTGCGGCGGGGCTTTCAATGATTGTTTTGCCATGCACATTACCCCTTGCTTTTGTGATTGTGCCGCTTTCTATGGGCAAGGGTGTGAAAAAGGGGCTTTTTATCGCGCTGGCTTTCGGCCTTGGCGTGTCAATTACTTTAAGCCTTTACGGCTTAATCACCGCGGCGCTTGGTGAATTTGCAATCGGCACTCTGGATGCTCCGCTGGAGACGGTGAAAAACTGGCTTTACTTCATCGCCGGAATTTTTACTTATCTTTTTGCTTTGGGAGAGCTTGGGCTTATCAATTTCCGCATGCCGACTTATTCGGGCGCGCATCCGGGTTTCATACAGCGCCAAGGCGATATTTTAAAGGCTTTGCTTTTGGGGTTATTTTTGGGCAACATTGGCGTCGGATGCCCGCATCCGGCAACTCCTCTGATTCTTACGCGGATTGCGATTTCGGGAGATGTTTTTTACGGCTGGCTTTTGTTCTTTGTGCACGCGCTCGGAAGAATAACTCCGCTTCTGATTTTGGCGATTTTGGGAATTTTGGGAGTCAACGCTCTTTCTTGGGTGATTTCCCGCCGCGAAAGAATTGAAAAAGCAACCGGTTGGGCAATGGTTTTTGTTGCAGGATTTATTTTGGTTTTGGGACTTTTCTCGCACGGCTGGTGGACATATTCCGGAAGCCACTCGCTTCTGGAATCCGTAACGCAGGAGGAAAGATTTTTAGGCGTTATTTCATCGCGCTTGGATACCGCACCGCCCCATCAGCACGGTCTTGAAGAGTTTGATGGGAAAACCGGACTTTTCGGTCTGCCGCTTTACGCCGGAAACTGGGTTTTATTTTTGCTCTGGGTCACCCCACTCTTTTGGTATTGGTTTAAATTCGGCGGCGCGCAGCCGCGCGAGAGGCGCGCGCTTCAGCTTTGGTTTTTTGTCGCGCTTTCGCTGCTTTTGGGCATTACTTTTCTTTACACAATTCCGCATTGGTTTTTGAAGCATAAAGCATTAGAAGCCGTTGAGCGGCCTTCGGTTTTGGCGGACATTAAAAATTTGGATGCGCCAAAGCAGAAAGTTCCGATTAATTTTGAAATTCGTATTCAGCCGTCATCCGGCGCGAAACCGGACGAGGCCGCATACGAATATTCGCATGAAAGGCTGATGCATGTCGTGGCGATTCACGAAAATTTAGATGCCTTTTTGCATTTTCATCCCGAAGATCAAATGGTGATTACCAGAGATATGCTTTCTGGCGGCGTTTTCCCTTTTGCGATTACTTTTCCCAAAGCCGGGCGCTACATTTTGGCAGTTGATTTTAAATATAAAGGAGAAGAAATTTCTTTCCATAAGACTTTTGACGTTGGGGAAAGAAAGGCGGGAGCGCTAAAAAAAGATTTTGCAAGGAAAGGAAAATTTGACGGACTGAACGTTGAGCTGAAAATTGAACGTGAAAATATAAGGTCCGGTGAAGAAGTCGGTTTTGCGTATAAATTATTTAGAAACGGCTCGCCGGTTAATGATCTTGAGCTGTATCTCGGCGCGCCAGCGCATTTTGCGATAGTGTCCGCAGACCTTTCAATTTTTAACCACACGCACGGCGCTTTGTCCGCAGAAGAAGGGGAGCATCAGGGGTGGATAATTGTACCGCAAGCCATTGCTCACGAAGGCGAGGAAGAGGATTCCAGAGCGGCCAGCGCGTCGGCTCTTCCGGAAAAATTCGGCCCCGACGTTTTTCTCAATTATGCTTTTCCATACCCGGGCATCTATGCAATATTCGGCGAGTTTAAACGCGGAGGCCAGGTGATCCTCACAAAATTTATGGTAGAAGTCGGAGTTGGCGGAGGGTCAAACTCGCAGATGCCCGGCGTGCATTGATCTACTCCGGTTTTATTTTGTACCCCAACTCCTCAACATTTTTGGCTATGCCGGCGTCGTTGATTTTTTTATCGTCGTACTCTATCTCGGCTTTTTTGCTGTTGTAATCAACCGAAACAGATTTAACCCCCTCGGTATTGGACAAGTACATTTGAATACCCGTTGCGCACGCGCCGCAATGCATCCCCTCCACGTTATATTTTTTCTTAATTGTGGCCACAGAGTTATTGTATCAATTATTTCTTATTTCATCATCAACTCGTTAATCTTCGCTCTGGTGGTTTTTCCGACAAAGCCCGTTCCTTTGGTCAAACCCCAAGGAGCCAAAATTTCTTTGGCGTGTTGCTCCTGGCATCTAATCACTGCGGCTTTGGTCAGAGGCCCGAAAAAGTCCGTTTCGTTTCTCGGCGAGCCTGGGCCTGTTTTAGCAAGCGGGACATCAAGGTGCTGATTCAGGAATATCTGGAGCTGTTTGACATCGTTTCCCTTCATGCCGAGTTTGAGGTCAGCGGTAAAGATGAACGGAGCCAAGACTGGAGGCGCGGATGGAGTTTGCGCTATTTGACCCGGCCCGCCTTGACTCGGCGAGGCAGGCTCGGCCGAGGTTTGTGGGGGAATAGTCGGAGCGGCCATTCCCAGAGTTCCGCCGCGAGAGCCAATAATTCCCACAATCACGCCTTCTCCGCAAATATTGGTAGATTGAGATGAAGCCACAGCCGAAGCTACGCTTTCGCCGTAGGAGTTGTAGGCCTTGATGTATCTGCCTGAATAGCTGGTGCCGCATGACAATCCCGTTTCATCAAGATATGAAAGGCCGTCTGGAGTAGCCGAATTAACAGTATTGTCATTACTATCATAAATCTTGAATCCCGTTTCATCATTTGAATTGTCAGTGAAAGCCCAGCGGATGGAGGAAGGAGATAGAGCAGAGGGGGTGCCAATGGTCGGAGCTTGAGGAACCGGATACACATATGCTCCGATTTCCCAGCCCGAACCG